>NZ_JBNMJV010000022.1:0-47258 GCF_050874005.1 Huintestinicola sp.
AGTTTCTCCAGCGGATCGCCTAATTCTGTTAATTTCTTGTATCGGTTCTCCTCATCAAAGAACCCTATCTGTCTTATTTTCATATCTCTATTTTACCACTTTTTTTCTTTTTTGTACAGGGGTTTTTAGATGTTACCTTTTCTTTATTCTTTAAAATCAAATCGGACATACTCCGACATATTGCCGCAAAACCTTGTAGCAGACGGGTCTCCCGTCCACTACAAGGTTTTTTGAAACAATTACACATATTACTATCGTTACCGAGCCGTCTGCCTGCGACCAAACAAACTATAGAACGAGCGCACGCAGGCTCAGCCTGCCTCATCAGCCTGCAAAAAATCCTTCCCCCGACCAAATGGGAGAAGGATTTTGTATTGGTAATATTAGTTAATAGTCAGTCCCCTGCAAAGCTTCGGTAAAACAGCTATATATCCCTGCCGTTACCGAGCCGTCTGCCTGACGTCCAAAACAAACTACAGAACGAGCGCACGCAGGCTCAGCCTGCCTCAGCCTGCCTCAGCCTGCTTCCTTGCCGCATTCCTCGAAGAGTCTGTCCACATATTCCGTATCCTTCACCTTGGTAAAGGAGCTTACAAGAGGAACAACGATAAGACCCACTATCATAGCAATAGCGCCTGCATTGATAGGCGAAGCCATATTGAGCTTTAAGGAAGCCGCAGCCTTTGTAGCCTCGGGGAAAAATCCCAGGCTGAAAATAAACATATGGATAACGGTAATGCCAACGCCCGTAATAAAGCTTGTCCATACAGCCGCCTTTGTTATCTTCTTTGAGAAAAGACCGTACATAAAGGGAGCCAGGAATGCGCCTGCAAGTGCGCCCCAGGAAATAGACATCAGGGTGGTTATGTAAGTGTTGGGGTTAAGAGCAATTACAACGGAGAGAACAAGGAAAGCAGCGATAAGTATACGCATTGTAAGCACCTGTTTCTTTTCGTCCATACCGCCCTTTACCGCAGGCTTGATAAGGTCAATAGTGAGAGTAGAGCTTGATGTGAGCACCAGCGAGGAAAGGGTGGACATAGAAGCGGAAAGCACCAGCACCACAACGATTCCGATAAGCACCTCCGGGAGAGCGTCGTGGAGCATTGCGGGAACGATGGAGTCATAAATAAGCTTGCCGTTTGCGCCCCTTTCAATGAACGTCCTGCCCGTCTGGGCAGCCACAGCCTCATCGGCAGAGCCGTACAGCCTGCCGAAGCCGCCCATCAGATAAGAGCCGCCTGCAACCACCACAGCAAAAATGGTGGAGATTATGGTTCCTCTCTTGATAGCCTGATCGTCCTTGATAGCGTAGAATTTCTGCACCATCTGAGGCAGACCCCAGGTTCCGAGAGATGTGAGGATAACAACGCCGATAAGGTTTATTGGGTCGGGACCGAAAAGGGAATTAAGGGTATTTTCGGGAACTCCCGTATCGGAAATAGCACCCAGCTGTCCGAGAGCCGAGGACAATCCGCCCTTTTTGGAAATAACACAGAATACAACCGCCGAAATGCCCGCCAGCATAATGATACCCTGAATAAAGTCATTGATTGCCGTAGCCTTGTAGCCGCCGAGAATTACATAAACCGCCGTAAGCACCGCCATACCGATAATGCAGGCGGAATAGGGAATGTTGAATGCCATTCCGAAAAGCCTCGAAAGACCGTTGTACACCGAAGCGGTGTAGGGAATAAGGAAGAGGAAAACTATTACAGCAGAGACAACCTTCAGACCCTTTGAATTATATCTCTTCTCGAAATATTCGGGCATAGTCGAAGCACCCATCTGCTTTGTCATAATACGTGTCCGCCTGCCCAGTATCATCCAGGCGAGCATTGAGCCGATAACAGCGTTTCCGATACCTATCCACGCCGCCGAAACGCCGTAGCTCCAGCCGAACTGACCTGCATAGCCGATGAAGACCACCGCAGAAAAATAAGATGTGCCGTATGCGAAAGCGGTTATCCAGCCGCCCACGCTTCTGCCTCCAAGCACGAAATCCGATACCGAGGAGGTTTTTTTGTGGCAGTAAACGCCTATGCCTATCATAACCGCAAGGTATACCGCCAGAATAACGTATAACACTAAAAAATACCCCTTTCACATTTTGTTTATTTATCACTTTATCAATCAAAAGCGCATAAGCGTTAAAGCAATAAATTCCATATAATTATATCAGAAAGAGGCAGTTTTGTCAATTAGACAATATAATCAATTTAGTGCCTGTCCTTTGGCAATATCCGATAAAAGCTTTTAAAAGGCGGCAAAGATTATGTGAGATATGCTTAAAATTTTACAAAATTATTGTATATTATGCAAAAAGCTGTAAAAAAGGCTTGTAATTGACGGCGAAAAATATTACAATATAAGGAGTATCATTTTAATTACATTGCAGGGGTTTAAAGCATAAAACCCCCGAAGTTTTCTCTTAAAACGTGAAAATTTCCGAAAGGTGGAAAAAACATAATGCCCATTACAGAATTACTCGAAGAAAACGCACGCAAATACGGCAATGACGTATGCCTCGTGGAAATAAATCCTCAGATACAGGAGACCAGACGTATGCTGTGGAAGGACTTTGACCTTATCCAGCCCACCTCCGACCTCTCCTACCGCCGTGAGATAACCTGGCACGTGTTCAACGAAAAGGCAAACCGCTTTGCCCAGCTGCTTCTGAGCCGTGGAGTGAAAAAGGGCGACAAGGTGGCGATACTCCTTATGAACTGCCTTGAGTGGCTGCCAATTTACTTCGGCATACTGAAAATAGGCGCACTTGCCGTTCCTATGAATTTCCGCTACAGCTCCGAGGAGATAAAATACTGTCTCGACCTTGCGGAAGCAGACGTTCTTGTGTTCGGTCCCGAGTTTATCGGCAGGGTGGAGACCATTGCCGAGGACATCAGCAAAAACCGCATACTTTTCTATGTAGGCGGCGACTGCCCCTCCTTTGCCGAGGATTATGACAAGCTCACCTCAAACTGTGCCAGCGTTTCCCCGGGAATTACCCTCTCCGACGACGATGACGCAGCGATATACTTCTCCTCGGGAACTACAGGCTTTCCCAAGGCAATACTCCACACCCACCGCAGCCTTATGCACTCCTGCATAGTGGAGCAGCAGCACCATCATCAGACAAAGGACGATGTATTTCTCTGCATACCCCCTCTCTATCATACGGGTGCGAAAATGCACTGGTTCGGCAGCCTTATTTCGGGCAGCAAGGCAGTTTTACTAAAGGGAGTAAGCCCCGAGACAATTCTCGATACCGTTTCAAAGGAGAAATGCACCATTGTGTGGCTCCTTGTGCCCTGGGCTTTGGATATTCTTGAGGCAATTGATACGGGCAAGGTAAACCCCGCAGACTACGAGCTTTCACAATGGAGACTTATGCACATAGGCGCACAGCCCGTTCCTCAGAGCCTTATCAACCGCTGGAAGCACTATTTCCCCAATCATCAGTATGACACGAATTACGGTCTCAGCGAGTCAATAGGACCCGGCTGTGTTCATCTGGGAATTGAGAATATACATAAGGTGGGAGCCATCGGCATTCCCGGCTACGGCTGGCAGGTAAAGATAATCGACGAGCAGGGCAATGAGGTCAAGCAGGGCGAGGTTGGCGAGCTTGCAGTCAAAGGCCCCGGCGTTATGAAATGCTACTACAATAACCCCCAGGCGACCGCAGAAGTGCTTCACGACGGCTGGCTGTGGACAGGCGATATGGCAAGGCAGGACGAGGACGGCTTCTACTTCCTTGTTGACCGCAAAAAGGACGTGGTAATAAGCGGCGGCGAAAACCTCTACCCCGTTGAGATAGAGAATTTTATGAGCAGGTTCGACAAGATAAAGGACGTTGCTGTCATAGGACTTCCCGACAAGCGCCTGGGCGAGATAGCGGCGGCGATCGTGGAGCTTAAAGACGGCGCAGAATGTACCGAGGAGGAGATAAATGAGTTCTGTCTCGGTATGCCAAGATACAAGCGTCCCAAGAAGATAATCTTCGCCCCCGTTCCCCGAAACGCCACAGGCAAGATAGAAAAGCCCAAGCTCAGAAAAATGTACTGCGGCGACAATATGATCGAAAAGGAAAATCAGAGCTGATAAAATTATCAGGGTCTGCCCCGTTTTTGGGACAGACCCTGTTTTTTCTGTGACAAAATATTGACTTATTTCCCGATAACCGCAATGTCCCCGGACATCGTTCCCTCAATAGTAAAGCTTTCGGGATATTCACCCTCATCCTTTTCCTTGTCATAATTCGCCGCAGGAATAACAGCCACGGGCTTTACTGCAAAGGTGTATTTTTTCCCGCTTTTGAGAGTTGTAAACTTGCAGGCAGTCGCTTTCGTAGTTTTCAGCAGCTTGTATTCGCCGCTGTTTAGCTTCTGATATATTTCATAATAAGTCGCATTCGCTACCTTATCCCATGAAACAGTATTTCCCTTAGATTTGGGCGAAACGGTCACACTGCTTTTGAGCAAGGGATTGGTCAATTCGGTCTCACGAACGCTGAATGCCCCTCTGTCGATTTTTACATTGAAATCGTAAAAGTTTACAAGTGTAAGATTAGAATCAAAAAGAAAAGCTGATTTCCTTATCTCTGTCACCGAATCGGGTATTGTTACGGTACACAGATATGGACAACTCCACATTGCGTTGCGGTCTATGATCTCCGTTCCCTCCGGGACAGTGTATTCACGGCGTCTGTCGTCTTGTGCATAAGCTATCAGTCGTTTACCGTCCTTGCTGAAAACAACATTGTCAATACATTTCAGATACTTATTTTCGCTGTTTACATCGAACTCCTTAAAATCACAGCTGCCGTCTATATCCACAACATCAACGCCGTTAATACTGTCGGGTATCTTAATAGTCGCATAGAGATATTCTTGACCATCGCCTACCCATTCTATGGTATAGCCGCTTTTTTTGCTGCCCGACCACCACCAGCTTCGGATATTGGGTATACTAAACTCTTCAATGTCCTCATAATAAAGGTCATAGCCCGTGTATTTGCCGTCCCCCACCTCCGATTCAGAGCCTTGTTCATAGAAATATATGGGCGTATGATCTATGAGTATGTCGCCTGATTCCAAGTCATAGATCACACTGTAATGACAGCCTCTCTCCGGATCATACTCAAAATCACGAATTACTTCCGCCGAAGCACTGACTGTGCTTAGTGACATACCGAGCAATATTGATATTATCACTGCTTTTTTTAATTTTTTCATTTTTATCATACTCCTTTCTATTTTTCTATGCAATAGTTATTTCCGTAATATCGGTAAAAATATTTGTTCCCATTTGCATCCTTGCACAATTCAATCACATGATTTAATTATTCAGAAAAAAGCTCTGTCAGTCAAACGCCCTCTCCGCTCTGTCCTTCGGCACACCAAGACCGATAAGAAGCGTTGTTCCGAAATCCACAAGAAGCTTATGAGCCTCGTCTCTTTCGCATTTAACGGCTCCCGAGGAAATGAGGGTAACAAGTCCCTGAGTATAAATTGCCGCCGACTGCATAAAGCTTCGTGCAGTCAGAACATCTATGCCGAATTTCTCCGCCAGCCTTTCGGCAAGCAGTACATTTTTCTTATCCTCAAAAACAAATCCAATTCCTTCCGATGAACGTCTCCCTGCCTCGTCAAGCTGTAAAAAACGTACAAGCTTAGGCTCATCAAACGCCATATCAACATACACTCTGCCGATATTAAGGAAATCTGCCAGCGGGTCGCCCGAGTCCAGCACCATTTTTCCGTTAACGTAGTCAAGTGCATACTCCGCAAGCTCGCTGCGGAAACTTTCCATATTTCCGAAATGCCACGCCACAGGCTGAGTGGAGCAGCCTGCCTCCCTTGCAAGAGTAGTTATGTTAATGGAAGAATAACCGTCCTTTATAAGCATTTTAAGACCGGTCTGCAAAAGCTTTTCCTTTGGTATACGCACGTTTCTCCCCATCAGGGCATCTCATTTCATAAATATTTTCACATCTATTATACTATTATACCATATTGGGATAATTTGTCAAGCAGGAGCGAAAGGGATATCAAACCGCAGCCCGTTATTATTTTAATCTGATTTTAACCTAAATATAATCATAAATATAATGAACATACCGCCCATTGCTATTGACAATTTCCTCCTTTTGGAGTATAATTCAAAATAAGCGCATATCGGCACTATTCCCGAAATGCGAAAAGTCAGAATAAGAAAGGACGCTTTGTATGCAAGTTAAAGAAAAGCCTTTGAGCACCGTCCCCAAGGGACTGACTCAGAGCGAAGCAGAGGAAAGCCGTAAGAAAAACGGCGCCAACACCCTGACCCAGATACCCCCCGACCCCCTCTGGAAAAAAATTCTTGAGGGATTTAAAGACCCGATGATAATGATACTGCTTGTGGCCCTTGTGGTGCAGGTAGTTCTCTTCTTCCTCGGACAAGCAGAATGGTTCGAGCCTGCGGGAATACTCGTTGCCATTATGATAGCAAACGGCGTTTCCGCAGTCAGCGAAAGCAAGCAGGAGGGCAAGGCGTCAGCCCTCAAGGCAGAGGAAGAAGCCAAAGAGACCGCCAAGGTCATTCGTGACGGAAAGCTTACCGAGATACACGTAAGCGACGTTGTTGTAGGCGATATCGTATATCTCCAGGCAGGCGACAAGCTTCCTGCCGACGGCGAGCTTGTAATGGGCGCTATAAAGGTCGATCAGGCTGCCCTTAACGGTGAGACCGAAGAAGCCGAAAAGCTCCCCGATGAAAGCGGCGAGGGCTATGATACCAAGGATCTTCTGAATAAGCACTACGCATACCGAGGCACAGTTGTCTGCGGCGGCGAGGGCTATATGGAGATCAAGGTGGTAGGCGACAAGACCCTCTTCGGTGAGCTTGCTCTTGAGGTCCAGGAGGACACAAGAGAAACTCCTCTCCAGGTAAAGCTCAGCCACCTTGCAAAGCAGATATCCACCTTCGGCTATGTGGGCGCTATATGCATCGTTGTGGGCATTATGGCAAAGACACTTATCACAGGCGAGATACCTCAGGACTTCTTCGGCTGGGTACGCCTTATTATGGACGCAGTTACCGTAGCCGTAACAATTATCGTATGTGCAGTTCCCGAGGGACTTCCTATGCTCACCTCCATTCTCCTCTCCTTCCAGAGCCTCAGAATGGCAAAGGATAACGTCCTTGTAAGAAAGATAAACGGTCTTGAGACCGCAGGAAGCCTCAGCATTCTTTTCAGCGACAAGACAGGCACCATCACCGAAGGCAAGCTTTCCGTAGTTGAGCTTTCCTCGGGAGACGGCAGCCTTTATGACAGCTTTGACAAGATACCCGCTCCCCTTGCAAATGACATCATCATCGGCGCAGGCGTGAACAACAGCGCATCTGCCGCTGACGGCAAGGTAATAGGCGGAAACAGCACCGACCGTGCCCTTATGACCTATCTTATGGAGGCAGGAAAGGCTGAGAGCATTACCAAGGACAATGTTTTAAGTTTCAGCGCATTCGACTCCAACAAGAAATGTTCCAGCGTAACAGTTTCCGAAAACGGAAATGCAGTTACATACATCAAGGGCGCACCCGAGAGACTTCTTGAAAGATGTGACTCCTACGTTGACGAAAAGGGCGAGGTAAAGCCCCTTTCGGACAAGAAAGCCCTTATGGACTATATCGACACACAGGCATCAAGGTCAATGAGACTTTTGGGCGTTGCAAAGAAAAACGGCGAGTCCGACGAGGGAACCGTAACACTCGTATGTCTCCTCAGCATTCGTGACAACGTGCGTAAGGAAGCCGTTGACGCTATCAAGGAAGTACAGAACGCAGGCATTCAGGTGGTTATGGTAACAGGCGACAGAAAGGAAACCGCCGTAGCCATTGCCAAGGAAGCGGGACTTCTTACCTCCGACACCGACATTGCTCTCACCAGCGCAGAGCTTGCCGAAAAGACCGATGACGAGCTGAAGGCACTTCTTCCTAACCTGAGAGTAGTTTCCAGAGCGCTCCCCACCGACAAGAGCCGCCTTGTAAGAGCCGCACAGGAGCTTAACCTTGTTGTAGGTATGACAGGCGACGGCGTAAACGACTCCCCTGCCCTAAAGAAAGCAGACGTTGGCTTTGCAATGGGCAGCGGTACAGAAGTGGCAAAGGAAGCGGGAGACATCACTATCCTCGACGACAACTTCTCCTCCATTGAAAAGGCTATCCTTTACGGCAGAACAATGTTCAAGAGCATACGCAAGTTCCTTATCTTCCAGCTCACCGTAAACGTGGCAGCCGTTCTCACCTGCTTCATAGGTCCTCTTATGGGTGAAAACGTGATGATGACCGTAATCCAGCTGCTTCTCGTAAACCTTGCAATGGACACCCTTGCGGCTATTGCATTCGGCAGCGAGCCTGCGCTCAAGGAATATATGAAGGAGCAGCCCGTTCCCCGTTCCGCAAGCATCGTAAGCAAAAATATGATGATAGAGATCATCATTTCCGCACTTTACATCACAGCAGTATGTCTCAGCATAAGATTTGTTCCCGCATTCCGTACCCTCTTCGGCGGCGTGGACGACACCTACCTCAAGTCCGCAGTATTCGCAACCTTTATGATGGCAATAACCTTCAACGGCTTCAATGCACGTACCTCTCATATGAACCCCTTTGAGGGACTTGGCAGAAACAAGAATTTCATCTATGTAATGCTGTCTATCTTCCTCCTCCAGTTCATCTTTGTCACCTTCGGCGGCGAAGTGCTGAGCGTTGAGGCTCTTAACCCCCTCACATGGCTCGTATGCATCGCACTTGCATTTATGGTAATTCCCATCAATATGATACGCAAGGCTGTAACAAAGGGCGAATGAGTTTGACAGAACATTAAATTATCCCCTGCTTTTCCTGTTTGGAGAAGCAGGGGATTTTTTATGTTATATTTTCGTTCAGAACTGCAAATGACAAACCTTTTCTCTTTCCCATATACCTCTTATCGTGACAATAAATGTAAAACACAGCCTCAAGCGGCTCGGAAAAGACCTTGTCACGTATCTCAAAGCCTGCCCGCTTGCCGTATTTCCTGTTTTTGTAAAGCCAGCCCTCGTGGTGGAGCACGATATTTTCCTCGCTGCGGTAAAACCGCCACTCCCCCGCACCCGTTGTAATGCTCACAACCTTTTTGCCTGCCCTGCAGCCGAAACCCAGCCTTTCGCACAGGCTTTCAATGGCGCTTGTGTCCCAGCCGCAGTCACCTCGCTGCTTTTCCCTCTGAGGAGCGCAGCAGTTGCAGGGCGTCATACCCATCATTCGCCCCTCATCGTAATCAAACAGCCCCACCAGTTCGTTTGCAGATTTGTCGGAAATAAATCTGCACCCGGGGCGGTGAAAAACCGCTCTGTTTTTTACCGCATAGAATGAATACTTTTCGGAGACTTCCCTTTGTAAATTTTTTTGTTCGTCCATAGCATTTTTCTCCTCTCCAAAATCATACCCCGCACTTTTTCCTCATAAATTTCTTGTCGTGACAATAAATGTAATATATCGCTTCCTTTGGGTCGGTAAATCTCTTCTCCTGCACGTGAAAACCGTCCTCCCATTTGGCGTAATTTTTCTTGCGAAGCCAGTTTTCGTGGTGGAGAACTATCTTGTCCGAGTTTCGCTTGAAATACCACTCCGCCGCACCCGTAAATATGTAAATTATCTTATCATATACCTGACATTTAAGTTCAAGGCTCTCGCAGTACTGCCTGATATTGTCCGTATCCCATTTATCGGGCTTTAACTGAGCCTGAGGGGACTTGGGCTTAGACTGAGAATACTTTGGCTTTTCCTTTTCGGGACGGCAGCATTTGCAGGGAGTAAGCCCCGACATTTTTGCGTGGAGATGATCGTAATAGCCCGTAAGCTCATCGGCAGCTCGTCCCGCAACAAATCTGCATTCGGGGCGGTGAAAAACAGTCCTGCCCTTTACCGCAAGAAATGCGCTGTCCTCTACAGACGCTTTGATTTTCTCACGTTTGACATATTTGAGACGGGGCGCCTCATTCTGCACCTTGTCCGCTGTCTTTTTCGTCTGATGCAGCCGTCCGATCATTTTCCTTATGTATTCACAGTCGTTCATTGAGTGATGAAGGGGCTTGCCGAGCTGTATGCCAAGCTTTTCGCAGGTCTTTTTGAATGAGGAATTTCCCACATCTTCCCTGCCCTGAAGAACGATGATGCTCACCTCATATCCGGGACAGAAGCGGTCTTTCAGTCTGTAAAGAAGCTCCTTTGACTCCTCTCCCCACACATACACCTGCCTGCATTTACCTATGAATTTGAAAAATTCCTTTACCGCCGCCGCAATAGGTACCGCACCCCGAAGCTCATCTTCCGATATCCCCATAAATTCTATGTCTCTCCACTCCGTCCCCGAGGGCGGACGTATGACACGATAAAGCCTTGAAAGCTCCCTGCCTTCGTCGTCGAGAAGAATTGCCCCAAGCTGAACAGGCTTTTTGCTTTAGCCCGCCCATTCCACATCTGCTGCCGCATAGTACATAAAACCGCTCCTTCCTAAAAAAATATTCCTTTTATAATATCATTATAAACTATGACCTGTATAAATATCGTTACAGCAAAGCTGCTTACAAAAAAATTTAAAAATCCCTTGACAAATGTTAATTATCGTGATATACTTAAATAAATCAAATACCCCAAACCGCAGAAGCGGAGATAACGGCAGGTATGACCTTACAGAGAGCTCGGGAGGCTGGGAACCGGGCAGGATACAGCTTGTCAAATGGACCGCCGAGGGCTTCGAGGAAATGGCAGGAAAATGTCAGAGTATTCGCAGACGTGTGGGCATACGTTAGTTGCCGGGGATATGTCAGTATCCTGCTAAGAGCGCAGCAAGGCTGCGAATCAAGGTGGCACCACGGATAAACCGGATTTATTCGTCCTTGACAGAAAGTAATTTTCTGTCAGGGGCGTTTTTGTTTTCTGACGGAAAATCAGGCTCACAACAAAAAACATCAAACGGAGGAAAAAGCTATGAACTTCAACGGAACAGAATTCGACACCTACTTCAAGAACTACCCCGACAGCAAGGGCTATTTCGGCAAATACGGCGGAGCATATATCCCCGACGAGCTGAAAAAAGCTATGGACGAGATCACCGAAGCCTATTTCACCATCTGCAAATCCAGCAAATTCATCGGCGAGCTTCGCAGGATAAGAAAGGAATTTCAGGGCAGACCTACCCCCGTTTCCTACCTTGAGCGCCTTTCAAACAGTCTGGGAAATGTTCAGCTTTATGTAAAGCGTGAGGACCTTAACCACACAGGCGCTCACAAGCTGAACCATTGTATGGGCGAAGCTCTCCTTGCAAAATATATGGGCAAGAAAAAGGTCATTGCCGAAACAGGCGCAGGTCAGCACGGCGTTGCACTTGCCACCGCCGCCGCATATTTCGGACTTGAGTGCGACATCTATATGGGCGCTGTGGACATCAAGAAGCAGGCTCCAAATGTTGCAAGAATGAAAATTCTCGGCGCTAACGTTATTGAAGTCACAGACGGTCTTGCCACCCTCAAGGAAGCCGTTGACGCAGCATTTGCCGCATATTCAAAGGAATACAAGGACTGCATTTACTGCATAGGCTCAGTTGTAGGTCCTCACCCCTTCCCTATGATGGTAAGGGATTTCCAGAGCGTGGTTGGAATTGAAGCGAGAGAGCAGTTTATTGAAATGACGGGAGAACTGCCCGACGCTGTCGTTGCCTGCGTAGGCGGCGGCTCAAATGCAATGGGAATGTTCTCGGGCTTTTTAAATGACCCTGTTGAAATTTACGGCGTTGAACCTCTGGGCAGAGGCACCGCTCTTGGCGACCACGCCGCAAGCCTTACCTACGGCGAAGAGGGCGTAATGCACGGCTTTAACAGCATTATGCTCAAGGACGAGAACGGCGAGCCTGCTCCCGTTTACTCCGTTGCCAGCGGACTTGACTATCCTTCTTCGGGTCCCGAGCACGCATTCCTCCACGATCTCGGCAGAGTAAAGTATGATGTGGTAAACGACGAGGAGACCATTGACGCATTCTTCACCCTTTCGAGAATGGAGGGAATTATCCCTGCCATTGAAAGCTCCCACGCCGTTGCATATGCAATGAAGCTTGCAAAGAAGATGGAAAAGGGTTCTATCCTCATCAACCTCTCGGGCAGAGGCGACAAGGATATGGATTATATCATTGAAAAATACGGCATAAGATAAGAACAGTTCCCCACTCAGAAAGCCGCTCCGGTATAATGCCGGAAGCGGCTTTGCTTTTTTCGGTGCAGGATTTGAGTAAGGACAGCGCCCTATTCACTTCGAAAATATTATAAGGCAAATTGATCTGCCGCACGATACTCGCTGTCCGCAGAATATACGGCTATAGATCAGATTGTATCCCAGCCTATGAAAATATCGTTTTCAGGATTACAATATGATGATTTTTATGTTATCATTTATTGTAGAAAATTGATATGAAGATACGCTGCTTTGAGAACTGTCTTGCCTGCAAAATTCATCTTGATACGGGTTTTGTGTCTATGACATAAACAGCCGTGACGGTTGGAGGATATTGCTCTTGCGTAGCTTGATCGTGCCGATGTTGAGGAAAGATTAGTTAATGAAAATTGTGACCAATAATATAAAGGGAAATAACAACTATGAAAATATTCATCTGTGATGACGAGCCTAAAATATTGTCGGACATATCATCAAAAGTCAACTTATTTTTTCCCGAAGCGGCTGTTTCGGAATATACAAACGGAAAAGCTTTGCTTGAAGCAATTGCGGAAAATAACTGCGACATTCTCCTGCTGGATATTGATATGCCTGAGATCAGCGGACCGGATATTGCGGCACGGCTCACCGCACTTGCCAATAGACCCCTGCTTGTATTTGTAACGAGCCACGATGAGCTTGTTTACGACAGCCTCCGCCGAAAATATACAAAAGCAGGACGATGAGATACGCACTCTCCACGAAAATGTCCGCCGAATAAAGCACGATATGAAAAATCATCTTACAAATATTTATGATATATGTAATGCCATTTGCTTTTGTGAATTATTTTCCTGCCCGGTATCTCCTCAGAAAGGACGATATGACGGGATACCCCCAGATATTTATGTATCTGACTCCTGCTGTGGGAATTGTGATGTACCTGACTGCGTATCTGTTCTGGCGGTACAGCATAAGGTTTTATAAGAGTTCGGGAAATTGATCTCTGATATGTCAGCATTAAGCAATGTATAATTTTTTACTTTTTTATCCTAATCAAAATCAAAATGGTTCTGAAACATTTTCTGTAAGCCTATCCGCCTGCTCCTTAGTGATATAATCCGCTCTGACCATATTTTCAAGCACTTTTTCGGTACGCTCCCTTGCAAGCTCGGGAGGAGCGTCGGGAGAATATGCGCTTGGAGCATTTGGCAGCCCTGCCAGCATTGCACATTCATACTCAGAAAGCTCCGGGATATCCTTTCCGAAATATCCCTGTGCTGCCGAGTCAAGACCGTAATATCCGCTTCCGAAATAAATGCTGTTTATGTACAGCTCAAAAATTTCTTCCTTGGAAAGCTCATCTTCCATCTTAAACGCCATAAACATTTCCGCAAATTTCCGCTCAAGTCTTTTTTCCTGAGTAAAGTATTCGTTTTTGGCAAGCTGCTGGGTAATGGTGCTGCCGCCCTGCTCGGGAGCCTTGACCTTTATATCGTGCAGAACTGCCCTGCATATGGCAAAAACATCAATACCCTTATGCTCGAAAAAATTTTTATCCTCCGAAGCAATGACCGCATTTACATAGAATGTGGGCAGCTCTTTGTATTCTGCGAAACGGCAGCGGCTTTTTATGTCCGCCGCCATTTCGGAAATGCTCTTTTCTTCCAAGGCGCTGCTGTACATCTCATATCCGAGATAAGCATAATATCCCGATGCCGCAAGTGCAGCAAACAGCACAGCCGATACAGTTACAAACAGCAGCCGTTTTATTCCTTTGAACATTTTCTTCATTTATTCCTCCGATATATTTTTTCGGAAATACTGTCCGAAATGTCAAATATAAATCTGATAGCCGAAATAAGCATTGCCGCAGGTATCATCAAAGCTGCGATCAGTCCCAGACCGACAAAGCGAATAATATCGCATAAAAATCTTTCCATAGCCTTATTCCCTGCCGCTTACTATCTTGTAATAGCTGCCCGATGTGATAAGATAAACTGCTGTGTACAAAATTCCGAACAGCATAAAGCAGCATAAGGTCACGACTGCAAAAAGTCCTGCGTCTGTCAGTCCGAACAGCGTGAGCAGCCTTGAGATTATACCGAAGGCAAACGCCATATGAACGCCTGCTGCGGCAAGGGGAGCAAAGAATATTGTCAGCACCTGAGAATTTATGCTCTTTCGTATCTCGGTCTTTGTCATTCCCACCTTCTGGAGTATCTCAAATTTTGCCTTGTCCTCAAAGCCCTCGGATATCTGCTTGTAATACATTATCAGCACAGCTGCGGCAATAAATACCGAGCCAAGCAGGATACCAAGGAAGAACAGTCCGCCGTACATAGCGTAAAACTCTGCTTTATCATTTGCGGCACAGTCAAGGGAAACGCCGTTCCAGTCATCTGGGTGTTCATCTGTAAGCTGCAGGATATTCTGAAGCATTTCCGAATTTATCTCGATCTGCTTATCCTCGTCACAGTCAAGGTCAAAGGCGTAATAATCGTGCATACCCGAATGAGCAGCGCCGTAGATACCAAGCTGAAGCTCATACAGCTCCTCTATCACCGCTTCGTCCTTTACAAAAAGGAATACCGAGGGAACTACATTAACTGCGGCTGCTCCGTTTGTTACAAAATCCTCTGCCTTTGCTTTTATCTCAAATGTACCGAACTCGTCAAGAGTGATAGAGTTATAGTTATAATCGCCGTTTACCGTATAAATTATAGTCTCGCCGTCAGACAGGGTCTCATTCTTACCCATAATGCTGTTGTAATCCGAAAGGCTCACGAAATATATCTGACGGATATCGGCATTAAGCGAATTTGAAAGCTCGTTTGCCCTGTCGGGGTCACAGATAACTCTGTCGCCCTCAAAGCCTCCCGTAATATTAAGAAAACTAAAGTGAAGAACGTTTTCGGGTGTTTCGCCGAATTCCTCAAGGACGTCCTCCGCCGCCTTATGAGTGAGAGAGGTCATTTCTTCCTCCACAGAATATGTGTCGAGAATGAAATTTCTCGGGTAACGAAGTCTCAGCACGTCCTCCTCGCCAATATAAAGGCATATGGTGGAGGACAGCGTTACAAGCACCATTGTGGACAAAATGCAGATAGAAGCAAGACCTGCGCCGTTTCGCTTCATTCTGTACGCCATCTGTGAAACGGAAATGAAATGGTTTGTCTTATAGTAATACTTCTTGTTTTTCTGAAGAGTCCTGCAAACCGCCACCGAACCCGATATAAAAAGCAGATATGTCGCAGCAATGACCATAAGAACAGCAATGAAAAATACAAAAACAGCGCTGAGCGGTTCTTTGATATATACAGCCAAAAAGTATGCCACACCAAGCAGAAGCGCACCCAGAACCGCTAAAACATAATTTGCCTTCGGGGGCTTTTCACCGGAATTTTCGCTTTTCATAAGCTCTATCGGATTTGCAAGGCGGATCTGCCACAAGTCGCTTATCAGTATCAGCAGAAAGATCCCGGCATAGCAAATGAGAACTTGTACTATGGATCTCGGCTCAACATTAAAGGCATATGAAGCCGCTCCCTCCAGCATTTTTGTAAGTGCAAGCTCAGCAAGCTTTGAAAAAAGTATTCCGCAGGAAATTCCCACAACAGTAGATATCACGTATATAATTAAGGTCTCCCACAAAAGTATCCTCGAGATATTCCGCTTATCCATTCCGAGAATGTTGTAAAGTCCGAACTCGGTCTTTCTGCGGCGGATAATAAAGGAGTTGGTATAAAAAAGAAATATTGCGGAAAATTGCACCATTACGCCGCAGCCTAAAAAGAGAAGCATCTGCATTATATCTCCGCCCTTGATATCGGCTACAAAGCTGCTCATAGAAAGAAACGAGGTGATGTAATACATCATTATCATTCCCGAGCAGGTAAGGATATAGGGCAGATATATGCGGCGGTTCTTCTTTATGCCGTTTACCGCAAGCTTTGGATATAACAGCATTTTGTTCATTATACCGCACCTCCCGAAGCGATAAGAGTGAGGGTGTCGGATATTTTTTTGTAAAGCTCCTCGTTTCCGCAGTTACCTCTGTATATCTGGTGGAACACTTCGCCGTCCTTGATGAAAAGCACCCTGTTTGCGTGGCTTGCCGCCTTGACGGAATGTGTTACCATAAGGATAGTCTGTCCCTCGGCGTTCAGCTTTGAAAATACCGCCAGAAGCTCGTCGGAGGCTTTGGAATCAAGTGCGCCGGTAGGCTCGTCCGCAAGGAGAAGCTTAGGCTCGGTTATCATTGCTCTTGCGGCTGCTGTGCGCTGCTTCTGTCCGCCGGATATCTCATAGGGGTATTTGTCAAGAAGCTCCGAAATACCCAGCTTTGCTGCGGCAGGCAGCAGCTTTTTCTCCATTTCGGGGTAACTCATTCCCATAAGCACCAGCGGCAGAAGGATATTATCTCTGACGGTAAATGTATCAAGGAGATTGAATTCCTGAAAAACAAATCCAAGATTATCACGTCTGAACTTTGCCGCTTCTCGTTCCTTTACCTTTGAAAGCTCTGCGCCGTCAAGCACCACCTTTCCGCCGGTGGGTTTGTCAAGAGCAGCAAGAATGTTGAGAAGAGTGGTCTTTCCCGAGCCGCTTTCTCCCATTATTGCAATATATTCTCCCTTTTCAGCGGTGAAGGTCACATTTTTCAGAGCCTCCACCTTTGCTGCTCCGATTCGTGCGGTGTATGTCTTTTTTACGTTTGTTACCTCAAGAATAGGCATTGTCATCATTCCTTTCTGATTATCATTATATCAGAAAGGGAAAATGTCCGCCATTGATATGGCTTACATTTTCCCGGAAAATCTTACATTTTTGTAAGGTTATTCAATTTCAATCTTCTGTGTTTCAAGAGATATCTTTATTATGGTTCCCGTTGTGCTGCTTTCTGCACTTATCTTATGTCCAAGCCTGCCGCAGATGCGCCTGCAAAGGTAAAGACCAATTCCGCTTGCTTTTTTATCAAGTCTGCCATTACAGCCCGTGTAGCCTTTTTCAAAGACTCGGGGCAGATCTTCGGGAGCTATGCCAATGCCCGTATCTCTTATGCACAGGGTCAGCGGCTCTTGGCAGTATATCTCAATTTCCCCGGAGGGAGTATATTTCACAGCATTGGAAATTATCTGCTCGATAACGAAAAGAAGCCATTTTTCATCGGTGAGAACTGTTTTCTCAATGGGTTCATAAATAAGCTTTAGCCGTCTGCGTATAAACTGAGAGGAAAATTTCCGAACAGCCTGTCTCACGATTCCGTCCAGGTCAAATTCTCTTATCACAAGGTCGCTGCTGTCGCTGTCAAGCCTTAGATAGCACAGCACCATATCCGCATACTGCTCTATCCTCTGTAAATTTTCCGACAGCTCGCTGTATTCGGGGCTGTCGCCGCCCTGCAGAATAAGTCCCATAGCAGCAATGGGCGTTTTTATCTGATGCACCCACATTGTGTAATAATCCGTCATATCCGAAAGCCTTTCGGCGGCTTCATTTTCCGAAGCTTTGAGCGCATCGTAAAGGTTCTGAACAAGCCTTGTATAATCCTCCTCAATGCCGTTTCGGGGCAGCGGGATATTATCGGCTGAAAGGGTAATTTCCTCCGCAAGCCTTTGCAGGATAATGCGTATGCGGCGGTAGGAAAAAAAGTCAATAATAAGAAAAACGATCCCGAAAAATCCGCTTAGCAATGCGCCGTAAAGCACAGGTGAAAGGGGCAGTCCGTACAGCGAAAATACCAGCGCAAACAAAGCGCAGATGATAAGCCATACTATAATATTTTTCTTATGAGCTTTTATGTATTCACCAAACATTTTCCATTACTCCACAATATAACCCATACCCGATCTTGTTTCAATAAGATCCGAAAGTCCCGATCTTTCCAGCTTCTTTCTGAGCCTCGATACATTAACTGTAAGAGTGTTTTCGTCAACATAGCTGTCGGTCTCCCAGAGCTTGTTCATAAGGAAATCCCTGCTCACTACCTTGCCCTTGTTTTCAAGCAGGGTGAGCAGAATGCGGTACTCGTTTTTGGTAAGGTCGATCTTTTCGCCGTTAAAGGTGAGTGTCGCATCGGAAATATTGAGCATTGCACCCTTATGGGTAATGACATTAGTCTCGGAGCCAAAGTCGTATGTTCGCCGCAGAATTGCCTGAATTTTTGCCATAAGCACAGTCAGGTCAAAGGGCTTGGCAATAAAGTCGTCGCCCCCCATATTCATCGCCATTACGATATTCATATTGTCCGAAGCAGAGGAAAGAAAAACAACGGGCACCTTTGATATCCTGCGTATTTCCGAGCAATGGTAAAAGCCGTTGTAAAAGGGCAGACCGATATCCATAAGCACAAGATGCGGCGAATACTCGGTAAACTCGCTCATTATATCCTTAAAATTTTCGGCACATTTAGCTTCAAAGCCCCATTTTTCAAGATGATTTTTTACAGCGTTCGCAATGGTGCGGTCGTCCTCTATTATAAGAATTCTGTACATTGTCGGTCTCCTTTTGAAGCATAGTTTTTCTCAGTTGAACAAGGCGGCGAGAGGACGGTACATATTTATTAGAGCGTTTTTGTAAACTTGAACATTACCGTACCACAGCTGTTATCCCTGTCCCCCGAACTTATTCAGCGCCGAAGGAATGTAAAGCGAACCTCCTATAAGGAGCATTCCCCCGTTCTCCGCATAGGAATAAGCACGCCTGTACACCTCGGAAATGGGCGCAGTTTCGCCGTCCTTGAAGCACTCAGCCAGCTTCGGAGCGAAAACCGTTTTCGGACAGAAGCCGTCAATGCAGTAAGCCTTGTCGATGTAGGGAGAAATGTAGGAAAGAGCGGTTTTCCAGTCCTTGTCCGCACTCATTCCGCATATCATCACCTTGGGGTACTGGGGCAGAGACGCAACAAATTCCGTCAGCGCCCTCATTCCCTCGGGATTATGCGCTCCGTCAATGATTATCATCGGGTCCTTCTTCCTTACTATCTGACACCTTGAGGGCATAACTGCCGTACTGATACCGTCAAATATCTTGCTGTCCGTAAGCTTTTTGAATTTCTTTCTTATGACCCCTGCCGCCTCGATAGCAGTCAGAGCATTATATATCTGATGATTTCCGGGCATTGCGGTGGCGTAATCTCTCATCTTATAGGTAAATGCCGCACCATCGGGCTTGCTTCGCAAAATATTCAGCTTAGACAGGTCGGGGCGAATTACCTTTGAACCGTGAATGGCGGCGTATTTGTCGATGACCATATTCGCCTCAAAAGGATTTTGAGGATATACCACCACAGTACACTCGTCCTTGATAATACCCGCCTTCTGAAATGCAATGTCCGTTATCTTGTCCCCGAGAATAGCCGTGTGGTCAAAAGATATGGACATTATCACCGAGCATATATTGTCCCTTATGATATTTGTGCTGTCGTAAAGTCCGCCTACGCCTGTCTCAAGCACCACGATATCGCAGTCCTGCTCCGCAAAATACAAAAACGCAATGGCATTGGTTATCTCAAACTGAGAATACCCTGCCCCGTCGCTTTCCACAACAGGTCTTACGATTGAAATGATACGGGACAGTTCCTCATCGGGTATCTCTATGCCGTTTATCTTAATGCGGTCGTTGTATCTGTAGATAAAGGGAGAGGTAAATTCACCCGTTCTGTAGCCTGCCAGAGTGAGAGAATTTGCAAGCATCCTCACCACCGAGCCTTTGCCGTTGGTGCCTGCCACGTGAACAAATTTAAGCCTGTCCTGAGGATTTCCCAGCCTGTCCATAAGGGAGGCAAACCTTGACAGGTCGTGAACGGGGGCGCCGGATTTGGTATATCCCCCGAGAAAATTTATTATCTCACCGTTCAAAATTATGACCGTCCTTTCCCGAAAGCTTTATGCTCTCTGAGCCATAGCCTCACGTATTTTTGCCGAAAGCTTGTTTGCCCTTTCCGTCTCCGCAGGGCTTGCAGACAGCATAGGTCCGCCGATATCAAGATATTTCGCCGCATTTGAGGTATCTCCGCAGAGATAGAAAAGTTCCGCAGTCTCCATAAATACCGAACCCCTTAAAAATCTGCTCAGAGGAGTTCCCTGCTGTGAAGCGCCCTCAGACGAATTGAAAAGATTTTCATACTCATTTTTGATAAGCCGCAGGTCAAGAGCCTTGCGGTAATTCCCCCGTGCCTTTTCCACGTTTATCATTATCCCAAAAGCGGTCACGCAGCAGTTGTAATTTCTCTCCGCCGCCATTTCAATAAACCGCTCCCCGTCCGCATATGCTCTGAGGACGCTGTCATAATCGCCCACATTGCTGTATGTCTCGATTATTTCGCCGTAAAAGGTCATTCCCACATCGGGATACTTGTCAAAGCCGCTCCTGTCAACGGAATACAAAAGCTGCAAAGCCTCGTTTATATTGCCCCTTACAGCCTGAGTATTGGCAAGGAGCAGGGTGAGCCTTACCTTTTCGGGATATTTAACCGCCTGCCCGACAGAGCTGTAAAGCATACTTACCGTGCTTTCCGAAGTAAAATCCTGCTGAAGCACTCTGAAAACCTTTCGGACAAGCCTGCCGTTTCCCGCAGGGATAAGCTTTTTCGTGATATACCCAACGTAGATAAATGGCAGGATATCAATAATCAGAATAATGAGATTTATTGTTCCCCTGTCAGAATAATATTCATACAGCTGCCTTCGTGCCGCCTCGCTTATGCAGAGCACCGTCAAAGTGATTATCCACGAAGATGAAAGCATAGCCTTCTGCTTTTTGTAAAGCCTGTCAAGATTTTCTTTTGTAAGGTTTATCATTAAATGTCACCCCATATCACTTGCGGCTCCCCCCGAAAAAAGCCCCGGGAGAGAGCCGCCGAACCGATATAATTACTTACTAACGTTACCGATCCACATTTGAGGAGATCCCCTCAAAACTTACTTACGAGGTGGCTGCGGCGACACGCCGCCACGCCGCCTTATTTGGAGAAAGCAGCAATGGACTGTTCTATCTTTTCCATCTTCTCGAGAGCCTTTGCAAGCTTTGCCTTTTCAGCCTCTATCTGCTTTTCGGGAGCCTTTGACATAAAGCCGGGGTTATTAAGCTTGCCCTGAGAGAAATCAATGTCCTTCTGAACTGTCGCCTTTTCCTTGTTAAGACGTGCAAGCTCCTTTTCCTTGTCCACAAGCTCGCTCATAGGAATGAAAATTCTTGCGGAATGAGTTACAACGGTAACGGAGTCGGGAATGTCAAAGCTGTCGCCTATCTCAACGGAAGAAGCGTAGGCAAGTCTCTCAAAGAACATAACGCCTGCCGCAAATACATCCTTGTCCGCAGTCTCGATAAAGAGCTGAGCCTTTACTGAGGGAACAACGTTCATCTCGGAGCGGATATTTCTTACTGCCTTGATAGCGTCGATTATCTTGCCGAAGTCCTCCTCTTCCTGCTTGTAAACAAGCTTCTCGTCAAATACGGGGAACTGGGAAAGCATAATGGGAGTGTCGCTGTCGGAAACCGCAGACCAAATCTCCTCGGTGATAAAGGGCATAAAGGGGTGCAGGAGCTTTAGCATTCCCTCCATTACCCATACGAGAACGGTCTGAGCAGTCTTTGCAGTCTCGCCGCCTGCCTGGATACGGGGCTTTGTAAGCTCAATGTACCAGTCGCAGTAAACGTCCCATATGAAATCGTAAAGCTTCTGGCAGGCAACGCCCAGCTCAAATGCCTCAAGGTTCTGATTAACTTCGCCTGCAAGGGTGTTGAACTTGCTGATGACCCACTTGTCCTCGGTTGCAAGATTTTCGGGGAGACCCGTAAGCTTAAAGTCCTCGGGCAGATTCATAAGAACAAATCTGGAAGCGTTCCACAGCTTATTTGCGAAGTTTCTCGAAGCCTTTACCTTGTCCTCGATAAAGCGCATATCATTTCCGGGAGCATTGCCCGTTGCAAGCATAAAGCGAAGTGCGTCTGCACCATACTGGTCAATTACCTCAAGGGGGTCAATGCCGTTTCCGAGAGATTTGGACATCTTTCTGCCCTGAGAATCCCTCACAAGACCGTGGATAAGAACGGTGTCAAAGGGAGGCTTGCCCATATTCTCAATTCCCGAGAACATCATTCTGATTACCCAGAAGAAGATAATGTCATAGCCCGTAACAAGAGTGTTTGTGGGATAGAAATACTCAAGGTCCTCGGTCTTTTCGGGCCAGCCCAGAGTGGAGAAGGGCCACAGAGCGGAGCTGAACCAGGTGTCAAGGGTGTCGGGGTCCTGTCTCATAGGCTTGCCGCACTTGGGACAAACAGCGGAGCTTTCCTTTGTAACCACCATTTCGCCGCAGTCGTCGCAGTAGAATGCGGGTATCTGATGACCCCACCATATCTGACGGGAAATGCACCAGTCACGGATATTTTCCAGCCAATGGAAATATGTCTTTTCAAAGCGCTCGGGAACAAACTTGGTCTCGCCGTTCTTAACAGCATCAATAGCAGGCTGTGCAAGGGGCTTCATCTTAACGAACCACTGAGTTGATACCTTAGGCTCAACGGTAGTGCCACAGCGGTAGCAGGTGCCTACATTGTGGCTGTAGTCCTCAACTCTTACAAGATATCCGCCCTTGTCAAGGTCTTCAACTATCTTCTTTCTTGCCTCATATCTGTCCATACCTGCATATGCGGGATAATCGTCTGTTATCTTAGCGTCGTCGGTCATAACGTTGATAACGGGCAGATCGTGGCGCTTACCTACCTCAAAGTCGTTGGGGTCGTGAGCGGGAGTTATCTTAACAACGCCTGTTCCGAAGTCCATCTCAACGTATTCATCCGCAACAACGGGAATTTCTCTGCCAACAAGAGGAAGAATAAGCATTTTGCCAACTATATCCTTGTAACGCTCATCGTTGGGATTAACAGCAACCGCAGTATCGCCCAGAAGAGTTTCGGGACGTGTGGTAGCAAGCTCAACATAACCGCTGCCGTCCTTGAGAGGATATCTTAGGTGCCAGAAATGACCTGCCTGATCTTCATAGTTTACCTCGGCGTCGGAAAGAGTAGTCTTACAATGAGGACACCAGTTAACTATCCTCTCGCCTCTGTAAATAAGACCCTTTTCGTAATATTTTACGAAAACCTCCTTAACAGCCTTGGAGCAGCCCTCGTCCATAGTAAAGCGCTCTCTGGACCAGTCGCAGGAAGAACCTAACTTCTTGAGCTGTTCAACGATACGTCCGCCATATTGCTCCTTCCATTTCCAGGCACGCTCCATAAAGCCCTCTCTGCCCAGGTCTTCCTTGGTAATGCCCTCCTTGCGCATAGCCTCAACTATCTTAGCCTCGGTTGCAATAGCGGCGTGGTCGGTTCCGGGGAGCCAAAGTGCGCTGTAGCCCGACATTCTCTTCCAGCGGATAAGGATATCCTGGAGCGTCTCGTCAAGAGCGTGACCCATATGGAGCTGACCCGTAATGTTTGGAGGGGGGATAACGATGGTGTAGGGCTTCTTTTTGGAGTCCACCTCCGCACGGAAGCAGTTGTTATCCATCCAATATTTGTAAATTTTGTCCTCAACCTCTTTTGGTTCGTAAACCTTTGACAGTTCTTTTTTCATAAAACCTTTTTCCTTTCCATATCAATTTCGGCATAGAGCAAATAAAAACGCCCCGAAGCCGATAAACAGCTTCAGGGCGGAAAAATTCCGTGGTACCACCTGAATTCGCAGATGATTTATTATCATATCTGCGCACTCATTATTCCGTAACGGGGAATACCGTCAGCGACTACATAAAATCAAGCGTTCACCGCCGAAGCTCCGAGGCTACCTTCCGCACATTCCCTGCAAAGACTTGCACCAACCGTCTTTTCTCTGAGCATAGGAAAAAGAGCGTACTCCTCCTCATCATCGCCTTTTATATTATGTATTATAACAGGTAAAAGGCATTTTGTCAAGAGTGAAATTGATATTGAGCATATAAGCACTTACATTTCGATTATTTTCGGCAAAAATTATTGACATTAAATAGTCGTTGTGTTATAATAATTTTATAAAAGATCAACCGGGTGATGAAATGGAATTTCTAAAAAAAATGGCAGATAGCTTTGACAGAGATTTTTATATAATTGTCTTTGCTGTTATTGCGGCAGGAGCACTTATTTTATCAAATGCTTTTGTAAAAGATGTTGAACGGCATTTTGACTCCTCCAAAGGCAAATTAAAAGACAGTGTTTATTATAAGCTGGATATCAGCTATACATTATTTATTACTCTTACTTCAATTTTCCCGCTTTTAGGAATGTTCGGAACAGTAAAAGCATTGTTAGAAATTGACATGACACAGGATATCAATGTGACCCAGGAAGGCTTTTTTTCAGCACTAACTTCAACTGCTTGGGGCATCATTTTTGCGGCTTTTTTTAAAATAATTAACGCTTTTGTTCAGCCTAAGATTGAAAATATGATTACAAAAGCAAAATCCGAACTACACTTATAAGGTAACAATATTATGAATAAGCGTCAGATAATCCTCGACTTCACATCATTACTTGATGTGATAATGATAATATTGTTTTTCTTTATTATGTTTGCCAGCCTCAAAACAAATGAAGCATTGGAAACTCAGGAAGCATTAGAAGCACAGCAAGAACAATTGCAAGCTGAATATGAAGCCTTGAAAAAAGAAGCCGAAGAAAAATCAACCGAAGCAGATAAGGCACTTGCCGAATATCAAGAAGCTTTATCACGCCTTGAAAACTCAGGTGAATCTGCAGCTCAGAATATTGCAGCAATGCATAAATTCGACCAAAGTATGAATCTGAAGATATATATGAAAATGGATAGCCAAAACACCAATTTCTGTCAGTTGGATATTTTTTCAGGCACAGACAAGGAAGACAAGCTGGGAGAGATAAAAATAGATAATATATCTTCTGCCGATAAAGATATGGACAGTATGGTACAGGCTTTATCAGAATTGCTGAACAAAGCAGGATATACCGAAGAAAGCACAATTTTATGTGAATTTTTCTATAATGGCAAAGAAAATAATACATCTAAAGCCTATCCCATTGCCGAAGATCTGTTTAAGCGCATAAAATTTTCTTACAGAAACTTCAAGGTTTCCGTAACAAATACATCAATTTTTACACAAGCCAATACCACCGAGGAGGACATTACAAATGAATAAAAGTGAAAAAGAAAAAGGATCAGCATTATCAACAGTTATCATCATAATTTTACTGATTTTGATCGCCATCGCTGTATTTTTATTCCTGAAAGGCAGCTTTGGATTTGGAAATGGAAGCGGAAACGGAAACAGCGAAGCAGCTGTCCCCGCAAATGCCGAGGCTGTGACAGAAGCCGACAGCGAACCATCTGCAACCACGACCATTCAAACCGAAGAAACAAAATACTTTGAAATAACCGTTTCAGGCAACAGTTACAATTTCCAGAACAAAACCTATGAAAGCATAGATGAACTGATGAACGTAATTGATTCAACGGGTGACAAATTGGACGCAAAAATCACAAATGAAGAAGCCTCCAAAAACGCATATGACAACCTTATTGATGCGCTGAAAGAAAACGGCTTTGCCATCATTGAAGAAAACTAAGAAATGCTGCTGTACCGGTTACTTGACCGATACAGCAGCATTATTATTTACAGGCTTCTATCTCAAACCCAAACTCCTCCGCAAATCTCCGACATATCTCCATCGTCTCCTCATCAGCCCCCATATCGCAGATAACGCACCTGCAGGGCATATCCGACCGCTCCGCCATAGCCGCCGCCTGTCTCAGAACATATTCGATATCCTCCATATTTTCAAAAGCGGGGATAAGTATCACCGTCCGCTCACAATTTCCCGAAAGAGCCGCACGAATAGACGCAAAGCCGCAAAAGCACTCAATAAGAGCCGCCAGAGCAAATACCGCAATTATGAGAACAAGACCCGTTTCCATAAAAAATCCCTCCCAAGCATTTTATGCAGTCGGGAGGGATATTGCTATTATGCTTTTTTTCTGATAATAGAACGGGGCGGAAAATCAATTCCCACAGTATTCGGCATTGAAAATTTCATAGCAGCGTGGCAGGTGTTTTCCACAAGCTCACCGTCAGCATTTTGTATCTCCGTCACCCTATATTTAACAGGTCTCTGTGATGGCGCAAGTATCTCAAGCTCGTCGCCCACAAGGAACTTGTTTCTCTGCTCGGCATATATCCGTCCGTTTTCACATTTGTCCACAACGGCGCATACATCGTATGACCTGATATATCCGCTGTCCTCATAATACTGACGGCATTCGGAAGGGTGTCCGAAGAAAAATCCCGTGCAGTAATCCCTGTGGCTCACCTTGAAGACCTCGTCACGCACATAATCGGGAAGCGCATAGTTTTCGGGATCCTTTTTAAGTATATCTACCGCCATTCTGTAAGCGTTGGTGATAACGGAAACATAGTAAGCGGATTTCGCCCGTCCCTCAATTTTCAGACTTGTGACCCCCGCCTTTGCCAGCTTGTCAAGGTGGTCTATCATACACATATCCTTGGAATTAAGGATATACGTGCCCTTCTCGTCCTCGAAAACGGGAAAGAACTGCCCGTCACGCTTCTCCTCCATAAGATGATAACCCCAGCGGCAGGGCTGAGCGCACTGTCCCCTGTTGGCGTCACGGTTCACCAGATATGAGGAAAGCAGGCACCGTCCCGAAAATGAAACGCACATCGCCCCGTGAACGAAAACCTCAATATCAAGGTCATGAGGAGTTTTTGCACGTATCTCCGCCACTTCCTCAAGACTAAGCTCTCTTGCCAGCACAACTCTCTTTGCACCCATATCATAAAGCTCACGTGCCGTCACATAGTTCACAATTCCCGTCTGAGTGGACATATGGATCTCCATATCGGGAGTAAATTTCTTGATAAGTGACATAAGCCCCAGATCGGCAACAATAGCAGCGTCAATGCCGCACCGGACAGCGTATTTTATAAACTCCTCAAAATAAGGTATCTCATTATTTCGTGGAAGAGTGTTGCAGGTAAGGTAGACCTTAACACCCCTCTCGTGAGACTTCTCCACCGCCGCTTTAAGTGCTTCGGCATCAAAATTCTTCGGACCCGCTCTCATTCCGAAAGCCGTTCCTCCAAGATAAACAGCGTCTGCGCCGAAATCCAGCGCCGCATCAAGGCGCTCTGTATCTCCCGCAGGAGCCAGCACCTCAAGATCATCGTATGCCATCAGAAAATATTATCCTTTCTCTGCGGCATATCACCTCAGGTGCGCCGCCACAAGATTTTCCTCGTGCTCCTCAAGAGTTTCCGCATAGAAAAACTCACCGGTTTCAAGGTCGGAGCAGAAATAATAGTAATTTGTCTCTCTCGGATACAAAACAGCCTCAATTGCGTCAAGACCGGGACTGCATATGGGACCGGGGGGCAGACCGCCGCCACGGTATGTATCATAAGCCTCGCAAATGGACTCGGAGTATATCTCCAGATTGGGGATAACGACCTCCTCCACATAATTAGTGGTGGGGTCTGACTGGAGAAGTGGGAAGGTGTCGGGGTCATTCAGCCTGTTGTGGAAAACGGAAGCTACCATTTTCATATTGTAGCTGTCCCCTGCCTCCCGCTGAACAATTGAAGCCAGCGTCAGAGTTTCCTCAAGGGTCATTCCCATATCCTCCATACGGCCGTAAAGGTCGGGAGTTATCTTGTACTCAAAGTTCTTGCAGACCTTTTTCGCCACATTTACGGGGTCTTCCTCAAGATAGAACTGATAAGTGTCGGGGAAGAAATAGCCCTCCATCTTGTAAAGCTTCTTGGGGCTTACGACCACCTTTTCTTCAAAATCAAAGCCAAAGGTCTTTGAGTTAAACACACGAATAAATTCCTCAGCGCTGCAAACGCCCTCTTCCTCAAGCTTTGCCGCAGCGTCCACAAGGCGAATACCCTCGGGGAAAGTGATATTAACAAACTCTCTGGGATTGATAGCCTCTTCCTGTAAGGTCTTTATAATGTCGCTGTAGGTCATATTGGGACTAAGCTTGTGACTTCCTGCGATGTATGTACCGTCAGCGCCCTTTAGCTTTGAAACGACTCTGAACAGAGTAGGATTGTCAATAATGCCCTCCTGCTGAAGGATATTGGCAATAGCCTCCGTACCCGAATTCTGAGGTATCTCAACGGAAAACTCGGAATTTGAACGGTTAAGACCCAGGACCTCCGAGCCTAAAGTGATAAAGCCCAGCGCACCCAGCACCGCCACGGAAATGACCAGCGTGACCATAATAAGAGCAAAAGCAAGTCTGCCGTGAGTTTTCTTTTTCCGCTTTTTAGTCTTTCGCTTTTCCTTGAGCCGCAGACGTTCCTGCTCTCTTTGTTCCTCAAGCTCCTCATCATCAGGCTCATCATCGTCTTCCTCGGGGTCGTCCTCTTCAGGCGTATCCTCGGACACATCTTCCTCCGTTTCCTCCGCTTCAAAAATGACCACTTCTTCTGAAACAGCTTCATTTTCCCCGGAAATATCTTCGGGCACATCTGCGTCCGGAGTTTCTTCCTGTCCGGAAACCTCTTCCGCATTTTCTTTATCGGCAGGAACGGTATCATCACCGTTTTTGCGGTTTGTCAGATCGTCAAGCAGGGAGTCAAACTCCTTATCGTCCATCGCCATTCCTCCTTTCTTTCGTTATCCTGCGCATATATTTTTCCGTAACAAGGCAGTCTGCGCCGATGTCGTATCTGCCGTGGATAAGCTCGTTGCAGGTGCAGGAGCAGTAGCAGATGCCCATTTTAAAAAGCCTCGGGTGAGCGGAAAGGAAGCGGTCGTAATATCCTTTACCGTAGCCCAGCCTGTAGCCCTGCATATCAAAAGCAAGCCCGGGGATAATGCATAAAGCGGTCTCGAAAGCATATGCTTTCACGCATTTCGACGGAACAGGCTCAAGCACGCCGAAGGAACCTTTTTCCAGGTCGTCCTCGCCCTTTATGAAATAAAAATCCATATCTCTCGTTCCGTCAATGCATCTTGGAACAGCCACACGCTTTTTGTCCTCAAGAGCCTTGTGTATAAGCTTCATAGTGTCCACCTCTATCTCGGTGGATACATAGGTAAGTATTATCGAGGACTGTTTGTAAGCGGAGCTTGCGGTTATTCTCTCAAATATACCGCTGTCACGCTTTTCCTTCTCCTCGGGAGACATACCGTTTCGCACAGCCCTGCACTGAGTTCTAAGGTCTTTCTTGTACTCTCTGATGTCGGTCACATTTTCCGACGGCATAGGGATTATTTTGTCCATACTATATTTCCTGCCAGCTTCTCCGCAGCAGCATTGTCAATAAGAGCGCTTATAAGCTCATAGGAAAATTCCAGAGCAGCGCCTGCGCCTCTTGCGGTAATAATGTTGCCGTCTCTTACGGCGGGGACGGAAAGCACCTCTGCACCTCTGAGAGCGTCCTCAAATCCGGGATAGCAAACCGCCTTCTTACCATCAAGAAGTCCCATTTCACCGAGCACCGAGGGAGCAGCGCAGATAGCGCCTATAAGGATATTCCTGTCGCTGCAGAAACGGATAAGTTCAGCTACACGTGAATTTGCGGCAAGATTTTTCGTTCCGGGCATACCTCCGGGGAGAACTATCATCTCAAGCCCATCAGTAACCGTCTCGTCAATTGTGATATCGCAGGCAACAGGGATATTGTGAGAACCTGTTACCACCTTTCCCGTAACGCCTACGGTAATTACCTTCTTGCCGCAGCGGCGGAGCATATCAATGGGAGTGATGGCTTCCGTTTCCTCAAAGCCGTTTGCGAGAAAAACGTATATCATAAAATTTCAATTCCTTTCTATAATAAAACATAAAACGTTATTTAAACCTCACCGTATGCTTTTCTATCATAAACGCAGGGTGATAGGAGCGTTTTGCCTTCCGAAGCCCCTCAATGCCAAGATCTTCCTCACGGTTGATGTAGGAAAATCCCTTCCCTGCCGAAGCGGAAAACATCTGATTTATGGCAGGATATGCGCCGTCTATGTCAGCCTCCGCCTTTTCGATGTGAACGCCTAAGGTGTCGCTGTTTATCCGTTCGCCAATGGTGAAAGCGGCAATTTTTCCGCCCACCCTGAGAACACCTCCGGTAAGCCCCAGAGCCTCAAAATTCTCAAAGTAAGTGTTAATGGCAAACTGCTCGCATACCTTTGACTTATCATCATATGCGCTGTCCCTGTTGTAGGTCTGCACCGCATAGGAAATGCAGTCGTCAAAATCCTTTTCGGCAAGCGGCTCGTAGGAATAGTCCATAGCAAGGAGCTTTTTCAGATGATTTCGCTTTCCGTGATATTTTTTCCCTTTAAGCTCCGCAAGGTCTGACACGTTGTAAACATAGTCCCAGCCGTCCTCGTCAGCTTCAATGGTATAGCTGTCCTTCGGAAAAAGCTCCTCGAAAAGCCCGAATTTATCGGGAGTTACAGAGCCTATCACAAGGGGATATCCCCTGCTTTCGGAGTATTTTTTCATCTCCCCGAAAACCTCTCTGTAATCTCCTCCCCCCGCAGGAAAGGTGAAATACAAGTCCTCGCCTTCGGAGCAGGAAATATAAAAATCCTTGTACCTTGTAATTTTCGTGTTGTACATTCTCCGCCAAGCCATATTGTTGGCAAAGCAGTATTCGCAGCCCCTAAAATCGGAAATTTGCAAAAGCTTATCGACCCAGGGCTTGTCGGAAAGCTCAATGACCTTAAAATCCAGCATCAGATGACCTCGTTAATTTCGGAAAGAAGCATACCCGTGATCTCCTCGGGAGAGTATTCCCTGCCATCATCGGAGCAAACGCTCACCACGCTCCAGCCACGGTGCTTTGCGGCATACAGAGCGCACTTGCGGCACATTTCCATATAAGGGATATTTCCCTCGTGAATATCCTTTTTGCTCTCGTCGCCATTGTAGCGCATTGACAGCCTTTTCTGCGAAAGGCTCACGGGTATGTCAAGGATAATAGTCTTGTCGGGACGTGGAAGCCCCAGCTTATCATATTCGTAATCCTCAAGCCATATGAGAAAATCGTCCCATTCATTTTCGGGAAGCTTTGACATCTGGTGGATAGCGTTTGAGCAGACATATCTGCTTGCAAGGATCACACCGCCCTTATTATATGCGTCCTCCCAGTAAAGCTTGAAGCTGGCATATCTGTCGGCGGCGTAGAAAGTAGAAGCCGCATAAGCGTTCACATCGGCGGCATTTTTAGAAAACTCGCCGTTTAGATACATTTTGACAAGCGTCGCAGAGGGCTTGTCGTATTCGGGAAAGCTGATACCCGTCACATCGTGGTTTTCGGCGAGGATATTTTTCAGTCTTTCAAACTGAGTGGATTTTCCGCTGCCGTCAAGACCGTCAATGACGATAAGCCTGCCCCTGCCTGAATTGTTCATTTAAAAAAGTCCTTTGCAAAGATTTTGCGCCGCAGACAGCGCAGTAATTTTCATATTATATTATATCACATTTTTTCCGTCAGTACAACAGGTTTTGCTCTTTTTTGTGTAATTTTGCATAAAATAAAAAAAACGCCCTTCCGAATACGCCTCAGCCCTACGATATGCATATTATAGCACAAATTTTCTGTTTTGTCAATACATTTCAGAACAAAAGTTGCACACGAACACATTTTCGTATGATCTCACAAAATCCCATACGCAAACTTGGCAAATCAGCACATATATTTTCAAGCAATTGACAATCCTCCCAATAAAAGCTATAATATAAATACAATAAAATAAATCCAAGGAGGAACACCAAAATGCAGGAATGGGAAAAAATAATGGACGAACGCTTCGGCTATGACAATATAATCGCCCTTGCCACTTCGGAAAACGACCGTCCCTACGTCAGATCGGTCAACGCATATTACGAAAACGGCTCATTTTACATAATCACCTACTCCCTCTCGGACAAAATGAAGCAGCTTGAAAAAAATCCCACCGCCGCCATATCGGGAGAATGGTTCACAGCCCACGGGATCCCCGAAAATATGGGATTTATCGGCAAAGAAGAAAACCGCTCCACAGCAGATAAGCTGAGAGCGGTATTTGCAGAATGGATAGATAACGGTCACGTGGATTTTAGTGCCGAGACCACCATAATTCTTCGGATAAAGCTCACCGACGGAATTCTTTTCTCAAACGGAAAAAGATTTGACATTGATTTTACCGAGGTGTTCGGCTGATATCAGCCCCTTGCCTCCCAGATGTATTCCTGAGGGAAAGTAAAATGCTCTCCCTTTTTAAGTGATCTCATCTCGGCAGAACAAATATGGACGCACCGTCTTATGACCTCCTCGGCATTTTCCGCCGAGAAATATTTCTCGTTCCCGAAATATTCGTCTTTGAGGTCATTTGCCATATCGATCAGAAAATCCTCCGTCTCAAAAGGATATATCCGGTTTATCTCCTCTCTGTCCAAGCCCTCGGGAGCCTTTGGCAGGGAGGAGATGTTATATTTTTTCACAATATATCCGTTAACGCTGTGGTAATCTTTGTAAAGACGTGGCAGGAAGCCATCTCTGCCCCTCATCTCAATCAGTCCCAGACCGTAGTAAATATATTTCCGAAAAATGCAGTCCTCGATAAGATGAAGATAGTAGCCCAGGTACAGTTCATCGCTTTGTATCCTCTCCTCAAACTCCGAGTAAAAGAGAGAAAAATCCATCACCTTGTGAGACTCGTCCGTCATACGGTCATAATGAGTGCCTGCGACCTTTTTGTCTCCCCTGATAATTGCGTCGGGGAGCAGCATCCCCACAAGGAAACGGTCTCTGTCATTTATTTCCGAAGCCCTGCAAAGCTCTATTCCCATTGCAAGGTGCATTATTCTTGAAGCCATATTTATAACCATTCTTTCATGAGAACCTGATGAAGCAGGCTGAACCTGCGTGCGCTCGTTCTATAATTTATCGGGCAGCTTAGTTACATCGTTACCGAGCCGTCCGCCTGCCGCCCAAATAAACTATAAAACGTCTCGCTGCGGGTCGTCACCCGCCCCTGAAAGCGGTGGGCGGCATACCCGCATACCGCTTGAAAACGTGGCCGAAATAGCTCTTGTCCTCATAGCCCACCCGTCTGCCAATTTCCGCAACGGGCAGCTCGGTGTAGGCAAGAAGCTTTTTCGCCTCTCTTATGCGGATTGCGGCAATGTATTCAAAGGGGCGCATACCGGTTTTCCGTTTAAAGAGAGTGCAGAAATATTCACGTCCCACTCCCGAAAGCTGAGCCAGCTCCTCAAGAGTGATATCCGATGAATAATTCTTGTCGATATGCTCCATTGCAGGAGTGAGGATATCCTTGTTTTCATCATTTTCCTCTCTGTCACCCGAAGCGGAGAAGTAAAGCTCGTTTATCATCTCGCACAGAAGTGACGAGGCACGATGAATGCAAAGCTTATCCTTTGTCCTGATGACTCCCGAACAGCGGTGAAAGATATCCTCAAGCAGAATGAGAGAGGAAAGCTTTACGGGCGCAGAGCCGTCAAAGCCGTAGTAATCGAGGACCCCGTCTATCCCCTCCCCCGAGAAAATGACCCAGCTAAGTCCCCAGTCGCTGCCGTCTGCGGAGAAATATTCGTGAGGAATGTCTCTCGGAAGAATGACCGCCGTTCCCACAGGAAGTGAGTATTCCCTGTCCCGACAGCGTATGATGCCGCAGCCCGAAACCGTGAACATAAGCTGATGGACGCACATTCCCTGCTCTCTTATCATATGCTCCTGACTGTCGGTCGTACCGATGCCGCAGACCACGTAGGGAAGGCGCACTTCCTCGGTATTGTATGGATATTCCGCAAAATTCATCTATCTCACCCCTATCTTGTATTTACTAAAACGGCTTCGGCAGAATGCGCCGAAGCCGTTTAAATTATATCCGGTAAATCAAAGCTTGATAATTACCTTGCCGCTTGCTGTAGGATTAACAGTTACAGCCTCGCCGCCTGCAACCTTAACAGAGAAGCTCTTGTCGGTATTGGTGTAGGAGACCTCAACGCTGTCGCCGTGACGTACAGCGGATATCTCAAATACCTCGTTTGCATCGGTGTCATAAACCTTTGCAGAGGTCATAACGCCCTCCTCGGGAGCATAGATAACAAACTCTGTGCCGTCAAGATAATCATACTCGAAATCTCTCTCGAACTTGCCGAAGCCGATAATGCTGTTGGGCTTTGCAAGGCAGGGCAGACCGAAGTAATCGTACTTCTGAGTGTAGAACTTGCCGCCCTCATAAACCTGACCGCTGATGATATCAGTCCAGGTTCCCTGGGGAACGTAGAATTCAACAGTACCCTGATCGTTCAGGATAGGAGCAACGAGAATATTCTCGCCGAACATATACTGCTTGTCAAGAGTAAGGCAGGCAGGCTCATTTGCAAAATCAATGACCATAGCTCTCATCATAGGAACGCCTGTGATATGAGTCTTAACAGCCTGTGACCAGATGTAAGGCATCAGCTTGCCCTTGAGCTTTGTAAAGAAGCGGAGAACGTCAACGCACTCGGTAGAACCGTCCTTATCGAAGAGCCAGGGCACACGATAGGAGGAATTTCCGTGGAGACGGGAATGAGTGGAGAAGAGACCGAATGCAGCCCATCTCTTGTAGATATCCGCAGGAGCGGTAGCCTCAAAGCCCGACATATCGTGGCTGAAGAAGCCGAAGCCCGACATACAGAGGGAAAGTCCGCCTCTGATAGTCTCAGCCATAGAGGTGTACTCTGCGGAGCAGTCGCCGCCCCAGTGAACGGGGAACTTCTGACCGCCAACGGTTGCGGAACGTGCGAAAAGGCAAGCCTTGTTCTCGCCGTAGTATTCCTTGAGAACGTTGAATACAGTCTTGTTGTAGAGATATGTATAATAGTTGTGCATTGCAATGGGGTCGGAGCCGTCGTAATACTTAACCTTTGTGGGAATTCTCTCGCCGAAGTCGGTCTTGAAGCAGTTAACGCCCATCTCGCAGAGAACTCTCAGCTTGGAAGCATACCACTCGCAGGCAGCGGGATTTGTAAAGTCAACGATAGCCATACCGGGCTGCCAAAGCTCTGCCTGGAAAACGCTGCCGTCAAGGTTCTTGATGAAATAGCCTTCCTTAACGCCCTCGTCAAAGAGTGCGGAGCGCTGTGCGATATAGGGATTTATCCATACGCATATCTCAAGGTTCTTGTCGGTCTTGAGTCTGTTAAGCATAGCGGCAGGGTCGGGGAACTGTCTCTTGTCCCACTCAAAATCGCACCACTGGAACTCTTTCATCCAGAAGCAGTCGAAGTGGAACACCTGGAGAGGGATATCTCTCTCAGCCATACCGTCAATAAAGGAAGTAACAGTCTCCTCGTCGTAATTGGTGGTAAAGGAAGTTGTGAGCCAGAGACCGAAGGTGTATGCGGGAGGAAGAGCAGGCTTGCCTGCAAGGGTGGTATAGTTGGAAAGGACTTCGGGGATATCAGCACCGCCGATAACGAAATACTCAAGTCTCTCTCCGGGAACGGTGAAGGAAACCTTGGAAACGGTATCCGAGCATACCTCGAAGGAAACCTTGTCCGAAGAATTTACGAGAACGCCATAGCCTGTAGATGAAACATAGAAGGGAATACACTTGTATGACTGCTCGGAGCAGGTGCCGCCGTCGGAGTTCCAGGTCTCAACATTCTGACCGTTCTTAACAAAGGGAGTGAACTTCTCGCCGAAGCCGTAGAAATATTCTCCCACGTTCATAGTGAACTGCTCACGGATAAAGGTTCCTCTCTCGTCCTGAGGATAGCTCCAGAAGGTGTCGTCCTGCATAGAGTCAAGACGTGCGGAGGTCTTGAACTTGCTCTCGTTGATGACCGAAGCGCTTCTCCAGGCACCGCCTGTAAGTCTCTTGTCCTTGTAGTAATACTGAACCGACCAGCTGAACTTGCCGATAACCACTCTTGTGTCGCCGCTCTGCAGCTCCCAGCAGTCCTCCTTTTCGGTAATAGTGGGGGTGTAGCCCTGATCTTCTTCAAGCTCGAATTTGGGAGCATTGTCCAGAGCGCCCTTGAAATGGTCAATGGAGACCTTGATAACGTCCTTCTGAGTAGATGTGAAGGTGATGTCCAGGCAGGGACCGCCCAGGGTCATACCTCTGTTCTGAATGTACTGAGTGGTGGCATAAACGTTGAGACCGTTCTTAACGGGAGTGATCTCGTAAGCCTGAGAAGCGTAGTTTACCTCATAGCCACGCTGATTGAGCCAGAAGCCGTCTGCAAATTTCATAATGAAAGTCCTCCTTAAAAATTGTTTATATGTACCTTGAAAAATTGCCGTTTTTTCCTGCGGATATGCCGCAATGCCATTTGACGCACGAACAAAAACATCATCAAATGTTATCGTTTACATTGTACAACATCAACAAGGCTTTGTCAAGGGCTTTTTGAAATTTTACAACTTATTAACATAAAAAGCTCACCCCTATTTCAGCATCTCGTCCTCGGGAGGATAAACCGCCGTCATACCGCAAATTTCGATGGATACCTTAAATTCAAAATAGTCAAAATCCGTATTTGTGACCTTGATCTGCACTCTTTCGAGAGCCACCCTATCATCATTGCTCAGAAGCCCCTCAAAAGCGTGAGGATCAATAGTGCTGCTTTCGGGATCCCAGCCCTCAAAGCCCGAATCAAAATCATAACCCATAACCTCCTGCTTTGTGATGTATGTGGCAGTATGGGTGTAGTACCTCTTGGCTATCTGGCTGAAATGGATAAAGATATCGTCAAGAACGCTTTCAAATTTTTTGCTGTCTGCATTCACAGTCTCAATATTTTCCTCCGCAAGGGAGACAGCCTTGCCGTATTCGCCCAGAGCGATATGCCGTTCTATTTCTTTTTTCAGCTCATTGGAAGAGACCTTCCCCTCCTCTTCGCTGTCGGGAATAACGTCCGTTTCCATAGTATCTCCGTCCTGAATAAGCCCCTGTGCTTCATCAGCACCCGTACAGCCTGCACAAAGTGCAAATACTGCGGCAAGCGACAATATGGCAATAATTTTTTTCATAACCCCACCTCATAATTTTAATATATTTATATCATAACACATTTTACCGATATTTTCAACTATTTTTTAAACATTTTATGCAGATACACGAAATTGATATTTCAAACGTTTAAGACATTCTTTTGAAATAATCTTCAAAATCTTTTAATTGACAATCAGCTTACTCTATGGTATATTTTATACAAAAGTCCGTTCACTTTTTTGTATCATATATGAACGAGCAAAAATATTAACATTAAGAAGGTCGTGGATAAAATGAGCATAAGATCAGTCATTAAGAAAATCATTTCCGCAGCAGGTGCGGCAGTCCTCACATTTTCCCTTTCCGCAGGAGTAAGCGCAGCAGTAAAGAATTACGATTTCGATGTGTCAAACGCCCCCGTCCTCGAGCCCTGGGCAAGCTACGCTATCGGAATGGATCATTACGATCCTACAAAAATAAACGCCGATTCACAGGTCATCGTTTCCTATTCCTATGAGAAGCTTACCGATGAGAAGAACGAGGCGCCTGTGGAGCTTATCGTACAGAGCTGGTCATACCCCGACACCCCTATGGCAAATGCAACAGGCAGCGTCTGGGCAAAGGTAGCTCCCGCCGAATATGATGACAATCACGCAGTATTCAACTACAACGATATGGTCACTGCCTACGGAACAGCGGATTTTTCAAAAGTCGATGCTCTCTGCATAGGCGCAACAAACGATGTTAACCTCACAATAACCAGCTGCACCATCACAAACTGCGATGATGATATGTACGTTGAGCTGACCGATGCACAGCGTGCCGAGCAGTACAAGAACCTGCTTATAATCGTCCTTGCCTCCGCTCTTGCCATTATCGTCATAATCATCGTGGTATTTATGATAATCCTCAAGAGAAAAACAAGCTACGCCTATGACCCCACCCTGGGCAAATACGTTAAAATGGAAAAGGGAGACAAGAAGTAATTTTACGCTCTCAAAACGCCTTCCGCAGACGGTATGCGGAGGGCGTTTTTCTTTTCAAAAATTTCTGCACCATTTCTCCGCCGCAGCATAATATGAACTATGAAGGCAAGACAAAGCGGAAAAGACCTGACAGCGAAAACCGTTGTCTGGCAAAAGCCTTCTGAGCAGCCCGAAGGGCAAGGCTCAAATACATTTTATAAAGGAGCGTTTTTTTATGAACTGCAACTGTGGATTTGGCGGAGGCAACTGCTGCTGGATTATCATCATCCTTCTCGTTCTCTTCTTCTGCTGCGGCAACGGCAGCGGTATCTGCAACCCCGGCTGCTGATTTAATATCAGCCAAGGCTTGACAGCCAAATAAAAACGCCCCTGCGGGCATATGTCCGCAGGGGCTTGTTTTTTTATGGAAATAAATCCATCAGCCCATTACAGCAACGACTTCGTGAACGCCGCCTGTAATATCGGTGATGATGTTGCCGTCAACAGCCTTTCCGTCAACGGTAAGAGACTTGATGCCCTTGGAAATGTGGTCGGGGTTCTCGACCTTAATGTTAAAGGTTGCACCTCTGAACTGACGGGTAACGGTGTAGCCGTCCCACGCCTTGGGAATGGAGGGGTCGATCTTCAGACCGCTGTAATCGGGAATGACACCGAGGATATACTGGGAAATAGCCACAAAGTTCCAGGCAGCAGTACCTGTGAGCCAGCTGTTCTTAGCCTCTCCGAAACGCTTTGCGTCCTTACCTGCGATCATCTGAGCGTATACATAAGGCTCGGTGCGGTGGAGCTTCTCGTCCTCCTGATATGCGGGAGCAATTCTTGTGTAGTAGTCAAATGCCACGTCGCCCATACCTGCGTATGCGGCAGCGCACATTATCCAAGCATTGTTGTGGCAGAAGATACCTGCGTTCTCCTTGTATCCGCCGGGATATGTGGAGATCTCGCCGTACTCAACGATATATTTTGTAAATGCGGGGTTGTTGAGAACAAGACCGTGCTCTGTGCCGAGATACTTCTCGATGCTTGCCATAGTCTTTTCTGTAAACTCCTTGCCGCCGATATCGGACATAATGCAGAAGCCCTGGGGTTCGATGAAGATCTTGCCCTCTTCGTTCTCGTGAGAGCCCACCTTCTTGCCGTATGCGTCATATGCACGGAGGAACCACTCGCCGTCCCAGCCGTAGTCGATGATAGCCTGCTTCATCTTGTCTATCTCAGCCTGAGCCTTGTCAGCCTCGGCATTGTCGCCCATTCTGCGGCAAAGCTCAACATACTCGGGTCCGATGTAGGTAAACATACCTGCGATCATTACGGACTCGGCAGTCTGCTCGTTGAGAGGTGCGCCTGTCTCGGGGTCAACTTCCTTGGCAATGTTGCTTGCGGTGTTCTGGAAGCTCTCGCCGGGAACACGTGAGAAGCAGTTAAGGTTAAGACAGTCGTTCCAGTCGGCACGTCCGATAAGAGGCAGACCGTGAGAACCCTTGTTGTTTACAACGTGATAGAAGCTTCTCTTCAGGTGGTCAAGCAGGGGCTGTGCAAGAGCGGGGTCGTTCTTGTAGTCCACCATTTCGTTAAGTATGCCGTAATCGCCTGTCTCCTTGATGTATGCGGCTGTGGAAAGTATCATCCACAGAGGATCGTCGTTGAAGTTTGTGCCTGCGGCGTCGTTGCCCTTCTTGGTAAGGGGCTGATACTGATGATAGTTTCCGCCGTCCTCAAGCTGAGTAGCGGCAATATCGAGAATTCTCTCTCTTGCTCTCTCGGGTATCTGATGAACAAAGCCCAGAATATCCTGGTTGGAGTCACGGAAGCCCATACCACGTCCGATACCGCTCTCAAAGTAAGATGCGGAACGGGAAAGGTTGAATGTTACCATACACTGGTACTGGTTCCAGATATTTACCTGTCTGTTGAGCTTCTCGTCTGGAGAAGAAATGGTGTACTTGGAAAGGAGAGCGTCCCAGGTCTCTTTCAGCTCTGCAAGAGCAGCGTCAGCCTTTTCTGCTGTGTCGAACTTCTTCATCATCTCATACGCTCTTGACTTGTTCATAGAGCCGTCGGCGTTGAACTTCTCCTCATAGGGATTTTCAACATAGCCCAGAACATAAACGAGAGTCTTTGTCTCGCCTGCCTCGAGGGTGATTTTCTTGAAGTGGGAAGCAACGGGAGACCAGCCGTCTGCAACGGAGTTCTTAGGCTCGCCGGAGAAAACGGTCTCGGGGTCGGCAAAATCGTTGTAAATGCTGCCCATAAAGGTCTCTCTGTCGGTATCGAAGCCGTCGATAGGCTCGTTTACGGTGTAGAAAGCAAAGTGGTTTCTTCTTTCCTTGTACTCGGTCTTGTGGTATATGGTGCTGCCCTCTATCTCCACCTCGCCTGTGTTAAAGTTTCTCTGGAAGTTAGAGCAGTCGTCCTGAGCGTCCCAGAGGCACCACTCAACAAAGGAGAAGAGCTTGAAGGACTTCTTTTCATTGCTCTCGTTTTTGAGAACTACCTTCTGTACCTCGCCTGTGAAATTCTGAGGAACGAAGAATGTTACCTCTGCGGAAAGGCCGTTCTTTTTGCCCTTGATGACAGTATATCCCATACCGTGGCGGCATACATACTCATCAAGCTCGGTCTTTACGGGAGACCAGCCGGGATTCCACACGGTGCCGTTGTCGTTTATGTAGAAATAGCGTCCGCCTGCGTCTGCGGGAACGTTGTTGTAGCGGTAACGGGTAATTCTTGCAAGACGGGCGTCCTTATAGAAGCTGTAGCCGCCTGCTGTGTTGGAGATAAGGCTGAAAAAGTCCTGTGTGCCGAGATAGTTTATCCAGGGATAAGGGGTCTTTGGAGATGTAATGACATACTCCTTGTTAGCGTCATCAAAGAAACCGAATTTCATTGAACATACCTCATTTTCTTAATTTTTGAAGCCCACCCGTTTTCGGGGTGTATTATGCCGATTTCGCCGCAAAAAAGCTTCCTCTCCGATAAAATTCCTATGTTTTCTGCAGCGCTGTGCATATTGCTTATATTATTTTACCATATTAAACGTTTTAATTCAACTGTAATGTGTCATTTGTGCATAACAAATTATTTAAACGTTTTTTGTGCATTTGGTACAAAATGAAAAAGCGGCATATCGGGAAAAACAAATCCCCGATATGCCGCACATATAACACACGCAGATACGTATTATTCCGCTTTTCTGTCCCTGAAATATTTCTTGAAGGAAAGCACCGCCAGCACCACCGAAAGCGCCGCCGCAAGATAATCCGTCACAGGCTGAGCAAACGCAAGGGAACGTGCCGTGCCGAAAACGGCGTTGAATGTAAACAGCACAGGCATAAAAAGCAGTCCCTGACGGCTTATGGAAAGGATAAGTGAGGGAACAGCCGCTCCCATTGCCTGAATGGTGTTTATCATAACGAAAAGCACACCTAAAATGGGTCCCGAGATGATATAGATACGGGCAAACTGCATTCCATAGTCATATGCGCTTGGCTCATCGAGGAATGCGCTTACCATAGGACCTGCAAATACGTAGCATATGACCGTCATCACCACGCTGAGGGAGACCGCAAAAACAAGTGAAAATTTCAGTATGCTCTTGAACCTTTCTCTGTTTCCCGCACCGAAATTATAGCCGAGCAGAGGCTGTACACCCGTACCCAGACCGATAAGGAGCATTACGGCTATCATATTTACCTTCATCGCCACGCCGAGACCTGCCACAGCCATATCCCCGTGATTTGTCATAAGGTTGTTTATGACAACATTCGAGATGCTCATAAGCATACTGTTGAGAGACGCAGGCACGCCGATAGCAAGCACTCCCGACGCTATCCCCTCCCCTGCCTTGTAAAGCTTAGGGTCAATGGTGAGCATTGATCTTCCGCTAACAAAGTGGAATATGTAAAACAATGCGCTGAGGACGTTTCCTATGGTGGTGGCAGCCGCCGCTCCGCCCACGTTCATATGAAGTCCAAGTATCATTATGGGGTCGAGAATGATGTTGGCAAGATTTCCGATTATCATTCCTGCCATAGCCGTGCCTGCCTTGCCCTCCGCACGGATAATTGAGCTGAATGCATTGCCGATAACAAGAAAAGGTATGCCGTAGGAAACTATTTTAAGGTACTCCACCACATAATCAAAGGTGTCCGAGCTTGCTCCCACTATCCTTGCCACAGGCTCTGCCGCAAGGTTTATAAGGAGCATTCCGAAAACTCCCGCAGCCGCCGATGTCCAGAAACAGAAGGAGCAGGCGTGCATAGCCTTTTCCTTCTTGCCCTCGCCCAAAAGTCTTGAGATAAGGGACGTTCCGCCTATGCCGAATAACATTCCCACCGCCATAAAAAGCAGGAACGCAGGTGTGGCAAGGGAAACTGCCGCCACCATATAAGCATTCTTGGTCTGACCGATGAAAAAGGTGTCCGCAAGATTATAGACAAGCACCATAAGCATACTGATTATGGACGGGATAACATTCAGCATTACCGCCTTGGGAACGGGTGCATTTTCAAAAATATCTGCCGCTTTGCTGTTCAAAGTGATAACCTCCGTATATAGATAGTCATATAAATTTTATTTTACCACATTTTCATTAAGTAAATATTATATTTATGTGTCTTTATATTAAACGACATTATGACTTAATGCAGGGTATAAAAATTACCGCCGATGAAAAAATATTATTCAAAACATTACGGGCAGATTAAAAAGCTGAGCCTGCGGTGACAGTTAAATGAAAATTAGGTTAAAATCATTGACGGCAAACCGGGAATATGCTACAATAAAGCAAGAGAAAAATTTACCGGTTTAATATACTTTTTAAGGTTAAGGATGGAATAAGGATTATGAGCGATCCCTATAAGGTGCTTGGAATAGAGCGAGGAGCAAGCGAGGACGAGATCAAGAAGAAATACCGCAGCCTTGTAAAGCAGTATCACCCCGACCTGCACCCCAACGACCCCGAAGCTGCCCGCAAAATGAGCGAGATAAATGAAGCCTACGAGATGATAAAGTCGGGTGAGGCTGACGCATACCGTGGCGGACAGTCCTATTCGGGCGGTCAGTCCTACTCATCCGGGGGCTACAGCACGGGCGGGACCACATACACCTACGGTGATATGGACGATTTTCTCAATTCGTTCTTCGGCGCATTCGGCTTCGGCACGGCGGCTTCACAGATGAACGAAGGCGAGATATACGAAAAGGTGAGCCGCTATATTGCGGAAGGCGACCTTTCCGCCGCCGCTTCCCTGCTCAACAGGATAGTTATGAGGGGCGGAAAATGGTATTACTATGCAGCTCAGGTTAGCAGCGCCTCGGGAGAGTATGCGGACGCTGTGCGCTATGCCGATGAAGCAAGGCGCTCAGACCCCTCCGACCCCGATTATGCGGAGCTTTCCGCCGAATATCACAGGCGGTATGACAAGGCTCTTAAACGTCAAAGAATACTCCCCTCCATTCTTTCGGCGGTCACTATGCTGCTTGTGCTTACATTTATTGTAAGAATGGTCCTTTCTATTTTCGGCTTTCTGTTTTTAATGTAACTTAATTTTTGAACCGAGGTCTTTATTATGGAAAAATTCAGGAACAAATTCATAGCCTTTATGTACGGCAGAAACGGTCCCGACAAGCTTTACAGGGCGTCCGTTGCCGTATTTATGGTGCTTGCGGTCATAAATATTTTTGTACATTCCGTTATTCTCAGCGTGATAAGCTGGGCGCTGTTCATATGGACGATGTTCCGCTGTTTTTCAAAGAACGTATATAAGCGGAGTCAGGAAAATCAGGCATATCTGCGGCTTGAGGAAAAGGTCGTAAAGAAATTCGGTATGACAAAGACAATGCTCACCGACAAGGAGCACTGCTATAAAAAATGCAGACACTGCAAGGCATATCTGAGACTGCCGAAACGTTCGGGCACACACACAGCCGTATGCCCCAAATGCGGCGAAAAAATCACGGTAAAGATCAGGTGAACCTTTAAATGCTTACAACAATTATCGTCTGTCTCCTTGCAGGTCTGGGAGCAGGTCTGGGAACAGGCTTTGCGGGAATGAGCGCAGCGGCGGTCATAACGCCTATGCTGGTCACATTCCTTGATATCCCAGCCTATGAGGCGGTAGGCGTGGCTCTGGCTTCTGACGTGCTTGCAAGCGCAGTTTCAGCATACACCTATGGCAAAAACAAAAATCTTGACATAAGAAACGGCATTATTATGATGGGTGCCGTACTTGTGTTCACTATGGTGGGAAGTTATGTTGCAAAGCTTGTTCCGAACAGGACGATGGGCAGCTTTTCGGTGTTTATGACATTTCTTCTCGGAATAAAATTTATCGTTAAGCCCGTTATGACCACAAAAGAAACTATGAACAGCGTTTCTGGGAAAAAGCGTGTGATACAGTCCCTTGTGTGCGGCAGTATGATAGGCTTTATCTGCGGATTTATCGGCGCAGGCGGCGGAATGATGATGCTCCTTATCCTCACAAGCGTGCTTGGCTACGAGCTTAAAACTGCTGTGGGTACCAGTGTTTTCATAATGGCGTTCACCGCTTTTACAGGTGCCGCCGCACATATGGTCATAGGCGGTATGCCCGATATGACGGTGCTTGTCCTTTGCGTGGTGTTTACGCTTATATGGGCACGTATCGCCGCCAAATTCGCTAACAAGGCTTCTCCCGAGGTACTTAACCGTGTTACGGGAGTGGTGCTTGCGGTGCTGGGTCTTTCCATAATGGCAGTCAATATTTTTATAAAATAATTTTTGGCTCTCTCCGAAATGGAGGGAGCTTTTTGTATATATAAGACAAATATTATTCACTTGGATTGTACACTTCTACAAAATATAAATTTACTTGAAAAATTTTCCTTTTCAAAATTGTATATCATACAGAACGTTCAAATACATCACAGAAAGGATAATGCATATGAAAAAGAAGATCTCGGCAATACTTGCAGCGGCAATGGCAATAAGCTGCGCAGGAGCATTTCCCGCAGAAGCACGTTCACAGATCGACACAGACGATCTCCCCACCCTTTTCTCAAGCAAAAATGACGAAAGCGCAATACTCAAATTCAAGAAAACCAGACCCAAGCTCACCGCAGAGAGCAGAGAGGACTATTACTATTCCTCTGTGGAGAGCCGCACCCTTAAATGGGAGCCTGTGGACAACGCTCTTCTCTACTACGTTTACGCAAAGCCCTCAGACAAGAAAAGCTATGAAAAGATAGGTGCGACCTATGACACGGAGTTTTTCACCACCTATTCCATAACCACTTCCTACTGTATAAGAGCCGTTTCCTACGACGATACCGACCAAAAGATAGTCAGCAGGACGTCAAACAAGATAACCCTGAAATACCGTGCAAATCGTCCCACTCCCTATTATGCCGCTGATGCGGGAGAGGGTGTTGATTATGAATACGAGGAAGAAGTGCTTGAGGAAGCAGAATATGACTATGCCCTCGAGCCTGCCGCTCCTGCAGTAAGCACATCGGTGAAGGGAGGCTATTATCCGACGGCAGACTACAACACCGAAGAATATTCCCACTCCGAGGAATGCGGATTTAAAAATGCCTCCACCGACCCCGTCTCCACCTTTGCCGCAGACGTGGACACCGCCTCCTATGCAAATATCCGCAGACTCATAAACGACAGAAGCACAATTCCCGAGGACGCTGTGCGTATCGAGGAAATGATAAACTATTTCGATTACGGATACGATACGGACACGAAATACACCCGCAAGCTTGACACATTTTCCGTTTATTCCGAGATAGCAGACTGTCCCTGGAACAAGGACGCAAAGCTTCTTCAGCTGGGCATCGAAGCTTATGCTCCCGAGGAAACGCCAAATTCAAATCTTGTATTTCTTGTAGACGTTAGCGGCTCGATGGATAACAAGGATAAGCTGCCGCTGGTAAAGGAGTCCATTGAAATGCTTACCGAAAATATGAGCGCAGATGATACCATATCCATTGTAACCTATTCGGGCGAGGAAAAGGTGGTGCTTGCAGGAGCAAACGCAGGCTGTATCAATGCAATAACCGACCTTTCCTCCTGTATGGAAGCGGGCGGCTGCACCAACGGCGAAAGTGGTATAAATGCGGCATATGAAATAGCCGAGAAATACTTTATCGAGGGCGGCAACAACCGCATTATCCTCTGCACCGACGGCGATCTTAACGTGGGCATTTCCGACGAGGGAGAGCTTAAAAAGCTTATTGAGAAAAAACGTGAAAGCGGCGTATTCTTTACCGTTTTAGGCTACGGCAAGGGAAACATCAAGGACAACAAGATGGAAACTCTTGCAGACAACGGCAACGGCAGCTATCACTACATCGACTGCTCCGACGAAGCTGCGAAGGTGCTCATCGAAGAGCGCACCGAGAATATCATCACAGCCGCAAAGGACGTTAAAATTCAAGCTGAGTTCAATCCCGAAAAAGTAAAGTCTTATCGTCTTATAGGATATGACAACAGGCGCCTTGGCAACGAGGATTTTGACAATGACGTCAAGGACGGCGGCGAGGTCGGCGCAGGTCAGAGCATAACGGTGCTTTACGAGATTATCCCTGCGGACACGGGAGCTGAGAGCAGCCTTAAATATCAGAAGTCCACAGGCTCAAAGGAATGGTGCACCGTAAAAATACGCTATAAGGAGCCTGACGGCAGCAAGTCAAAGCTTGTTTCCGCAGCAGTTGACGACAGCTTTGTACACTACACTCCAAGCAGCAGAATGAAGCTTGCAGGTGCTGCAGCGATGTTCGGAATGTACCTCAAAGACAGTGAATACAAGGGCAGTTCGCATCCCGACAATGCAAGAAAGCTTTTATCCGGACTGAAAAGCTCCGGCGCACAGAGCTTTGATACGCTGATAGAACACTATATACAGTACTATTCTGAACTTGAATGATAATATAAGATAAAAACTGAGCCGCTGCAATGTTCAGCGGCTCAGTTCAGCTTGTCGATAAAGTGCTATTATAAAAAAAATTGCACAAACAAGGTCATAGTAAAAGTTTCGTCCACCTTTTCAAAGGTGGCAGGGGTCAAGGGGGCGG
>NZ_JBNMJV010000023.1:0-46068 GCF_050874005.1 Huintestinicola sp.
ATTATATAATATGCACAAACCCATACAGAAATTGCTTTGTCAAAAATGTTCCACCGGAACGTTTTTGAGGGTAAATGTGTTTGAGCGCTTTACAAGGGGAGGCGGTCGTGTCCGCCTCCCCTCGAAATGCTGTCGCATTTCTCACCCCTTGCTCCGTTTTGAAGGATAAAAGGAGATTTCGCCCTCTGCGGAGGGCGACCAAAGGGCGCCGCCCTTTGGAAACCTGCAAGCCTTTGGAAAAGGCTTGAGCGAAACTTTTAGTGTTATGGTTATTTGTGCAACTTTTTTCATTTCTCCACTTTATCGACAAGCTGAAAGGACGGTTCGCTTTGAACCGTCCTTTTTTGCGGCTGCCGACCCGCAGCAGTCACGCTTAGGCAGTTCGCTTATTGTGGCACGTTAACTTTTATCCGGCTGATACAGCAAAAAATGTCTCACTATGCCTGTGGCAGAGTGAGACATTTTCATAATTTACTTGCGTGATCTGATATAGCTGTGAATAAGGTCTGCGGCGGCTTCAAAGGGCAGCCTGTCGCTTTGTATGCACAGCTCGTAGCTGTCGGAGGAGCCCCATTTTGTCTCGGCGTGATAGTTGTGATAGGAGGCTCTTGCCTTGTCAACTCTGGCAATCTTTGCATAAGCGTCCTTTTCGGAAATACCGTCCATTTCCATTACTCTTGCGGCTCTGAACTCCTTTGAAGCGGTAATGAACACGCTTACAACATCGTAATCGTCCTTGAGAATGTAATCGGCGCAGCGTCCCACAATAACGCAGGGACCCTTAGCGGCTGCAGCTCTGACGGCGTTTATCTGCGCCTCGTATGCCACAAGCTCAATGGGCTTTCCCATATAAAAGCCGCCCTGCTGAGCGTTCATTACAAGGGAATACAGCAGGCTGGCGGTGGGAGTTTCCTCGAAATTCTCCATAAATTTGTCGCACAGTCCGCTCTGCTTTGCAGCTTCGGTGATAAGCTCCTTGTCGTAAAAGGGCAGTCCAAGCTTCTCTGCAAGGGTTTTTCCTATTATCCTGCCGCCGCTTCCGCAGCGCCTGCCGATGGTGATTATCTGTGTTTTTTCCATATGATATGCCTCCTCCCCGAAAGGTAAAACGGGTATTTATACTATAATTATAGCATATTGCTTTGGAAAAATCAATAAGAAATAATGTTTCTGAGTGCAGTTTTTGTCGCTATTGTACATATAAGAGGGCTATTTTCTTTTTATGGTAATATTCCCAAGAGAAAATCCCGATGAGTCCGAGGTGTTATAGGTAACGTGGGAACGGCTGCGGAAGGCGCTCATCTTTTCGCTGTCGCTCATATACCGCATTATTTCGGCGGTGTTGCGGGCGTCGGCAAGGGCGCCGTGCTCTGTGCCGTCAAAGTAGATGTTCAGCGTTCCCAGAGCGTTTGTGAGACCCATTGACTTGAAAAAGCCCATCTGCCGCTGATATATTTTCTGCAGGTCTATCCAGTGGACGAAAAACATATCATAAGCTCCGTCCTCGGGGCATTTGTAGTCGATCTCGTCAAGCATTACGTCCATATCCGAAAGACTCCAGGAATAAAAGGAGCAGGGGGCGTCTCCTATCCACTCCATAAATTTGTGCATTACTTCGTCAAAGCCGTTGCAGGGGGCAAGCTGCTCGTTTGTGATACCCGTAAGGCTTGAAATTTTCTCCTCCACCGTATTATACTGCGGCTTGATGTATTCGTCGAAGGAGCTTATTTCCTTGAGAGAATCGTCCAGCTTTACTGCGCCTATCTCGATTATTTCGTGGCGCATTTTTTCACGTATTTCCGGGACTCTTACGGGGTTAAATTCCAGGTCAAGAATAATTTTGCTGTGATCATTTGGCATTTATCTCATTCCTTTTCTGTGTGTTATCCGAAAGCACTCTGTCAAGCGTTTCCTTGAAAAGCCTTGTGAAAAATTTAACGCAGACTCCTGTGAACAGAGCAGCAATTACCGTACCCTCTCTCAGCCCCACTATTTTAAAATCGAACAATGCAAGAGAAAGTACCGCTGCAAATGTCACGTTTGATATGTCGAAAATTATCTTCACGTTTCCGAATTCCTTCCCCGAAACGTCCGACACCGCCTTCACAAAGGCTTCGCCCGAGTTCATTATGACGTTTGCCGCAACTGACAGGGATATGCCGAAGCCCAGTATCACCGTGCCGCAGACCACTGCCATAAGCCTTGATATGTAGCCCGAAACGGGGAGAAGGCTTGCAATCCGCATTCCAATATCTGTGAACCACCCGAACAGAAAGGACAAGGGCGCCTGCAAAAGCTGTATCAGCTTGAAATTTTTTCTCAGCAGGGCTATCTGACCTGCTATGAGTATTAAGTTCCAGATAATGAGCCAGCTGCTCAGAGACAGGGCGGTAAATTTCATACTCATCACATTCGCCGCCGAGGATATGGGTGACACTCCCAGCTCGCCTCTTTTGGTGACAGCCACACCCAGCGCCGAAATAAACAGGCTTATTATAAACAGCCCATACCGCTTTAAAAGTTCTCTGCGGCTCATTTTTTCTCCCATAAAAGACCTCGCAAAAAGGGCGGACAGAAAAAACTGACCGCCCGTTATATTATTTTGTATTGGTGAATTTCCAGCGGAATGTGGAAATTCGCTGAGCCTTTGTGTTATCATAGGAAATGTTGCTGCAGGCAATGCTAAGATCGTTGTATCGGTAATCTGTTTTTGCTGCCTTTGAGCCGAACAGCGCCGCAGCACCTTTAACTGCATCAGAGCCGTAATTTCGGGACATTACTGCGCCGATCTTATGGTCGTTCCGGAGAGTTTCCACGATCTCCTTTGCCTGAATGGGTTTGGAGTCGCATACGTTATATACTCCCGGGTATGAGATCCCCGCAGGACAGGTGAGTATGCCGTTTATGAAATCTACGATATTGTAAAGGCAGGTGAAGGTATAGCCATAATCACCATAGCCGTAAACAAATGCACAGCCGTCCTTGGGGTCGTATACCTTTGCCTTGAGGTTATCGGTGAAATCCTTTGTATAAATGGGGCAGACACGCATTATTACACCTTTGGTGGAAGCCTTCTTCAAAGCTGCCGCCAGCGCCTTTTCCGAGTCGGCCTTGAGCTTTGCATATATGGTGGTGGGCTTTTCGGTCATAGTCTCTCTTATAGGCTCTCTTGTTTTCTGAGGAGCATATATCTGATGGGTGCTTATCATTATGATATCTGACAGGTTAGCGCCAACAGCCGCTTTGTACAGATATTTATCAACGGCGGCGCTTTCTTTTTCTTCATCGGAGGAAAGAACCGACGGGAAATCATTGTCAACGGTACAAGCCAGATGTATCAGAATGTCCACCTTGCTTCCGTTTAATATACCCGTTATTTTGTCCTTGTCGCTTATGGGACACTGGATATAGCTTAAATTGTCGTTTCCGCCGAAAGGATCGGGAGCTTTATCCGTTGCTATTACGTTATAACCCTTTGAGAGCAGCATTTCTACAACTGCCTTGCCGATCATACCTGCGGCGCCGGTTACAAGTATAGTTTTCATCAAAATTCTCCTTTCCGACGCAATATAGTGAAGCGGGCATAAATATGCACACTTCGTTACTTATAATAATTATACCACACCCTCAGAAAAAATCAATAGTATTTTTAAATACATTTATTAAATTTATACTAACAGAGTGATAAATCATACCCGGTACTGCACTATTTTTTATGAACAAACTGTTTACGTACCCGGAATATTCCCAGATATCCTAAATAAAGCCATATTTTTGGGATATTTTCATCAAAAAGACGATTGACATTTTGTAAAAAATGTTATAAAATAAAATATGTAATGCATTTCTTGCCGTAGGGCATTTTTGGGGGGCCGTAAAGCGGACGAGATCGGCATTAAGCGTGATATCAGAAAGGAAAGATATTAAAATGAATAAGCTTTTTAAAGCTCTGACAGCTTCGGCGGCAGGCTTGTTTGCGGCGGCGGCTCTGACGATTACCGTCTGTGCGGAGGATTACACATTTGAGATCTCCGAGCCCGTTCAGACGAACGGAGACTGGTCTCAGTCCTTTGTTTATTACACCGCCAATGACGAGGGTCATCCCGGAAATTTCGACGCCACCTGGATGACTTCCGACTCAGAGGTCATTGTAGAATATACATATGAGGGCGACAGCTCCTCAAGGGCTCCTCTCGAGCTTATCTGGCAGACCTGGGAAAACGGTCCTGTGGAACCTAATCCCGATGTAAAGAGAAGCTGGAACAAGATCACTCCTTATGAATACGACGAGACCACAGCAAAATTCTCCTTTGAGGATATTGCTGCTAAGTACGGCACCGACGATTTTGCTACCGTATATGCCATTAACGTAGGCGACACGGGCGTTAAGCTCACCGTAACGGGCGTTACCATAACAAACTGCGATATTCCCGAGGAAGAAGCAGAGGCGGAGACTGAGGTCGGTGAGGAAGATACTGAAGCCGAGTCTGAGGAAGAGGCTGCCGAAGAAGAAACCGAGACTGAAAAGGTGACCGAAAAGGAAACCGAAGCCACTACTACCGTTAAGGAGACCAAAGCTCCCGAGACTGAGGCGACTACGACCGAAGCAACCACAAATATCGCCGATAATGCTCCGAAGGAGGGCGGCGGCGGTGCTGTTGCGGTAACTGTTATCATAATCGTTATCGTTGTAGCGGCTGTTGTTGTGGGAATTTACTTTATGATAAAGAAAAATAAGGGCAAGTATTATTGATACAGAAAAAAATGTGACCCGCTCTCAGTAAATGAGAACGGGTCTTATTTTTTGCCGTATCACTCGCCGTCGGTTTCCTTTGTGAGACGGACTCTGTTCTTTTTAAATTCCTGCTTGAGCTGGCGGGGGAGGAAAAGCTCCATACCGTCAAGTATCTTTTCGTTGGGAGTAAAGATGAGGCGGACATTGCCCTCGGTCTTATGGACAAAATCGGCATAATAATCCTGCCCCGAGCCGCTGGAGGCGAGAACGGTGGTCCCGCTGAAGTCGGGAGCTTCACTTAAAAGTCCGAAAGCGGTAAAATCCCCTATGGAAGCGCTTACGAGACGCTTTCTCTTTCTCTTGCCGATTATCTTGTCAATATCGAAATCGCCGTTGGTGAGGATATACTCGTATTCGGCGTCAATGCCGGTCATTAGGTAATATGCCCCGTAGAATACGCCTGCGATGATGAACAGGCTTATGGGGAAGAATATAAACCAGAACGCCGCAGCCGCAAGAACAGCGGTGCCAAGCCCTATAAGCACTCTTTTGACCATATCGCCTCCTGTGGGTGCTTTGCTTACGAGACATTCTGCATAAAAATCATTGTTCATTTTTGTATCGTCCTTTCGATTATCATTGCCCCATAAATTTTATTATAGCATATTACATCAAGTATTTCAAGCACAAATTATAAACACTTTCAAAAGCCGAAAAAATGTTTTGAAAAAGCTTGACAAATTGATACAAATGTGCTATAATATATACAAAGAAAAAACCCGAAAGATTTTTCTTTCGGGCAGGCTTTTCTTTTCGGTACTGATCACTGATTGTCCTCGATGTACTTAACGATATCGCCGACGGTCTTGATGTCCTTGACTGCTTCGTCGGGGATCTCTACGTCGAACTCTTCCTCAAGGGACATTACCAGGTCAACTACGTCCAGAGAATCTGCACCCAGGTCGTCCTGAATGTTTGCCTCTGCTACTACCTTCTCAGCATCAACGTCAAGCTGATCTGCGATGAGCTCCTTAACCTTATCGAATACCATTTGTTTTTCCTCCTTGTGATTGTGTATCATAAAGACTATTGTCCTTACTTTGTGGTTTTTATCGGCGGTTTATTCCTCTGCGGATGCATTTTCTGCGAACACACCGATTTTTCTAAATTTATTATATCGTTCATTCAGCAAAACGTCAATATCTTTTTTCATTTTACTGTTCAGCGATTTCACCAAAAAATCAGAGATATTTTCGGCAGTTGTTTCGGGATCGTTGTGTGCGCCTCCCTCAGGCTCGGGGATTATTGCCTCCGCAATGCCTAAATTAACGGCGTCTTCGGCGGTCACACGCATTATATTGCAGGCTTCACGCTCTTTTGAAGCGTCTTTCCATAAAATGGAAGCAAAGCCTCTTGGTGAAATTACCGAATAAATTGAGTTCTCAAGCATTGCAAGTTCGTCGCATACTCCGAGAGCAAGTGCGCCGCCGCTTCCGCCTTCGCCTAAGACTACTGAGATAACGGGAGTCTTTAGAACCATAAACTCCGCAAGATTTCGGGCAATTGCTTCGCCCTGTCCTCTTTTTTCCGCTGCCACTCCGCAGAATGCGCCGGGAGTGTCGATAAAGCATATGACCGGGCGGTGGAATTTCTCCGCCTGATGGGCAAGTCTTAATGCCTTGCGGTAGCCCTCGGGGTGGGGCATTGCAAAGTTTGAAGCCTTGTTTTCAAAGATATCTCTGCCCTTGACCTCGGCTATGACGGTGACGGGGATATTGCCAAGTCTGCCGATACCGCCGAGAATTGCTCCGTCGTCACCGAAAAGACGGTCGCCGTGAAGCTCGAAGAAGTCATTGAAGATAAGGGGGAGATAGTCCCTGATAGTGGGACGCTTTTTGTTCCTGATTATCTCAAGGCGCTCATAGGGCGTGATCACGCCGCTTGTAATATTTTCCTCAGACACGGATATCCACCTCCTTATAGGGCTTATGGAGACGGATAAGGTGGGCTATGGTGCGGCGGAGGTTTTTGCGCTCCACGATCATATCCGCAAATCCGTTTTCAAGTGTAAATTCCGCAGACTGGAAATCCTCGGGGAGCCTTTGCTTTATGGTTCCCTCAATAACTCGTCTGCCTGCAAAGCCCACCAGCACCTTCGGCTCGGCGATTATGATATCGCCAAGTGAGGCAAATGACGCTGTTACGCCGCCTGTGGTGGGGTCGGTGAGGACGGTTATGTAAAGTCCTCCCGCCTGGGAAAGCTTTGCCGCTGCGCCGCTGGTCTTTGCCATCTGCATAAGGGAGACAAGTCCCTCCTGCATTCTTGCTCCCCCCGATGCGGTGAAAAGCACCAGCGGCAGCTTCTTCTCTGCGGCGGCTTCAAAGGCTCTTGTGACCTTTTCGCCTACCACGCTGCCCATTGACGCCATCATAAAGTGGGAGTCCATTATGCCGATAATGCAGCGCTCGCCCTTTATCGTACATTCGCCTGTGATCACTGCTTCGGTAAGTCCCGTTTTTTCCCTGAGTCCTGCGATCTTTTCCTCGTAGTCGGGGAAATCTATGGGATTAAGGCTTGTCATATCCTTGTCGTATTCAACGAAGCTGTCCTTATCTGCGGTTATGGAAAGACGTTCCCTTGCGCTTATCCTGCTGTGATAGCCGCAGGAGGGGCATACCCATTTGTTGTTCTCAAGCTCGTCGGCGGTGCAGCTCTCGGAGCAGCGGGGACATTTGAACTGCTTTTCGGCAGGGGTATCGGGTGCTTTTGCGCTGTCGTCCACGTTAAAGCGGGCGGTGACGACCTTGAACAGATCCTCTAACAATCTTTTCGCCTCAATTCGTTAGCTTATTTTCCCTTGACAGCTTTCTGCCCAGATAGCCGATATCGTATGTTCCGCTTTCAAATGCGCTGTCTCTGATAAGGGAGAGCTGGAAATCTATGTTGGTATCCACTCCCTCGACGATGAACTCCGCCAATGCCCATTTCATTTTGGCAATGGCTTCCTCTCTTGTGGGGGCGTGGACTATGAGCTTGGCTATCATACTGTCGTAGTAGGGGGGAATGGTGTAGCCCTGATATACGGAGCTGTCCACACGTATGCCGGGTCCTCCCGGAATGTGGAGCGCAGTTATCTGTCCGGGACTTGGGCGGAAATTGAAATCGGGATTTTCCGCATTTATACGGCACTCGATGGAATGGCCTGTGATGGAGATATCCTTTTGTGTAAAGGGAAGTCTTGCACCGTCGGCTATCTTTATCTGGTGCTTGACCAGGTCTATGCCTGTTACGGCTTCGGTTATGGGGTGCTCCACCTGGATACGGGTGTTCATTTCCATAAAGTAGAAGCGTCTGCCCGAGTCCACAAGGAACTCGATGGTGCCTGCGTTGGTGTAGCCGCATACTCTTGCCGCTGTCACCGCCGCACGTCCCATTTTTTCACGAAGCTCGGGAGTCATAATGGGGGAGGGGGTCTCCTCCAGCACCTTCTGATTTCTCCTTTGCATTGAGCAGTCACGCTCACCTAAGTACACGGTATTTCCGAATTTGTCGGCGAGTATCTGCACCTCGATATGCTTGGGATTTACGATAAATTTCTCCATATAGATGCTGTCGTCGCCGAAGAAATTCTTCGCTTCCTGCTTTGCGGCGATTATGGCGTCCTCAAGATCCTCGGGGCGTTCAACGAGACGTATGCCACGTCCGCCGCCGCCTGCGGAAGCCTTTACCATAAGGGGACAGCCGATCTCGGCGCAGAGCCTTTTGGCGGTCTCCATATCGGGGACTGCTCCGTCGGAGCCGGGGATAACGGGTACTCCCGCCGCTTTCATTGCCTTTTTTGCAGCCGCCTTATCGCCAAGCATACTGATAGACTTGGGACGGGGGCCTATGAAAACTATGTTATTTTCCTCGCACATACGGGCAAAATCCGCATTCTCGGAGAGAAAGCCGAAGCCCGGGTGGATAGCCTCCGCTCCTGTCATTTTGCAGGCTTCTATGAGGGCTGCGGCGTTTAAATAGCTGTCCTTGGTGGCAGGGGGACCTATGCATACGCTTTCGTCGGCGATCTGAGCGTGGAGAGCGTGCTTGTCGGCGGTGGAATAGACGGTGACGGTGTGTATTCCAAGCTCCCTGCAAGCTCTGATTATTCTGACGGCGATCTCGCCTCGGTTAGCTATAAGAACTTTTTTAAACATTTTTACTCAGAGCCTTTCGGGTTTACTTTATGGCAAAGGTGATCTCGGCGGTAACTGCTTTTTCGCCGTTTACGGTGCATATTCCCTTTCCTACGCCGATGGGTCCCTTGACCTTGATTATCTCAACTTCGATCTTGAGCCTGTCCCCGGGGACTACCTGTCTGCGGAATTTCGCTTCCTTTATTCCGCCGAAAAAGCCTATCTTGCCCTTGCTTTCGGGGAGGGTGAGCATTGCCGCACAGCCTGCCTGCGCCATCATCTCTACCATAAGCACGCCCGGTACTACGGGATAATCGGGGAAATGTCCCTTGAACCAGAATTCCTCGGGGGTCATATTTTTATATGCCACCACACGCTTGCCCGGCTCCAGCTCCTCTATCTCGTCAATGAGGAGAAAGGGGTCACGGTGGGGGATAAGTTCCTTTATCTGTTCCTTGTTGTAAAGCATTGCACGTCCTCCTTAACCGATTATCATTACAGGCTGGTCAAACTCCACAGCCTCGCCGTTTTTCACAAGAAGCTTCTTGACGGTGCCGTCAACGGGGCAGGGTATCTCGTTCATTATCTTCATAGACTCGATTATCATTACGATATCTCCACGTTTTACCTTCTGTCCCACCTGGACGAAGGGGGGCTTGTCGGGGGCGGGGGAGGAGTAATATGTGCCTACTATGGGGGCTTTTACAGTCTCGCCTTCGGCTGCCTGCTCGGAGGGCTTAGCTTCCGATTTGGCAGGAGCTGCTTCGGCTGCCTGAGCTGCCATAGGTGCGGCAAAGACGGGCTGTGCAGGGGGCGGGGGAGGAGGGAGAGGACGTCCCTTGATAACGAGCTTTGCGCCGATATCCTCGTCCTCAAGGCGTATCTCGCCCAGATCTTTTTCTTTTATGATGTCCGCAAGAGCGGCAATATCCTCTATTTCAAGGTCAAAGGGCAATGTACCCATTTCTTTTCAGTCCTTTCGGGTTTCGCTTATTCTGCGTATTTCTTGAAGCAAAGTGTGGCGTTGTGTCCGCCGAAGCCAAGGTTATTGGTGAGGGCGGCGTTTACCGTCATATTTCTGTTTCCGTCGGTGCAGTTGTCAAGGTCGCACTCGGGGTCGGGCACTTTAAAGCCTACGGTCTTATGCACAAAGTCCTCCTTGCAGGAGAGGGCAGTTACTATTGCTTCTACTGCGCCTGCGGCTCCTAAAAGGTGACCTGTCATTGACTTGGTGGAGTTTACCACTACCTTCTTTGCGGCGTCGCCCAGAGCAAGCTTTATTGCTGTTGTTTCGCAGAGGTCGTTTAAATGTGTGGAGGTGCCGTGAGCGTTGATATAGTCGATATCCTCGGGGGCAAGTCCTGCTTCTTCATATGCCTGTCTGATAGCTGCTGCGGCTGCTTCGCCTGCAGGGTCGGGAGAGGTCATATGGTATGCGTCGCAGGTTGCGCCGTAGCCTGCTATTTCGGCGTATATCTTTGCGCCTCTTGCCTTGGCGTGCTCCATTTCCTCGAGAATGAGCATACCGCTTCCCTCACCCAGAACAAAGCCGTTTCTTTCGGCGTCAAAGGGAATGGAGCATCTCTCAAGGTCGGTGGAACGGGAGAGGGCTTTCATATTATTGAAGCCTGCAAGGGCAAACTCGTTTACGCAGGCTTCTGCTCCGCCTGCTATGCACACGTCAAGATAGCCGTCCTTTATTCGTCTGAAGGCTTCGCCCACAGCGTGGGTGGAGGAGGCGCAGGCGGTGGTGGTGCAGTAGTTTGCACCCTTGAATTTGGTCTTCATCGAAATTGTGCCTGCTGCCATATTTGCGATCATTGCGGGGATATAGAACACGGAAACTCTTCCGGGACCCTTTTCCATATACTTTGCATATTCCTGCATTGTAAGGTCAAGTCCGCCTATGCCTACGCCTGCGATAACGCCCGCTCTGTAGGGGTCGATATCCTCAAACTTGGTGCCTGCGTCCGACAATGCCTCAAGTGCGGCATAGACTGCAAACTGGGTAAATCTGTCAAGCCTTTTGGCTTCCTTCTTGTCAACATATTTTTCAATGGAAAATTCCTTTACGGGAGCGCCGATACGTACCTCGAAGCCCTCGCTTATCATATCGTCAAGAAAGCTGAAGCCCAGCTTGTTTGCCTTGATATTGCTCCAGAATTCTTCAAGGGAGTTTCCTAAGGGGGATACGACTCCCATTCCTGTGACTGCAACTCTTCTCATACATCCGATCCTTTCGTGGTTGATTTTACGTGTATACGGCAGCTGTTACATTGAAATGCCGCCGGAAATTTCGATGACCTGTCCTGTTACATAGGAGGCGTCATCGGAGGCGAGGAAGGATACAACTCCTGCGATCTCTTCGGGCTCGCCGTAACGCTTCATTGCTATCTGGGCAAGCATTGCGGCTTTCTGCTCCTCGGTGAGCTTATCGGTCATGGGGGTGTGGATAAAGCCGGGTGCTACGGCGTTGCAGGTGACATTTCTTGCGCCCAGCTCCTTGGCTACTGTCTTTGTCATACCGATTATAGCGGCTTTGGAGGCACTATAGTTTATTTGTCCGGGGTTGCCGTAAAGTCCTGCTACGGAAGCGAGGTTGATGATACGTCCGCTTCTCTGGCGCATCATTACATTGCCGACAAATTTGGTCATATTGAACACGCTCTTCTGGTTTACGGCGATGACCATATCGTACTGTTCCTCCGGCATTCTTGCCATAAGTCCGTCTCTGGTGATGCCTGCGTTGTTTACGAGGACGTCAATTGTGCCGAAACGCTCCTTGACTGCCTTTACCATTGCTTCGCACTGGTCGAACTTTGACACGTCTGCGCAGAATATCTCCGCTTCTACTCCGAGAGCCTTTACCTTGTCAACGATATCATTGTTTTCAAACATTGTCATATTGAGGTCGTTGAATGCGATGTTCATTCCGTCTTTTGCAAGTCTCAGAGCAATGGCTGCGCCTATTCCTCTGGACGAGCCTGTGATTATAGCTGTTTTTGCCATTTTTGATCCTTCCTTTCTTGAGAGTTTTGTGGTTTCCGTAAGGAAATCTTTGTCGTCAGACAAAGAAACAAAACTCGGATTGAAAATCTTTGATTTTCAATCATTCCTCCGTATATAGAAGTGTTGTTATTGTATTTATTGACAGAAAATGGGTGTGTCAATCAGAAATCTACGCCGAGAAGCTTGCCTGCCTGCTGGGAAAGCTCGGTCATTATCTGCTTTACGGGCTTTACCTCGTTTATCATTCCTGCGATAAGTCCGCAGAGCATTGAGCCTTCGTCGGTGTTGCCGTCAACAACTGCCTTTCTGAGAGAGCCTACGGTGAGTGCTTCGAAATCCTCGGGGGGAGCAGCTTTCTTTTCCATTTCCTGGAGCTGCTTTGTGTACTTGCTCTTTATGCAGCGGCAGGGGCTTCCCGAATAGAAGCCTGTGATGGCGTTGTCGGTGTCCTTTGCCTTGATAACGGCGTTTTTGTAGTTCTCGTGTATCTGACATTCGTCGGAGGCAAGGAAGCGTGTGCCTATCTGAACGCCCTCTGCGCCAAGCATAAAGGATGCGGCAATTCCTCTGCCGTCCGCAATTCCGCCTGCGGCGATAACTGGCACGCTTACTGCGTCGACTACCTGGGGAACAAGGCACATTGTGGTATTCTGACCGATATGTCCGCCCGACTCGGTGCCCTCTGCGATAACTGCGTCTGCGCCGATGCGCTCAAGTCTTTTTGCAAGGGCTACGGAGGGTACTACGGGAATTACCTTGATGCCTGCCTCTTTCCAGGCTGCGATGTACTGTCCGGGGTTTCCTGCGCCTGTGGTGACGAAGGACACGCCCTCTTCAATTACCAGCTTTGCAAGCTCCTCTGCGTTGGGGGACATAAGCATTATGTTTACGCCGAAGGGCTTGTCTGTAAGCTCCTTGCACTTTCTTATCTCGCTTCTCAGGTAGTCAATGGGTGCGCTGCCGCCTGCGATTATGCCTGCGCCGCCTGCGTTAGATACTGCGGAGGCAAGCTTGCTTTCTGCTATCCACGCCATTCCGCCCTGGATTATGGGCTTTTCAATTCCGAGAAGCTCGGTCACTCTGTTTTTCATATGTGATGTTCCTTTCTGAGTTTATTTCTTCTTTCCTTTAAAATGCCGTATCAGCAAAACTGCGGCGGTTATAACTCCAATAACAAGAATTATGGGCAGGAGAGATCCCGAAGTGTCCATTTCAATTACAGGGTCGTCTACAACGTCCGCAAATCGTGTGTAATATATGCCGTTCATACGCTTTCCTTTCTCAATACTCGATTATTACCGAGCCGAGTGTCAGTCCTGCGCCGAAGCCTACGAGACATACCTTCATTCCACGTTTCAGCACGCCCTTTTCGACTGCCTCGTTGAGGGCGATGGGAATGGAGGCGCTGGAGGTGTTGCCGTGCATATCAATATTCGTGAAGAATTTATCCATCGAAACGCCCAGATTTTTTGCGGCGGTCTCGATAATTCTGATATTCGCCTGGTGGGGAATGAAAAGGTCGATATCCGAAATGTCAAGGCTTATCTTGTCCGCTGCGTTCTTTGCGGCGGTGGGGAGCGCCTTGGTGGCGAATTTATATACTTCCTTGCCGTCCTGGATAAGAAGTCTGTGGTCAACGGAGGGGTCGGTCTCGTCGTCAACGGTGAAATGATCTTCGGTGGTGAAGGGGCTGTGGGGATACTGGTTCTTGGCGTAGAGGAATTTTGCACCCGTTCCGTCAGCTCCCAGCCAGCTTGTGAAAAGCTTGTCAGATCTTTCCAGTATCACCGCTGCTGCTCCGTCTCCGAAAAGCACGCAGGAGGAACGGTCGGCAAAGTTTGTGATATAGGAAAGGTTCTCGTTGGCGGACACAAGCACATATTTAAGGTTCTCGTCCGTTGCAAGGAAACGGCAGGCGGTATCTACCGCATACACAAAACCCGAGCAGGCTGCTCCAAGGTCAAATGCCGCTGCATTTACCGCACCTGTTTCACGCTGGATAAGGCAGGAGGCGGAGGGGGTCACAAAATCGTTTGTGATGGTGGAGGAGATTATAAGACCGATATCTTTGGGGTCTATACCTGCTCTTTCTATCGCCTGCTTTGATGCCATTGCTCCCATATACCAGGTAGGCTCGCAGTTGGACATTCTTCTCTGTCCGATGCCTGTTCGTGTTCTGATCCACTCGTCGTTTGTTTCAACGATCTTTGCCATATCGTCGTTGGTTACTGCAAGCAGGGGAGCGTAGCCGCCTGTTGACACAATATTTATTCCGCTCATCTGACTTATCAATCCTTTCGGGTCACTTGCCCGGAGCTATGGAAATCTGATTTTCCGGGCGTTATACTATTGTAATTTATGATAAAATATGTTATTATAATTAGTGTGGCGAATATCTCCCCACACACAGTACAATACATTATATATTGTAATATATTTTAACGGCTCTTGTCAACTGATATTTTGGTAATTTTGAAAAAATTTACTGATGAATGTTCAAGTGATACAAAGAATTTGGCCGAAATTTGTCACTATCGGCATTTTTTATACGTGGCGTAAAATTATATTATAATAATACTTATTGTGATATCAATAAAATTTTCGGAGGTTTTGCAGATGACAGCGGAAAAAACAGTTTTTTTATTTTCGGGACAGGGTTCTCAGTATGCGGGTATGGGCGTTTCTCTTATTGAAAAATATCCCGAGCTTAGAGGCATTTTTGACGAGGCAAGCGATATTTTAGGCTTCGACCTTTTTGACAAGTGTGCAAATGCGCCCGAGGAGGAGCTTGCAAGGACGGTAGTTTCTCAGCCCGGTATTATGGCGGTGTCCCTTTGCGCTGCCGAGGCTCTTAAAATAAACGGCATCAACGCTTCTGCGGCGGCGGGTCATTCGCTGGGCGAGTATGCGGCGATGGTTTATACGGGAATGGTTTCACGTGCCGACGGTTTCAGGCTCATCAAGGCGAGAAGTGAGGCTATGCAGAAGGCTGCCGAAGCAAACAAGGGCGCTATGTATGCCATTATCGGCAAGAGTGTAGAGGAAATTGAAAAGGTTTGCTCCGAGACAGAGGGCTATGTTCTTCCCGTAAACTACAATTCCTCCGTTCAGACGGTAATTGCAGGCGAGGAGGACGCTGCAAAGGCGGCTGCGGACGCTCTGGCAGCTATGGGCGCAAGGGCTATAAAGCTTAATGTGGCTTCTGCGTTCCACTCAAAGCTTATGCAGAGTGCGGCTGATGAGTTCAAGCCTGCGGCGGAGAAAATTGTATTTTCTGAGCCGAAGATAAAGATGTTCTCCAATATTACGGGCAAAGTGCTTGATGATATTTCCGATATGCCGGGACGACTTGCAAAGCACATCGTTTCTCCCGTAAGATTTACGGACGAGCTTGCAGCTCTCAGCGAGATGGGTTATGACACATTTATTGAGTGCGGTCCAAACAAGGTGCTTGCGGGTCTTGTGAAGAAAACTCTCAAGGGCGTTGATATTTATAATGTTCAGGACGCTGACAGCCTTGCTAAGGTTATTGGATAAATACCATATATAGTAAATTTTTACAGGTATACTATTATATATAGTATTTCACTGAAAGAAAGGATCGAAAAAATATGAAGCATTACGGTCTGCTGGGATTTCCTCTGAAGCACACTATGTCTCCCCCAATTCATCAGAGACTTTTTGAGCTTGAGGGCGTTTCCGATTTTGATTACACTTTAAAGGAATACTCTCCCGAGGAGCTTGAGGGCAAAATTTCCGATGTTCTGGCTCTTGACGGATTTAACATCACCATTCCCCACAAGGTGGAGATCATCAAGTACATTGACGAGCTTGCAGACTCTGCCAAGAGATATAATTCCGTTAACTGCGTTGCACGAAAGGACGGAAAATATATCGGCTATAACACCGACTGCGACGGTTTCCTCCGTTCTCTCGAGGCTGCGGGGGCAAGACTTGATGGAAAAGTCCTCCAATGCGGCTGCGGCGGAGTGGGCAGAATGATAGCTATTGAAGCTGTGCGGCACGGCGCTGAGCTTACTGTGTCCGTTCCCGAGGGCTTTGAGGACACGGTGGAGCCTGTTAAGGAATATGCGAGAGCTAACGGATTTTCCGATGATATAAAGGTTGTCCACCCGGGTGAGATAAGCGGAAAGTTTGACCTGCTCATAAATGCTTCCCCTGTGGGAATGTTTCCCAAGGTGGAAAATTGCCCCGTTTCTGAGGACGTTATCAAAAACTGCGGCTTTGTTTTTGATGTTATCTACAATCCCGAGCGCACAAAGCTTATGCAGACTGCCGAAAGCTTTGGCATAAAGACCTGCGGCGGTATGGCTATGCTTGTATGGCAGGCGGTGGTGGCTCACGAGATATGGAGCGGCGCAAAATACAATGACAGCGATATTGCAAAGCTTATTTCCGATATGCATAAGCTGATGGCGGAAAAGGAATAATATGGGCAGGAAATTCTTCAAGGGCGGAGCGCTTATTGCTCCCGTTCCTGCGGCTCTTGTGACCTGCGGAAGCGAGGACGGGAAGAGAAATGTGTTCACCGCCGCCTGGACGGGCATTGTGAACACCCGTCCGCCTATGGCTTATGTATCTATCCGTCCCGAGAGGCATTCCCACGCTATAATTATGGAGACGGGGGAATTTGTCATAAATCTCACCACCTCCAAAATGGCGAAGGAAGTTGACTTCTGCGGAATGAAAAGCGGAAGCAAATTAGACAAATTCGCAAAATGCGGCTTTGAGACTGTGAAGGGCGAGACTGTTTCCTGTCCCGTTATCCTTGCGTCTCCCTTATCCCTTGAGTGCAAGGTGAGAAGCTTTGAGGAGCTTGGGAGCCACACTATGTTCATTGCTGACATTACGGGTGTGACGGCGGACGAGAGGTATATTGACAGCAAGGGAAAGATAAATCTCCAGCAGGCGGGGCTTATGGCTTATGCTCACGGGGAATATTTCGCTCTTGGACGCAAGCTTGGGGATTTCGGCTTTTCGGTTAGTAAGAAAGGAGCGGGAAAATGAGGATAATCGACTCTCACGCTCATTACGATGACAGCGCATTTGATAATGACCGCTATGACATTCTTGATGAGCTGTTTTCCGGGGATATATGCAAACTCATAAATGTGGGCTGCTCGGTGAAAAGTTCTTATTCGTCAATTGCTCTTGCGGAAAAATACCCCGGGATATATGCGGCGGTGGGGCTTCACCCCGATTCGGCGGACGAGATCGACCGAATTGATGAGATACGGCAGTTATGCGGAAGAGAAAAAGCTGTGGCTGTGGGCGAGATAGGGCTTGATTACCATTATGAAAATCACAGCAGAGAGGTCCAGAAGCGGGCTTTCCGGGAGCAGCTTGAGCTTGCGGCAGAGCTTCATATGCCTGTGATAATCCATTCCCGTGACGCTTGGGAAGATACTATGGATATTCTGCGGAAATACCGTCCCAAGGGCGTTATGCATTGCTTTTCGGGGTCTGCCGAAATCGCACGGGAAATAGTGGATATGGGTATGTACGTGGGCTTTACGGGAGTGGTCACCTTCAAAAATGCCAAAAAGGCTCTGAAAGCGCTGGAGGTCATTCACGAAGACCGGCTCCTCGTTGAGACCGACTGCCCCTATATGGCTCCCGAGCCGAACCGAGGCAAGCGGAATTTCAGCGGATATCTTCCCCATACGATCGCTGCTATGGCGGCTGTCAAGGGGGTATCTCCCGAGAAAATGGCGGAAATTACAGCAGAAAATGCCGAAAAGCTTTTTAATATTTAATGAAAGGAAAGAAAAAATGATCAAATTTCATATTGCAGAATCTTCAAAATCGGTAAGCCTTAACGTGTCGCTGGCAGATATGATGCGGCTCGACCCCAAATATTTCAGAGAGGACACCAAGATCGCTTCTTACTTCGGCAGTCCTGCGGTAAAGTGGAACGGCGGAAGAATGCTCCTGGGTCAATATTATCCCGACAGAGCAAAGGCTATTCTGGACGGATATAATTCAAGAGGTATCCCTTACAGATTTACATTCACAAATCCTTCTCTGACGGAAGAGGATCTTTACGACAAGGACTGCAACGAGCTTCTGAATATGGCTGACAACGGTCTGAACGAGGTCATTGTCAATTCTCCGCTCCTTGAAGAATATATCCGAAAGACCCATCCCAATATGAAAATGACATCATCTACCTGCAAATGTATACGCACTATCGAAGAGGTAAAGGCGGAGCTTGCAAAGCCCTACAGCCTTGTAGTGCTCGATTTTAATTTCAACAATGATTTTGAGGCCCTCGAACAGCTTACTCCCGAAGAGAGAAAGCGCTGCGAGATACTTGTTAATGCACATTGTGTCCCCAACTGCCCCAGAAGAAAAGAGCATTACAAATATATCGGAGATATTCAGAGACAGATAAACGAGATAAGAATGATGCCGCCGCAGAAGAGAGCGGAGATAAAGGAATGGGACTGTGAATACAGAAAGTTTAATCCTTTTGAAGAAGAGCCGACTAAGCTGCAGATATCACCCGATGATATTTTCGGAAAATATGCCGAAATGGGATTTGAAAACTTCAAAATAGAAGGCAGAGCAGCTAATCCGGTGGTGCTCTGCGAGCAGGTGGTAAGATATCTGGCAAAACCCGAGTGGGTCGATGCGGCAAGATATGTGCTGATGCTCAATGTAGTTGATATGGCGTATCTGAATTTCTGATAAGCCGGCAATGCCAAAATTCAGGTGAAAATCATATGAAAATTTGTGCATAAAATCAATTGAAATTAAGTTTAAAATGAGGTATAGTTATAGCATACCACAGAAGAAAACCGCTTTTCGGAGCGCTGAAGCACTCCGAAAACGAGGTTTTTGGGCAAAAAGTGTGCATAAAGGATAAAAAGAATAATTTAAATTTGTTGTTTATGTACATTGACATATCTGCCTGCAGGTGGTACAATAATATCGTGATACAACGTGAGCAGAAGCACAGTATCACAACTATATTTGATTTCCATACATATTTGGAAATAAATAAAGAAAACCAAAACAAAACAAGGAGGAATTTTTCATGAACATGAAAAAGTCAATTGCCGGCGTAATGGCTGGCGCAATGGCCGTATCTGCAATGGCTACTGTTGTATCCGCTGACCAGGATGCAATTTCTCTCACCTATGACCTCAAGACTTATGTTCTCAACAACAACAAGACCAAGGCTAAGGTAACAGTTGTAGCTAGCTACGAGGGCTCCCTCATTTCTGATGATTCCGTTAAGGCAAAGATTATCACTTTTGGCGTTAACAACGGATACATCACAGGCTCTGATACCGTTTCTTACGACTGGGATGGCGATGGAGTTAAGGAAACATCCTACAACATCCTTCGTGATATCTACAACAAGAACGGCGCAAAGATTGGCGATGCTTATGTGTCCAAGATGAAGGAATTCGAGTTCACAGCTCGTCCTTACAAGGATCTCACAAGCGACGTTGAGGAGAAGTACCAGACATTCAAGGCAACAGGCGACGCTAACAATACTGACGGTGCTTACTACGACAAGCGGCTTGTAGACGGCGTTGTTGAGTACGATATGGGTATTGCTTTCGACGACTACACCAGCGGTAAGTTCGACCTCAGAAAGTATGATCTCAATGCTCTCGGTTATTCTACCGGTGAGGCTGCAGCTGCTATCGGCTACAAGGACTACACAAATGGCTTCTCTGCAGGCACATACGGCGTAAGAGATGCTGTTGCAAAGATGACATATGAGGTTCCCAATGTTGTTAACCTCAACAGAGCTAACGGCTGGGGCTGGAATGCAAGCGTTAATGAGACTCAGATCGACGGTGTAAGCAAGGAGTACTTCTATGATACTCTTTACGGCGATGTTACAATGACAGCTGAAGTATTCTCCGGCGGTTTCTTCACAAGCGAAGGCACTAAGAAGGGTATGAAGACATACAACGCTTATACTTGGGTTTGGGATTCCAGCCGCGACAATGGATTCGGCGTTTATATGCCTACAGCGCTTGTTTCCGATCCTACAACAGTTGCCGTTGGCGCATTCAAGGAAGGCGGAGCTGAAGAGGCTGTATGGCCCTTCAAGACCACTCTCAAGCCCTCTTTAACAACAGACAAGATTCCTTCCGGCTACGTTAAGAACACAAAGAACAATGAGAACGATGTAATTGCTGCTCTCGAGTCCAGAAAGGCTGGCGGCAACCACTACACAAGACCCATTGCAGTTCTCAACGATGCTATCGCTAACCACGACAACGTTGTATTCACATTCACTTCTTACAACGGCTACGTTGGTACTGAGAAGTCCCACCTCATCAACCAGTGGGTAAATGTTGACCAGGGTTACACCTCCGAGACATCCGGTAAGGGTTATGACTGGTACAATCCTACATTTGGTCAGCACCTCTACACCAATGTTCAGGATAAGTACAGCCTCTTCGATACTACTGAGTACGATCACTACGGTTCCTACAGCTCTGCTTGGGGCATCAACCTCTTCACAGGTGCTGTTGTAGTTAACAGCGGCCTCACAATGCAGCTCTCCGATACTGATACATTCAACTGGGGCAACAACACCCTCTCCTTCGACTGGTTTGATATCACTGATGAGGGCAAGATTACAGACGCTAAGACATTCCTTAAGTCTATGCTCCTCTACACACCTGTTGATTGGTACTGGGATAGCCTTACTGTAGTAGTTTCTGACGATGAGGACGAGTCCGTTGACGCAAGCACAGGTCTTGACGGCGAAGGCGACGTTATCGAAGACGAAGAGCCCGCTGACGTTGAGATCGAGGAAGAGCCCGAGGTTGAGGAAGAGCCCGAGGTTGTTGAGACTGAGGCTGCTCCCGTTGAGACTGCTCCTTCTCCTGCAACCGGCAACGCTCCTGTAGCTCTCGCAGTTATCCCTGTAGCTCTTGCTGCAGCTGCTGTAGTAGCTAAGAAGAGAGGCTAATCTCTTAACGAGATGATCCGAACTTCGGCGTAAGCTAAATAAGTTCAGCCGCCATCTGAGTAATCAGATGGCGGCTTTTTTATTTCTGAAGGTGTATTTCATAAGAAAGATCAAGTTTCCGGAATAATTTAATTCGGGAGTTTTTTATACAGTTTGAATAATTTTGCCCCTCGAAATATGAGCAAAAAAATATACTAAAAGTAAATTTCGCCAATAACTTAATCGTTTAATTGTGCGAAATTGCCAAAAAAGCAGGGGCAAATTATATACAAAAATCTGCATACTATCTTGACAACAGTTAGTGAAATTGTTATAATTATTATACGGGTCCATAGTTTTTCATTGTTCTCACTGAATATTTTTGTAAAATTACCATAAAGCTGTCACTTTGGGTAAAATAGCAAGTCCGTTGGTAGTCGTTTACATAACGATCCATAGCTCTCGGTGATGATATGATAAAAATATCAAGAGTCCCTATTCTATACGAAAGGTGGTCAATCTTTTGTCAAGGAAATCAAGTCTAAAAAGGCTGCTGTCCGGTCTCACGGCTTTGATAATGTGCGCAACGGCGTTCCCTGCAACCGTTTTTGCCGAGAACGATGTGCTCAAAGAAGCTTCGGAAGCATATGAAACTCCCGTTATTACATACGAGAAGCAGACGACCTACAGCGAGTATTTCAACGAGCATTCCGACAAGGCAAGACCCAGAGACGAGGTACCTCTCGAATATGTGTCCTGCTCAGATGGAGCTGAGGTCGAGGTCGGCAGCTACGAGGGCAAAGACGACGTAATTATCTGGTCAAACGAAGACGGCTCCCTTGATTTCAGCGTTAATGTTGAAAAAGCAGGAGCATATAATGTGGAGGTCTGCTATTATCCTATCACAGGCGGCAATACTACCTCCGAGATGTCCGTACTTATCGACGGAGAAAGCCCTTTTGACACCGCAACCCGCATCAGTTTCCCCAGAACCTGGAAGTCCGCTTACGCCATCACACCGAATGAGCGTGACAACGAGACCCGCCCCCCTCAGATCGAGACTCCTATGTGGATAACAACTCCGTTCAACGACTCTGACGGTCTGTTTAACGAGCCTCTTTATTTCTATTTTGATGAGGGCGAACATAAGGTAACTCTTACCTCCGAGAAGGCTTCTGTTGCTATTGCTTACATCAAGCTCTATCAGTATGAGCCTGCTCCCGCATACACGGCTCCCACAGAGGACGAGCTTAAAGCAAATGCAGGCGCAGAACCTATACGTCTCCAGGGTGAGAATTACATTTATACGAATTCTCAGACTATTTTCCCTACCTACGACAGAGGAACATACCTCACCGAGGACCACACCGGCAACCAGTCCCACCCCGTTAAGGAACGCTATAACACCGTTGGTGACGGCACCTGGGACACTTCGGGTCAGAAGGTGACCTGGGAGATGGACGTACCTGCTGACGGATATTACAAGATCGGCATCAAGGGCAGACAGGACGTTATGAGAGGTCTTTACTCCAACCGCCGTATTTATATCGACGATGAAGTGCCCTCCGAGCCTTTTGAGCAGGTAAAGTTCCCCTACGATACCAACTGGATAATGGTTTCACCTACCGACAGCACAGGTGAGGACGCTTATGTTTACCTCACCGCAGGCAAGCATACTATTACTCTTGAGGCTATCCCCGGCGAGATCGGTGACTCTATGCGCCGTCTTGATGATATTGTTTATACAGCAAACCAGTACTATATGAAGATACTTATGATAACAGGTCCTAACCCTGATAAGTATACCGATTATTATGTACATAAGGAGATACCCGAGCTTCTCGGCGTATGCGCCGACCTTTCCGAACGTCTCAAGGAAGAGCAGACAACCATCGAGACCCTTTCTCAGCAGACAGGTTCCGAGGCTACTGCACTTGCAAGACTTGCAGATGTTTTTGACCGCTGCATTGAAAAGCCCAACAAGATCCCCACATATATTTCCAACTCCTCCATAAAGGATAACATTACATCTGTTTCCTCCTGGATGAGAGAGTACAGAGACCAGCCCCTTGAGATAGATTTCATTGAACTTATCCCCAAGTACGACGCCAGCGGCAAGGAAAATGAGTTCACCAGCGTCAAGGAGAATTTCTTCAAGGCTATGGGATTTGGTATAAAGGGATTTGTAGGTTCCTTCTTCGAGGATTACACAGTTCTTTCCGACTCAACTTCCGAGTCAATCGTTGTATGGTGCGGTCTCGGACGTGATCAGACAACTGTTGTAAAGCAGCTCACCGAGTCCGAATTTACTCCCGAAACAGGCGTTGACGTTTCTATCAACCTGGTTCAGGGTACTATTATGGAAGCCGTTCTCGCAGGCAAGGGCCCCGACGTGGCAATGTTTGTCGGCGGTGAATTCCCCGTTAACCTTGCTATCAGAGACCTTCTCGTTCCTCTGGACGATATGGAGGGCTTTGACGAGGTGGCAAGCCGTTTCCAGGAAACTGCTCTCGTTCATTATCAGTACGACGGCAAGACCTACGGTATTCCCATTCAGCGTACATTCCCAATGATGTTCTACAGAAAGGACACTCTTGCTGAGCTTGGCATTGACAGTCCTCCCGAGACCTGGGACGACCTTATTGATATGCTTCCCGCTCTCCAGCGTAAGTATATGCAGCCCGGTCTTATCCTTCCCGGAAACGTAAACGGTACTGCTGTTGCTCCTTCCACAGAGGTAGGACATACATTTGCAATGCTTATGCTCCAGTCGGGTCTTAACTACTATACTCCCGACCAGACAGCCACCAATTTTGACACAGTTGAAGCCGTTGACGCATTCGATATGTGGACAAAGTTCTATACTACTTATAATTTCGACCAGACCTACGACGCTTTCACACGTTTCAGAACAGGTGAGGCTCCTATCGTTATCCAGAACTACTGCAGCTTCTACAATCAGCTGAACGTAGCGGCTCCCGAGATCAAGGGCGCCTGGGATTTCTGCCCCGTTCCAGGAACAAGACGTGAGGACGGCACCGTTTCCCACGCTGCAAACTCCTCAGGTTCAGGCTTTATCGTTCTCAAGGACTGCAAGAATGTAGAAGGCGCTTGGAAGTACATCGACTGGTTCACTTCCACCGATACAATGGTTGAATACGGTCAGAATGTTGAGGGCGTAATGGGTCCTCTCGGAAGATTTGAGTCTGCAAACGTTGAGGCTCTCCAGAAGCTCAACTGGTCCAAGTCTGACCTTGCAAAGATCAACGCTCAGCTTGCAGAGCTGGATGAAATACCCATAATTCCCTCGTCCTATGTTGTGACCCGAAGCATTATGAATGCATTCCGTACAGTTGTCAACGACAACGACAACGCTCGTGAGACGCTGCGTTGGTACAATAAGGACATCAACGCTGAGATCACACGTAAGCGTAAAAATCTCGGCCTTGACGATTAAAATGAAGGAGGGCAATTACTTTGGCTGAAAATACCGTTAAAAAAGAAATTCTGCTCCCTTCGGAGAGGAAAATGTCAAGAAAAGAAAAGTGGCATTACACCCTGCACGAGATGAAGCGCAACTATATGTGCTACATAATGCTTGCGCCCTTTATGCTCCTTTTCCTTGTATTTACTGTTATACCTGTTGTAATGTCGCTGCCTATGGGCTTTACCGACTTCAATATGGCAAGTCTCCCCAGGTGGGTAGGTTTCCAGAATTTCTACACAATGTTCCTTGAGGACGATGTTTTCATTCAGTCCATCAGAACAACGCTTATCTTCGCAATATTCACAGGTCCCCTCAGCTATGCAATGAGCTTCCTGCTTGCGTGGCTCATCAACGAGCTTCACCCTACGCTGAAGACCCTTTTCACGCTGGTATTCTACGCACCTTCAATGGCGGGAAATATCTACTTCGTATGGCAGCTCATTTTCTCGGGCGACCAGTACGGATACCTTAACGCTTTCCTTATGGAGCTTGGAATTACCTCCAGCGCTATCCAGTGGCTCACCGACGCAAACTACGTTCTTCCCTGCGTTATCGTGGTTCAGCTGTGGGTATCTATGGGCGCAGGCTTCCTTGCGATGCGTGCAGGTTTCCAGGGCATCGACAAGTCGATGTACGAGGCAGGCGCTATCGAGGGTATAAAGAACCGTTGGCAGGAGCTTATCTACATCACCATTCCCGCAATGGGTCCCTCCCTTATGTTCGCAGCAGTAATGCAGATCGTATCCGCATTTACCGTTGATATCGTTGGACGTATGCTGGCAGGCTTCCCCTCCACCGACTATAAGGTACATACTATTATGACTCACGCCTTTGACTACGGCTGGGTACGATATGAAATGGGATATTCGTCCGCCGTATGCTTCGTTTTGTTTGTTGTAATGCTTGTCTGCAATAAGCTCGTCGGCAAGCTGCTCGGCAAATATGTAGACTGAGTAAAGGGGTGAGCTGAAATTGAAGAAAAACAAGAAAAATCTTAAGCCCTCAGAGCTTGCCGCTTTGCAGGCGGAGGAAAACGCCGCCGCCCTTGAAGCGCTGAGAAAGCGCCGTGAAAAAGAGCATAAGAAAATGCTCAGATCCAAGGGCTCAAACAAGCGTGTAGGCAAGTCGTGGAAAAACGATATCGGAATTTTCCTCCTGCTTACATTTATGGGACTGTTTATGATATTCCCTATCTATCTGGCAGTCGTAAACTCCATCAAGCCGGTTCAGGAAGTATTCCTTATGCCTCCTAAGCTCTATGCAATGGATCCTACTCTTAACAACTTCCAGGATCTGTTCAAGATCGCAAACAATTCCTGGGTACCTTTCTCAAGAAACGTGTTCAACAGTATTATGGTAACAGTAGTCGCTACTGTTCTCCACGTGCTGTTTGCTTCCACAGCGGCATTTGTGCTTTCCAAGTGCAAGTTCCCCGGAAATGCGATGCTCAATGAAATTGTTGTAGTAGCCCTGCTGTTCAACTCTACCGTACTCTATATTATGCAGTATATGGTAATGGCAACTCTGGGTATGATCAACACCTATTCCGCACTTATCCTGCCCATAATCGCAACGTCAATGGGTCTCTACCTTATGCGTCAGAGTATGACTACCATTCCCGACGCAATGATAGAAGCAGCCAAGGTTGACGGCGCAGGACTTATGCGTATATGCTGGGGCATTGTAATGCCTAACTGTAAGCCTGCTCTTATGACCATCATCATCTTTGAGTTCCAGACTTCCTGGAACCAGGCGGGAGGCGGTCTTGTATACGACGAGGCTCTCAAGACTATCCCTGTCGTAGTTCAGCAGATCGCCGCAGCAGGTATCGCTCGTCAGGGCGCAATAGCGGCTTCCGCAGTCGTACTGATGATCCCTCCCCTGCTGGTATTCGTTCTGGCACAGAGAAACGTTATGGAAACAATGGCTCACGCAGGTATGAAAGACTGATTTCATACTGCCACAACTTAAAGAAAAGGGTGATGATATGAAAAGCTTGAAAAAGCTGATCGCCGCAGCAGGCGCAGGCGTGATCCTTGCGTCAACACTTGCGGCAAATGTGACCGCTATGGAAAGCTACGACCCTTACAGCTATGACAGATGGGGCGACGCAGTCGCTTCACAGGTTGGATATACCGCAGAGAAATTTGTGGACGGACAGTCCATAAAGGGTCTTACCGACTATGTGTCCTCAATGGAGGGCTTTGAAGCGGGCAAAGCGGACTGGAAGGACAAAATGGGGCTTAAAGAGCCTGCCGACCTTTATCTTGTGGAGGACACAGGCTTCCTTTACAAGGAAAATTCCGAGAAAAACCCCGGGATCTATATGTTCATAGCCGACAAGGGCAACGACAGAATAATCGTGACAGACCTTGATTTCAATATGGTAAAGTATTTCGACAAATTTACCTACAACGGCGAGGAGCTTACCCTGAAAAAGCCCGAGGGCGTTTTCGTGGATAAGTACACAGGCTATATTTACGTCTGCGACACCGAAAACAGCCGTGTTTTAAAGACTGACATCGACGGAAATGTGGACTATATCTTTGAAAAGCCTACTTCCGAGGTCTATTCCCAGGACCTTACCTACAATCCCCGCAAGGTGGCTGTTGATAAGGCAGGAAATGTTTACGTAGTTGTAAAGTCCGTTACCAAGGGCGCAGTAATGTATGATATTCACGGCGATTTTCTCGGCTTCTACGGCGCAAACCGAGTAGAGGCGACCTCCGAGATCATTATGAACGCTTTCTGGAACACTATCGCAACCGAGGAGCAGAGAGCACGTTCCACAAAAACAACGCCTATCGGCTTCTCAAACTTCGATATTGACGATGACGGCTTTATCTACACCGTTACCGAGTCCACCGAGGTTAAGACCGATACAGTCAAGAAGCTGAACCCCAGAGGAACCAATATCCTCTCCTCTATTACAGCTGGCGAGGTAACATTCGGAGATATCTCTCCCGCATACTACTCCATCTACACCAAAGAGTCCACTCTTACAGATATCGACATCGGACCCAACGGCGAGCTGAATATCCTTGACTTTGCCCACGGAAGAATATTCCAGTACGATAAGCTTGCAAACCTTATGTTCGTTCTCGGCGGTACAGGCGAGCAGCTGGGAACCTTCCGAAGTGTTTCCGCTATCGAGAGCTATGACAATATGCTCTACGTTCTCGATTCCAGAAAGAACAGCATTACCGTATTCAGACGCACCGCATTCGGCGAGATCGTTACCGAGGCTACAAACCTCTATAACGCAGGTTATTATGAGGAATCCGAAGAGCCTTGGAGAAACGTTATCAAGTACGACGGAAATTACCGCCGTGCATACATCGGTATAGGCAACGCCCTTCTCAATAAGGAAGAGTACAAGGAGGCAATGAAGTATTTCAAGATCTCCATCAGCCGAAACCGCTACAACAAGGCATATGAGGGCTACAGAGACCAGATCCTTCAGAAGTATTTCACTCCTGCGATAATCATTATCCTTGTTATAATTGTTGCGTGGACGGTGCTCAAAAAGCTTAATCAGAAGGGGATAATCACATTCCCCTGGCAGAGAAGGAGAGGTGCGTAAAGTATGTTGGATCTTACCCAGGGACAGTTTGTCAAGCACGTAGTTATGCACCCCTTTGAGGGCTTCGAGGATCTGAGATGGAAAAAAGCAGGCTCTATGAAGATCGCCATCGGCATTGTCTGCCTGCTGTTTATCCAGTCGCTGGCATACAGCAGACTGTACGGTTTCCAGTATTATTCGGATTACGACAAGATTTTCAACATTGTTCCTTATATATTCCAGAGTTTCGGAATATTCCTGCTCTACGTGGTCTGCAACTGGGCTATGTGTACCCTGTTCGACGGCGAAGGCTCTATGAAAAATATTTTTATAGTCACGGCATATTCGCTGATACCGTATATTGCAGGCTATCTGATAGGAACGGTCCTTTCCCATTTTCTCATCAGAGACGAGTATATCTTCATACAGTGCTTTGAGATAATCGGAACGGCGTGGACGGTGGTGCTGTTCATATCGGCAATGAAAGCCGTTCATCAGTTCTCCTTCGGAAAGACCATAGCGCTTATCCTGCTCACAGTAGTGGCGATGGTGCTGGTAATTTTCCTGCTGGTGCTTCTTCTTACTCTTTTCCAGCAGGTAATAATCTTCATCTTTACTATCTATACTGAGCTTTCCTACAGATTGAGAGTATAAAATTCATAAGGAAAAGTGGTGAAAACAATGCATTCAAAGCTTAAAAAATCTCTTGCGTTTCTGCTCTGTTTTTCAATGCTTCTGACAACGGGAGCCGCAAGCGTGTTCTGTGAGGACGCCCCCGAGGAGGAGGCTGCTGCTTCCGAAGAAGCGGAAAGCTCCGACGACAAGGAGGACAAGGAGGAGGAGAAAGCTCCCCGAACAGAGGAAGAAGCATTTGAGCTTATGGAAGAGGTCGACTCCAACGAAAACCTCAAGCTCTATATGAATACGAAAGAGAATACCATAATGCTGGAGGATCTTAAAACAGGAGAGAAATGGTGGTCAAACCCCGTAGATCTCCAGACCTCCAACGCAAAGAAAGGTCAGAAGGACGAGCTTGCCTCGGGAATGACTCTGACCTACGCTTCCCCTGCCGACCGTGCAACTACGATCCTTAACAGCAAGGGCAAGGGCAAGACAAAAATGAAGAAGTCGGGCAAGAATATCGAGATAACCTATACCTTCTCCGACCCCGGCATTACCGTTCCCGTTACCATATCCCTTGAAAAGGATTATATGAAGCTGTATGTGGATACATCCGCCATAGTTGAGGAAAATCCCTCCACAGTCAGCGGAAAGCTTACAAGCGACCTTGCGTTTATGACAACATTCGGCGCAGCAGGCCTTGAGGAAGAGGGATATTTCGTGATTCCCGACGGCAGCGGTGCAATAATCAACTTCAATAACGGCAAAACGGGACTCAAGACCTATGCAGGTAAGGTCTACGGCAGGGACATAACCGCCGTAAAGACCCAGAAGCAGGCAACAACACAGAAGGTAAACCTGCCAATGTACGGCATTGTTAAAGGAAACAGCGCAATGATGGTAGTAGCCGATAAGGGCGATACCTGTGCAACTATCAACAGCTATGTTTCCAACCAGAACAATACCGATTACAACTCCACTTACTTCGATTTCGAGCTTAGAACTCAGGACGAATACCTGATGGGCGGTGAATCCAGCCCCCTCAAGGTATTTGAAAAGAGAGGAATACTTATCCCCGAGATCGAGCTTCGCTACTATCCCATTTCAAAGGACGACCAAAGCGAGGTGGACTACACCGATATCGCAGAGCGATACAGAGATTACCTTGTAAATGAAAAGGGCGTCGAGGATAAGGACCTTACCGATAAAAACTCCCTTTATCTTGACATCTACGGCGCAACTCTGAAAAAGGAGTCCATCGCAGGTCTTCCTGTGACCGTAAAGCAGCCTGTTACCACATTTGCCACTACCAAGTACATTCTTGAGTGCTTAAACGGTATGGGTGTAGACGATATGGTCGTAGCTTACAACAACTATAACGACGACAATATCGGCGAGAAGATCGCAGATTCCTTCAATCCCTCTTCAAAGCTGGGCGGCAAGAGCAAATACAATGCTCTGAGCGAATATGCATCTGCAAATAATATTGCACTCTTCCCCGTTGTGGACAATCAGCAGTTCAAAACAGGAAACGGCTACTGGAATATGACAAATACTTCCATCAGAGTGTCCAATGCATATGCACAGATACCCGTGTTCGACCTTGCTCACGGAATTGAGAACAAGTACTACAAGTCACTTTCCCTCTTTACCCCCGCTTCCTATGACAGGGCGTTCGGCAAGCTCATCAAGAGCTATAACAAGAAGAATGTTACAAACTTCTCCTTCGGCTCCCTTTCAAATACCATATACGGCGACTACGGCAAAAAGGCTGTTTCCCGTGAGAATGCAAAGGGAATCGTTCAGGGAATATACAGCAGCGCAAAGCAGACAGGCTCCGTACTTTCGGATAATCCTGCGGCATACGTTCTTCCCTACACCGACTACATAACGAACGTTCCTCTCTGCTCCAGCAAATTCGACATTTTCGACGCAGATATTCCTCTCTATCAGATGGTGCTTCACGGCGTGACTCCTTACTCCTGCACCGCAGTAAACGGCGATGCAGACCTTGATATCGCTTCCCTTATGGCAATAGCCTCGGGCAGCAATATCGGCTTTGATATGGTGGGCACGGAAGCCAGCGAGCTGAAGGATACCAAGCTTGACAAATACTTCTACGGCTACTATGCAAACTGGGTAAATGAAGCCGCAGGACTTTACAGGCTTGCAGACGATGTCCTCTCACCCGCAGCGGATTCTTCCATCGTTTCCTACACAGTTTCGGAGGACGAAAACGAGATCACAACGGTTTACGATAACGGCTATACCACCGTTGTTGACCTTGACGCACGCACCATAAAAGCAGACGGCAAGACCTATAAGCTTACCGACTATATCGGAGAGGAGGTAATCGGCGAATGAGACTGAATTTATCCTATGAGAAGAAAAAGGGACTTTACGGCTACGGCTTCATAGCCCTCTGGTTCATCGGTTCCCTGATGTTCTTCATCGTTCCCGTTATCAAGTCCTTTATTTACTCGTTCTACGATGTAAAGCCCGACGTAGGAGCCCTTGTAATGAGCCCTGTTGGTCTTGACAACTACAAGAGAGCCTTTATGGTAGACCCCGACTTCCGCAAAAACCTTATGGAAGTGCTGGGAGCGACCCTCTGGCAGACGCCTATCATCATCATCTTCTCTCTCTTCGTTGCGATAATCATCAATCAGAAGTTCAGAGGACGTACCTTTGCAAGAGCGGTATTCTTCCTTCCCGTAATCATCGCAACAGGTCCTGTATACGCTATCATCACCAACAACCTGGACACCAGCGGAACAGCGGACGCAGACCAGTTCTCCACAATGTTCTCCGCAGATATGGTAGACCAGCTGCTTGAGTTCGTGGGAATTTACGGCTTTAACGACCAGCTGACGGATATGCTGTCCACAATGACATCGGATATCCTGAACCTTGTATGGAAGTGCGGTATCCAGATAATCATCTTCCTTTCAGCCCTCCAGGGAATACCCACATCGGCAAAGGAAGCGGCAGCCATCGAGGGAGCGACCTCCTGGGAATTTTTCTGGAAGATAACGCTTCCCTACGTATCCCCTATGATCCTCGTAAACCTTGTTTACACCATCATCGACACATTCACAGACCCCACCAACGTGGTAATGGAGCAGGTGCTGTCGGTACAGGACGACTGGAAATACGGCTTCTCGGCAGCAATGGCTTGGAGCTACTTCGCCATAGTTCTTGCGGCGGTAGGAGTTATATTCCTCATTATGAACAAGATAGTTTACTACGATGACTAAGTTAAGGAGTTGGAAAAAATGGCAGAAAATACAATAAAAGCAACAGCTTCCGACTTCCTTAAAAAGGTCAAGCCGGAGAAGCCTCCCAAAGAGGTAAAGCGTTCCCGCAAAGAGGAGCGTGAGCGCTTCAAGAAGCGTCTTTCCACCCTGACCCCTGCAGAGCAGAAATATCTCAAAAGGAAAAGAGCCTTTGAGACACTCTGGCCCATCTGCCGAGGACTGCTGGTGTTCGGACTCTGCTTCGTAATCATCTATCCTCTCATCTATATGATAACAGCGGCGTTCCGTCCCCGTGCGGAGATGAACGACCCCACTATCATCTGGATATCAAGGACGCATACACTCCAGAACATCAAGGACGTTATCCGAGTAATGGATTTCTGGCACACATTAGGCAATACCCTGTTTATAAACATCGGCTGCTCCATAGTGCAGGTCATCACCTGTGCCATCACAGGTTACGGTTTCGCAAGATTTAACTTCAAGGGCAAGAATATCCTCTTCGGCGTGGTCATTCTTATGATCCTTATGCCTGCGCAGATCATTCTTATCCCTCAGTATATGTTCTTCCGCTACTTTAACCCCCTTGGCATATGGCACGCCATTACAGGCGATTACATCAACCTCATCGACAACGCCCTGACAATGTATATGCCCGCACTTATGGCAAACGGACTTCGTGCAGGTCTGTTTATCTTCCTTTTCCGTCAGTCCTTCAGAGGACTGCCCAAGGAGCTGGAGGACGCCGCATATCTGGACGGCTGCTCGCCTCTGGGCACATTCATCAAGGTAATGATACCCAACGCAGGCTCCACATTCCTCACCGTATTCCTGCTTTCCGTTGTATGGTACTGGAACGATTACTACATTTCAACATCGTTCTTCACCAACAACAGCACCATTGCTCTCCAGCTTAAAAACCTGAACGCATCTCTTACACGAGTTCTGTTCAATAACGGTACCGTAAAGGTAAACGCAAGAGAGCTTATCGTATGGATGGAATCGGGCTGTCTGCTTTCCATCACGCCTATCCTTGTAATGTATATCTTCTTACAGAAGTACTTTACCGAGGGTATCGCCCGTTCGGGTCTCACAGGTATGTAATACTCCCCGAGTTGAAAACGGCGTATAGTTAATTTGCTTCAATACCAATTCTTCGGCAGCAATTGCTGCCGAAGAATTGTATACTTTTCGCTTTGACGTTTGCAGCAGCGAAAAGTATAAAAGTGAATAAAAAAGAAGTGCCGATTTAACCGTTATTTATTTATGCGATTAAACCGGCAGTTCTTTTTTATCCGCATAATTAATAAAATTCCATAAATACTATCTTTCCGGAGGTAAAATATGAAAATTGAGAAGAGTTCATTAAGCCCCTCAGCCGACCTTTGGTACACCCGCCCCGCCGCAAACTGGGACGAAGCGCTCCCCGTAGGAAACGGACGAATGGGAGCAATGATATTCGGAAAGCCCTCGGACGAGCTTCTGCAGCTGAATGAAGACTCCATATGGTCGGGTAATTTCCGAAACAGAAACAACCCCAAGGCATACGATAACCTTGAGAAAATACGTCAGCTTATAAACGAGGAAAAGACCACCGAAGCGGAAGAACTCTGCTCCGACGCTTTTTACGGCACCAATGAAAACCAGCGTCACTATCAGCCTTTAGGCGACCTGCACATCTGGCAGAACGCACCCGACTGCAGCGAATATAAAAGAGGACTTTCACTTGAGAAAGCCGTATCGTGGACTAACTTTACATCAAACGGGGTAAAATATACCCGTGAAGTGTTCGCCTCCCACCCCGACGAATGTATCATCGTCCATTTCACCGCCGATAAAAAAGGCAGCATATCCTTTACCGCCGCCATAGACGGCAGAGATGACAACTACGATAAAAATGAAGCCTATGATGATAAGACAGTCCTGTTCACCGTTTCCGACGGCATACCCTATGCCTGCGCCATAACCGTGACTGCTGTGGGCGGAGAGTGGGGCACAGACGCAAACCGCCTTGTCTGCAAAAATGCCGACGAAGCAATGCTCATAATAGCCGCTCAGACCTCATACCGCACAGGCGATTACGAAAAGCTCTGCATATCTCAGGCAAAAAGAGCCGCACGAATGAACGCAAACCGCCTTTTGAAGCGGCATATGGAGGATTATTCCAAACTTTTTGACCGCTGCTCATTTTTCCTTTACCCGGGGGACGGAGCAAATTCCGCTCTCCCCACCGACGAGCGCCTTAAAGCCGTAAAAGAGGAAAATGCTATAGACAATGAGCTTGCTGCCCTTTATTTCAATTTCTCCCGATACCTTATGATATCCGGCTCAAGAGAGGGAACATTACCGCTTAACCTCCAAGGCATATGGAATAAGGATATGTGGCCTGCCTGGGGCGGCAAATACACCGTCAATATAAATACCGAGATGAACTACTGGGGAGCCGAGATACAGAACCTTTCCGAATGTCACACACCTCTTTTCGACCATATCGAGCGAATGAGAGAAAACGGCAGAGTCACCGCCCGTACAATGTATCACTGCGGCGGAACTGTCTGCCACCACAACACCGACATCTGGGGAGACACCGCCCCCCAGGACAAATGGCTCCCGGGCACTCTCTGGCCAATGGGAATGGCGTGGCTCTGCACCCATATATGGGAGCATTATCTTTTCACAGGAGACAAGGATTTTCTTGAGGAGAAATTCGACACCCTCTGCGAAGCAGCAGAATTTTTCGCCGATTTCCTCACCGAGGACGAAAAGGGCAGACTGGTAACAAATCCCTCCGTTTCTCCCGAGAATACCTACTACGCAAAGAACGGCAGAACGGGAACCCTCTGCAAAGGCCCCTCAATGGACAGTCAGATACTCTATGTCCTCTTCACCGCCGTAATATCCTCCTCGGAGATACTGGGCGAAAGGCAGGACTTTGCGGAGAAAATACGCAGTATGAGAGACCGTCTCCCCAAGCCCGAGATAGGCAAGTACGGTCAGATAATGGAATGGGCGGAGGACTATGACGAGGTCGAGCCGGGACACCGCCATATCTCTCAGCTATATGCCCTCTATCCTGCAGATATAATAACCCCTGCCGATACCCCCGAGCTTGCAAAGGCTGCAAGAGCCACCCTTGAGCGCAGACTTTCCCACGGCGGCGGACATACAGGCTGGTCGAGAGCGTGGATAATCAATATGTGGGCAAGACTTCTTGACGGCGAAAAGGTGGGCGAAAACGTTCAGGCGCTGCTCGCACATTCCACAAGCATTAATATGTTCGATATGCACCCCCCTTTCCAGATAGACGGAAATTTCGGCGGCGGCGCAGGCATTGCCGAAGCGGTAATGCAGAGCCGCTGTGAGGCCGTATCGGGAAAAGCGGAAATAAGCCTGCTCCCCGCACTTCCACCCGCCTGGAAACACGGCAGCGTGAGGGGAATGAAAGCCCGTGGCAGCTTCACAGTCAATTTCGACTGGTCAGACGGCAGAATTACCAAAGCCGAGCTGCTCTCCGACTGCGGAAACAGGGTCTCCCTGCGTGTAAAGGGAGATATCATCGTCACCTGCGGCGGAGAAGAGATACGGCTTACTGAAAATAAAGGCGCACTTGAATTTGATACAGAGGCCGGAAAGCGCTACGGCATTTCGGCAAAATGATTTTCGGAGAATATTATGATAGAATTTTACAAGCCCGACAGGCACACAGCTCCTGCTCCCGAAGGGGAGCGGAAAACAAAAACAGTATATGCGGAACCCGAAGATATCCGCATAGTTGTGGATAACGAAACGCCCCCGAGAGAAGCGGATACCTTCGGTAAGACGGGAGCACAGACCCGACAGGGCAGCATACCCTCCCCCGCCTCGGCGCAGCAGAACTTTTCAACTTTGGACGATATAGCCGATACCGCCAAGGCATACGGCGAGAAAATAATGGAGGAGATAAACCCGGGAGCAGGGGGCTTTAACAGGAAGCTCAAAAACAGAAATATATCCATATTACTCTGCGTCTTGTTCGGGATATTCGGAGCTCACAGATTTTACGAGGGGAAAATTGCAACCGGAATACTTTGGGCTTGTACGATAGGAGGCTTTTTTGGTATAGGCTGTTTAATCGACCTGATAATCCTTATCAATAAGCCGAAGTATTACGAACCCTGAAAAAAATAAGGAAAGGACGGTCTGAAAAATGGCTCTTAACAGCTTTGCGGATTTCGGAGAAATGCAAAGATCCGTTTTACAGGAAATATGCAATATGGGAGCAGGCAATGCCGCCACCGCCCTGTCCGAGATGATATCCTCGGCAACGGATATCTCCACACCCCAGGTCAAGGTGCTGCCCACAGCGGAGGCAGGAAAAATAGCGGACCTTCTCAGCAGGGGAACGGAAGCCTTTCTGATAAAGCTAAGCTGCGATATGCAGGGAGCGGTGCTTTTCATCTTCCCCTACGCATTTATCGAGCGGCTTGCAGGGACATATTTCCCGGGGGTGTCGGTGAAAGGCAAGGGGGACGTGAACGAGATGGTCTCCTCTGTGGTAAGGGAAACGGTAAACATCTGCGCCGCATCTTATGCTAACAATTTCTCCATAATGTCGGGAATGACGGTGGACATATCCGTCCCCGAGAGCGTGAGCGCCCCCTCGGGAGAGATAACGGCAGTAAATCCGGGAGCGGTCAATACCTGCTTTGTGAACAACTCCATAACCATAAACGACAGCGGCAAGTCATTTAATATCCTCTTTTTCCCCGAGCTGAAAACCATTCAGGATTTTATGGGCAGAATAGGAGTAGAGTGTTAAACTTCTTTGTGGGCTTGATAATATTATAGCACAAATGTGCCAAAATGTCAATAGTGAAACCGGAAAATATGTGCCGAATTATAGAAAATAAATTTGTCGAAAATGCCAAACCGACCGCAGGATAGGAGAATAGCGTTGAAACATTATATTATTGTTAAATTCAAAGAACAAATAAACGCAGGCTCATTGACAGCCCCTGTTACAGAGCTGTTTCGGAAGCTTACGGCTATGGACGGGATATATGACATAAATATTCATACGTCCTGCATAGACCGACCCAACAGATATGACATTATGATCGAGATAAATATGGATAAAGATGCCCTCGACCGCTATGACCGATCTGACGTTCATAAAGAATGGAAGCGGACATATTCGGATATGATAGAGAGCAAAGCGATCTTTGACTGCGAATAAATTTTTCACAGCCGCAAAAGGAAAACAGCTATGAAGCACAACAATAAAATTCTCGAAGCCCTGCTTGAAGAAAGCGTTAAAATATTTCCCGAACATTATGCTCGTATAGAAGAAAAAGCCCGGTCGCTTTATCTTGAATTCTGTAAGCAGGAAGAGGGAAAGCCAAAAGAGATAACAATGCATACGGTAAGGCAGATATACCCCTGCATTGCCTTTTACAAAGCGGTCATCGCTGAGACCGGTCAGCAGGAAGCGGCATATAAAATAATAGACGGATATTTTCAAAAAAAAGCCGCAGCCACCGCAGAAAAAATGCGTAAAATATTAAAGCTGCCTTTTGTGTATAATTTTATCCCGAAAATTATGACCGCAGTTATCCGCAAAATATTCGGCAGAAGATCGGGCTTTGAAATGACGGAGCACAAAACAGATGGAAAAGTATGCCATATAGATATGCTCAGATGTCCGTATTTTCAGACTTGTTCTGCCTGCGGCTGTCCCGAGCTTACCGCAGCTTTCTGCAACTCGGACGACACAGCATACGGAAATTTGCACCCGAAGCTTTCCTGGGAGCGAAAGAAAACTCTCGGCAGAGGCGATGACTGCTGTGATTTTATTTTAAGGGTCAAGTAGGCAGGCGGCTCGGTAACGATACAAAAAGCTGTCCCAAAATTATGATTTGCGGAGGTCATCAAAATGAATGAGCAGGTTAAGGAATATATAGAAAAATATCCAAGTGATATCATTGATATGTTCAATGATTTGCGTAAGACAATTTTTGACAGCGTTTCAACCGAGCCGCAGGAAACCTTATGGGCGAAATTACCAAGCTATTATGTTGGTGAGACTTTCGTGAGGCTCATTCCCTTCAAAGACCATATCAACATTGAAGCGCAGGCAGTGAACGGCCATATAGAGGAACTCTCAGGCTATAAGCTCACTCCCAAGGGAATGCTGCAAATTTATTTAAAGCAGGATATACCATATGAAGCCTTGAAACAGATATTTGCAGAAACCTTAGCAGGCTGAGCCTGCAGCCACTCGTTCTATAATTTATGCGGGCGGCAAACAGGCGGCTCGGTAACGGTAGAAATATGTATTCGATGCGATTGCTTTACCCAACCGGAGCAGAAAATTGAAAGGAAGAATAGATATGAAGCTTCTTGCAATAGACGGAAACAGTATAATGAACCGTGCGTTTTACGGCATAAAAGCCCTTTCAAATAAAAAGGGCGTGTTCACCAATGCGCTTACGGGCTTTATGAACATCTATCTTAAAACCGCCGCAGAGCTGTCTCCCGAGGGCTGTGCGGTGGCGTTTGATTTGAGAGAGCCAACCTTCCGCCACAAGGCAAACGCCGCATATAAAGCCACAAGACACGGTATGCCCGAGGAGCTTGCAATGCAGATGCCCCTTATCAAGAAGCTTCTTACCGCTCTTGGCATTAAAATTCTCGAGTGTCCCGGTTTCGAGGCTGACGATATCCTCGGCACACTCTCCACCTTCGGAAACGAGACCGACCACGTTTATATCCTGACAGGGGACAGGGACAGCCTGCAGCTTATAAATGAAAATGTCACCGTCCTGCTCCACACCACAAAGGAGCTTATCACCTGCACTCCCGAGAAATTTTCCGAGATGTACGAGGGACTTTCACCCCTTCAGCTTATCGACCTGAAAGCCCTTATGGGCGACAGCTCGGATAACATAAGCGGCGTTAAGGGCATAGGTGAGAAAACAGCCCTCTCTCTTATCAAGGAGTATTCCTCCGTTGAAACGCTTTACGAAAAGCTTGCCGCAGGAGAAGTTACCGCCACAAAATCCGTCCTTGCAAAGCTTACCGCAGGCGAGGGGGACGCAAAGGAAAGCAAATGGCTTGCCACCATTGTAAAAAATGCGCCTATATCCCTTTCAATGGGCGATTACGCATACGGCGAGCGTGACGAAGCCGCATTGTCCCGTCTCCTTACCGAGCTTGAAATGACAAAGCTTATGGAAAGGCTTAATGTAAAGCCTTCCGCCGCATTAAAGGCAATTCCCGAAGCAGAGAAGGAAAAGGCTGTTGATTATAAGATAGCTCCCGGAAGCGTTTCGGACATCAAGGGCGGCTTTGCCTTTATCTTAAAGCGCACCGAAACGGGAGCGGCGCTGTACACCGCCTATGAGGACAAGCTGAGTGTGTTTGAGAATGAGAGCGATATCATCTCCCTCCTGTCCTCGGAATATGAAAAGCAGACCTTCGGCGCAAAGCCTGCCTACCGCTATATGCTTGAAAAAGGCTCCGAGCTTAAAAATATCGTATCGGACGCAGACATTTCGGGATATCTTCTCAATGCCTCCGCTTCGGAATACACCATCAAGGGACTTTGCGCCGAGTACGGCTGTCCCGATTATGAAAATCTGGGAGAATATTCGGACATTGCGGCAATAAGCGGACTCTGCCGCCGCCTTGACAGGGAGCTTTCGGAAACGGGAGCGGAGAAGCTGTGCAGGGATATCGAGCTGCCCCTTACCGAGGTGCTTGCTTCAATGGAACACTTTGGCGTAAAAGCCGACACAGAGGGCATAAGGAAATTCGGTGAGACTCTTTCGGAAGAGATAGCCGGACTTGAACAGCAGATATATTTCCGTGCAGGAAAGCAGTTCAACATTTCTTCTCCCAAGCAGCTTGGCGTTATACTTTTTGAGGAAATGGGACTGCCCTCGGGCAAAAAGACCAAAACGGGCTATTCCACAGGCGCAGAGGTGCTTGAGGAGCTTCGTGACAAGGACCCCATCATAGATATGATACTCACCTACCGTCAGTACACAAAGCTACAGTCCACCTATGTAGAAGGGCTGTTAAAGACGGTGGGGGGCGACGGACGTATCCACTCTGTATTCAAGCAGACCGAAACAAGGACGGGAAGGATCTCCTCCACCGAGCCGAATTTGCAGAATATCCCCGTCCGCACCGAGCTTGGACGGAATATGAGAAAATTCTTCGTCAGCGAGGAAGGACGGGTGCTTATCGACGCCGACTACAGCCAGATAGAGCTTCGTATACTTGCACATCTGAGCGGCGACAAAAATATGCAGGCGATCTTCAACAGCGGCGGCGATATCCACACCTCAACGGCGGCGCAGGTATTCGGAATGCCCGAGGATATGGTGACCCCCGAAATGCGCCGTGCGGCAAAGGCTGTTAATTTCGGCATTGTTTACGGCATAAGCGCATTTTCACTTTCAAAGGACATTGACGTTTCCGTTGCAAAGGCGGACAGGTATATAAAGAGCTATCTCACCAATTTCAGCGGTGTAGCGGCATTTATGGACAAGGCTGTGACCGATGCCGCGGAAAAGGGCTATTCGGAAACCATCTTCGGCAGGAGACGTTATATCCCCGAGCTTGCGGCGAAAAACAAGAACATTCAGAGCTTCGGCAAGCGTGCGGCAATGAATGCCCCAGTTCAGGGAGCGGCGGCGGACATCATCAAAATTGCTATGGTGAAGGTCTACCGCAGGCTCAAGGAAGAAAATCTTGACGCACAGCTTATTTTGCAGATACACGACGAGCTTATAATCGAGGCATCGGAAAAGGACGCTGCAAGGGCAGCAAAGGTGCTGGGAGAGGAAATGCGGGGTGCCGTACAGCTTGACGTTCCTCTCACCGCCGATGTTGAGACGGGCAAAAGCTGGTTTGAATGCCACTGAGAAATTTCAGATATTCAGAGGCAAGACTGTGGTGTATGCAAATAACGAGAATTCAAAGGTGATGAATTGTACTCCCCTTTGAAATATGGCAGAAAATATTGATTACTATAAGGACGGTAACAAAAATGGAAATAAGATTTCATATCCCCGATTTTATGAGGCATTTCAAGCTCAATCTCACCTTAGTGGACTATATGAACAAATATCCCGAGAAATTTCGTGATAATGTAAAGATAGGCTCTGTTTACGGAGCATTTCCCAATATGACATGGAACGGCGGACGTTACTTCCGTGGAAAGTGCGATTCACGCATACTCAAGGAGATCGTCAATCAGTTTAATAAGCGAGGCATACCCTGTCGATTTACTCTTACAAATCCTGTACTTACACCTCAGCATCTTTCCGATGCGCTGTGCAACGCCGTGCTTAAGGCGGTAAACAACGGACTGAACGAAGCCATCGTATGCTCCCCTCTGCTTGAGGACTATATAAGGGATAAATTCCCGGGTATCCCCATTACCAGCTCTACCTGCAAACAGATCGAGGATTTTGACGAGCTTTGCGCCGAGCTGGAAAAGGATTATTCCCTTGTGGTGCTTGACTATAATTTTAACAATAATTTTGATGTTCTCGAAAAGCTCCCCCACAAGGAAAAGGCAGAGCTGCTCATAAATCCCTGCTGTGACCCCGCCTGCAAGCGCAGGGGAGAGCATTACCGCTCCATTGGCAGGAGTCAGATCGCTCTTACAGAACATATGATGAAAAAGACAGATGCGTCATACACCCCCGAACCCTTTGAGTGTGCTTGTATGATGAGAAATCTGTATCAGACAGTGAATTCGCCTCTGCACGTTTCTCCTGTGGATATTTATGAAAAGTACGTACCTATGGGCTTCTGCAATTTCAAGATAGAAGGCAGAAGCGTACCCGATGTGAATATTCTGGAAAATTATGTATATTATATGGTAAAGCCTGAATTAAAGGACGAGGTGCGTCTTGAGCTGCTTACACTGCTTACCAAAAACATCAAGTATTTCAGCTGATGAAAATCAATGCCTTCTACTTTGATGAAAATGAATAGAATTTTGAATTTTTGGGAAATTTACGATATTATTTTGTTAAATTTACAATCTGTTAATGATATATATGATAAAAATTTATAAACTGTGCCGATTTTTATTATATAATAGAGGTATATTATGTTGGAATATTTCGGACATTTTTTGCAGACGTATTGTGTGCAGAATTCCGAGAATTTAAAACGGGAGGAATTTTGATATGTCACTTGGTAAGGTTCTTGTTGTTGACGACGATAATAACATCTGCGAGCTTCTGAAATTATATCTGGAAAAGGAAGGCTACGGCGTTATGGTCTCCCACGACGGCGATGAGGCTGTTGTTAAGTTCAATGCGCTGAAGCCCGACATCGTTCTGCTTGATATTATGCTTCCCGGTCTTGACGGCTGGCAGGTTTGCCGTGAGATCAGAAAGAAATCCAATGTGCCCATCATTATGATAACTGCCAAGAGCGAGACATTTGACAAGGTGCTTGGTCTTGAGCTGGGCGCTGACGACTATGTTGTAAAGCCCTTTGACACCAAGGAGGTAATTGCCCGTATCAAGGCAGTTTCCAGAAGAATTGGTCAGTCCTCTTCCGAGTCCGAGATCAGAGAGGTAAAGTACGACAAGCTGGTCGTTAATATGACAAGATATGAGCTGAGAGTGGACGGCAAGGTAATGGATACCCCTCCCAAGGAGCTGGAGCTTCTTTTCTACCTCGCTTCCAACCCCAACAGAGTTTATACCAGAGATCAGCTTCTTGACGAGGTATGGGGCTTTGAGTATTACGGAGATTCCCGTACCATTGACGTTCACATCAAGCGCCTCAGAGAAAAGCTCGAGGGCGTTTCGGACAAGTGGGCGCTCAAGACAGTCTGGGGCGTAGGCTACAAGTTCGAGGCTGAAGAGGAAAATGCGTAAAAGCATTGCCGCAGAGTATTTCAGCTTATCGGCAGCGCTGGTTGCGGCGTCGCTCATATTTATGTCGGCGCTTATAATCAGTTTTTCCGTATCCACCTATAAAAGCGACCGCAAAATTCTGCTGGAACGGCTGACCGAAGAGGTTCGTGTCAGCGTTTCCGCATATCTGACCGGCGGCTCCGATGGGGCTGCTGCCCTTCGTGAGATTTTGCCCTCGGTCTCTGCAAGCACGGGTGCGGACTATATTTTGTTTGACAGTGAGGGTGATGTTTTGGCTTGTTCCGAGGCATCACCTTGTTCACATACGGGGACTTTGAGCGCTCAGTCTATGAGCAGGGCTATCCCGCAGGGGGCTTTCGCTATGGACAGTATGGACGGCTTCTATCCCGTTTCCTGTCTCAATATGCTCTATTCCCTGAACTGCGGCAGGGAGGAATATTATCTTGCGGCAAGCCTCAGCGCAAAGGGATTTACGGATTATCTCAAAGCTATGGTGGTGCTGTTTCTTGTGGCGTTCGCAGTCATTATGCTGGCGGTCTTTCCCCTGCTCAAGTACACCATCAACCGTATCCTTACTCCTCTCAAGGAGATGACGCTGGCGGCAAAGCGGTTCGGTGAGGGAGACTTTTCCGAAAAGGTATGCGTTTCCGACCAGAACGAAATGGGCTTTCTTGCCAACACCTTAAACGATATGGCAAGCTCTCTTGAGGCTATCGAGGAGAACAGAAAAAGCTTTATTTCCAATGTTTCCCACGAGCTGAGAACGCCTATGACCACTATCGGCGGATTTGTGGACGGAATACTTGACGGCACTATTCCCGAGAACAGGCACAGGGAATATCTGAGGACGGTCTCCGAGGAGATAAACCGTCTTGCGAGACTTGTGCGCTCTATGCTCAACATCTCCAAGTATGAGGCAGGAGAAATGGAGCTGCAGACAGAGGACTTTGATATCACCGAGCTTACGGTCAAAACTGTTCTCCTTTTTGAAAAGCGGATCGAGGGCAAGAACATTGACATAAGAGGACTTGACACGGACAGACTTTTTGTCAATGCGGATATGGACCTTGTTCAGCAGGTAATTTACAATCTTACCGAAAATGCGGTCAAGTTTGTGAACGAGGGCGGATATATCTCCTACAGCTTCCGTGAGGAGGACGGCGCTGCTGCGGTCGTTATCCGAAACAGCGGCGAGGGTCTGAAGAAAAACGAGATCAACAAGGTCTTTGACAGATTTTACAAAACCGACGAGTCAAGGGGTAAGGACAAGACGGGCGTGGGTCTCGGTCTGTCCATTGTTCGCTCGATCATCAAGCTGCATAACGGTTCGGTGCTTGTCCGCAGCAAAACGGGGGAATACACCGAGTTTGAATTCACACTGCCGCTGGGCAGCCGCCCTTGATCGGCATATACCTTACGGAGGTCGGTATGGAAATGTATGAAAACGGGTCGTCACCCGAAAACAATAACGAGAACAATAAGCCTGTCAATCCCGATCTGAACAGAGGCGGAGGCGTTTTTGCGGAGGAGGAGCTTTCGGAGAATATCCCGAATAATGATTATCCCCCCTATCAGCCTTATGGTGCACCTGTCGGGAACGGTTATCCGCAGAACGGGTACCCTGCGGGCAATACATCGCCTGCGGACGCTGCTTACAGGCAGATGTATTCGGGCGGAGCTGCGCCCGATGATCGTGGGTATTACGGCAATGCTCCGCAGCAGACGGATAATTCGGTATACAGCAGCCCTGCCGGCAGGGACGATCCTGCAAACCAAGGTTTTTCACAGAATTATGCTGCGGCAGATAACGGTGCGGGATATGTCCCGCCTCAGAACGGCAATGCAGGAGGCAATGTACCGCCTTACGGCGGATATTATTATCAGCCGCAGGTGGGGGCGATGTCTGCTCCTGCGCCCGAGCCCGAACTGAAAAGATCCTCAAAGGGCTGGATAGCTGCGGTGGTCATTATTGTTGTGCTTATGTTCTCTGCAGTTATGCTGCTGCTGGCTTACAGTCATAAAGACGAGGGTCCGGCTGAGGGTGCGGGTGAAACGGCTGATAAGGTTCAGAGCGTTTCATCGGAGGGTTCAGGCTCTGATGGCGTGACGGTGAATATAAACGTGGCTCCCAAGCCTGTGGAGAATGAGGAGTTTTACCGGAACAAGGAAACGGGTCTCCTGACTCCTGCAGGTGCGGCAAATCAGGTGCTTCCGTCTATTGTTAATCTTTACGGCTATACAAGTACCACCGTTCAGCCTTATAACGAGGCTTCGGGCATTATCATCTCCGAGGACGGGTATATTATCACAAACGCCCACGCCACAGAGGATATTACCCGTTTCAAGGCAAAGCTCAATGATGAACGTGAATTTGAGGCAAAGCTCATCGGTGCGGACACACGTACAGACCTGGCAGTCCTGAAAATCGAGGCTGACGGGCTTACTCCTGCGGTCCTCGGCAGCTCGTCGGATATGATACAGGGTGAAGAAGTCATTGCCATCGGAAATGCAGGCGGATTTAACGACACGGTCACGGTGGGAAATGTTTCCTATGTTGACCGTGAGATAAAGAGCTATACCGGATATCCCATAAAGTGCATACAGACCGATGCGGCGCTCAATTTCGGCAATTCGGGAGGTGCGCTGGTCAATCTGTACGGTCAGGTCGTGGGAATTGTTGTGAGCAAGTACAGCTCCACAGGCAGCGAGAATATCGGCTTTGCCATTTCTACGGATTTTGCGGTGCCCATTATTGAGGACATTATGGAAAAGGGCTATGTTACAGGCAGGGCGAGAATTGGAATTATTTATAAATTTATTTCGCCTGACAAAGCTGAGAGCCTTGGAGTAAAGCCCGGGCTTCTGGTGGCTGAGATAGCTGAGGAATGCGATGTTTCCAACACAGAGCTGCAGACGGACGATATCATTACGGAGATAGACGGTATCCAGATGCTGACCGAGAACAGCGTAAAGGAGTTTCAGAATACCCACAAGGCGGGAGAGGTCGTTACCGCTAAGGTGTACAGGCTGGGATTTGACGGCGAAGAAAGAGAATTTGAAATAACCTTTACCCTTGAAGAACAGAAGTGATCGGAGCGGACGGTGCGGCAAGCGCTGTCCGCTTTTTTATGCTGAATAATAAGGTGAATTTGTACATTGAGAAGCCTCTTAAACTGATTTGAATGAGCATAATGTACAAACTTATAAAAGATACTGAAAAAGGCTTGACATTTAGAAATGGATGTGGTAAGATAATAAAGCTGTCGGTGATGAAAAGAAAAAATCACCGAGAGATACACTCAAAAAAATTGAAAAAAGATTTGAAAAAGGTCTTGACAAATCGAAAAGAGTGTGATATAATAAAAAAGTTCTCTCCCGAGAGGAAAGA
>NZ_JBNMJV010000024.1:0-45380 GCF_050874005.1 Huintestinicola sp.
AAAATGGTTGAGGAAATCAAGGACTTGATGGTGGACGTTCTATGCGGAGAACGGACTGTAATATCCGAGGGAAAACGTGTGTCCGAGGAAACGGCGAAAGCTGCTTACAGAAAGATAACCTTTGACCACGTTCAGTATGTTATGCACAGCCTTGTGAATTACCCCGACAAGATAAGCAGGATAGACCGCTTCCTGACAACTTCGCTGTTCAACTCCGTTTATACGCTGATGAACTCCACCTTTGCAGGCTTTGAACACGATATGGGAATGAAGCTGCTGTTATGATATGGAAAATTGAAAGGAATGAGGAAAGTGGCTGAACTTTTGCTTGTGGCAGCTGTATTTGAGATTTGCCGAAGAATGACCAAGCACAGGCTTAACGGAAGAAAAAATCACAGCACCCGTTATGAGTGCTGCGATAAAAATGTGACAAAAAAATCTTATTTTTTAAACAGTGACTTTAATTCCGAAGGTACTTTTCTTGGACTTTGAATGTTTCCACAAATTCCGTATTCTCGTAATAAAGACATCGGATATTTATTGTCATACTTTTCCAAAAGGGTAAGTTCCATATGAGTTGGATACTTTTCATAATTGCTGCCATCAATAACAAAATCTGAATCATCAATTTCAATTGAATCAAGAAGAACTTTTGTTATTTTGCATTTGAAACGAATTTCTGAATAGGGCTTGCTGACATAAATATATATTATGTCCCCGATTTGCATATTTTTATTAGATTGTTTCCAATCAAGCTTTGTGATTGTTGCAAAGGCTTTTTCAACATCATAATACTTTACATTGCAAGGAATGATCCATTCTTCCATAAGTGCTTTCTCCTTAAAAGTATTACTTGGTTTGGTGGTAAACTCTATCAACTTCAATATCGTGACAATGCCATACACGGTATAATTTTTCTCACAACATATTCCGATTGTCGAGCAGTTTATCCCGACCAATTTCCAAAACCATTATACCATATCCGCACAGAAAAATCAAATATAAATTTAAAAGAAAGGACAACAAGCCAATGAGAAAGAACAAGAAATCCTGTTCCATTTCCGAATTTTGCAGGAACAACAATTTCCGAACGCTTGAGTTTTACAAAATGTTGAGCAGACACCCGGAGCTGGCAAGAAAAATGAAAGCCAATTCCGCAGGGGAACGTGTGCTTGACGAGGAAGCAATGATGACAGCAAGGGCAATTCTTCGGAAAGAGAAAATCGAGGACAGGCGGAAACGTTCTGCTGCCGATGCTGCCAATGAGATAAATACTCTTGCTACTCAGATCGAAGAACTCAGAAAGGAGGTCGGCAGGCTCAAATGTGAAAATCAAAGATTGAAAAAAGTTATCGTATCACTTAGAACAGAAATAAGAAAACAAGACGAGGTGTTATTATGTCAAAGAAGAAAATGACGCTGAAGGAATTTTCCGAACGCTATGAGTGCTGTTATTCGGCGGCAGGCGTTAGGCTGAAAAAGCTGATTGCAAAAGACAAGAAATTTGCAAAGCACGTTTCCCGTAAGGGCAGAATGTATCTGCTTGACGAATATGCGGCGGAGCTTCTCAAACCAAAGACAACAAAGAAAGCATCGGTATCAAGCTCCGACATCGAAAAGCTGAAAGAGGAACAGCAGCTTTTGGCTGCCAAGCAGAGGGAGATTTCCGAGAAAATCAGACAAACGGAAAATTCTCTTTTCATTCAGAGGAATGAGAAGATCGCCGCAGCGGTTTTCAAAGCTCTGGGCAGAGAGTATATGCCCGGTGATGAAGTCCGCATATCCGAATATCTTGCAGGGTGCGATGATTTCAAAATCTATATGAACACCAAAACAGAAGAAGTGGAGGAAGAAAATTGTGTGTGACAAGAGAAATGAGAGAACAACAAACGGCGGTACATTCAGAAAAACGTTCAGCCGAACAGACAGAAGGGCGATAATATGAACGGTATGCTTATAGAGGAAATAGAAAAGCTGGATCGGAACTTTCTTATCCGACCTTGAATCCTGCTACTTTTAGTTGCGGGCACGTATTTACGTTATTTTCATGTGTTATGAAACCCAAAGATAACAGAATGCTAGCTGATCTTTGCCTTGCCCTGCAGGCACAGTGACAAAACAGACAATGCTACAGATGCGGGCATTTCAGGCATGACCTGTACTGTTTCTGAAATAAGCTCCACCATTTCTCTCAGCACCGGCGGCAGGCAGCCTACCGGGAACGGAGGAGTGGATTTTACACGCTTTAGTGGTGTGGGGTAGGGAATATTGTCGGAAATAGGGGTTACTGTTGTCTCGTTCAATTTTTGCTCCTTTCTACTTGACTTTTGTAAAATGTACTGTTATACTTAATACATACAAATGAAATTCAGAATTATTTGCATTATCTGAAATGGTGGACAAGAATATGGCATTTATTTGTTGTATTCAGTGTAACTGAACATATTATATAATATTCAGTTCAGAATGTCAATAGAAAATGAAGCAAAATTCAGTGTGTCTGAATATTTTGTAAGAATTTACAATAATATGGAGGGCGAATTGTGGATTATTTACGATTAGAAGAGCTGTGCAGAGAAAAAAATATCTCTACAAGCAAGCTCGCAGAGATAGTAGGAGTTAGCAAGGGAAATACCAGCACATGGAAAAAAGGCGGAAATCCAAGCCTTGAAGTGCTATGTAAAATGGCCGAAGCCCTCGACTGTACTATAGATTATCTGTTGGGTAACGAGAAAATAAATCTTATGCCAAGCAAGAAATATAATGCGTTAATGGTACTGGAAGCATCTCAGGCTGATTATCTGAGTAACGGCTGCAGGACAGATCGACCCGATTCCATTGATTTAGACGAATACAGCATTATTGCAAAATATCTTAATTGTGACCCTAAATTTCTGATCAATGGGTCAAACACTACTTATGTTCCTGCTCTGAAAGATAGAGCTGCTGATTCTTTTGATAAGGATATGGTTTTTGATATCATCAACCTTATGAGCTATCTTCCCGGAAATGATGAGGAGAGGGTAATGCAGCTGCAGATATCAAGGATAGTTCTGCATAATCTCGCAATGTGTGGCTTTGATGAAGCGTCTGTACGGGGATATAATGCTATTGCATCAAAAACTCTTGATTTTCTGTATTCGGGAGAGGTCGATTACAAAAAGCATCACGCATATGGTCTGAGATTTAACGATCTTCGAAGCCTTAATGTCAAAACGGGTATGAGCTATCAGTATATGTTTACGGGTATAAAGAACAGTAGGGACAAGGTGTAATTCTATTGTCCGCGGTTGTCCCGCCATTGTCCCGAGATAATAAATGTAGCAAATGGCTTTATAGCGCTGTTTTAAGGTGGTTTTGCTTCTATTGTCCCATTGTCCGTGCTTTTCTATGTTTCTGTGAAGATTTTTACACAACAGATATGGTATAATGACAATGGAGAATATTTTAGTAGGATAATGGAGTGAGGATAATGAAAGCATATATACAGACTGACAGCAATGGAATACCGGATTATGACCATTTCAATGCATATCATGGCTTTTCACAGATGGGCTTTGAAACAATATTTTTTATACATATGAGCAGATAAATAAGTCCGAAAGGCAGGATATAATAGTTGGCTTTTCCGGTCCTGTTAAGGTACGGTTAAGAGATTTCGGTATAGAGATACCAAATATAGATTATCCTGAGTCTATTCAGAAATATCTTGGAAGAAACATTAGAAAGACAACATTGAACACCGTAAGCAATGATCCTCAGATGTGGAATGCTTTCATCAAGCCCATTAATAATAAAAGCTTTTCCGGGCGTGTAGTCAGAAGTGCTCATGATCTTATAGGTTGTTCTTCAGGAGGCGAGGATCAGGAAGTGTATATAAGCGAACTGCTTGATTTTGTTTCGGAATATCGTGTTTTTGTGAGATATGGTCAGATACTTGATATGAGGCACTATCATGGCAGGTGGGATATTTTTCCCAATTCTGAGATCATCAAGACATGTATCAAGGATTATTCCGATGCTCCTAATGCCTATGCTATTGATTTCGGAGTGACTTCAGATGGTGGAACATACCTTATAGAGGTAAATGCTTCCGGGTCAATTGGCTCTTACGGCTTGGAACCTATTTCATATGCAAAATTTATGTCCGCCAGATGGGCAGAGCTTACAGATACACAAGATGAATGTGCATTTGATATTTTATAAAGAAAAAGGTGATAATATGCTCCCCGAAGGATTATATGAACAGGTAATTTCAAAAGCACTTGACAAAAAGCTCAGCGAGGATAACGGGATAAAGTATGATGCTGCGCCTATCGACAATGCAGAAGCACCGTCTATCCTATCGAAATACATAGCCGAAATTGTAGAAAAAGGACTTATGCAGGTGCAGGGAGAAGACATTTCGGGACAGCTTTCCCTTGCAAACAAGATCATTTCCGCAATAACAGAGGTAACAGGTGACGAAGAATTTGACGGGAGCAGCGTTGAGGAAAAAGCACAGCAGCTTCTTGCAGTGGTGAAGAAGCAGAATAATATTGTCTCTGTTACCGATAAAATAGACATTCCCCGTCCCGAAACATCACTTTCTGCAAGCTCACTTTTCACAGGCTCGCTTAATGAACCGAGCATGATGACCGAGCTGAAAAAGGAGATATGCTCCGCTGACAGGGTGGATATGCTTGTTTCATTTATCAAGTGGAGCGGTCTGCGCCTTATAATAAATGAACTGAATGATTTTACAATGAGAGGCGGAAGGCTGCGGATAATCACGACTTCATATATGGGTGCGACCGATGTAAAGGCAGTCGAGGAGCTTCGCAAGCTGCCGAATACCGAGATAAAAATATCATATGATACCAAACGCACAAGGCTTCATGCAAAATCCTATGTTTTTTACAGAAATACGGGCTTTACCACTGCATATATCGGTTCGTCAAATCTTTCAAATGCTGCTATTTCAAGCGGGCTTGAATGGAATCTGAAAATTACCGCACACGATCAGCCAGATACCATAAAAAAGATAAATGCAACCTTTGACAGCTATTGGAATAGTGCCGAATTCTCCGACTATTCCGAAAATGATGTCGATAAGCTTGCCGAGGCTTTATCTGCGGAAAAATACAGCTTTACCGACAATGATAACTATTCCTTTGACATAAATCCATATCCATATCAGCAGGAAATTCTTGACAGTTTATTGGCAGAACGCAAGATCAGAGGGCATTACAAAAATCTTGTTGTTGCTGCGACGGGTACGGGCAAAACCGTCATTTCTGCATTTGATTACAGGCGATACAGAAAGTGCAATCCGCAGTCGCCGTGCAGATTATTGTTTGTTGCGCATCGTGAAGAAATTCTGCGTCAAAGTCTGAAATGCTTCCGAGGTGTTCTGCATGACGGAAATTTCGGTGATTTGTTTGTGGGCGGCAGCAAGCCTTCAAGTTTGGATAATCTTTTTGTGTCCGTGCAGACGCTTAATTCACGTTCGCTTACAGATATTACAACTCCGGATTATTATGATTTCATAATCGTGGACGAGTTTCATCATGCGTCTGCGCCTACATATCAGAAGCTGCTTGAATACTACAAACCGAAAATTCTCCTCGGTCTGACTGCAACTCCCGAGCGTATGGACGGAAAGGATATACTTGATTATTTCGACGGGCGAATTGCTGCGGAGATACGTCTGCCCGAGGCTATTGACAGAAAGCTGCTTTGTCCGTTTCAATATTTCGGCGTGTCGGATAATGTTGATCTTTCCGATTTGAAATGGTCAAGAGGCGGATATGACAGGACTGCCCTTTCAAATGTTTACACGGGAAATGACCTGCGAACATTTCAGATACTTGACAGCGTCAGAAAATATGTTACCGACATAAATGCGGTTATCGGAATTGGCTTCTGCGTTTCAAAGGCGCATGCGGAATATATGGCAATGCGTTTTTCGGAGAATAATATTCCGTCTGCAAGTCTGACCTCAGACAGCAGTGATGATGTGAGAAAGAGTGTTCAGAAGCAGCTTGTAAGCGGCGAGATAAAGTTTATATTTACCGTTGATCTTTATAATGAGGGTGTGGATATCCCCGAAGTAAACACGATACTTTTTCTTCGTCCAACAGAAAGCTTGACTGTATTTCTGCAGCAGCTGGGACGTGGACTGCGTTTATCCGAGGGCAAGGAATGTCTGACAGTTCTTGATTTTATTGGTCAGGCAAACAAAAAATATAACTTTGAGCAGAAGTTTGCGGCACTGCTTGCTAACACAAACAAAAGTGTTCAGAGTGAGATAAAGAACGGTTTCATATCACTTCCGAAGGGCTGTTATCTGCAGCTTGAAAAGAAGGCGAAGGAGTATGTTCTTGAAAACATAAAGCGTGCTATAGGCAATAAAAATGCTATTGTTTCCCGTATTGCAACGTTTACCGAGGACAGCGGAATGGAGCTTACTCTTGCAAATTTCCTTGAATATTACCGACTTGACATTAGTGCGATATACGGGACAAAATCCAGCTTTGCACGTCTTTCAAAAGTAGATTTTCACGAAGAAATTGAAGATGTGATGACAAAGGCATTTGCGAGAATTTGTGCAATAGATTCCCGAAGATGGATAGAATTTCTCATAGAATATCTGCCGAAAATATCTCAGTATTCACTTTCCGATTTTGATGAATGTCAGGTGCGAATGCTTCAAATGATGCAGTTTACCATATGGCAGAGATCCTATGAGGACTGCGGATTTTCCGATTTGCTGGAAGGCTTCAGACAGCTTGAAAGGTCGCCTGTAATGCTTGGTGAAATGCTTGATATTCTGCGTTATAATTATGACAGGATAGATTTTATAGACAAGCCTGTTGATCTCGGATTTGATTGTCCTCTCGATCTGCACTGCACATACACCCGTGATCAGATACTTGTGGCGCTTGATTTTATGAAGCCGAATACTGTCCGTGAGGGTGTGAAATATCTGCCTGATAAAAAGGTCGATGTACTGTTTGTTACTCTGAACAAGTCGGATAAGGATTATTCTCCCACAACGATGTACAATGATTATTCTATTAACGAGGTGCTTTTCCATTGGCAGAGCCAGAGTACCACATCTGACACAAGCGCAACGGGACAGCGTTATATCAATCACAGGGAAACAGGGGACAGAGAGCTTATTTTTGTCCGTGAGTACAAGAACAACAAGCTGGGTGCAGCACCGTATACGTTCCTCGGGATCGCTGATTATGTCAGACACGAAGGCTCAAAGCCCATGAATGTTGTTTGGAAGCTGCGGGAGCCTATTCCTGCTAAGTATATTAAGAAAACTAATAAGTTGGTGGTGTAAATGTTAGAGGTAGTTGCAGCAATAATCCGCAAAGGCGAAAAATTCCTTATCTGTCAGCGTCCTGCAAATAAAAATCTGGGTCTGCTGTGGGAATTTCCGGGCGGCAAGGTCGAAGCGGGTGAAACCAACGAACAGGCTGTCGTTCGTGAGTGTATGGAGGAGCTTGGAGTGACATTGCAAGTTGACAGCTTCTTTATGGACGTTACTCATGAGTATCCCGACAGGACTGTGCATTTATCGGTGTATAACTGTTCGCTGACCGACGGTGAGCCTGTTATGCTGGAGCACAATGATATGCGTTGGATAACTGCTTCACAGTGTGGCGAATTTGAGTTTTGCCCTGCGGATATGGAGATATTAGTGAGGCTTGTTAAATGTGAAAAGGCATATTTATATGATCATTTCTGTCCTGTTTATAATAGAATCATTGATTCTGAGTTGTGTTACGAAAGTGTTATGTGTTTAAGTGGCTTCTTTACTATTTCTTCGATTGAGGAGCTGCATAGAATCTTTATTCCTGAAATGCGTGAAATGTGTGATAAATGTCCGTTCAGTGATCTTTCATGATATTTCTCGTTAGTGATTCTCAGCTTATTGATCCACGATATATGGAATACATTCCTTCTGAAAATTATTTCAAGCTAATGATTATGCGGTTCTGTGATGGTAAAGAATAATATTGACTTGACAAATATTCGCAAATGTGTTATTTTATATTTGTAACCTAAAATGCGTTGCAAATATAAAAAGGTGATCAAATGAAAGATTATTTAGAAAAAACACTCCGGCAGGAGGTATCAATAAAAGCCAATAACAGCTTGTGTGATAAGCTGCCATTGGCTTTTAACCCAAGAATTGCCGCAGCAGCAGGGGATATGCAGATGAACAGGACCGTAGGACTTATCGCAGGCGTTATAATTATGGTGCTTTTCACCTACGTTATTTCCGTTTTCGTCATACATCAGATACAGCGTGAGTCAAGCGTTATCGGCGCTCTTTACGCTCTGGGAGCAAAAAAGAAAGACCTTATCCTGCATTATATCGCTCTGCCCACGATCATAAGCCTTGCAGGGGGACTGGCAGGCTCTGCGCTGGGTTTCGGCAAATGGGGAATAAGTGTGCAGATGCAGGACACCTATAATTATTACTCCGTGTCCGCACTTGAGCCTGTATATCCTTTGTATCTCATAATTTATGCGGTGGTGATGCCGCCCGTTATATCAGCCATAGTAAATTATTTTGTGATAAACAAGCGGCTTTCACGGACTGCGCTCTCGCTTATAAAAAACGAGCAGAAGACCGATTTCCGCACAGGCATTGATCTGAAAAAAATGGGCTTCCTGCGCCGCTTTCAGATAAGGCAGACGCTTCGTGAGGCGAGAACGGGACTGACCGTTATTTTCGGAATGGTCATCTCGCTTATGATATTTATGATGGGTATCAACTGCTTTGTGCTTTGCGAAAATATCAATGCCGAAACGGTGAGGGACACAAGATACGGGTATATGTACGTGCTGAAATACCCCGAAAAAACGCCGCCCGCAAACGCCGAAGCCTGCTATATGGAATCCCTGTCAAAAACGTCATACGGCTATACTCTTGACGTAAGCGTTATCGGCATTGACGGAGACAATAAATATTACGGCGTTATTCCCGAAAAGGGCAAAAGCAAGGTCACGGTAAGCGCTTCCGCAGCTCAGAAATACGGCTTGAATAAAGGTGAAAAGCTGATACTCACCGACAGCGCAAACGATATGGACTATGCCTTTACCATTACGGACATTGCCGATTATTCCGCAGGCCTTGCCGTGTTTATGGACATTGACAGTATGCGTGAGCTTTTCGGCAGGGAGGATGACTATTACAATATGCTCCTTTCCGATAATGCTCTTGACATTCCGGAGGGACGGCTGTATTCGGTAACGGCACGAAGCGATATTGAACGCTCCTCGGCGGTGTTTACCGAACTTATGATGCCTATGGTCATTATGATGACTGTCGTTTCCATAATAATTTTCTGCGTGGTAATGTATCTTATGCTGAATGTGATGATAGAAAGAGCGGCTTTCGGTATCTCACTTGTGAAGATATTCGGTTACCGCACAAACGAGGTGAGAAAGCTGTATCTTAACGGCAATACCGCTGTTGTGGCGATAGGCGCACTTATTGCGATCCCTGTTTCAAAGCTTGCGATCGACGCCATTTATCCTTATGCCATATCAAATGTTGCCTGCGGAATGAACCTGCATTTTCCGTGGTATATGTACGCAGGGATATATCTTGGGATCATACTGATATACTTTGCAGTAAACGGTCTGCTTACTGCGAAGCTTAAAAATATTTCGCCTGCGGAGGTGCTCAAAAACAGGGAATAGTAATGTGAGCAGATATTGTAAAAATAGCTGCGTATATAAAAGATCAGTCTTATCTGCAAAAACGGCAAATAAGACTGATCTTTATTGTATTATCTCTCAGAGCCTTGAGGCGGCTTTAAAACATTGTCAAGAAGCGACATATCTCCCGCTTCGGCATAGGCAAGCTCATGGGTAGGAAAATCCTTTTCCGCTTTGGTCATTTCCTCTTCGGTGGACATCATTGATAAATTATAGATATCCTCGGTGGAAATTTTAGTGCCGTCGTAAATGATCTTTCTTAACCACATACCCTGCCATGCACCGCTCACGACAAGTTTTTCATTCTTATCCAGACAAAGCTCTTCGTGGAAAAATTCATACACGCCCAGAAGTATTGTTGATTTTCTGTATTCGTCATAGGTGTAAAATTCATACATTCCCGAAAGACCGTCGGAATAATCGTAGCCCCGTTTAACTATCAGCTCACAGAGACCGTCATTATCCATATCAAAAAGGTAATATCCGAATAAGTTATCGGTGTTTTTCAGCCGTTCGGTATATGCCTTTTTAATATCAGATGTGTCAATGGCTCCTCCCTGTTCGGGTCCGCTTTCTTCGGGATCAGGCCGGGATCCGGGCTTGCTTTCCTCCGTTTTTGGCTCGGGGGGCTGTTCCGGTTCACTTTCCTCCGACTTCGTTCCGGAAGGCTGTTCGGGTTTTGTGCCGGAGGAGCCTTTTTCTCTTATTTCCATTTTGGCTCTGACATTATTGTCAAAAGCTGAATCGGACACATCACAGCCGGCAGGTATTGACATATCTTTTAGATCATAACAATATTCAAAGGCGTTATCACCAATATATGTCACGCTGTCGGGTATAGTTACGCTTGAAAGATTGACACAGTGGTAGAAAGCATAATAACCAATATATGTCACGCCGTCCTGTATGGTTACGCTTGTAAGATCGGAACATTCGTAGAAAGTCTCTCTGTTAATAGATGTCACACTACTGGGTATGGTCACGCTTGTAAGACTGCTGCAGCCTGAGAAAGCAGAATAACCAATAGATGTTACGCTGTCGGGTATGGTCACGCTTGTAAGACTGCTGCAGAACTTGAAAGCCCTATCGCCAATAGAAGTCACGCTATTGGGTATAGTTACGCTTGTAAGACTGCCACAGCTATAGAAAGCCTCCTCATCAATAGATGTCACACCATCCGGAATATTAACGCTTATAAGACTGTCACATTCGTAGAAAGTCTCATTGCCAATAGATGGCACGCCACCGGGTATGGTTACGCTTGTAAGACTGCCACAGCCGTAGAAAGCCTTCTCACCGATAGAAGTCACGCTATTGGGTATGCTTATGCTTGTAAGGTTTACACAGCCGCTGAAAGCATTAGCACCGATAGATGTTACGCTGTCGGGTATGCTTACGCTCGTAAGGTTTACACAGCCGCTGAAAGCATTACCACGAATAGTTGTCACACTATCGGGTAGGGTTATACTTGTAAGACTGTCACATTCTTTGAAAGCGTTTCTGTCTATAGTGACCACAGGCTTTCCGTCAATCTCACGGGGTATCACAATGTCACCGGCAGAGGCGTTTCCTTTTAACCCTGTTATTATGATATTACCGTCCGACGATCCTTTATATTCGAGATCGTCAGCGTTGCCCGATGATGTTTCCTGTGCGGGAGCGGAAGACTGTTCGGGTCCTGTGTTCGTTGAATCATTTCCTCTTGTTTTAATTTTAACATTGTCGCTTCCGAAAAAAGCATCTTCGTCCACATCACAGCCTTCGGGTATAGAAACATTAACAAGATCATTACAGTAGGCAAAAGCCATACAGTCTATAGATTTTACACTATCCGGTATTGTTATGCTTGTAAGACTGTCACAGCTTATGAAAGCAGAATAATCAATAGATGTCACGCTGTCAGGTATGGTCACGCTTGTGATCTTACTGCTGCGAAAAGCTTCTTTTCCTATGACGGTTACAGGTTTTCCCTTTATCTCTGAGGGAATCACAGCAGCTTCATTGCTGCCGATATATTTTGTTATGGTTATCTCTCCATCTGATGACAAATACTTGTAGTCGCCGTACTTGTGCTCGGAATTTGCAAAAGAAACTATCAGAAATATTATCACAGCAGCAATAGCGGCAATAATGCATATCATCTTTATCCGCTTTTTAGGCGCTTTGGCAATTGCAGCCGTATCACCGTTGCCAGGCGGCGTCGTTTTTTCCGCAGCGGAACTGCTCTGCTTCAAAGGCATAGTCACGTCCATATCGGAGCTGTTCTGCTTTAATGGCATAGTCACGTCCATATCGGAGCCGTTCTGCTTTAATGGCATAACGTTCATATCGGAGCCGTTCTGCTTCAAAGGCACGGTCACGTCCGAAGCGGGCTTTTCCGTTTTAACAGCCTGAGTCCTGCTGTGAGCGGCTTTTCTGTAGTCCTCTGCCTGCTGTTTGAAGTCACGCTTTATAAACGGCTCGGGCTTTATGGAAATATCCGCAAAGGCTTCCTTGAACTCATAAATATCCTGATATCTGTCGGAAATTTTAAGTTCGGTAGCCTTCTTGATTATCTCCCACAGCTCGGAAGGGATATTGTGAACATTGGAGCTGTATTCCTCATCATCTTCAAGCCTTGACATAGGGTCATCAAGAAGGTCAAGGGTGAGGGAATAGTAAAGAGTTGCACCAAGAGAATATATATCCGTCCAGGGACCCTGCTTTCCCTTTTTCTGATACTGCTCAAGAGGAGCATAGCCCTGCTTGAGTATTACCGAAAGGCTCTGGGAGCCTTCGGCAAATACCTGCCTTGCAGCGCCGAAATCCAGCAGCTTTAATGTGCCGTCATTGCAGAGCATAATGTTGTCGGGAGAGATATCACGGTGGAGCACGTTTGAATTGTGAGCGGTGATAAGGGCGTTTGAGACTTCGTTTGCGAGGAACACCGCCTGTCCGGGAGTTATGGCGCCGTTTTTGTTTATGTATGCTTTAAGGTTAATTCCCTGCAGATATCCCATTGTGAAATATACCGTATCGTTTCCGTAGAAGAAATCGTAAACGCTTACGATGTTGGGATTGCCGTTAAAGCCTGCCACAAGGCGGGCTTCGTTGTAAAACCTGTCAGCACCTTCCTTGAAGCTCGTCTGATTATCGTCAGAGGTCATGACCATAGTGCTGCCGATGTCTCTTACTGCAACTCCATAAGGGTAATATTCCTTTATTGCCACCTTGCAGCCCAGCTTCATATCATAGGCAAGATAGGTTATACCAAAGCCGCCCTTGCCTATAACTCTGCCTATCATATATCTCCCCTCGAGAACACTTCCCACAGGCAGCACCGCAGGGTCGCAGGTATATTTGCTCCTTTCAAATCCGCACCGGCTGCAGGGCTCGCTGTTTGTTTCAGCAAAGCAGTTCTCGCAGAGAGACTTATTCGACATTCTTATCATTTGTTAACCTCCTGAAGGTCATTCGGAAAGCTCGTTGTCAAGATAGGGATTTAAAGGACCGTCGGCAAAATTCTCTCTGGGGAAGGGCTTGTACATATTGGAATTATACTGCTCGCATACCTCGTCGGCAAGAAATCCGCCGATCTCGGTCAGCTTTACGACCTTGCCGTTGTCCTCGATAAGACCGTATTTTTTCAGCGTTTCTGTCTTCTTTTGGAAAACGTCGTCAAAGTTCACGCCGGTTTTTCTGAGGAAATCCGACTTGATAACGGAGCGGTTTTTCAAGGGAAGGATTATCGCCTGACGTATCTGTTCCTCACGGGAACGTCTGCAGCCTCTTGTTATGGGCAGCTCGCCGCTGTCTATCTTGCTGTAATACTCGTCAAAATACTGGGAATTGATGTCGAAGCGGTCGTGATAGCTGGAAAATCCCGTAAGTCCGAAGCCCACCTGGTCGTACATATTGCAGCACTGATTGTATGCGTAGTGGGAAAATACCCTCTTATCCTTGGCATACACACGTCTGAGAGTTTCGTGGTAGCCGTTTTCGTTCAGTATATCTATGGCTATCTGCTTCATCATCATAGTTGTTTTGAAATCGGGGATAGCCGTTCCCTGTCTGCCGCCCTCGTAGGTGTTTATCTTGCCCTGCCTGTCGCCGTATGCCTGGACTTTCAGACGGTAGATCTGTATCTCGCCCACAGGCAGGCGGACTGCCCTGTCCATTACCTCTATCCAGTTGTCAATTGTCTCGCCCGGGTGACCGTAGATAAATTCAATATTTACGTCAAAGCCGTATTCAACAGCTTTCCGCACCGCTTCCTCAGCCTGCTCCGCATTATGGGAGCGGTTCATTACCTTGAGAACATCATCGTCAAGCGACTGTATGCCTATGGTAAGTCTGGTTATGCCGTGCTTTTTCATTATTTTAAGGCGCTGCTCTCCTTCTTCGCCAATGATGGAGTTGGGGTCGTGGTCAACGTTATACTGCTTGCAGCAGGACATATCCATTCTTTTTCCCAGCTCCTCAAGGAGGTGGTCAAAAAGCTGGGGAGGCAGATATGTAGGAGTGCCGCCGCCCAGAAGTATGGAACGGGGTTTCAGCTTTTCTATATTAAATCTTTTAAGATAAAGGTCGATCTCCCTTATAAGATAGCTTACATATTTTTCCTTTTCATCCCTGCACTCTCCTGTTTTGCCGGGATAGTGGCAGAACAGGCAATGGCGGATACAGAAGGGTATGTGAACGTAAACGTCCATAAATCCGTCAGCGGGATATTCAAAATCTTTCAGACATTCGTCGGCATTGGTGTCGGGATATCTGGTGATGGGGGGATAATGCACCGAGGGAACGAAATCTCCGTCCTTGCAGATAAGCCCCATATCCTGGTACTCCTTTACCTTAGAAAATACCTCTTCAGCGTGCAGTATCAGCTGCTTTTTTCTTTCATTCGAAGTCATATTAAAAATTCCTTTCGCTTTTATTTTTTAGGAAAAACAGAATGTCACAGAATAAATTTAAATGCAGCCCCGACCCATAGGGGAACTATAATTATCATACTTAACTGTATCCATACCGTGGCCCTGGGAAGCTCGAACATTGTAAACGCTTTTTTGTCATAAGCCGCAGCCAGAGGTGCGTCAAGGGGGAAAAGATAGATGTTTGATACGCAGAGAGCGCTTGCTATGACAAGCATTATGGGTTCCAGACCGTTGTTTTGTGCAAAGCTAATTATTATGGGCGTAAGGATAGTAGTTACCGCAGGCGCCGACGGCAGCAGAGCCATAAACACAAAGGTAACAGCAGCCGTCTGCATAAGTATGACTATCAAGGGGAGACTTGTTTTTTCGGGAAACAGAAGCTTTGTGAACTGATCGCACAGCCCTGTGCCGATGACAGCGTTTGCCACGGAAATAAGATTTCCCGCAATAAAGAATGTGGGCCAGCTTATAGCTTTTGCAAACTCCTCATAGGTCAGCACGCCGAATTTCGGAACAAAAAGCAGCGCAAGACCTGCAATTGCTGTTACTGTAATGTTTATGGAAGGCACCCAGGAGCTTATGAGCCAGGCGGATACAACAGCGAATATCACCAACGCCGCATAGATATCCTTTGATGAAACAGGAGTTTTCTCCGAGATATTGCTCAGATATGCGTTCATCTCGTCCTCGTTCGGTTCCTTCGGAGGGAACACTGCCGTGATAATGAAAAATGCGATGAAGACCATAATGACCGCAAGGGGCAGTCCTATCTTTATCCAGTCGATAAACCTGACGGTCTGACCGGTATATCTTTCCAGCATATCAAGGCAGATAAGGTTCATACTTGAGCCTGCGGGAGTTATCATTCCGCCTATCATTGCGCCCACCGTAATGCACATCATCATACAGCGCTTTGTTTCCGATTTTTTTTCATTATCGGACATAAAATCAAGGAACGTTTCCGCAAAGGGTAAAAAAATAACCGCTGCGGCAACATTAGACATTATTGACGAAAGCAGCGCCGAGCACATCATAAAAATAAAGATCAGCTTTTTTACCCCGACTTTTTTCCCTCTTATCACAAGAATTAACAGGCGGCGGCTCAGCACCGATTTCTGAAATGCGGCTGATATTCCGAAGGAGGCTGTTGTAAAATAAAGGATATGGTTTGAAAAGCCGCAGAAGCCTTCGCTTACGGTGTCAACACAGCCGAATGCAAAAAGCATAGCCGATGAAAGCATACAGGTAACGCATATGTTGAACGGCTCAAAAATCAGCAGGAACAGGGTCGCTGCGGCAACGCCCATTGTATGCGCCGCCTGCTCCGAAAGACCGTCAATGTTTATAAAATATGCACCGAGCAGGGATAAAGCTGCAAGAACTGCACCTGTGATCTGCTTAACAGATCTTGTATTAAAAGCACCGCTCATTTTATATCTCTCCTCATATCTGCCAACACCTCACGGCAAGCTTTATTTTATCCGAAAAGACGGAATTTTTTCTTCGGAAGAATGACCGCCAGAACAGAGCATCGCTGCTTTTTCAGCTCCGATGATATCCTTCTCACCCATTCCTCTGCGTCCGATGAAGCCGCAAGTCCATCTTCAAGCACAGATATTTGTAGATCGATATTATCTGCTCCGCTTATGATAAGAAAAGAATTCACGCCTTTCTGCAGATCAAAGGCAGGCTCAAACTTACAATGAAGATTAAGCCTTTTTCCAAGGATAACGTCCTCGTTTCCCTCAGAAACAGCCTGCAGCTTTCCGTCGGAAAAATAGTATATCTTAGCATTTCCCGTGACTGCCCACCTTGCCTTGCTGCGGAAAATATACAAAGCGGCGGTGCTGCAGAAAATGCTCTTTCCCGGTTCCTGCATACCGTATATGCCTTCGTTCACAAAGCCTGTGATGGCTTCCACCGCCTCGTCACGCATAGAGGGGCGCTGTACAAAGCTTTCCGTACCAACGGTGACTGCTCTTTCACAGGCGGACGTTCCACGGCTGTTATCGGCAGGGTAAGCTGCCGCAAAAGCAGAGGCGGCTCCCCGTCTGCGGATCCCGAATAATACGTTTTCGGGGCCCTTGCAGTCATAACGGGAATAATGCTTGATGCTGATATCTGCCATTTTCGGATCATTCCTTTCAGAGAACAGTTTTACTGCGGCTTATAATTCTCGTCCTGTCTGAAGATCAGCACAAATCTCTGGGGAATGAGGGACAGGGAATCCACAAGCTTAAAGCCGTAATAGCTCAGCTGTGCAATAATAAGCTCGGGCATTATTCCGGGACCGTAATAGGACGGAACGCCCTTTTCGGTAATGTTATTATCCACGATGATAAGTCTGCCGTCCTTTTTCAGCGCCTTGTGCAGGCTGTCAATAAACTGATCCTTTACAAATTCAATATCAGTAATATAAACAGCGTGATACATTGAGCACATAAATACGGTATCAATGCTGTTTTCGGGAAGGCAGGCGTCATTCATTTTTGCGGTAAGGGGAATGATGTTTTTCACCTTATTCTGCTTTTTGAAGCCTTCAACATATTTAAGTGCTTCCTTGTTTATTTCGGTGGCATAGACTTTGCCGTTCCTGCCCGCAGCCTTGGAGAACTGCCAGGTAAAATATCCGCCTCCGCAGCCGATATCCGCCACGGTCTCGCCCTCACGAATGTTTATGTATTGAAGCATTTCTACGGTTTTTTCCCACATATAGCGGTTGGGATTATTGAATACCAGAAATTCATTCCATTCGTTCAGCGTCTGCACGGAAAATTCCTTGCCGCTGTATTCAAAATTGGTATCCTCGGAGGCGTCGTCGGGGTCGGGAAGCTCAAGATGGAATTTATAGAAAAGATACTGCTTTAGCCGCTCGAAATCATTGTCCGCAAAATGGCTGCAGTAATATGCTGTAAGCTCGTCCGAGGTCATTTCTTCACGCCGCTCCTTTGACGCAAGGCGGTATTCGATAAACCACATCAGAGCCGTATAATCATCGCCCACTCTTTCAAGGGGATAAAGCTCTTCAAATCCCTTACAAGCCTCTCTCAGCTTGCTTTCATTGTTTTCCGCAAAGCCCTCGTACATTATCCGTCCCACTTTTTTTCCACGCTTTGTATATCCCGAGGTGGAGGTGCCGATTATCCTGTATCTCACAAGGGAAGCGGAGGAATTTACAAGTATTGTTTTCTCGTCTGCCATACTGCTGCGGCTTGTCTTTTCGGGGATATCCACCATATCAAAAAGCAGCACATATCTCTGAGGAGTAAACTGAAAGGTATCGGTAAGCTTGAAGCCGTAATACCACAGCTGGCTTATAAGCATCTGCTTGTTTACATAGGGACCGTGATAGGGAAGTGTCTCTCCCGTAACAAGGTCGTTATCCACAATTATGAGCCGTCCGCCTTCCTTCAGCGCATTGCGTATGCTTGCAGCAAAGCTGTCACGCTCGGCGTCGGTAAATGCGGCGTAAACATTGTGGTAGAGGGAGCACATATACACAACGTCCACCTTTATATCCTTTGAAAGACCAATTCCGTCAAAGCTGCTCTCCACGACCTCCACATTCTTTATATCATAATCGCTGACATATTTGCGGAGATATTCCAGATGTCTGGGATTTGTTTCAATGGCGTATACCTTGCCGCTGTCTCCCACAACATCGGCAAAGCGGAAGGAATAATAGCCCGGACCGCTGCCTACATCGGCAATGTGCATACCCTCTTTAAGGTTGAATTTCTCCATATTTTCTCTGGTGGTCTCCCAGCGCTCCCTGTCGGGATTGCTGAAAAGTATGTAATCCTCCAGAAATCTCATACGGGCTTTCATTTCGGTATTATCTCCGGGACCGTATTCAACAATGTGGTATTTGTATTTCAGATATGTTCTGAGATTATCGTAGTCATTGTCGGTCATCATATGTCTGAAGCTGTTTACCATAGGCTTTTGGGTAAGCTCTTCCTTCACGCTGTCGTCTGCAAGAAAATATTTGCAGAGCCATTCAAGGGCTGTGTATTCTCCGCCGAAGTTTTCATTGGGGATTATCTCGTCATATATCCTTATCGCCTTTTGCAGCTTGTTGTTATTTTTGCTGTCAAGATAGTCCAGAATAAGCCGTGCCGCTTTTTTTCCGCCTTCGGTGATGTCAAAGGAGTCGAGACTTCCAAGATGAATGAGGGACTGCTTATCGGTTATCTTTATCTCAGCAGGATTTTCGCAGTTCATACGGATCTTCCTTTCGTTACTTAATTATGTACCGATAAGATCCGGCAAAGATCTTATCGGTACAGAGCAGCATTATCAGTTAAGAGTTTCGTATCCGTCGGTGGAGGGCAGCGTGATGTCAACTGCGCTGCCGGGGTCAACGAAGGAGATGTCAATGACAAGATCCAGATCATAGCTTGTTTCCGTTCCCGAAGCCATAAGAGAGGCAGGCACAGTTACCTTCATAGTGCCGCTGTACTGAGCTTTGGTAACGATGTCGTTTGTAACAGTCACCTTGTTGGAGAAATTGTTCAGCTCGTCGATAACAAGAGTGTCTCCGTCGGTGCTCTGAGTTTCGTTTGCGATGATGATGTTAAGATATTTCTTGACAAGAGTGTCCGAAAAGCTGAGGGTGTATACATCTCTCGATGCGGAAATATCGGTTATCGCCGCACGCTCGATGGGAGATAAAAGACCCAGTTCCTTTATCTTTCCTGCCTCAAGGAAGCTTGAAAATTCGTTCAGGAATTCCTCTGTGTTGAAGGTGCTGTCTGTGTCAGAGCCCTTTTTCTGTGCTTCCTCTCTGTCGGAGGACATAGCAGGCTTTGAGTTCATAGCATATCTGGTCTTATGACCGTCAGCTTCGGTATAGATATAATCGCCGTCGGAGAACTGGATTATCTTGTTGCCGTCAACGTCCATTTCATAGTAAAGGATATTTTTGCCGTCGGAAGTGTCCAGCTTGAAAAGGCCGTCTGTTTCGGTGGTAACGCCGTCCATTTTAAGGGAGAGGTCGATATTTGCTTCCATTCCGCCCTGTGCGGATACCTTTTTGTAGGCGGAAGCGTATTTTTCATAATCTCCTCCGCCTCCGCAGCCTGCAAATAACATACAGGAAAGGGAAAGACCGGTCAGAACTGCAATAAACTTTTTCATAGTGATTACTCCTTTTTAAATATTATTATTTTTTCGGGTGTATTCCGGCACTTAGCCTGACACCGTTTTAACTTTATTACTGCCTTGCTTTTCTGTGGGGAGCGGAAAAACGTATATCCCTCAGATACAGGAAAACAACAGCTGCCGCAACGCATACGACCGACATTATGAGCAGCATTATCCAGGAACTCCACACAGGGTCAAGTCCGAACAGATATGTTTTGTATTCGGAATATGCCTCGTCAACTCCGAAGCCGTTTGAAAATTCCGTATCTGTCCATATGCCCGTATCGTAGCGGCAGGACTCATACATACTGTTTATTTTTGATGAGGTGAAGTAGGCTATGCACGCCCAGCGGCAGGTAACTGCCTTTGACATAACTTCCGTAAGTCCCGAAAGGGTGCAGGCAACGCCCGACAGAAGTATCTGGGGCAGCAGGCACACGGGACATATTACAAGCGCCATATCGTTTGACACCGCCGCAGATATGGTCAGACCTATGCACATTGCGCTGAGCATTGACATAAACGTGGTTATGTACAGCTCCAGCCACAGGCAGTTTTCAAAGACTATACCGCCCTCGTTCATTCCCAGCGCTCTTGCCGTTGCCGATTCCACATCTCCGTCAATGGTCGCCACGGTATCGGTGAAAAATACCAGCATAGCTGTCATTATAGCTGCCTGGACGGCGCAAAGTCCTGCTGTTATTACAAATTTCGACATAACATAGGGAACGGGCTTTACTCCCGTGAAGCGTTCTCTCTCGTATATGGTGCGCTCCTTGCTTATTTCCTGGACGGAATTGAAAATTCCCACCCAGAACGCCGCACACCCGAAGGAAAACATCAGCTTCATCGTGTCCTCAGCTACCATAAATGGCATACTCGTTCGGTTTATAACTATCCCTAACAGGTTATACAGATTTCCGTCCGCCTGAAAGGCTATGCACACAAGTATGGTAAGAACTACGGGCATTGCAAGCAGCAAAATGAGACATGTTCTGCTGTTGAAGGTTATTTCAGCATATCTCCGGGTCAGGACACTAAATTGCCTTATACCCTCCGCAATACCGTTTTTCTGCTTCTTTTCCGTAATGGGAGTTCCCGTGTTATATTCCGTTATGGTGTTTGTCCCGGCAAATCTTTCCGAGACTTCCTTGGAATGTTCGTTCAGGTCGTCGTAAATATCGGTGATATTCTCTTTGCGGAAGAAATCAAGAGCCTTTGAGGGCGCTCCCGAGTAGCAGAGCAGACCTCCGCTGCCCATACAAATGAGCCTGTCGCACAGATTTATATTCTGCACGGTATGGGTGACCATAATCACTGTTTTTCCCGTCATTGCAAGTTTTTTGAGCATCTTCATAAGATTTTTTTCCGTTCCGGGGTCAAGTCCCGAGGACGGCTCGTCAAGGAAAAACAGCTTGGGTGAGGCAAGAAGTTCCACCGCTATGCTTGCACGTTTTTTCTGACCGCCCGAAAGCTTGTTTATCAGCGTGTGTCTGTGCTTTGTAAGCTCGACCATTTCCAGAGTCTCGTCTATCTTGCGGTTTATCTCCTCTTTGGACATATCCTTGGGCATTCTAAGCCTTGCGGAATGGAGGAGCATTCTTTCAAGGGTGAGGGTATCGTAGACGATATCCTTCTGAGGAACATAGCCGATAATGCTTCGTATGCTCCTGTTATTGGTCTTGATGCTCTCACCGTTTATAAGAACATCGCCCGAAGTAAAGTCGGTCATACCCGACAGGCAGTTTAGGAGCGTGGTCTTTCCGGCGCCCGAACCGCCCACGATAGCAACAAATTCACCCGGTTCAATGGAAAGGCTCACATTGTCGGTGATGACCTTCTCGCCCTTTCCCGCCTTGACCTTTTTGACCACATTGCACGCCGCAATGCTGACTCCGCCCGAATTGCCCAGCAGATAAAGTATCTTTCCGCTGAAAACCATAGCTGTGTCCGCAACGGTTATCTTGTCCATCTGTTCAAGGCGCTGTTTTTTGGTAAGCGGCTTTCCGTTAAGGATAACGCCGTTCATCGAATTGTTGTCGGCTATGTAATAACCGTCATTTTCCTTTGTGATGATGCAGTGGAACCTTGAGACCGACGGGTGGTCCACAACGATGTCACATTCGTGACTTCTGCCTATGACAAACTTGTCCTTTCCCTCCAGCGTAAAGCTGTCAGGCTTGCTGTCAGGAGCATTTTCGGCGTTTCTGATACCCGAAAAAGCTATAACGCAGCGTTCTTCCGGATTTTGCCCGATATAGAATTTATCGCCGTCGTGAAGCGGCTTTGAAGTGACCTTTACGCCGTTGAAGGTCAGTCCGTTTACGCTGTTGTCGTCTTTAACGTTCCAGCCCGAGTCTGTCCTGAAAAAGGTGCAGTGTGCACGGGATATGAAGGAAACGCCTGAGTCAATGGCAATATCGTTTATTTCGCTGTCCTCGCCGCCGTGATGATCTCCTCTGCCCATTCGCACCGTGCTCTTGTTATATGAGTCAAGATCGTAAACACGAGGCTCGTTCTGCCCGATAAAAACGGTAATGTAATTTTTGGCAGGCACTCTAAACCCCCTCCTGTTAAAATAAATGAAGTCAGTTTAAAGAAAAATTTTTGATGAAATATTCCTGATTATTATATTAACATATACAGCAGTGCTTTTGGTGTGCAATTCTGCATTTTTTTAGACACCGAAAATCTGTGATTTTTTGGTCTGCTGAGTGACTGAACACGGTGTCAGGACGGAAAACGGGCAGAAGGATTTTTCACGAATAATATTTAATATCTTGGAGCATCCGTTTATGGTTTTGCTGCTTTCGGAAAGAAATGAGAAGAAAATTTTATGCCGATGAAGGAAAGAATTACACTCTAACAGTACGTTTAGCAAAAAAAAATCCCCTCAGCTTAAAAGCCGAGGGGATATTTGTTTATAACTTGCATTTAAAGCCGTTTAATTTGTCGTCCATATAAACTCTCAGGGGACAATGCTCGCAGTCGGGTTTTCTTGCGGAGCAGGTGTCTCTGCCGAAAAGCACAAGCCTGTGGCAGAAGTCAGAACTTTTTTCGGGCGGGATAAGCTTTCGGAGGTCCTGCTCGACCACCTTGGGGTCGGTGGACTTTGTAAGCCCGAAACGTCCGGTTATACGTATGCAGTGGGTGTCCGCAACGATGGCAGGCTTTTTGTGAATGTCACCCATGATAAGATTTGCGGTCTTTCTGCCGATGCCCGAAAGCTTGGTCAGCTCCTCGATAGAATCGGGGATAACGCCGTTAAAGTCATAATAAAGCTGATGAGCCATTTCCACAATGCTTTTGGCTTTGGTCTTGTAAAGTCCGCAGGGACGGATAATTTCCGCAACCTCGTCAATGTCTGCATCTGCGAAGCTTTTGAGAGTAGGGTATTTTGCAAAAAGCTCCTTTGTGACCACATTTACCCTTGCGTCGGTGCATTGGGCGGACAGCCTTCCGGCTATCATAAGCTCATAGGGGTGAGTGTAGGTGAGGGAGCATTTCGCTTCGGGGTATATAATTTCAAGCCCCAAAACGACCTGCTCGGCGATTTGTTTTTTAGAAGGCATAGTTTTTATCCTTTTACTCGTTATCGGGTCTGCTGCTTAAAATATTCGGGATATCGGCGCAGGTAGGGCAGGAAATGTCCGCCTTGTCGGTGAGAATGGGAGCGCTTTCACGCTTTTCACCCTCCGATTTTCCGCTTGATATGTCTGTGAGTATCTTTCCGTCCGCAGCCTTGAAATAGCTTCCGCCGCTTTCCATATAGCCGTCAAGCATTTTTATAAGCTCTTCTTTATCCATTATCTGTTCCTCCTGTGTCGTGACGGGGCAGTTTCTTTCTGGGGATAATTATCCTTATAAGCTGCATAAGCACCGACTGCTCCTTGTCAAGCTTTATTTTCTGCGCCCGTTTGAGGTCGGCGTCGCTTTTTACCTTGACTATTATGGGACGTATCTTGTCAAAGGCTTCAACGGTGGCTTCCGCCGAGCATCGGCTGCAGCTGCAGACGTTGAACCTCTTCATTACAAGAGGCAGCCATTGTGAGATAAGCTCCGAGGTGATATTTATCTCCGTTCCGCCCTCTTCCGAGGGAACGGGCTTTACGGGAGTCGGATTATTCCTTGAGCGGATTATCTCCTCTTTAAAGTTTTCGTCAAGAATAGGATTTGTGACCTGTGAGCCGCCTGTAAGCAGCTTCATAAGCTGAGGGGTCTTGTGAGTCTTGGGCGGCATAATGGTCTCCTTTCCTTAATATTTTTATACTCTTAAAAAGTCTTTCCGGCAAGGTCGGGGTAAAGCTCCTCCGCAAGTCTTGTGTATTCTCTTGCTGCACGGCATCTGGGGGAGTATTCCACTAAAGTCTGCTGATGTGCGGGAGCCTCTGCGGCTGCTATGCAGGCGGATATGCGGATATCGAATATCTGTGTGCCAAGCTGCTTTGCGATTATTTCCGCCATCTCCGCAACTTCCTCGCTGAGAAGATATTTGGAGCTGTATTTTGTAAGAAGTATGCCTCTTACATCAAGGCTTTTGTTGTAATATTTTTTCACCGCAAGAATAGTGTCCTTCACCTGTGCGATACCCTGCAGGGACAGCACCTCGGGAGTCATTGGGATAATAAGGTCATCTGCGGCTGTATATGCGTTTATTGTGAGGATAGAGAGTGCAGGGGGAGTGTCTATGATAACGGCGTCATAGTCGCCTTCTGCCTGGGACAGGGCACGCTTTAAGACAAATTCCCTGTCGCTGCCGTCAAGCTCAAGCTCCGTTCCCGACAGCAGTATATTCGATGTGATAACATCGCATATACGAGTATGCTTCACAGCCTGACGGACAGTGCATTTTCCCTGCATAACGTCGTGGATAGTAAGCCCCGTGTCCTCTGCGCCCAGCGAAAAGGAAAGATTTCCCTGGGGGTCGAGGTCAATGGCAAGCACCCTTTTACCGTTTTTTCTGAATATGCCTGCAAAGGCGGCACAGGTCGTTGTTTTCCCCACGCCGCCTTTCTGATTTGTCACAGCAATAACCTTGCTCATTGTTTATGACCGTCCTTATTGAGAGCTTTTGATTTTCACTTACCGTCCTTCGTTCTTCCTGCGCTCCCTTTCGGCAAGCTGGCAGTTGAAGATGAAACGTGCGATCTTTTCCTCCTGAGGGGGAGTCACATCGAGAAAACGGCAGCCGTAGCCTATAAGCTCCTCCTGATCGTTCAGCTGCAGCCGCAGTATCTCGGAGTTAAGCTCAATAGGATCGTCAAGCAGCTTTAATCTTACGATATCGCCTACATTAAGCGGGATATCGCACTTCATCAGCACGCCCGTAAGGTTGATGTTAAGAATAGCGGCGGTATGAGGCTCCTCAAGGTCTGTGATCTCCTCTTCGCCACGTTCGATATGCAGTATTTTTGCAAATGCTCCGGGGGTATTCACCTTATATGAGCCTCTGCGCTCCTCAAGCACCATACCGTCATCAACGTGGAAATTGAGCTGCAGATCGGTGCTGAGGTCAATTCTTGTATTGCATTGGATACGGGTGCCGTTCAGATATTCAAAAATAACGGTGATCTGGTCTCCCTTGGAAAGCAGGGGGAGATCGTTTCCCTTGATGGCTACAAGCTCATAACCTTTTATTTTGAAAAAGTCCCTGGGAAATGAGAACGATTTTGTGGAAAGGACACGCTTGCCGTTCTGATCGTAAATATCCACCCTCTGGATTTTATCTTTATTTATCATTTAAGGACCGACTCCATTTCCGCAGGAGGAGAATACCCCGCAAATTTTAATGTGGATCAATACGTCGACACATTATAACAGATAATATAATTATAACAGAAAATAGTGCACTTTTCAATAGCTTATACAAAAAATCCTCAATCAGTTCTTACAAAATATCCTGCCTTGAATTGGCAAGATTAACAACTTTGATTTTCCTTTCCGGCAGGCTTGCCGCTTACTCCTATGACAAGAGCGGAGACTACAAGGACAATGCCCACGGCTGCAGAGGGGGAAGGTATCTCTTTATATAGTATCATACCGAATATGGTCGCCGCCACAGGCTCCACAGAGGCAATTACTGCGGCGGTGCTGTTGTCCGTGCCTTTTAATCCTATGGAATACAGCAGATAAGGAAGCACCGAAGCCACTATTGAAAATACGGCGGCATAAAGTCCCATTGAGGGCTTTTCCGAAAGCATATCCCCGAGGGTGGTCATATCCGCAGCCGCAGCGGAAAAGAGAGCCGCAAAGGTGAATGCCCAGCCTGTGACTGTAAGAGCGCTGTAGCCTCTGTTAATGGCAGCACGGCTGAATATGCTGTAAAGGGAGTAGCCGAATGCCGAGCCAAGACCGTACAGCACGCCCGAAGGGGTGATGGCTGCGGCGTCGCCTATAACTCCCGTCACAAGCACAAGTCCGCATATGGCAATGCCTGCCGACAGTACCTTCCTGCGGGTTATGCGCTCCTTGAAGAAAAGCGCCGACAGCAGCATTACGAACACGGGAGAGGTGTACAGCAGTATCGCCGCCGCAGAAAGGGGCATTACGGTAACGGCGGTGAAGTAGCAGTAGTTGAAGAACACAATGCTCAGCAGCCCCATTCCCGCAAATATCCATATGTCCCGAAGCTTTATTTTAAGACATTCACGGCGTGCTGCAGCCATTGCACCCATTGTGAACAGGGCGGTGAGAAGGGAGCGGAGAAATACCACGCTCATTGACTCCACACCGTATTCATTGAATTTTCTTACAAATATTCCCAGCGTGCCCCATAGACAGCCCGAGGCAATTACGCAAAGGGCAGATATTTTCTTGTTCATAGCTCTTATCCTCTTGATAAAAATATTCCGTGAAGATTATAGCATTACGGCATAATAAAATCAAGGTAAATTCGGTTAAACGTTTTGGACTGCGTTCATAAAAAATTAATACAACAAATTTGCCATATCCCCTTGACAAATTTCAGATATATGTTATAATTGTAAAGGTCGATAACTTTACAGCAAATAACGAGGTGTGTGTCCTTGAACGGAGAAAAAAATCTTGAAGTGGCTGTGCTGCTGGATTTCTATTCCGAGCTGCTCACCGAGAAACAGCGTGACGTTATTGATCTTTACTATAACGAAGATCTGTCGCTTGCGGAGATCGCCGAGCACGAGAACATCACAAGGCAGGGCGTAAGGGACAGCATAAAGCGTGGCGAGCAGGTGCTTTTCGAGATGGAGGCTGCTCTTCATCTCGCGGAAAAGTCACGCAGGCTCGAGAGCATAGCTCAGAAGCTTGAGGAGAACGCAGGAAACGCAGCTCCCGAGGATATCCGTGCCGCTGCCGCCGAAATAAGAAATATTCTTTAGACTTTAAATAAATCAACATAGAAACGGGAGGGTTTGCTGTGGCTTTTGAAGGACTTTCCGAAAAATTGAATGCAGTTTTCAAGCGGCTCAAGGGCAGAGGCGTTCTTACCGAGGCTGATGTCAAGGAGGCTATGCGTGAGGTCAAAATGGCGCTTCTTGAGGCGGACGTAAGCTACAAGGTCGTTAAGGACTTTATAGCAAAGGTCACCGAAAGAGCTGTGGGCACCGATGTTCTTGCAAGCCTTACTCCTGCTCAGCAGGTCATCAAGATAGTTAACGAAGAGCTTATCGCTCTTATGGGCAATGAAAATGCCCGTATAGAATTTCCGAGCAAGGGTCCCTGCGTCATTATGATGGTGGGTCTCCAGGGTTCGGGTAAGACCACTCACGCAGCAAAGCTTGCCAAGCACTTCAAAGAGCAGGGCAAGAGACCGCTGCTGGCAGCCTGCGACGTTTACCGTCCTGCGGCTATAAATCAGCTTCAGGTAGTGGGCGACAAGGCAGGGGTCAAGGTATTTGAAATGGGTCAGATAAATCCCGTTGTCATTGCCAAGGAAGCTGTTAAGCACGCCAAGGAACACGGCAACGAGGTGGTTATACTCGATACCGCAGGCCGTCTCCATATTGATGAGGAGCTTATGGACGAGCTCAAAAACATCAAGGCAGAGACCGAGCCTAACGAAATTATGCTGGTAGTCGACGCAATGACAGGTCAGGACGCAGTTAACGTTGCCAAGGCGTTTGACGACGCTCTGGGCATTACGGGCGTTCTGATGTCAAAGCTCGATTCCGATACACGAGGCGGAGCGGCGCTTTCCGTTCTTGCCGTAACGGGCAAGCCTATCAAATTCGTGGGAACAGGCGAAAAGCTTGATGATTTCGAGCCTTTCCACCCCGAGAGAATGGCTTCGAGAATTCTGGGAATGGGCGATATGCTCACTCTTATCGAGCGTGCTCAGAGCACCATTGACGAGCAGGAGGCAATGAAGCTTGCCAACAAGCTCAAGGAGGAAAACACCTTTGACCTTAACGACCTTCTCGACCAGATGAAGCAGATCAAGAAGATGGGTCCCCTGAAGCAGATAATGGGTATGCTCCCCGGCGTGGGTGATAAGATCAAGGACGTTGACATCGACGACAGGCAGCTTCTCAGAATAGAGGCTATGATCACCTCTATGACCCCTGCGGAGAGAGCGAAGCCCTCTATCGTAAATCCCAGCCGCAAAAAGCGTATCGCCGCAGGAAGCGGAAATACCGTTGCAGACGTGAACAGACTTCTCAGACAGTTTGAGGAAATGCAGAAGATGATGAAGCAGTTCGGCGTTATGGGCAGAAACCAGAAGGGCAAGAAAAATAAGCTGCGTATCCCCGGAATGAGATTCTGATATGGCAGGCGGGGAAAAGATCATTTGCTGCATATTTTTTATTGCAGCAGGGGTATTCAGTCTTGCAGGTTCGTTTTTTAACTGGAATTTTTTCTTTAATTCAAGAAAAGCGCAGACCTTTGTAAGACTGTTCGGAAGAACGGGTGCGAGGATATTCTACGCCGGACTCGGAATATTTATCATATTCTGCGGCATTATGGTACTTGTTGCTCCCGAGTAACAAAGTTTTCAATGTGTGAAAACACTTTGATATAAAAAATTGATTTTAAGAGGTGAATACAATGGCAGTAAAGATCAGACTCAGAAGAATGGGCGCTAAGAAGAACCCTTTCTACAGAATAGTTGTTGCTGATTCCAGATATCCCAGAGACGGCAGATTTATCGAGGAGATCGGTTATTACGATTCCACAACTGAGCCCAGCACCGTTAAGGTTGACGCTGAAAAAGCTAAGAAGTGGATGGCAAACGGCGCACAGCCTACCGACACCGTAAAGAAGCTCTTTGAGAAGAACGGCATTACTAAGTGATCCGTCTGACGGATATATCAGATAATCGTGACACTTCTTCGAGGTATGACACCTCTTTGAGGTGTCCGAATATACTGATTCTGAACGCTTAATGCTCTGCGTAATGCAGAGCGTTCCTATAAATCCCCAAAATACAGAAAGGCAGGCTGTCTATGGAAAAGCTCCTTATTACAATCGCATCGGGTCTTGTTGAGAACAAGGATGCCGTTACCGTTGACCGTGACGAGCCCAATGAAGAGGGCGTTGTGGTATATCATCTCCACGTTGCACCCGACGATATGGGCCGAGTTATCGGCAAGCAGGGCAGGATCGCCAAGGCGATAAGAACTGTTATGCGTGCAGGCGCAGGCAGGATCAACGAGAAAATTATGGTCGAGATCGACTGATCTTATTTTAATAAACGAAAAATGCATTTTCAGACTGCGGGAGCTTTCCTGCAGGCAGAAAGACGGTGGATTTTATGATTCTTACACTTCTTTCGCATGTGACTGCAGTTCGGATATTGTTCGCTATCGGCATTGCTGTTACAGCCCTGCCGATATTTTTTTATAAAATGAGCAAAACTAAAGGAGACGGACTGCGAAAGCTGCGGAATGTGTCTGTCCTTGCGGGAATTCTGATGTGCCTGCCGATGGCGGTCTACATTTATGCGGATATCCGCTATGACCTCAGAAATTTTTCACAAAATGACAGGCTGTATCTTGCCGCCGAGAATAAAAATCTGTCTGCCGCAAAGGAGTTTGTGGAGGACGGCGCAGACCCCTGCGGCAAAAACCGCTACGGAAAGACCGCAATTGCCCGTTCGGCGGAGCTTGACGATGTTCCGATGGTAAGGCTGTTTCTTGAAAACGGTGCAGACCCCAATTCTCCTGCGGGAGAGCATAAGACAATTCTTGGCGCAGCGGCGGAAAATCATTCCCTTGAAATGACGGAACTGCTGCTTTCGGCAGGCGCTGTTCCCGATTATGACACAGATACGTTTATCCCTGCGCTCCATTTTGCCGCAGCAAATGACGAGGAATATTCTGCCGAAATTGTGGAGCTGCTGGTAAATGCAGGTGCAGACCCTGCCTCTAAGGCGGTAAGAAACGGCAAGGTAATGCTTCCATACCGTTATTATTACGATTTTCACAAAGAGGACGAGGACATTACCGAGGAGGAAGAAGCCCGTTTCCAAAGGATAAAGGATATCCTCTATGAGCCGTATATGAATTGGCTAAAGGAAAAAATGACGGCGGAAAACGAAAGGTTGAGTGCAGATGAAGAGATTTCTTGAAATTGGAAAAATAGTCGCCGTTCAGGGACTTAAAGGAGAGATAAGGGTCGACCCCTGGTGTGACAGCCCCGATTTTCTCTGCGAGTTTGAGCAGCTTTATTTTAATAAGGGAGAAACTCCCGTCACCGTTGTCCGTGCCCGTCCCCACAAGAATATCGTTCTTATGAAGATAGAGGGCGTGGACACCCCCGAGGACGCTCAGAAGCTTCGGGGAAAGATACTTTATATGGACAGGGAAGATGTGGAGCTTGAAGAGGGCTGCTATTTTGTACAGGACCTTATCGGTCTTGAGGTCATTGACGCAGATGACGGAACGGTCTACGGCAAGCTTTCTCAGGTGACAGCCACAGGCGCAAATGATGTTTACCACATCAAAAACGGGGAAAACGAGTACCTTATCCCTGCCATACCAGATGTTATCGTAAAGACCGATATCGAAAACGGACAGCTTCTTATAAGAAAAATGGAAGGACTGTTCGACTTATGATGTCGGGTATTGAGCTTCCCGTATGCGCTGTAGGGACCTGGGCGTGGGGCGAGGGCACAAACGGTTCGAAGATGATTTTCGGCGGAAAACGTGACACGGAAACGCTCAGATCCGCTTTTAAGATCGCTCTCGGAAAGGGTTTTACCCTCTGGGACACCGCCGAGGTATATGGTATGGGTTCTTCCGAGCGGCTTCTCGGGGAATGTATCCGTGAAGCGGGGGAGCTTGGCAGTAAGGTGCTTATTTCCACAAAGCATATGCCGCTGAAAAAGTATTCTCCCGGTGAGGTCCGTTCGGCGCTTCTTGGCAGTCTTGAGCGTTTAGGCGCAAACCGTGCGGACATTTACTGGCTGCATCTTCCGAAAAATACAAGACAAAATCTGAACGAGTGCGCCGAGCTTGTAAATGAGGGCAGGATAGGCATTATCGGTCTGTCTAATTTCAGCCTTGAGCAGATAATTGCCGCAGATGAACAGCTGCGTGAAAAGGGGCTGAGAGTGGGAGCTGTTCAGAACCATTTCAGCCTTATAAGACGTGACCCCGAGCAGCTTCGCATACTCGACTGGTGCCATAAAAACGATGTGCCTTATTTTGCATATATGGTGCTTGAGCAGGGCGCTCTCAGCGGAAAATATGACGATGAACACCCCTTTAAGGGAATTTCTATGCGCAGTCTGCAATACAATAAAGGTGTGCTTAAAAAGCTCCGTCCCCTTATTGACTGTCTGCGTGAGCTGGGCATAAAATATAATGCACAGCCTGCACAGATAGCCGTTTGTTGGGCGATATCCAAGGGAACTGTGCCTATCGTGGGCATTACAAAGCCACGTCAGGCGTAGAAGCTTGCAATGGCAAAGGATATTACTCTTGAAGCTTCGGAGATAAGCCGTCTGGAGGCTCTTGCGGACGCTTCGGGCGTGGTGAGCAAGGGCGTTTGGGAGCCTAAGCTGCCGATGTGAAAGGAAGGATATTTTGCGTTTCGATATAGCAACTCTTTTTCCCGATATGTGCGAGGCTGTGCTGGGCGAAAGCATAATCGGCAGAGCACGGAAAGCGGGGCTTATTGAGCTTTACTGCCATCAGATAAGAGACTACACCCTTGACAAGCACAACAGGGTGGACGATTCCCCCTACGGCGGCGGAAAGGGTATGGTTATGCAGGCAGAGCCTATTTACCGCTGCTGGCAGGCGGTGTGCGAGGGACTTGACGAAAAGCCCTATGTCATATATATGTCCCCCAAGGGCAGCGTTTTTACGCAGAAAAAAGCGGCAGAGCTTTCAAAAATGAAGAATATTTTCGTGATTTGCGGGCATTATGAAGGTGTAGACCAGCGTGTCATCGACAAGATAGTGGACGAGGAGATATCTATCGGTGACTATGTTCTCACGGGCGGAGAGCTTCCTGCAATGGTCATATGCGACGCAGCGGCGAGAATGGTACCCGGGGTGCTTGCGGCGGAGGAGTGCTTCACCGAGGAAAGCCACTTTGCGGGACTTCTGGAGTACCCTCATTACACCCGTCCCGAGGTGTGGGAGGGTATGGAAGTGCCCCCTGTTCTTCTCACGGGACATCACAAAAATATTGCAGCCTGGAGACACGAGCAGGCGGTGAAGATAACCGCCGAAAGGCGTCCGGATATGCTGTCGGAAAAGGAGCGGTGAGCTTCAAAAAACAGGGTCGCTTGTTTTTAAAATATTCATATATTTACAAACAGTTTAAATCTATAAGATGTTTGATGAACAAATTCCTGTGGATTTGCATATAAAACTCTGTTGAAAATTGTACAGGTGTCATAAAATTAGTAAAAATCCACAAATCAAAAAGCTAAAAAAACGGCTCTGTAATTCAAAAGGCAGAAAATTCCGCAAAAACGGAAAATTATCATATTTTTCTGTTGACTAAGGTTAATTTGCAATGTATAATTTAATTATAGCTTAAAGCAAGTTATAGTTATTCTCTTGAATTTAGAAATAGCTACTTAACGGATAGGAGAGAGTGTTATGTTTGTTAAAGATGTAATGGTTCAGAATCAGGTTGGCTTACACGCACGTCCCGCAACATTTTTCATTCAGAAGGCTAATGAGTTCAAGTCCTCTATCTGGATCGAAAAGGAAGAGAGAAGAGTAAATGCAAAGAGCCTTCTCGGTATTCTCTCACTTGGTATTGTTGGCGGCACACAGATCAGAATTATCGCTGACGGAGCTGACGAGCAGGAAGCTGTAACAGCACTTATCGAGCTTGTTGACAGCGGATTTGCTGAGGAGTCCAGATAACTCTGCACGGTATTTTGGATTTTTAGGGAGTATGTTCTCAAGGGACGTACTCCCTTTGCTTTTTAAATTCAGAAAAAAATTGTGATATTTGACTAATGTTCATAAAAAGTTAACACAAATAAAGGCATAATATGATAAAATTAAACTATATAAGAAGCGGTCAAGGGTGATCTGTCTGATCGAACAATGCGGCTTAATGCCCGAGGCAGGTCATCTGAGCGCATAGCAGAGCCGTTTATAATGACCGCAGCGCAGCTATGATCGGCAACACCCGACCCCCGCAGCTTCGGCGGAGAAAATGAAAGGAAGACTGTAAATGTCAAACAGACTGTTTCAAGGCCTCATTCATCAGATGAGAGATACAATGGACTGCGTTATAGGAGTAGTGGACTCCACCGCCACCATTATTGCCTGCAGCGAGCTTACCAAGATAGGCACCACCAACGAATTTGTGTCCCTTGACCTCAGCGATTCCCACGATATTTTTGTAAGGGACGGATATACTTATAAGCCCTTCGGCTCCCACATAAAGCCCGACTATGCGGTCTTTGTGGAGGGCACCGATGAAAATGCGGCAAAGTATGCGAATATTATGGCGATCACTCTCTCAAGCATAAAGCAGTATTATGACGAGAAGTACGACCGCAACAACTTCATCAAGAACGTTGTTCTCGATAACGTCCTCCCCGGCGATATCGTTGTAAAGGCAAGAGAGCTGCATTTCAATGCAGACGTGAGCCGTGTTGTATTCCTTATCAGGATAATTTCCTCAAACGACGTGTCCGCATATGACGTTATCCAGAATCTCTTCCCCGATAAGACCAAGGATTTCGTTTTCAACATCACAGAAAGCGATATCGTACTTGTTAAGGAAATAAAGAGCAACGTAGAGTCAAAGGATCTTGAAAAGCTTGCCCGCTCCATTTCCGACACTCTCTCGGGCGAGTTCTATACCCGTGTCAACGTGGGTATTGGTACTGCTGTTGTGGGCGTAAAGGATCTTGCTCGCTCCTTCAAGGAGGCTCAGATAGCTCTCGAGGTCGGCAAGGTGTTCGATACCGACAAGGTCATCGTTTCCTACGATAATCTGGGTATCGCAAGACTTATTTACCACCTTCCCACCACTCTCTGCGAGACCTTCCTCCAGGAAGTGTTCAAGAAAGGCTCCATCGAGTCCCTCGACCACGAGACCCTTTTCACCATTCAGAAATTCTTCGAGAATAACCTTAACGTGTCCGAGACTTCAAGAAAGCTCTTCGTACACAGAAATACTCTGGTTTACAGACTTGAAAAGATAAAGAAGCTCACAGGTCTCGACCTCAGAGAATTTGACCACGCTATCATCTTCAAGATCGCACTTATGGTCAAGAAATATCTCTCCGCAAATCCCACAAAATTCTGATGATATGAATTTGTGCTTCGGGGAGAAATAAAACCGAATAGATTTTCAGGGGGCAGTTGGGGATCTCTACTGCCCTTTTATCTGCTTTATTTATACTCAGGCGGTGAATTTTTTGATAGAACTCAAGAACGTATCGGTGACATATAAAAACGGAGTTGACGCTCTGAATGATGTGTCCCTTAAAATAAAAGACGGCGAGTTTGCCTTTGTGGTGGGCGAGTCGGGTGCAGGAAAAAGTACCCTCATAAGGCTCCTTACAAGAGAAGTGAAGGCGGACGAAAGAGCCGATGTGAAAAGCGTTATCAAGGTAAACGGCTTCGACCTTATCAAAATGAAGCAGCGTGACGTTCACAAGCTGAGACGTACCATCGGCTTTGTGTTCCAGAACTTTATGCTCATAGACTCTATGACCGTCTATGACAATGTGGCGTTCGTCCTCAGATGTATCGACGCTCCCACCAAATACATAAGAAAAAGAGTGCCCCAGGTAATAGGTCTCTTAGGACTTCAGGAAAAGATAAACCGTTACCCCGGCGAGCTTTCGGGCGGCGAGCAGCAGCGTGTTGCCCTTGCCAGAGCGCTGGTCAATAATCCTCAGCTCATCATTGCCGACGAGCCTACGGGAAATCTTGACCCCCGCACATCGGTGGAGATAGTCAAGCTTCTCAAGGAGATAAACGACCGTGGAACTACCGTGCTTATGGTTACTCACGAGCACGAACTGGTGAGACGTGTGGGCGGCAGACTTATCAATATCCGAAAGGGTCAGATCTCCTTCGACGACCTAATTTAAGGGAAAGGAAAGCAAAAATTCAATGAGACTCAGCGGTGCAGGTTATCTTATCAAGCAGGGCGTGAGAAATATCCTGAACAACAATATCGCCTCCGTTGCGACCTTCTGCGTATTGACGGTGTCGCTGCTTATTGTTGGCTTCACAGGGCTCTTTTCGCTTAATATAAATACATTCATCAGCGGAGTGGAGGACAAAAACGAGGTCGTTATTTTCCTTGCCGACGACGCAGATGACGAATATATCGAGGAGCTTGGAAACAAGCTAAAAGCCGACGAAAACATTTCCGAGGTCATTTTCTGGTCAAAGGAGGAGGCTCTCGAGGGTATCAAGGCTGATATGAACGACGCCGAGGATATTTTCAGCTACATAGACGAAAATCCTCTCCCCGACGCATACCGTATCAAGATAAAGGATATCACCCGTATGAGCTCCACCCTTTATGCGATCAATTCCTACAGCCATATTGAAAAGGTCAAGGCTCCCTATGATTTTGTAAATATCCTTACAGGGCTTAAAAGCGCAATCACTGCAGTATGCGCAATTATCCTCATTTCACTTGTGCTGGTAAGCTTTGTTATGATATCGAATATCACACGTGCCAGCGTTGAGACCCGTCACAGGGAAATTGCCATTATGAAATTCGTGGGCGCTACCGACAGCTTTATTAAAATACCGTTTTTCATAGAGGGACTGGTACTTGGAATAATGGCGGGAGTGGCAGCTGCTCTGCTTACCTTTGCGGGCTATGACAGGCTTGTGGCGCTCCTCTCCACCGAGACCACTCTTTTTGCAGCAATGGGTTCTTCGGGATTTATCCCTCTGAACAGCTTTATGTGGCAGCTTGCGGTAATTTACGTAGCAGCAGGTGCAGTTCTTGCCTCCATCGGAACGGTTGCCAGCGTCAAGAAGCACGTTAAGGTATAAAAAAGAAATAAACAGAGAATGTGAAAGGGAAAATAAAATGAAAAAGAATTCGGTAAAAAAGCTTTTTCGGAGCGTAGGCGCCCTGTGTGCAGCAGGAGTTCTTGCTCTGTCGGTAATGACAGGTTCTGTTGTCACCGCCGATTACGAGGACGATATAGCCGAACTTGAGCGCAAGCAGGCAGATCTTGCCGAGGAGCGCAGACAGCTTGAGGCTTCTCTCGGCGAATACGAGCAGAACGCCGAGGAGCACGCAAAATATCTTGAAGTTTACGATGAAAAAATGAAGGTGCAGGAGCAGGAAATTGCCAATATCAAGGAGCAGATATCTCTCTTAAACGATGATATTGCCGACCTTGAGGAGCAGATAAAGGGCAAGGAAGATGAAGTTGCCGAGGGCATTGAGGAGTTCAAGGCACGTATCCGTGCAATGTATATGAACGGTAATGACAGCATCGCTTCAATGCTTGCAGGCTCCACCGATTTCTACGATATCCTTGCAAGAACGGAGCTTATGGAGAGAATGTCCCGTCACGACAAGGAAATGATCGACGAGCTGAATGAAAAAATAACCGCACTTAACAATGATAAAGCCGCTCTGGAGCAGACAAAGGCTGAGACCGAGCAGAAGAAAGCCGAGGCTGAGTCGGTGCTTGCCGATCTGCAGCAGACCTATGCCGACCACGAGGAAACAAAGGAGTGGTACGAGGCACAGGCTGAGTACAGCAGGAACCGAACCGAGGAAATAAAGCAGGAGGAAGCCGACGCCGAGGAAGAGCTGCAGGAATATATCAGAAAGCAGCAGGAAGAGCTTGAAAGAAAGCGTGAAGAAGAGCGCAGGCGCAGGGAAGAAGAGGAAAGAAAGCGCAAGGAGGAAGAAAGAAAGCGTAAGGAAGAGGAAGAGCGTCAGAGACAGCTTGAGGAAGAGCAGAAGCGTCTTGAAGCCGAAGCTCAGGGCATTGAATATGTTCCCGAGCCTGCCCCCGAGCCCGAGCCTGAGGACGATTCCGACGATACATACCAGTACGTAACAGGTGCTTCTCAGGGCTTTATCTGGCCCTGCCCCACCGTTCTCAATATGACCGATACATACGGCTACAGGACCATTGCCGAGGAAGGCGGAGCCAGCGATTTCCACAAGGGTATCGACATCAATAAGCCCGGCTGTGCAGGAGAGCCTATCGTTGCCTCCGCTTCGGGAACTGTTATCAGAGCCTCGGATACGGGCAACGGCTACGGCATACACGTTCTTATCGACCACGGCGACAAGATATCCACCCTTTACGGTCATATGTCCAGCTGCACCGTCAGCGTGGGAGACGAGGTGTCCCAGGGACAGACTATCGGCTACATTGGCTGTACGGGCTATGCATACGGCAATCATTGCCATTTTGAGGTCAGAGTAAACGGAGAGACTGTGGATCCGCTGAACTATGTAAGTATGGGATAAAGAGCCTGCCCCGCTGCCTATGCAGGCAGCGGGTATTTTGCGTTAAAAGGATAGAAAGAGATGAAGATAAAAGTATCACTTGGAATAACAATAGGACTTATGGCAATAACAGCCGCCGTGACCTTTATCATAACAAGTAATGTTACCCTTGATATGTTCAACAACAAAATAAAAAGCGTCAGCGAGAAGCAGGAATTTTACAGCAAGCTTTCCGAGATAGACACCTACAGCCGCACTCATTACATCGGAGAAATTGACGAAGCAAAGCTTATCGAGGGAATGGTGCAGGGTTATATCGGCGGAGTGGGGGACAGCTATGCCGAATATCTCACCGCCGAGGACTATGCAAAGCGCCTGAATGAGCAGACAGGTGTGTCCGTATGGCTGGGCTTTAACTATGAAAAGGAGCCGAGCGGATATATCAAAATAACCGAGGTCCACCCCGGCACCTCCGCTGAGGAAACGGGACTTCTTGCAGGCGATATAATCACCGCCGTTAACAATACGGACGTTATCGCTTTCGAGGGCGGCTATGACGAGGCAACTTCTCTTTTTAACTGCGAAGAAGGCACTCGTGTAAAGCTGTATGTTAAGCGTACAAACGATGACGGCACCAGCGATTTTATCACCTATAACGTTGTTGCCCAGCGCTCCGAGCAGGTCACCGTCACAGGCAGGGTCATAGATGCTATCGGATATATAAAGATATCCTCATTCACCGACAAGACCGAGTCACAGCTGAAAGCCAAGCTTGACGAGCTTATATCCGCAGGAGCAAGCGGACTTATATTTGACCTGAGAAACAACAAGGGCGGCTCAATGGAGTCACTGCAGAAGTGTCTTGACCATATCATCGGCGCAGGAACGGCGGTCACTGCCGAGTATAAAAACGGCACTGCCGAAGCTGTAGTGGTATGCACCGAGTCGGAGGAGATAAAAATGCCCATGTCCGTTATCGTAAATCAGAACACCGCAGGCAGCTCAGAGCTTTTCGCATTTGCACTTGCGGAAAAATGCGCCGCTCATACGGTGGGCAAAACTACCGCAGGCAAGGGATATTTACAGACAGCCTACACCTGCTCCGACGGTTCTGTGGTAATGCTTTCAACGGCGATCCTCAGAACGGACAACAGCGGGGATTTCAACGGCACAGGCTTAAAACCCGAATTTGACGTGGCTCTGTCATCAGAGATAGACCTTAATCAGATATCCGACGAAGCGGCGCTCCTTACCGACGCACAGCTTATCAAGGCACTGGAAGTCACCGTTCCCAAAGAGACGGCGGAGTAAGTAATATGTGAAAGGCGGAAGCATATGAATAAGATAGACATATTCAGCTACGGCTGGATATATGACGCAATACTGTTAATGCTGTTTGTTGTGGCGGCGGTAGACTTTTTTGGAATAATCAGGAGCATAAAAGAGGGTAAGGAGGAGCTGGCGGAATATGCTGCCCTCTGCGTGAAGTATCTCAAAATTGCAATGCTCCTGTTTGCGGGAGGCTTTTTTCTCATCGTGGCGTTTACCTACGGCTATGACATCACCACAACCGTCATTCACGGCTTTATGGGCTTCCTGCTCATTGCCGATGCAGTAGTGTCACTTATCATAAAGATAAAATATTCGAGAAGGTATGAAAAGAAATGAAAGCGGTGAAAAGCCTTAAAGATACCGTTAAAGGTTTTCTGAAAATGACCGGTCATTATGCGGATTCGGCAATGTATCTTGCCGAGCACGGCTACAATGATGAATATATAAAAATGCTCTCGGCAGAATGTGAGACCGCAGGAAGTCCCAAGGAAAAAGCAGAGGGGCAGGCTCTTACCGCTCAGGGACTGCTGTTTCGGGGAAAACTCAGAGACGCTCTCAAAGCTTTTGAGGAGACGGATATAAGCAGACTGCCGAAAACCGTAGGTCACGTGTTTGCAAATAATTATATACTCTGCATGTTTCTTCTCGGCAAGCCCGAAAGAATAAGGACGCTTTACGAGGAGCAGAATAAGCTTGTGCTGGGGGAAAGTACCCTGGTAATGCGCCGGACTGTAGGCATAAAGGAGTATATCGAAAAGCGGTATGAAAACGCTGTTACGGTATTCATAAAGCTGCTGAGCGAGCCTGACCCACGGTGTACGCTGATGGCGGACATCTGTATCGTAAAGGCAATGCTGAAGCTTGATATGAAGGATCGTGCGGCAGAAATAGCGGAACTTGGCTTCGGAAGATATACGGGTATGGGGGATATCACCGCTGAGGTGAACCGCCTGCGCCTTATGATAAGCGCCGCACCCCGTCAGAACGGGAGCGGAGCGAAAAATAAAAAGAAAAAAAGAAAGTGAGTGATAGCCTATGGCAGACAGGCATTACGCAAAATTTTTTGCAGGCTCGGTCATAAAGCTTATGATGTTCATAGTCCTCTGCGGAGCGGCAGGTTATGCTTCTGAAAGGTTTTTGCCGTATCCGTTTAACAGGCTTGCGCCTGCGGCGGCGGCAATAGTTTTAAGCTGGTTTTTCCTGACTGTTGTTGAGGGCAATAAGCGGTCGTTCTTTGCAAAGGGATTTTTGGCGGAAAATGTACTGCCCGGAGGTTCCTGGGGCTTTGGCGCTGCATTTGCCGGACCGCTTATCGGGCTTGCCTTCAAGGTGAGATACTTTAACTGGAATGCTGACATCGACATTACGGATATTTTGCTGACTGCCGTGGCTTCGGGTCTGTTTTATTCCATTGTTGTATTCGGCTACTTTTTCCATATTATCCGTCAGGACTTTGGGGCAGTCCCTGCGGTGATAATTTCCTCGCTGATGTACGGTCTGTTCTCTGCCTATGGGGTCTCATCGGGGCTTATAACTTACAACATTATTATTCCGGCGGCAGCATATTACACCGTTATCGGAGCGGCGGCAGGAATTCTCATTTTACAGCTGGGAGATATGCGCTCGGCGGCGGCGTACTTATTTATGTACAGCCTTACCTCGGAGCTTTGTGAAGCCTTTACAACCGGCGGCAGAAGCTTCGGAACGGATCTGGCCGCCCCCGGAATGGCTGTCTTATGCTGTCTTTCAATGTTCCTTGAGATGTACGAGGAAAAGAAAAAGAAGAAAAAAGAGCAAGAAATATAAAAGGCAGGTAATTTAAAATGGAGCTTTCACTTATTTGCGTAAAGCAGATCGCAGTTATGTTCATTCTTGTGACCTTAGGCTTTTTTTGCGGAAAGAAAAAGCTTATCAACAAGGAGACAAATTCAAAGCTGTCAAGCTTTGTTCTTGAGGTTGTAAATCCTGTCCTCATTTTTATGTCCTATCAGCAGGAGTTCAATACTCAGCTGCTTTTTGGACTTGGAATTTCAGTCGGATTTGGCTTTGTTTCCTATGTTATAATGATTTTTCTTGTAATGATACTTTACAGGAAAAACCACACCGACGAGGGTCGGGTAGAGCAGTTCGCAGCTGTTTATTCAAACTGCGCCTTTATGGGAATTCCACTTATCAACGGACTTTTCGGTGCTGAGGGAGTATTTTATCTCACAGGCTACGTTACCGTTTTTAATATTATGGTCTGGACACACGGCGTAATATCCTTCGGCGGAAAGGAGCAGAAGACCTCTCTGAAAAAGGTGCTTACCTCTCCTGCCATCATCGCTACAGCGCTGGGACTGGTGACATTCCTTATCCGTCCTGCCCTGTCGGAAATACCCTTCCCTGCATTTGTTAAGGAGACCGTGGGAGTTGTTCTTTCGGCTGCGGATTATGTAGGCAGTATGAATACACCTCTTGCTATGCTCTGCGCAGGCGTTACCATAAGCGAAACTGTCATAGGAGAGCATATCAGAAACGTGGGAGTTTACCGTGCGGCGGCTTTGCGGCTTATCGTTTGCCCTGTTCTGTTCTGGCTCATTTTCAGGTGGTTCCCCATTCCTCATACGGTGTTTATGGTGGTTATGGCGGCGGCAGGCTGTCCTGCGGCGGCAACGGGAACAATGTTTGCTATCAGATATAAAAAATGCCCCGAAATGGCGGCTGTCATTTTTGCGGTGACAACTCTGCTTTCGGCGGCTACATTGCCGATGATGGTAATGCTCGGCTCTGTATGAATATTATAGCACAAATGTACTTAAATGCCAAGTGCGAATTGACATTTAACTAAAAATTTACAAGGAAGGTAATATATGGAGGAAAGAAACGGCTTGCCCCCCACCACAGGCAGTGGACAGCCGCAGAAAAAAAAGAAGATAGACCCGAGGAATATTATCATTCCCGTTATGGGCATTTCCCTGGCGGTGCTCGGGATAAATAATGCAAGGCTTGACAAGGCGCTTAAAGAGGACGAGGAATATATTTCAGCCGAGGCTTCGAGAGTGTTTGAATATTTCGGAGAAAAGGACGTTATATATCTTAATGACCCCACATATGGTGACACGTGGCTTGCGGCGCTGACTGACGTTCCCCGTCACGAGATGGATTTTGACAATGTGAAGGCGGAAAACGGCTTCAAGAATTATTACATAGACGGGGTCAAGGTCAATAAAACAGGCATTGACGTGTCATATCATCAGGGGGACATCGACTGGGAGGCTGTGAAGGCGGACGGCGTTGATTTTGCAATGATACGTCTGGGCTATCGTGGATATGAGTCGGGGCAGATAAATGTGGACGAGCGTTTTCACGAATATGCGGAGGGTGCGCTTGACGCAGGACTTGACATCGGCGTTTATTTCTATTCACAGGCGGTGAGTGCCGAGGAGGCTGTAGAGGAAGCTGAAGCGGTTCTCAGCGAGATAGAGGGTTATGAGATAATGTACCCTGTTGTATTCGACTGGGAGATCGTGGGGGACGAGACTGCTCGCACAAACGAGGTCTCCGCAGATGTGCTGAATGAATGCGCCGCTGCTTTCTGCAACCGCATTGCAAAGGGCGGTCATATCCCTATGGTCTACAGCGTGAAGCGAATGGCTCTAACAAAGTTTGATATGAGCAGGCTTGCAGGCTTTGATTTCTGGCTTGCGGAGTATCGTGATATCCCCGAATATCCCTATTATTTCACAATGTGGCAATATGCTTCCGACGGGCGTGTCAGCGGCATTGAGGGAGATGTTGACCTGAATATGAGCCTTGTGGATTATTCGAAGGTGAAGAGGTAAATTTTTGCGGGGACATTTTTATGAACGGGAAAGGGCTTTCTGATGCGGCACACTTAGCAGCAAGCCTTATGAAATATACGGGTAAGCTTATAAGCAGAAAATAACTCCGACAGGGCAAAGACGTTCTGTCGGAGTTGTTTGATTTTTTCAAAAAAACTTTTGCTGTGAAAATTTTTACACAGATAGTGAGTATAATTATAATTAATGATATACAAGATGATCCTTATGAAAAAATTAAATGCAGAAAGGAAGATCATTATGGGCGAAATGACGGTAAAAGGATATGCGGAGAAAAGAGTAGAGTGTGATATTGTGAAATACACTCTTGGGTTCACGGCAGATGGAATGACAATTCCCGAAGCTGTTGAGGCGGTAAACAAAGAGCTTGAACATTTTCTTGAAATTATGGAAAACAACGGTATAAAATCAGATATGTTTGAACTTGAGGACAATAATACCTCGAAAAGATACAGTATTGATGAAGGGGAAAAGCCATATTATTCGGAGCGTGAAATATCCATCAGAATGCCGCTCAGCACTTACAATATAAACAGTATGATGCAGTATATTGCGAAATACAAGCTAAATGTTGTTTTGAGAGAAACATATTACTATTCTGATTTGTCTGATTTACACAAGGAACTTCTCAAAGAAGCTGTTGAGGATTCCAAAAACAAGGCAGAGTTAATTGCTTCATTTACAGGACAAAAAATAAAAGGAATAAAAAGTGTTATTACCAATTTCACCGAACGTGAAATGCTGTTAAAATCTAAACGTGATGAAGAAAATCGAATCTACAAAATCGGTGAAGTTGCTCCGTCTTATGCAGAAAATTTGTCTTCTCCTACAGATGTTGAAAAGGAAGATGTCGAGGTTGTCTGGCTGATAGAGGATTGAAGAAAGCACTTATATCATCGGCAAATATAGAAAAAAATTCATATTTTGAAAGCATTATCATTTTACAGGCTCGGAGAGCGATTTGCGGCTCTCTGAGCCGTCTTTCTTTTCAGAGGATCACAAATTATAAATGTGTTGCGTATTTTAAATATCCGAAAAAACTTGAAAGTATTCCGCAAATGTGGTATAATAACATAAATGAAAATCCCGAGGGAGATGAATTTGATGAAGAAAAAAATTGCCGCAGTTCTGGCGGTGCTTGGTCTTACCGCCTGCGGAAACGGGAATTCGGGGGAGCCTGTGACATCATATGCAGATACTGCGGCGGAGACAAATGTTATCTCCCAGACCTCGGAAACCTCTGCGGCTGCTGTCCACGACATTGACCCCGAGGCGGAGGGCAGAGGACTTGAGGGTATTCCGTATTTCTATTCGCCCCGTGCCGAGGAGGTAGTTTTTGTTCCCTCGGAGGAAACGGTGAAATTTAACGGTCGGCATATTGAGCATAATGACATCTGTTATCTGTCATACACCTGCTCGGCAGTCCGCTTCAATATGACGGGAGACAGGGTGGAAGCGGTGCTTGTTTCAAACGGCGGAGCATATTCAAGCAGGCAGCAGGGCTGGATAGGTGTTGAGATAAACGGTGAGCTGACTAAGCGTATCCGTCTGGAGGACGGGGAGCAGAGCTATGTTCTTTACGAGGGTGAGGAGCTTAAAAATGCCGAGGTGGCTATTGTCAAGCTGACCGAAAATCAGATGACCAATACGGGCATTAAGTCCATAACCTGCAATGCAAGCAGAATAGCCCCGACAGCCGAAAAGGAGCTTAGTATCGAGGTCATCGGGGACTCCATAACCTGCGGATATTCAAATGAAGCTGAGGGTCCCGAGTACGGCTTTAACTGCGATTATGAGAACGGTGCCGCCACATATGGCTATCTGACAGCTAAAAATCTTGACGCAGATTACAGCCTTGTGTGCATAAGCGGACTGGGGCTTATTTCCAATTACACGGAATACGTGGGGGAGAAGGAGGATTATCTGCTGCTGGGGGAGGTCTACGATTATACCGACACCAATTTCGAGCAGCGCCGTGGCATCGAGCCGCTTTCCGAGTGGGACTTCGGCGAGGGAAGCGACATTGTGGTCATAAATATCGGCACCAATGATTACAGCTACACGGGCAGGGACGAGGACAGGCAGTACGAGTTTTATGAGGCATACTATGCCTTTCTTGACGATGTGAGGGAGCATAATCCCGATGCGGAAATTGTTTGTACAATGGGCATAATGGGAGCAGAGCTTTTCGGTCAGATAGAAGAAGCGGCATCGGATTTTTCGAGAGATAATTCCGATGAGCATATCCACACTATGAAGTTTGACTATCAGAGCGAGGAGGACGGCTACGGCGGCGATTATCACCCCTCGGTGGCTACTCATAAAAAAGCGGCGGAGCAGCTTACGGCTTTTTTGGAGTCTCTTGAATGATGTGAAACTGCACATCTGATAGTGGATAATTCGTTTGGCAAATAGTACTTTTCAACAAATCCAAAAAACTTGTCGAAAAAGGCTTGACATTTAGAAATGGATATGGTAAGATAATAAAGCTGTCGGTGATACTGAGTAAACCGAAAGGGAAAACAAAGTAAAAACGGTGGCGAGTATTCATAAATGGTTCAAAAAGAATATA
>NZ_JBNMJV010000025.1:0-42686 GCF_050874005.1 Huintestinicola sp.
ATTCTTTTACCGCTTTCAGCTTTAGTTCTGTTGAATACTTCTTGTTCTTATGACTTCTTCTTGGCATAAAATTACCCCCTTAGTGTAGTCTCGAAATTTTTGTTTTTTCGAGTGTCTACTCTAAGGGGATTATATCATTATGAACACTAAGCGGCTTTTTTGATTGACACAAGAATAAATATAAGGTAAAATAAATTTACCGGATAATATATCGGACAAAACAAGGCAGAAACTGACAGGACAAAAACACTTACATATGTTATCATAACTGCAGGAGGCGAGGAAATGGACTGGACGGAAAGCCTGAGACGGGCAATTGATTTTATGGAGAATGGTCTTACAGAAGACATATCTCCCGAGGACGCAGCAAAATCGGTGAACATCTCACCCTTTTATCTTGAGCGTGGCTTCAAGCTTATGACAGGGTATTCAATGGGCGAATATATCCGCTGCCGCAGACTTTATCTTTCAGCGCTGGATATTCTCGGCGGCAGGGACGAAAAGGTCATTGATATTGCTCTGAAATACGGCTACGACACCCCCGAGAGTTTTACGAAGGCGTTCACACGGTTTCACGGCGTAACTCCGTCGGGTCTGCGGAAAGACCCACACAAGCTGAGAACATTTCTCCCTCTTAAAATTCAAGTGGTGATTCAAGGAGGAAACAGTATGGATATGATAGTTGAAAAAATTAGCGGATTTAAGGTCATCGGTTATGAGCGTTATTTTTCGGAGGATAATTCCTATGCAGAAATTCCAAAGTTCTGGGACGAGATAATGGCAGAAAAGATAGCGCCTCTTTTCAAAAAAGCCCCCGAAACTGCCGAGGAAAAGGCAATAGCAGATAACGGCATAGGCTTGTACGGCGTGTGCATAGACGACATTGGCGGCGGCAAATTCAGATACATCATTGCAGGTGAGTACAAGGGCGGAGATGTACCCGAGGGAATGACGGTGTATGAGTTTCCCGAGACGCAATGGGCAAAGTTTAAGTGTGTAGGTCCTATGCCCGGTGCGCTTCAGTCGGTGAATACAAGGATATTCCGTGAATGGCTCCCCGGAAATCCCGATTTTGACATTGCATTCGGAGCAAATATCGAGTGGTACTCGGAGGGCGACGGAAGTGTTGCTGATTATGAAAGTGCGATATGGGTGCCTGTTAAGAGGAAAAAGTAATATATGATATGATAAAACTCACGTGACAGTCTTGTTCACGTGAGTTTGTTTTATAGGAGCCGGGAAATTTGTTGACGAATATTGTAGAATATGGTATAATTATTCCAACATATTTTTTGGAGATGAGATAGATGAGCAATGCGACCCTGAGCAGAATAATAAAACGAAACGAAGAGGACGCAAACCGCACAGCCGCAAATGTTATGCTGTTGACCTTTGCCATTTTTACTGTTATCTACATTCTGAATGTGGCAGGGATATTTATAATCGACAGACCCGTAATGACTGCGGCTTACTTCATAAGCGCCGTACTCCTGCTGCTTCCGAAGCTTCTGAATAAGCTTTGCGGAACATCGGCAAAGTATCTCAAATATCTGTATGTGATGTTTGCCGACCTTTTCCTGCTTGTGATAACATCGACCCTCACATATCACGTTGTGGTGGTATATGCATTTCCCATAGCCATAGCGGGTCTTTATTTTTCACAGAAGCTTACAAAGCTGTCAACGGCAGGAACCCTAATAGTTACCGCCGCAGGGCAGTTTATCGCATTTTACATAGGTCGGAATAATGACCATAATTTTCAGACCTTAAATAGACTTGTGATATTCGGTGTTCTGCCCAGAATGTTAACGCTTTTAAGCTTTGCGGCACTGCTCCTTCTGCTCACAAAAAGGACATCAAAGCTGCTGAGCGAGGACGCCGATAATTACGAGCAGCTCCTTTCCCACAATCAGGAAATGATATGCGGCTTTGCAACTTTAGTTGAAAACCGTGACGAAAATACGGGCGGTCATATCAAAAGAACCAGCATCTATGCCGAGCTTCTCTCCCGTGAGCTGCAGCGGACGGGACAGTACAGCGATATCATCACCGATGAATTTATCGAGTGTCTTGCAATGGTGGCTCCGCTTCACGATATCGGAAAGATATCCATTCCCGACAGTATCCTCTGCAAGCCGGGAAAGCTCACCGATGAGGAATTTGATATAATGAAGTCACACTCCGCAAAGGGCAGTGAGATACTAAAGGAGATATTCTCGGGTTCAGCCGATGAAAATTATAAACAGATGGCATACGAGGTGGCACGCTATCATCACGAAAAATGGAACGGCAGGGGCTATCCCGAAGGACTATCGGGAACGGATATCCCCCTTTCCGCAAGGATAATGGCTGTGGCAGACGTATTTGACGCTGTATCTGAAAAGCGCTGCTATCGTGACGCAATGCCCCTTGAGGAGTGCTTTAATATCATTTCCGAAGGAAGCGGACGGGACTTTGACCCTGTTCTTGCGGAAACTTTTCTGAATATCCGTGAAACTATTGAGGATGTACGTAAGGCTACTCACAATAAGCCCGATGTATGCGCAAAATAAAATTTAATGTTCCACGTGGGCGGGGGACGCCCCGCAGCGAGGTCGCATCATTAAATCAATAAAGCTGTAAAATCATTCTGCGTCTGTGAGAAACATAGAAAATGTTCCACGTGGAACAATTGAAAAAAATAATCCCCCGAAAATTTCACTTTGGAATTTTCGGGGGTATTTTTATTGTTCCACGTGGAACATTTCATAGAATAAATAAAAAAAGTTGTATGATGTTCTTACTGCTTTACTTCAATAACGGTCTTTCCGCCCATATACGGCTGGAGAGACTTGGGAATTCTGATAGAACCGTCTTCGTTGAGATTATTCTCAAGAAGAGCAATGAGCATTCTTGGAGGAGCCGCAACGGTGTTGTTGAGAGTGTGAGCGAAATATTTCTTTCCGTCAGCGCCCTTGACTCTGATACCAAGACGTCTTGCCTGAGCGTCGCCTAAGTTGGAGCAGCTTCCTACCTCGAAATACTTCTGCTGACGGGGGCTCCACGCCTCAACATCGTAGGATTTGACCTTGAGGTCTGCCAGGTCACCTGAGCAGCACTCGATAGTTCTTACGGGAACGTCCATTGAGCGGAAAAGCTCAACAGTATAGTGCCACATCTTGTGGAACCATTCCATACTCTCCTCGGGCTTGGAGATAACGATCATTTCCTGCTTTTCAAACTGATGAATGCGGTAAACTCCTCTTTCCTCAATGCCGTGAGCGCCCTTTTCCTTTCTGAAGCAGGGGGAATAGCTTGTGAGGGTGTGGGGGAGAGTAGCCTCGTCAACGATGGTGTCGATGTACTTGCCTATCATAGAATGTTCGCTTGTGCCGATAAGATAAAGGTCCTCACCCTCGATCTTATACATCATAGCGTCCATTTCCGCAAAGCTCATAACGCCTGTAACAACGCCGCTTCTTATCATAAAGGGAGGAATGCAGTAGGTAAATCCTTTGTCTATCATAAAATCCCTTGCGTAAGATGTAACAGCGGAGTGGAGACGGGCAATATCGCCCATAAGATAATAGAAACCGTTTCCTGCAACCTTTCTTGCGGCGTCAAGGTCAATGCCCCCCAGCTTTTCCATAATATCGGTGTGGTAGGGAATTTCAAAATCGGGAGTAAAAGGCTCACCGAAACGCTCAAGCTCAACATTCTCGCTGTCGTCCTTGCCTATGGGAACGGAGGGGTCGATAATGTTGGGAATTGTCATCATTATCTTCTTTATCTTCTCGGCAAGCTCGGTCTCCTGAGCTTCAAGCTCGGAAAGACGGTTTCCGAAGGAGGTGACCTGTGCCTTTGCAGCCTCAGCTTCTTCCTTTTTGCCCTGAGCCATAAGAGCGCCTATCTGCTTGGAGATACGGTTCCTGTCGGCTCTCAGCTTGTCAGCCTCCTGCTGAGCGGCTCTTGACTGTGCGTCAAGCTCGATCACCTCGTCAACCAGAGGAAGCTTTGCGTCCTGAAACTTCTTCTTTATATTTTCCTTTACTGCGTCGGGATTTTCCCTGACAAATCTGATATCCAGCATTTCATTTCATTCCTTTGTATTATTTTGTCCCTTTTTTGGACTCGCATATTTATATTATAACATATAAGGGAAAAAAATCAAGGGTAATATTTTATGTGTCACGGTTTTTCAAGGGAAAATTCCGGAATTTTTTTGAAAATGAAATATTATTCCGTGCAGAATTTATCTGTCCCCATAAGGCTTTGCGTCAAGCTTGCCCCTGCACCCCAGCTTTTTTGCCATAAGTCCCATAAACAAGCGCTGAACGGTATGCCCGTACCTGTTGAACCTTTTTATTTCCTTTTCGGGCAGATATTCGGGAGCGGCAAATTCGTCCGAAACGCTTTTCTCAAAATGACCCTTTCCGGAAAAATACCGTCCTATTTTTATAAACGGCTCAAGAAGCTTTCGCCTGTTTTTTTCGTCAAGAAGCCCCAGTCCGAACATATCCCCCTTGATAAGCGTGCCCCCGTAGCGGCAGCCCAGCTTTTCGGGCAGCGTTTCAAGATATTTCTCGCAGCAGCGGCTTTGTGACCCTTCGGGAAAGCCGCCCTGAACAATAAAAGAAATTGTAGTTTTCCCGTCCGTTTTTGGTGGGACAGCCGACAAAAACTCAAGCAGTATCCCGGGAATGTTTTCCACGTAAAGGGGCAGGGCAATGAGGATATTTTCATTCTCCGAAAAAGCCTTTGCCGCACCTTCCCACTGCCTTCTGTCCGAAAGATACCACACTTCCGAGGTGTTCCCCTTTTCCTCAAAGCCCGTTTTAAAGGCATCGATAATTTTTGCGGTGTTGCTTTTTGGCTTTGCCCTTGTCGCTCCGCTTATAATAACTAAATGCATAAGCTCATCTCCTTTGCCTTGTGAGTGGGAAATACGCCTATATTCTCACCGCTGAAATTTAGTGTCACCCTGTCGAACCACAGCTTCAGATATTCTTCGTCCGCCTTTCCGCTGTACAGCAGTCCGAAGCGGAATTTCTTGTCATATCTGGGTACGTGTCTGCATTGTCCGTCAACAAAATGGGTGTACATTGTTGCAAGAGGAAGCAGCCTGTCAATTACATTTTTCATTCGGTGATCTGCAAAATCAAGTGCCGTTCCCGATATAAATACAGTCTCGTCATACCTGAGATAACCTTTTATAAGCTCCTCATAGCCGTCCTTTAATGAGCATATCCCGGGAGTTTTCAGCCAGCAGTTATTGCAGCCGATACAAGGCTTTATGTTCATTTCATATGCGTTAATAACCTTGCATTCTTCCGACTCTCTGCTGAGTATATCAATAGCTTTAATAGCTTCGGGGTCGTCACAGGGAAGCGTGTTTACAATAAGCAGACTCATAATTCCTTCCTCCGTTTCATTATGTAAATCGGTTTGCATTACTTTATCATAATCGGGAAAAATGCTTTTGTCAAGGAGGATAAGTCTTTTTTAATCCAAGTTTAATCTCAGAGTTTGACAAGCATACGTAAATATGCTAAAATATACATCATAAAACGGGTGAATATGCACATAAAAACGGTGAAAGGGCAGGCAGATGAGAATAGATAAATTTGCGGCGGAGCAGACGGGTATCTCCCGTGCGGACGCCAAGGCTATGATTAAAAAAAGACAGATAATCGTGAACGGAGAGCCTGTCAGGTCGGGCGAAGTCCACGTTGACCCGCAAAAAGATGATATTGTCATCGGCGGAAAGCACATAATTTACAGGGAGCATTTATATATTATGCTCAATAAGCCTGCGGGAACGGTATGCGCCGTAAAGGACGAGCTGAGCCCCACCGTCCTTGAGCTTATCCCTCCCGAGCTTCGCAGGAAGGGAATTTTCCCCGCAGGGAGGCTCGATAAGGACACCGAGGGCTTTGTGTTCATCACAGATGACGGCGCACTTGCTCACAGAATGTTATCCCCCAGAAGCCACGTTGAAAAGGAATACGAGGTAACTCTCGAAAAGCCTGCGGAGGAAAGCTACAAGGAGATATTTGCCTCGGGAATGACCATTGACGGGGGAGAAAAATGCCTGCCTGCGGAAATGATCTTTACCGAGGACAGAAAAAAAGTCCGCCTTATCATCTGCGAGGGAAAATATCATCAGGTAAAGCGTATGATGGAGGCGGTGGGCAACAGGGTCGTATTTCTCCGCAGGATACGCATAGGCGGCATACCTCTTGACCCGAATCTGCCCCTCGGAAAGTGCAGAGAAATTTTGCACAAAGAAGCGGCAAATCTTTATGCAAAACAGTAATAAATTACCAACAACAATTTTAAGGACGATTTATTTTCGTCAAACTTAATAAATAACTTTTTATAACTTTGGGTAATAAGAGACTTGAAATTTATGTGAGTAATTTGGTATTATATAGATATAGCCGATATTGTATTGCAAGAATGGTCGGCAGCATTTTGAATAGGGAGGTCCACATTAAATGGCAAGTTTATCACTCAGAGGCATCTATAAGAAATATCCCGGTGGCGTTGTTGCCGTATCAGACGTAAACCTTGAGATCAAAGACAAGGAGTTCATCATCCTCGTAGGTCCTTCAGGCTGCGGAAAATCTACAACACTTCGTATGATCGCAGGTCTTGAGGAAATTTCCGAGGGCGAGCTTTACATCGGCGACCGTCTTGTAAACGACGTTGCTCCTAAGGACAGAGATATTGCGATGGTTTTCCAGAACTACGCTCTGTATCCTCATATGACAGTATTCGAGAATATGGCATTCGGTCTGAAGCTCAGAAAGGTACCTAAGGACGAGATCGCCCGTAAGGTTGAAGAAGCAGCAAGAATTCTCGATATCTCTCACCTGCTCAGCAGAAAGCCCAAGGCTCTTTCCGGTGGTCAGAGACAGCGTGTTGCTCTCGGCCGTGCTATCGTTCGTGAGCCTCAGGTATTCCTTCTCGACGAGCCTCTTTCCAACCTGGACGCTAAGCTCCGTGCTCAGATGAGAACCGAGATCTCCAAGCTCCACCAGAAGCTCGGTACTACATTTATTTACGTAACACATGACCAGACAGAGGCTATGACAATGGGTGACCGTATCGTAGTTATGAAGGATGGTTTCGTTCAGCAGGTAGATTCTCCTCAGAACCTTTATACAAACCCTGTAAACCAGTTCGTTGCAGGATTTATGGGATCTCCTCAGATGAACTTTGTTGACGCTGTTCTCAGAAAGATCGAGGGCAAGTACACAGTAGAGTTCGGCTCCGAGGACACCAAGACCACAAGAGGCAAGAAGTACTACGTTGAAGTTCCCGAGGCTAAGGTTGACGACCTCGCACTTTCCGAGCTCGTTGACAAGGAGATCATTATGGGTATCCGTCCCGAGAACATCCACGACGAGGAAATGTTCCTCTCCGCAGCTAAGACAGGCGTTATCGAGGCTGACGTTGAGATCACCGAAATGATGGGTGCTGAGACATACCTTTACCTCAACTGTGAGGGTATTCCTCTTACCGCTCGTGTTGATCCCAGATCTACCGCTCGTCCTCAGGACACTATCAAGGTTGCTATCGATCCCAACAAGATCCACATCTTTGATAAGGAAACCGAGAAGACTGTTATCAACTGATTTAAAGTATAATAAGCTTTTCAAAACGGGTCTGCATTTTTATGCAGGCTCGTTTTTTATTTCCCGAATTTTCTCACAGCTATTGACATTTCCTGTTTAATTTAATATAATAGACTTGCAGGTCTATTTTTAAAATATTCTTTCGGAGGTATACTACACCTATGAAGCAGGAAGAAAAAACAAAGCTCACAAGAGAAAAAATAATCGCCGCCGGGATATGCGAATTTGGCTCAAAGGGATATAAGCAGGCGTCCATAAACAATATCAGCGGCGCAGGTATCCCTAAGGGGCTTATTTATCACAATTTCCACAGCAAGGACGATCTTTATATCGAATGTCTCAGGATATGCTTTGATGAAATGACCGAAAGGCTTTCCGCAGACGAGAGCGCAGGAGATTACAATGCATATTTCAAGGCAAGAGCGGAGTTTTTCGCCGAAAAGAAAAACGAGGCTGCAATGGTTCTTGAAGCCCTGACAGACCCTCCCGAAAAGCATAGGGATAAGATATGTGAGATACGGCAGGTCTATGATGAGATGAATACAGAGCGCATACGGGCTATTATTGACAAGGGGCAGCTGAGATCGGGCGTTGATACGGACAGCGCCGTCAGATATTTTGCTTTAATGCAGGATATGTATAATCTTTACTGCTGCAGAAAGTCGGCAGCCTGTTTCCGCTCGGATAATCAGTCCCCCGAAGATATGATATTCCTACACGAAAAAAATCTTCCGCAGCTTTTTGAATATATGCTGTACGGCGTTCTGAAAGGAGACGGCTATGATAATACTTAAATGGCTCGGCGCAATAGCAATTGCATTTATTGTGGGAAAGCTTGTCTCAAAGCTGAGACTTCCCTCCATACTTGGCTGGCTTATAACGGGAATTGTTTTAGGTCCTCACGCATTTTCGGTAATATCCGAAGAGCTTATGAATATGAGTGCATATCAGACCCTTATACACATTCTCGAATGTGCGGTGGGTCTTATGATCGGAACAGAACTTGTGTGGAAAAAAATAAAGCGCAGCGGCAGGGCACTTATCGTCACCACCCTTACCCAGTCTTTAGGCACATTTGCCCTTGTTACCCTTGTGTTTTACATCGTCTTTCTGATTATGGGCGTTCCGACTTATCTCGCCTTTATTTTCGGCGGAATTGCCCTTGCAACGGCGCCTGCTCCCGCACTTTCCATCGTAAATGAGTTCAAGACAAACGGACCCGTCACAAAAACTCTTATACCAATGGCAGCGCTTGATGATATCGTGGGAGTGGCGGTATTTTTCACCACCATTTCCATAATAGCCCGTCAGCTGTCGGGGGGAGCAATGCCGATGTATATGATACCCGTTATGATATTCCTGCCCCTCATAATAGGCGCTGCAGTGGGAATACCCACAGGCTTTCTTCTCAGAAAAACATCGGGAAAATTCTCCTCTCTCGCAGTCCTCATTTTAGGAATACTTGTGACCTCGGTCATAGGACTTCTCTGCAACAAATATTTAATGCCCTCACCCGTTCTTAATTTTATGCTTATGGGAATGGCATATTCCGCCGCATTTTCAAATATGATAACGGGCGAAAAACTTGAGGAAATAACAAAGGATTTTAACCCTATACTCGCCGTATCTATGATAATAGTAATACTGAACCTTGGCGCACCTCTTGACTGGCACGCTATATTTAACGCAGGGCTGTTTACATTTATCTACATCGCCGCAAGAGCCGCAGGAAAATATTTCGGAGCAAGTATCGGCGCAAAGATATCCGGCTCGGACGAAAATGTCCGGAAATATCTGGGCCTTACCCTGCTTCCCCATTCGGGAGTGTCCCTTGTATTTACGGGCATAGCCGTTTCGGTGCTGTCAGCCTCGGACGACGGGGGAGTGCAGATAATTCAGGGAACCATTGCCGCCGCCGCTGTTATCAACGAGATAATTGCGGTCATTGCCGCCAAAAAGGGCTTTGAGATGGCAGGGGAAATAAAAGGACACAGAGAAGAAACTTGATCTTCTTCGAAGCTTGATCTTCTTCGAAGCTCGTTCTTCTCTGCGCCTGTCAGCTGTGATAGTAAAGGCTTCACGGCTGATTTTTATTGTTCGCTTTCGGCATTGTCCTCTTTATGAGCAGGCATATCCGCCGCCTTTACCGAAGCGGCTGTTCCGTCCTCGTTAAGCTCTGCGGTTATCATATCTCCGACGGAAATGCTTTCCGTATCCATAACCGTGCTGTCGGTAATGGTAAATGTGACAGTCTCGCCCTCGGGACGCTCACCGTCAAAATTTTTATCTCCCTTTTCGGGCATAGCAGGGGGGTCGCCATCGGGCTTCTCGCCGCTTTCGGGCAAACTTCCGTCCTCGGGCACAGCAGGGGGGTCACCCTCGGGTCTGTCACCTTTTTCGGGCATTTCTCCTTCCGAGGAAGGAGCATTTCCATCGGGTCTGCCGCCGCCGAATCCTCTTCCGCCCGACATTTTCTCTCCCGTTATAACATCACCGTCCACAGCGGTCACACGGATAATATCTCCCTTGAACTCTCTTTTTTCTTCTGTCGGGGGAGCATTTTCCGTATCGTTATTATGTACCGTCTCCGCTTCTGTTTCGGAAGCAGTTTCTGTATTGGCTGATGTTTCCGTCACGGTCTCAGCCGCAGGGGTATTTTCCGCACTTCCGCAGGCGGTAAGCGCAAGCACGCAGGCAAGAGCGCATAAAATTTTTTTCATAAAAGTCACCTTTCTTTTCAGATTTTGTAATGAAATTATACTAAGCTTATCTTAAAGCAGTCTTAATTTTTTTGTTTCCAAAAAAGGAGAATTTTTTATGTATACAGCTACACCCGAACAGATGAAAACAGCGGAGGCAAACGCCGTTTCAAAGGGAACCACATATTTACAGCTTATGGAAAATGCAGGAGCCGCCGCTGCAGATGAAATATTAAAGCGCATACCTGATATTTCGGGCAAAAAGGCTCTCATACTCTGCGGAAAGGGAAACAACGGCGGAGACGGCTTTGTTATTGCAAGGATCTTAAACGAAAGAAGAGCCGTTGTCACCGTGTCCCTTGCCGCAGAGCTGCCCTGCAAGGGAATTGCTTTCGAGGAATATTCAAAAATAACGTCCGTTAATGATATTACAATTCTTCCTCTTTCCGAGACTGACCTGTCCGCAGAATATGATATCATAGCCGACTCAGTTTTCGGAACGGGCTTTCACGGTGAACTGCCCGAAAACATATCAAATACAATGAAGCGGTTATCCGTTTCAAATGCATTTAAAATAGCCGTTGATATCCCATCGGGAGCTGACAGCATAAGCGGAAAATGCTCCGAGGGTACCCTTTGCTGTGATGTGACCGTTACATTCGGCACAGTCAAAACGGGAATGTTACATTCTCCCGCAAAAAAGCTTTGCGGCGAGATAGTGACCGCCCCTATCGGCATTGACGGGGAATGCTTTGAGAGCATTGAGGGCATTTGCGAGCTTATGGATATGAGCCTTGCGGCAAAGGCAGTCCCCATAAGAGGTGAGCAGGATCACAAAGGCAATTTCGGAAAGCTCCTTATTATCGCAGGCAGCGAGGGAATGAGCGGAGCTGCAGCAATGAACGTCTCGGGAGCGCTCAGAAGCGGCGCAGGACTTGTTCGGCTTGCCTCCGTTCCCGATGTTATTGACCGTACAGCCTCGGGAATTTACGAGTGTACATTCTGTAAGCTTGCCCCCACTCCAGGCGGCTATATTTCGGCGGATAATATACCAAAGCTTCTTTCCGAGGCGGAAAAAATGACCTGCATATCCATAGGCAGCGGAATGGGAGCAACAAGTGACACCACACTCATACTTCAAAATATAGTAAAGCTGTGCGGCGAAAAAAATATTCCCCTTATCATTGACGCAGATGGTCTAAACTGTCTTGCAGGCTGCATAGATATTATCAGGAACGCAGAGAAGGCTGTCCTCACACCCCACCCTGCAGAGCTGGGGCGGCTGCTTGGCATATCTTCTGCCGAAGTCCTGGCGGACAGGCAGGGAGCCGCAATGCGCCTTGCAGAGCTTACGGGAGCGGTGGTATGCGCTAAGGGTTATCCCACCTATATCGTCTCACCCGAGGGAAAAGTCAGAGTTTCATATACGGGCAACGGCGGACTTTCACGGGGCGGCAGCGGAGATGTGCTCACCGGAATAATTTCGGGCCTTGTTACCGCAAACAGCAAGGGCATTTTCGAGGACAAAAACCTTCTTTTTGAAGCAGCCTGTGCAGGAGTTTACATTTTCGGACTGGCAGCAGACGCTGCAGCAGATAAGCTTTCTATGACGGGAATGCTCCCCACAGACGTCATAAAAATGCTGCCCGAAGTATACAAAAAGCTTGGCAGATAAACCGTAATGCGTTCCGAAAAATATCTGTTATCAGATGAAAGGAACGTATTTATGAAGCACAGCTTTCTTAAAATTTTCACACCAATTATAATTGCCGCAGGAATTTCCGCCTGCTCGGTCTCAGACCTTGCCCCCTCACCTCAGCCGAAGCTTGACGGGGGATTTACCTGTGAATGTACCGTTACAGCGGGCATAATTCCTCCGGGCAGCGACAGCAGCGAGGAGACGGAATTTGCATTTTCGGGCAATTTAAAACGGCTCGGGGCAGGCTTCTGGGAGCTTGAAATATCCTCGCCCGAAACCATATCGGGAATGAAGATGACCTCCTGCGACGGAGATCTTTCCTCATCTCTCGGAGAGTTATCCTTTGACCTTGCACCCGAAGATGTGCCGCAGAAATCGCCTGTTTACGCCCTTTTTACGGCTATTGACAATATGTCCGCAGCCTTTGAGAACGGAGCGGAGCTTACCTCGGGAAATGAGGGCGGCTGGGTGTACACCTCAGACGGCGTAAGCGCAGTATTTGACGGCAATGGCGTTATTACCTCCCTTGCGCTTGCCTCCCCGAAAATGACCGCACAGTTTACGAACTTTACCGAGACCGAAACGGCTATTGAAACGCCCTCCGAAAGCGAAACGACCTCCGCACCTCTTGCAACGATCCCCGAGACTGTTTCGGAATCCACCGTTACATCGGCAATATCCGAAACCTCTGCACCGCCCATCATCACAACAGTAAGCTCCGAAACATCATTATCCGAAACCACAGCATCGGAAACAACCGCACCTCAGACCGAGAATACAACAGTTCCCACAACAACAATGGAATAATAACAGCAATGCCCTTGAAGCTTTTGAGTATGGTTCAAGGGCATTAAAATGTTCCACGTGGAACAATCACATCAGCGACAAAATATCCTCGTCGGAAAGCTGAGGCTGAGCCGCACGGTTAATTGCAAAGGCAAGCAGATGAGCCGAGCGGTCTATCATCTTGTCAATGTCACGGGGAGTGACCATCATATTCGGCAGGTGCTTGTCGGGAGGCGCCCCTGTAATGCTGTGAACGATGCTGTGCATATCCACCACCGTAGGTACGCCCACCGCAATAACGGGAATGCCGAGAGTTTCGAGGGAAAGCTCCTTGCGGCGGTTCTGCACTCCCGCACCGGGGGAAATGCCGCTGTCCGAAAGCTGAATGGTGGTTCCGAGACGGGAGATGTCCATACAGGCAAGTGCGTCAATTGCAATAACGCAGGTGGGCTTTATCTTCTCGCACACCGCCCTCACAAGCTCCGAGGACTCAATTCCCGTCTGCCCCATAACGCCTGTTGACAGAACGGAGACCATATTCAGGTCAAGCTCTGCAAGCTCCGCCCCCACATTATCCCCTGCAATGTGACGGGTGGCGATGACCCTCTGAGCCGTTTTCGGACCAAGTGCGTCGGGGGTAATGCTCTCGTTTCCGATGCCTGCCACAAGGATATGCCGCTTGTCGGGAATAAGCTCATTGAGCTCATTGGCAATGTTCTGAGACTGCTCCGCAAAATCCTCGGGGTGAGCGGAAAGACGGTCGGTCTCGATTGTGATGTATCTGCCCTTTGGCTTGCCAATTTTCATTCCTGCGCTGTCATCGGTCACGATTATCTCGGTTATCTCGCAAACGCTGCTTTTTCTGATACGCCGCTTTATCCCTTTGGGGAGCTTGTCCGCATCGGGGTCGAACATCTCCACCGCAAGATCTGTCCTTGAATATTTTGAACTGCTCATTTCTTTTACCTGCTTTCCTTATATGTAGTGTTAATATGTGCATAATAACTAAAAATAATTCCGATAAATATAAGAAAATTTTACACATATGGATATTGAAAATATGTCATACCAATGGTATAATATTATTATGTCTGAAAATGCTCGGGCCGACAAGTGGGCGTTTTCCGCAGGATTTGAAAGCGTGATCTCAAGGGAACGAAGTCATTACGCTCCTCAAAAGCCAACACCGTGTCTATGGCTTTTATTCACACACGATCCGATATAATAAATAAACTAACACGAACAATTTTTTGGAGGTAATGATTATGCCTAATATTAAGTCCGCTAAGAAGAGAGTAAAGGTTATCGCAGCAAAGACCCTCAGAAACAAGATGATCAAGTCCAACCTCAAGACTGTTATCAAGTCTGCTGACGCTGAGAAGTCCCCCGAGGCTATCAAGCTCGCTATCAAGAAGGTTGACCAGGCTTGCGCAAAGGGCATTATGCACAAGAACAAGGCTGCAAGAAAGAAGAGCCAGCTCGCTAAGAAGCTCAACGCTGCTCAGTAATTATCGCAAATACTTCAAGCCGCTCTGTGAAAGCAGGGCGGCTTTTCCGTTAATATAAATTTAACACATTCTCGGAGTAACTGCGATATAATAAAGATGACGGGGAGTGATCGAAATGCCGACAGAAAACACCTTTGCATCAGAAGCCGTAGCCATAGGGGGATATAACAACGCCTGCGACCGTGCCTGCAAAAAGGTGCTTGCGCTTAAGGAAATTGCTTCACGCATATTAAAAGGCGTAGCATACGAGTATCGTGACTGTACCATTGATGAAGTTATCAGGTACATAAGCGATATCGAGATAAGCGATACTCCCGTAGACGTTGATGTCCTGCCGCCGGTGGTGCATACGGATAACAGCAAGGACACCACCGCATCTGAGGGCGCACGCTTTTTCGATATCCGTTTCACCGCTAAAGCCCCGGGAAGAAACGGGCAGACAATTGAGCTTATCATAAACATCGAAGCCCAGAAAAACTATGACCCGGGATATTCGCTTCTTAAAAGGGGCATCTACTACTGCAGCAGGCTTATTTCCTCACAGTATGGGCAGGTGTTCTCAGGCTCGGATTACGACAGGCTGAGAAAGGTCTACTCGGTGTGGATATGCACCGATCCCGATGAGGCTCACAGAAACACCATTACCGAATATTCTCTTTCTCCAAAGCAGCATTACGGCGATATCCGCTTCAAGTCGGAGGAGGACAGGGAATGTGAGAGACAGAATTATGATATGATATCCCTTGTAATGATCTGTCTCGATAATTTCAGAAACGGAGTAAGCTCGGAAAACAGTCTTATAAAGCTTCTTTCTGTGCTTCTTTCACCGAAAATTGAAATCGGCGCAAAAAAGATGATCTTACAAAGCGATTACGATATTAAGATGACCCGAGAGGTCAATGAGGAGGTTCAGGGTATGTGCAATATCAGTCAGGGATTTATTGAGATGGGCATTGAAGAGGGCAGAGAGTTGGGCAGAGAGTTGGGCAGAGTAGAAGGCATTGAGCAGGGCATTGAAATTGGCGGTGAACGCAATATGATAAATATCATTTCCACAATGTCCAATGACGGCAGAACCGACAAAGAGATCTCCGAGATACTTCACATTCCCGAGGAACAGGTTAAAAAGCTCAAAGAAAAGATAAACAAATAAAAAAAGCGGCAGAGAATTTCGCACCGATACGAGATCCTCTGCCGTTTATTTTTATGCTGTTATTCCTCGGGATACATCGTACAGCCGCCTATAGTCAGAGAAGCTATTTTCTCCGGGTCGGCAGGGAATGAAAGATATCCCCTGTAATTTAAGTAATCGTAAACAGGCGGTCCCGCAGATGTGCTGTTATAGTTTACTGTGGTCTTATTGCAGTTAAGACTGTAGCTCATAGAAATTCCCGTTACATCTATCTTCTCGCCGTTTTTAAGGGTAACATACGCTTCGTTGTAAGGACGTAAATATCCCGTTCTGTAGACCTCGTTCACCCGGGCTGAGTCATAGGTGTCAATAACGATGCTGCAGGGGTAGACCTTAGCATTAAAGCCCTCCATATTCGTTCCCTTTGTTACAAGCTGAGCTCCTTCAACCTCGGGAATATTTACGGTAAAGCTTGCGGAAAACAGGGGATCTTTATAAATAATGCTGTCCTTAATAAGCCCCTTGCTGTCGTCTGTCAGGTTCAGGCAGGTCATATCGAGGGTAATGTCGCCGCTCATTTTGTCTCCGCAGCTTACCGTATAAACGTAATACAGCGTGTCCTCGTCACCCTTTACATATTTTCCCATACAGCCGCCGGAGGGCTGACCGTTTTCCGAAAATTTCTTGAATAATTCAATAAGCTTTATATCGCAATGACCATATCCATCCTCGATATTTTCAAAATATTCCCCGCTCTCGGGCAAAGCCTCGGGAAAATCAAGTCTGAAAACCGAATAAACCGTATAGCTGTCGGTGGCACAGCCAACGGGAGTGACCTTCAGCCCGTCAATGTAGGTTTCCAGAGAATGTACCTCAAGCTCTCCCGTAAGATTTTCAAAAGGCGAGAAGTCCTTTTCCCCGCCGAATATTATGGAGAATATACCGCTGTTTGCGGCGTATACCGTAAAGCCCGTAAGCAGTAAAACAGCAGCGGCAATTACGGGCAATGTGCGGCGGAGCTTGCCCCTTGGGCGAACTTTTTTCGTCTGATTTTTTGCGGCATACATAATGTCATTTATGCACTCTTCATCAGCCTGAACCTTGTTCACAGCCCTTTTGTAGCTTTCTATATCCATATTATCCTTCCTTTCCCGTGACGGATAAGCGAAGAAGCTCCCGTCCTCTTTGTAGTCGTGTGCGAATGGTGGACTCCTTTATCCCCGTGATCCCGGAAATTTCTCTCACCGAATATCCCTCACAGTAAAAAAGATGAACCGGCGTCCGGTATTTCTCGGGCAGCTTCATAACTTCTGCAAGGGCGGACCTTTCCTCCTCGGGCAAATCAGCTGCCATATCCTCGGGAATTTCCATATCCGACCGCCTTGAAAACCAAAGGGAGCGGAGGCGGTTTCTGCAGATATTCGCCGTTACCGTAAGGAGCCACGCCCGCTCCTCCTTCTCGGAACCGAAGGAAATATCCGTGCAGTACAGCTTTAAGAAAACCTCCTGAGTACAGTCCTCAGCTTCCGCACGGCATTTCAGATACGAGCAGGCAAGCCTCAGAACGGAATTTATCTGCCGCCGCATTATAATTTCAAATTCCCCATCGGTCATCTTGTTTTCTCCTTATCAGTTTGATTTGAATGCATTCTGTATATATAACAGATTAAAAACGGAAAAAGTCTCAAAATCTGCATTGGCATATTCCATAAATCTCTTAAATGGTTTTACAGCAAAATGACGGTAAATGTTAATAAAATGTAAATTCGACAGAATGAGTGAAATTTTTTGCCCTTTTAAATCGTTTATATATCAGAAGCAAAAAACGGGCGGATAATAAAAAAGACAGCCCGAAAAAAGAACAGGAGGAAAGCTTATGTCATTAAGTTCGATATACGCTGCAAAAAGAGAGATAACGGGCATACAAAGCCGCCCGAATGTTATTATAGCATATGGTGAGGATAAAAGGGAAGAGGCAATGAGTCTTTCGGATATGCTTTCGAGAGAGGAGATAAACGTTATCTCCCATAGATCGGGTGACATTTTCGACAGCACAGGTATTTCGGGAGATGTGCATATGATGGTCATACGTGACGGGGGACTTGTGTCACCACAGTTCGGGCTTATCGAGGAACTGCGCAGAACATCGGATATCCCCGTTCTCACCGTTTCAGACGGCTGTGACGAGATATACCGCACAATGGCGCTTGCCAAGGGAGCGGACATTTGTATGAATGCAGACGAGTTCGGAAAATTCGAGTTTAAAGCAAGAGTGGTCTCTCTTCTCAGAAGATATATCGGCGCTCAGAACAGAGTGAGCGGCATAATCTCCGCCGACGGCGAGACTCTTATAAACGGCAGCATCAGTATAGACCGCCGCCGCAGAGAGGTTTTCAGAGAGGGAGATCTTATCCGAATGACCGCCATTGAATACGGCATAGTGGAGTATCTTATGGAAAACTGCGGAGCAGTCTGCACCGTTGACGATATTTACCGCAGGGTGTGGAACGAAACTCCCTACTGCGTAAGAAAGACCGTAGTTGAGCATATCCGCCGCATAAGAAGCAAGATAGAGCCCGATCCTCACAATCCCAGCTACATAAAAGTAGTTTTCGGCGTTGGCTACAAGATGGAAAGAGCGGTAAGCTAATAGAGGCAAGATTTTTCAGAAGCAAGAGGCAAGAATTTGGAGGACTGCAATGAAAAGTATCATTGGGAGAACAGCTGCATTGATCTCTGCCGCTGCAGTTATTGCAATGTGTCCGTTATCAGCCGAAGCGGCTACATTAGAAACCGAGAACGGTATCAGGTACATTCGGTATGATAGCGGCGAAACAAAAGCATATACAGGCTGGACAACAAGATCGGGAAAACGTTATTACTACAAAAACGGCGTTATGAAGAAAAACTGTTGGCTTACAGAAAACGGCTAGAAAAAGTATTTTCTGAGTGCAGACGGGGCAGCAGCTGTGGGAAAGGTAACTGTTTCGGGTGTTGAATACGAGTTTGATGAAAAAGGCAGGCTTATCCCCGATGAATGGGGTATCACACTCACTGCAAAAGACGTTACACCTACGGGAATGACATTGGAGCTGCTTTGGGACGGTACCGAGACAACGGGAAGCCTTGAATTCGGCGCAGCATATACGCTTGAACAGTATCGGAACGGCAAATGGGAAACGCTCCCGTATCTCCGTGATGATATAGCGTTTATAGCCATATCCTATGAATTAACGGAAAATGAGTCCTTTGCTCTGACCCAAAACTGGGAGGAGCTTTACGGCGTGCTTGAAGTCGGAAAATACAGATTATGTACCTCTGTTAGGGACTTCCGAAAGCCTGCCGATTATGATGAAAAGCTGTATTATGCATACTTTACAATTTAAATCAATAAAATACGGGACAGACAAACAACGGTCTGTCCCGTATTTCAATATGGGTGACAAAACCTTGCCTGATAAGCGTGTGTAAAGGCACTATACTTTACAAACCTGACATAAAATAGTATACACAGCGGTTTTTTTCATTTTTGATTTGAAATATGATAAAATGTGTTTTCAAAAAACAAAAATGTAATGTGAACTCAAATGTAAATTACCGTAAAATAAAAGAAAATGTCAAATGTAAAATAAATATTAAGAACATTGAAAATGATATCATTCTGTGGTATAATCAATATAAAAAATCAAAACATCGGTTAAAAAAATCATAGGGAGGAATAATTTATGCCATTTATAAACATCAAAACAAACGTTGAAGTCACCGCAGAAAAAGCCGACAGCATCAAATCCGCTCTGGGACTTGCCATAACCGCTATTCCGGGAAAATCAGAGGGCTGGCTTATGGTGGGCATAGAGGACAAATATAAGCTATATTTCAAAGGCACCGAAGAACCTGCCGCAATGGTGGAAGTGAGCATATACGGCAATGCCTCCTCAAACGCTCTGGGCGTGCTTACAAGCAATATCACAGGCATACTTCTCGACAATCTGGGCATATCCACCGACAGAGTATATGTAAGCTATATGTCAACTCCCGACTGGGGCTGGAACGGCAGCAATTTCTGAGACGACGCTGTGACAGGGAGGCAGTACTATGTGCAGATTGTTTGAATATGCCGACAGGTATGTAAAAGAAAGCGACTGGAAAGACCTTGCCCTGCTGAAATTATGTCTCTGTGCAATAGGCGTTCTTATCGGGATAAGCGTTGCTCCGAAGCATAAGAAAAAGGTAATGGCGGCGGCAGCCGTTGTGTTTGGCTTTACATACGTGCCGCAGATGACAAAATTTGTTAAGATCATTATTGATGAAAACAAAAAGAACTAAGCAATAAACAAACAGCGCCGCCGGAATGAAAACCCGGCGGCGCTGTGAATTTGCGTGTAAATAACACTACCTGAAATTACTCGGCGTTGTTATAAACGTTTATTTCCTCGTCAACGATAGGATAATACTCCTCACGAGCCTGTACCCAGCTCTCGAACTGCTCGTTGGCAATGCCCTCGTAAAGAACGCTCATTACCTCGTCGGACATAAGAGTGCTGAGACCGTAGCCGTAATCGTATGCCTGGGTGAACTTATCGGAATCGTAGAAATCCATAGCGATATCATACATTTCGGAAGTCCAGCCGGGGTTGTTAGCAAGGTACTTTTCCTTGGTGGCTTCAACATACTTCTCGTCATAGTTAACAGTCCTGTTGCAGTCGAGCCAAGCCTTAACGCAGTCGCCGTTCTCGGAGCCCTTGACCCACATATATGCGAATACCTTGTTTGAAACGTAATATTTATCGGAATCGGGATCCTTGGGGAAAGGAACTATCTGTACCTCATCGTCGGGAACGGAGAGGGCAGCTGCATTGTATGCCCAGGTACCCATTGAGTAGAACAGCAGGCTGTCGTCCACAAATGCAGACTCGCCGCCTATCCAGCCACGCTTGATAAGGTTGTTTTTAAAGATGTCCTCAAGAACGCCCTGAGCCTTTTCTATCTTGCCGCTTCTCAGATTGTTTCCGAACTTTGTGCCGTCATATGTGACCATAGTTTCGCCTGCGGTGTAAACGAATGCGTTTGCCCACCAGCCGCCGATACCAAATCTTTCGGTGCCGTCGCTGCTGCCGTTTTCAACAAAGGTCTTCATCATATCGGTGAATGCGTTCCAGTCCCATTCGCCGTTTAAGTACATCTCATAGGGATCCTCAAAGCCCTCGTTCTGAATGGTGGATTTTTTGTACATAAGCACCTGTGTATCGTTGAAGCTGTAGCCCAGAGGAGCTATGTAATGCTCGCCCTTCCAGATAAAGCTGTCGGCGGTGTCCTTCACATCTGCCCACTTGGGATCCTCCCAGTTAACGAGAGAGTCGATTGGCTGATACTGACCCTTTGCGATATCGCAGGGGAAGGATCTCCACTCGTATGCGAAAATGTCGGGAGATGTGCCGCCCATAATGTTGGTGGCAAGATCCTCAAAGCGCTTGTCGCTGGTGGTGGGTATATATTCTATCTTTGCGCCGTAGGTGTCCTCAAAAAGGGCAAGCTCGGGGCTTCTTTCGGGGGAGTCGTTGGTGGGGTTAAGGTCATATATTCCAAGCCACTTGAGAGACTTTCCGTTTATGTCCACATCGAGAGTCTCGTCAAGAGCCTCAACCTCAACGTTGTCGCCTGTCCACTCGGTAGCTGCGGTGGTGGTCACATCGGCTGTGGTGGTCTCTGTCGTACCCTCAGAGCCGCCTCCGCAAGCGGTGAGAGAAGCTGTAAGAGCAAGCGCCATTGTTCCTGCTATAATTTTCTTGTAATTCATACTAATTTCCTCCTTATTTTTACAAGTGTATGTAATCGTTTGCACTCAAAGCAGTTTATCTGCTGTTTAATTTACTTTATAATAGCATAGTATTCAAAAAAAGTCAACAGCCAAGAGAATTTTTTGGAGATTTGCACAATTATTATGTTCGAGTTTGCATATATAGGAAAATGCCTGTATCCCGATTTTCATTGTGCCGATCGTAGGCCGCTCAAAGACTAACTATGAATAAATGAACATTGCTTGACAATATAAAAAATTATGTTAATATATATGTAACAATTATATGAGACAGGGGGAACGGGTATGGGGAAATACACAAATGAAGAGGACAGATGTCAGATAACAGGTCTTATTGTCAGGACAGTTCTTGGGATAGCCGTCACATTCGGGCTTCTCTGCTGGTATTCGGGGGGACTGCCTCTGGGTGTGGAGAAATTTTTCGCACCCGAAAATCTTTTGAAAAATATATTACCTGCCGTTATCTTCGTGGCGGTGATATTTGTCATTACCCGAAAATACTTTTCCTCTGTTGATATGTGGAAGATACTCCTGCTGAATTTCTGCCTCGGGAACGGTCTGCCCTGGCTTGATCCTTTGCTTGTTTTTCTGTTTTCCATAATGAGCGGCGGTTTTCTGACGCTTTTATCCCTGGACCTTCTTATTGTAACAGCCGCCAATCTGACACTTTATCTGCAATGCGGCAGGACGGACAATGCAGAGCGCTCACTTCCTGCATCCATAGGTGTGTATCTTCTTTCATATCTATGCTTATTTGTTCCGATAGGTTTTTATGGGGCATTTTTTTGATGTGAGAATGTTTTTGTAACCGAATTGTAATTTGACAATCGCAGGCGGAAAATGTATAATTAAATCGGTACATAGTACCAAAACTGAAGCAGCCATAAGAGTTAAAAACTCTGACGGTAGGCGGTGATGTCTCCTCTTTCCCTCGCAAAATCCTCTCGGGAGGGAGGTGTAAAATTCGTATGACGATAATCGAAGTATGTGCGTTGTCAGCGCTTGCCGTTGACATAATTCGCCTTATCATAGATATTCTGAAATATCGAAATGACAAAAAAGACTGACCGCCCAAGTTGCACCTTGAACGGTCAGTTACTAACATCTTGTTAGTGACATAAGCCAATTGGGGAGCACACCGTCTACACGGTTGCTTCTTTATTTTTAGTATATCATAGTTTTTTATTATTGTCAAGAAAAAATTTGAGTAAAACGACCGCCGCCACATTTAAAATAATGAGGCGGCGTTGTTTTTTATATTGCCTTGCTTATCCATATATGCCGCCCATCATAAGGAATGAGCCAGCTTTTTTACAGCGTCTGCAAGCATATCGGTCTGGGCTGCGGTGTTGAAAACAGAGGGGGAAAATCTTACGCCGCCCTCGGGAAGCGTTCCTGCGCTGCGGTGGGCGAGACCCGAGCAGTGAAGTCCGCCTCTGAGGGCAAAGCCGCTGTCGCTGAGAAATGCCGCAGTTTCCTCGGGTGAGGAGCCTTCCACGTTGAAAAGAACTATGGGCAGATAGCTGCACCGCTCCCGCCTGTATATCCTGACACGGCTCTCGTTCTCGATCGCACCTATAAAGCGGCTGCAAAGCTCGGTCTCACGGGAATGTATCCTTTCCGCTCCCACTCGTTTTATAAAGTCTATCCCTGCGCCTACAGTCACGATGCCTACGGTGTTTACGGTTCCGCTTTCGAGTCCCTCGGGAAGAAACGGGGTCTGTTCTGCTTCGAGAGATGTGCTGCCCGTTCCGCCTTCCAAGATGTGGTAAATGGGATATTTTCCGTCGGTGATGAGCAGTCCTGTTCCCGTAATGCCGTACAGACCCTTGTGCCCCGGCATACAGAGAATGTTTATATTATCCCGTTTGATATCAACGGGGATAACTCCGCAAACCTGCGCTCCGTCTCCCACAAAGCAGATGTGTTTTCTGCGGCACATTGCGCCTATCCGCTCATAGGGGAGAAGCTGCCCGGTCACATTGCTGCCTAAGGTGCAGATGACCGCTTTGGTGGCGGGAGTTACAAGGCTCTCGAAATTATGCACCGTTACGGAATCGTCCGCCGCCGCTTCGGCAATGCTGTAGGTAAGACCTCGTTTTGTAAGCTCGTGAACAGGGCGGAAAACAGAGTTGTGCTCTAAGGAGGAGATTATTACGTGAAACGGTCTGCCCTCACGCAGGTCACGCTCTGCCAGCCCCTTTATCGCCATATTCAGGCTTTCGGTGCAGTTTGCGGTGAATATCACGTTCTCGGGAGGGGCGCCGAACATTTCCCCTGCCTTTTCACGGACAGAATAAACAGCCTGCGCTGCGTCCATTGACATTTTGTGTCCGCTTCGTCCGGGGTTGCCGCCGTACCTTACGATCGCCTCCGCAGCCGCTCTTCGTACGCTTTCGGGCTTCGGATATGTGGTGGCTGCGTTGTCAAAATATATCACATAAGATCATTCCTTCCGGTTTTTAGTTCGATACTAAACACCATTAGAATTATGGAGAAGAAATCTCCGCAAGATTTTGCGGCGAGAGCATCTCATAATTCAATGGGTTTTTAGTATCAGTTGTCCTGCACGCTGCTAATGGATCTATATGAAATGCCGTTGTCCTCCATTATCTTGACGAGTCTGTCGGAACGGCCCGTGACGGTAACGCTGTAGCCGCAGCCCCGGAACAGACTGCCCGGTGTGCGCTTTACCTCTGCGGAAATGCCGTATTTTTCAAATACAGACTTCGCCTTGTTTGCATAGGTCACGGAAGCAAAAGCAATGATGTGCTTATTCACGCATATCACCCTTTCAGTTGACGGTTATTTATGCTCCGTCTTGTTTATTATATTCAAGTGGGACGATTTGTGTTCAAGAGAGAGCTTTATTCTTTTTTCTTTATTCTTTATTATTTATTCTTTAAATAGTTCCCGATTTTAAAAATAAAGAATAAATAATAATGTTTAGCGTGACACAAAAATACCCCGGGAGAAAAATCTCGGGGTATGATTTTCACTCCACTTCAAACTTCGCTCTGAAAGTGCAATCGGTAAGAAGCAATGCTCCGAAATGATTATGTATTAACTAAATATCAAAAAATATCTCTCCCTGTCACCGGGCAGGGAGAGATGAGACTCTTTTATCCGCTTACTGGCTGCCGCCCTTGCATACAAAGGACATACAGTCGGTGCATTCGGGAACGGTGGGGTTAGCCTCGTGTGTGCCTACCTTAATGGTCTCGAGAGAGCAGTAATGCTCGTTTGCAAGATTGTACTTGCAGCTTGATACATCGCACTTGATAGAAGAATTCTTTGTCATTTCCTTTTCCTCCGAAAATATATATTATCGTCAGATGTGCAGTGAGCCTTGCAAACAAAGCTTACTGCACATCGGCGTAATACTATTATTTTCGGAAAAAGGTTTTATGATACTCGGAAAAATTTTGAAAAATCAGTATTTGTCTGTCAGAAGAGAAGAGTAGCCGTTGCTGCTGCGAATGTAGGCAACATAATAGAGCTCCCCGTCTGCTTCATATAATCCTTCAGTCCCCAGCTTACCGCTTTCCTCGTCACCGAAGTCAGAGATAAGGTGCTGTTCAAGGCTTTCATTGGTCTGCGAAGCAGGAATACCTACAAGGGAGACATCACAGGGAAGAGACTCTCTGTCAAGTAACCTCCATAGACAGATGGGAGCATTTTCCGCACTCTCCTCCTCCTGTCTGACGGTCTGACATACCCCCACATACCGCCCCTTGTATAAAACCAGATAGCCGTCGTGAACAAGGATGTCAGCGTTATGCACATTCACTCCCTCATAAGGCCTGGTCTCGCAGTATACAAGGGATATGTCAGTGTCTTCAAAAAAGCTGATGGGTGTGTTTGCAGGAAAGGAAAGATCTCCTATGACCACAGCATTGTCCGAAAAGGCAGCCGCCTCGTCAAATTCCACCTTTTCACCCGAAAGGTGCGGCAGGTCGGTCATTCCCGCAAAATCGTCATAGGGAACATATTCGCATAGGGCTTTGTTTTCCTCAAGTTCTGTGCAGTTTAACGCAAATATAACTGCGTTGTTTATTATCGGAATGAACATTGCCACCTCTCCGCTGTCGGTAACGTAGGAATATGATAAGCCGTATCCGGAGACATCGGCTTCCGTTATGGAAGGCTTGCCGAAGGCGTTTTCCAGCATTTTTATATCGCTGCTTTGGGCTTCTCCCAGACTCCATTTACAGCTGCCTGAGCTTATCATCATACCAACGATAACGCCCTCTTCCTCGGAAACGCCCCTTCGGCGGGCAATGTACACATCTCCAAGCTCGCTTTCACCGAAGGCAAGCACTCCCGTAAACATAGAAAAATCATAGCCGTCAAGCTTGTATTCATCGCCGTAAATTACCGAGAAGCCCTCGGGCAGGTCGCATATCATAAGGGGCAGGGCAATGCGGCTGTTGTTTATGCGAATATCGTGAATGGCACTTCTGAGCTTTTCGCTGTTTTCGGCGTTCATTGTTTCCGAGGAGACCCCAAACTTTTTTCCAAGAATTTTTTCAACTGTATCCGAGCCGAAATTGTCCGATACATAAGCATATTTTTCATACACCGAGGAAGGCGGTGCTTTAAACGGCAGAGGGATAAAGAACAGGGCAAACAATATGAGGGCAATAATTTGCAGTACTTTTTTCTTATTCATTTTTGTTCCTTCCTATGAATAGTATCAGTTGCTTACGGGTTCGGTGATAAGGGCGGATACGCCGCTGCTTCGTGAATAGAAAACGCAGAATTCCTGACCATCAACCTCGCAGATATCGTACATCACAAGGCTGCCGTCCTCTTTAAGCTCGCTGTTTTCAAAATATGCGGCAAGGCTTTCGGTGTCCTGGGAGACAGGAATTCCCCCAAGAGAAGCGTCGCAGGGGAGATTTTCCCCGGCTGTAAGATACCAGGCATATATCACGCCGTCCTCCGCAGGAAGGTCGGGATCCCTCATTGCCCTCACCTCACCGAAATATCTGCCCTTATAAAGCAGGATATATTGGTCGTAGATATTATCCGTGCCGTCAATGGGAGCGGTCTCCCGTAAGATAAGCCCCATATCCCCGTCAAGACTATTTACGGGAATTAACGGCTGACAGGAAATATCGCCTATTGTAACTGCGGGAGCACTTAGTACGGATGAGCCTTCAAATTTTTTCTTTTCACCCGTCAGGGGCGGAAGGTCGGTCATATTGTCAAAATCATTGTACGGAACATATTCACAGAGGGCTTTGTTTTCCTCAAGGCGGGTGCAGTCCGGGGAGGTTATCATCACGGCGGAGATATAGGGCATAAACCGTGCAAATTCGCCGCTGTCCGATACATAGAAAAGGTCGGGGATATTTTCGTCCGATAGGTTTTCGGCGGCAGAGGGAGTGCCGAATATACGTTCAAGCTCTGTGGGACTGCATATATCCGCTTCGCCGACGCTCCATTTGCAGGTGTCCGAGGAGATGGTCATTGAGAAGATAACTCCCTCAGTCTCGCTCATTCCGCTGCCTTTGAGAATTGTAAGGTCGGCAAGCTTTTCACCGCCCTTAATAATTGCGCCGCCGTCACCCGTTTCAAGCCGTTCGCCGCCGAAGATAAGCTCGCCCTCAAAATACATATAGTCGTTATCAAACCTTTCGCCCTTTCCGTACTGCACCAAAAAGCCTTCGGGCAGGTCGCAGACCAGAACAGGCAGGGCAATGCGGCTGTTGTTTATGCGGATATCACTTACGGCGGCTCGGAACTTTTCGCTGTTTTCCGCCGACATTACATTTGTACTGCCGAAGTTTTCCGCAAAGGTACTCATAACTATTTCCGAGCCGAAATTATCGGCGGTATGGGAATACTGCTCATAGGGGGAAAGGGAGGCTTTTTCGGCTTTGCAGGCGGTGAGAAGCAAGGCGGCGGAGAATATAAGGGCTGTGAGATTATTATGTTTCATTGGTTTTGTCCTTTCAGAAGCACATCTCGCTCATATGTGCTGAGACTTTATTATATTATAGCACAAATGTTTACAAATGTCAATATGCAAATAGCACAAAATTTCCGGATACTATTCTGCAATATACGATAATTGCGGGGAACTGTAATTTAAATAATAAAGAATAAATAATAAAGAATTGATTATTGCTCAAGCCCTTGCGCCCAGCGGAGAGCAAGGTCAAACCATTCTGCGGCAACCGGATTTATATATCGGGGGTCGTTATTTTTTATGGTGGTTGTGTCGCACATTGCAATTCCGTGACCGCCTTTGGGGAAAATGTGAAGCTCATAGGGGACCTTTTTCTCCGACAGGGCAGCGGCGAACATCAGGCTGTTTTGTACAGGGACAACATTATCATCGGCGCAGTGCCATATGAATGCGGGTGGAGTGTTTTCCGAGACGTGGTTCTCGAGAGAAGCAAGGGCTTTGAGCTCCTCGGTGGGGGCTATATTTTTGGCGGACAGGGGGTGGGTGTATTTTCCTGCTGTGATAACGGGGTAGCAGAGTATCATTTTATCGGGGCGGATATTTTCCGTAAAAAGCTCTGCATAACGCTCTGAGTGCACGCCGAGGCTGGCGCAGAGATGTCCGCCTGCGGAAAAGCCGCAGAGTATTATCCTGCCGTCGCAGGAAAGCTCGTCGGCATTTTTTCGTATATATGACACAGCCGCCGCAAGTTCTAAAAGGGCGGTGGGAAAGGGTTTATCCACGCAGCTGTACTCAAGTACAAAGCCGTTATAGCCGTGGGAATACCACCTTGCGGCGCAGGGTTCCCCTTCCCTTTTTGAACAATGCTCATAGCTTCCCCCGGGGACGGCTATGAGGGCGGGGAATTTTCTGTCCGGGTCTGTATCGTGGATAATGCAGGTGAGCGAGGGGGAAAGTCCCTCACCCGAAAGTCCTGCTTTTTTATAGGGGGGGTCAAGGTTTACTATGAAAGTTTTCATATCATTCCACGCTTTCTCTGAGAGCTTCGCCTAAGCCCTCAACTCTCCATTTGTGATTTTCACGGTCGAACACCTCGCCGTTGTCCCAGAGGAAGGTTCGTATTCCCATATCATAACAGGTCTCGGAAACCGTTTTGGCAAATTTCAGGCAGCTCTCCTCTGAGTTTTGTATGCAGAAGCCGTATTCTCCGATTATAACGGGAACGCCTTTGTCAACGAAATTCTTCTTGAGCAGGTACATTTTATCCTTGAGCAGCTTTATATCGCTGTCGGTGCCCCAGGTCTTCTGCTTGTTGGTGATGCAGAACTCCCAGGGGGTGTAGTAATGGACGGAGAGGATAATGTTATCGTCCTCGGGGAGAGTGAAGCGTGGGTCGCAGGTCTTGGCGATATCTGTCCAGTAGCCTGCGATAAGGAGGGCACGGCTGCCGTTGTTTTTGCCGCTTGCACGGACGGTCTCGGTAAAGAGGCTGTTTATTTTTCCCAGAAGCTCGTATGCTTTGTCCGAGGGAAGGCTATCAAAGCCTATTTCATTGGCGCTCTCGAAAATAAGGCGGTCGGGATAGTCCCCGAAGCGGTCGCATATCTGCTTCCAGAGGGCGGTGTATTTTTGTGCAAATCCGTCGTAATCTTCGGCGGCGGTCCTTACCCAGGCGCCGAATTTGGCGTCGTCGCCACCGTCGTGGTGAATGTTGATTATGACGTACATATCAAGGTCTATGGCGTAGTCCACTACCTCCTGCACTCTGTCAAGCCACTCTTCGTCTATTTTGTAGTCGGGGGCTTCTCCCAGATGGTCACGCCAGGTAACGGGTATTCTTACGGCGTTTATCCCCTCTGCTTTCAGGGCTTCAAAGAGGGCTTTGTCCGTCATGGGGTTGCCCCAGAGAGTTTCGTCAACTTTTCCGTTTTCGGGAACTTCGTTTACTATCCCGTCACCGTCTCTGTCGGCGGCGCATACGTCAAGAGTATTGCCTAAATTCCAGCCTATTTTCATATCCGAAACTATTTCCGAAGCGGTGCGGAATTCTGCTGAAACTGCTTGGCTATCCGAATAGGTCTGTTCATCTGACGGCTGTACTGCTCCTGTGCAGGCGGACATTATTGCTGCTGACAGCAGACAGGCGATAAGCTTTGAAAGTTCGGATACTGCGTTCATTCCCTGATCGTCCTTTCCTGTTTATGATCATTTTTCCTTCTGCTGTTTTTTTACAGAGCAAAGGGCAGTAAAGCCCTGCTTAAAGCCAAGTATTCCCTTAGCTGTCTCGGGGCGCATAGCCTCCTCTCCGCATATCATAACTATGCCTGTGCAGCTTTTTGTCACAAGCTCCCATTCGGGGCAGTCCCAGGCTTTAGGGGCGCAGAGAAGTATCACATCATACTGGGCGGAAAGGTATTCAATAAGCTGTTCATATGCGGGTGAGGAGAAAACCGCAACGGGTGAGGAAATGCTTTTGCTGTCGGCAATGATGTCTACGCCCTTTCTTGCGTTTATGGTGAGAGCGTCCCATATGGTACAGTTTCCCGAGATGATATCCGCAAGTCTGCCCTTGGGAGTTATCTTGAAAAATCTTGCTGTTTCGGGCTTTTGGAGGCGACAGTCAATTACCGCTGTGCGGTGTCCGTTTTCCGCTAAAGCGCAGGCAAGGTAGGCGGTTATTTTTGTAACGGGAGATATTTCCGCTCCCGGGGAGCGGAAGTCGGGGGCTATGGCTATGACTCTCGGGGGAGTGCTGCCGCTTGCGGAAATAAGCTGGCCGGCGGCTTCCTTATATCCGCTTTTTTCCAGACCCTCGGGAGCGGAAAGGGGCAGTTCGCCCAAATTTACAGATGAACGGCAGGCGTCCTCGATATACTCCTGCATTGAGAGGGCATACTGATAATCATTTTCAGTATCCGCTTTTTCGGGGCGGTATCGCTCGTGTTTTTCATTGCCTGAACCCGACATAAACAGGAAGCAGACAAGTCCTGCCGCAAGTCCTGCGGAAAGGACTATGGGGATATAAGGGATTTGGGGAGTATGGGGCATATCGTAGTAGGATATGACCTCAAAAGGGGGGATATCTTCGCATTGCTCCGCAAAGCATATGATATTTATAAGTATTATGGGGGCTTCGGAGGGGGAGGAAAGGTCCCTTAAAATTATTTCCGCTCCCGAGCTGCTGTCAAGTCTTTCCACCGACAGGGAGGCTTTAAGCTCCTCGGCGGAAAGTCCCGATGCTGCTCCTGCACGTTTGAGAAAATCTTCTTCTGTGACGGCTTTCCGGAAGGCTGAAACGCTTCTTGTGACCTCGGTATTTACAACGCCCTCTGTGGGATTTGTTTCCGTAAAATATATGAGCGCACGCCCGTTTTCGGCAGGGTCTGCCGAAAAAAGGCAGAAAGCCCCTGCGGCGGCAGCTGTCATAACTGCCGCAAGCAGGGGATATAGAGCCTTTTTTATTCTTCGGGACATTGCCTGACTCTCCTTAGCTTTTCATCAGAATTTTCTCTTTCTCTTGACCCGTCTGTGCTTCTTTTTCTTCTTCGACACCGCAAAGATTATTGCATAGATGACTATAAGGGCGGCGGCTATGGCAGCGGCGGCTACGAACCAGCCCGAGGATATGAACTGCTTTGCCTTATCCCAGCTGTAGGCAAGCTGTGAAAGCGTTACATCGTCCTGCGCCGCAAGGGGAATGGAGCAGACCTCTTCTCCCGACATTGAGAGGGAATATGTACCGAAGACCTGTCCCTTGGATATGGGAGCGGTGACGGTGCCGTCTTCGTTCAGGAGACTTTCGTCTATGGTTATTTTTTCCGTAAGACGGGAGGTGTCTATGGTTTTCAGCCACATACAGCTGTAGCTTTCGGAGGTGACGAGACGGACAAAATCGCTGCTTTCGCCGAATTTTACCTGAAGCTCGGTTATCTCCTGATTGGACTGGACTATCTGCTTGTATTCAAAATTCTCGAATGCCCATTCGTAGAGCATTTTATGGTCATCGTAATGGTGATATACCGACTCGCCGTTTTCATCGTACATCGGTGAGCCCATTGTGACGAGAAGATAATTGTTTCCGTCTCTTGAACCGAGGGTCACAAGGTTTCTGCCCGATTCGTCAAGTGTTCCCGTTTTAAAGCCCTTGGCGTACTGATAATAATAGCTGCTGGAGCGGTTTAACATACTGTTTGTGTGGTAAATATGCGCCCAGCCTTCGCTGTGGACGTTGGTGGCGTGCATTTCATATTCGGGGGTGGTGGCTATTTCCACAAGCTTGGGGTAATTCTCAACTGCGTATTTTGCTATGAGAGCCATATCGTTTGCGTTGGTGTACTGCTTATCGTCGTAAAGTCCGTGGGGGTTTACGAAATTGGTGCCTGTGCAGCCTATTTCCTTTGCCTTGGCGTTCATCATATCCACGAAATTGGCGGTGCTTTCGCCGCCTACGTGATAGGCAAGCACTCCTGCAGATTCGCAGGCAGATTTCAGCATAAGGGAATAGAGCAGGTCGGTGACGGACACTACCTCTCCACGTTCAAGTCCCACCGCAGAGGCATTCTGTCCGTAAAGCTCGTCGAATACAGCAAGGGGGGCTTCAAAATATGTATTGTCAAGATCGCTCACGTTGTCGAGGACGATCATTGCGGTCATTATTTTGGTGAGGGAGGCGGGGTACATTTTCTTATCCGCATTTTTGGTATATACAACAGCGTCCTTGTCAAGATTTATCATTACCGCCGCTTCGCTGGAGATGGTGAAATTCGGCGTGAAGGTTATTGCCGAGGAAGATACCGAAAACAGCGTACACAGCATACTCATAAGCAATATGGCGGCTATAAGCAGCGGAGCGGTGCGTTTTTTGCAGAATGTCATTTTTTTATCTGTTCCTTTCGTTCATATTTTTTGGCTGTAAAAGTCTACACTCTTATATTATACCAAATCCCTGCGGAAAATGGAAGTGCTTTTTTGATTTTTTTACAGGAAAAATTAAACGGGTATTGACAGGCAGGTTTGTATATGTTATACTGATAAAAATTGAACGTGTTCAATAATTGGAGGCGCATTATGAAAAAGGAAGAAAAACTTGGTATCACCAAGGAAAAGCTTATAAATGCGGCGGCGGAGCTTATGGACGAATGTAATGACGGTTCGGAGGTCACATCAAGGGCTATTGCGGAGCGGGCAGGGGTAAGGCTGTCTATGATAAACTACTGCTTTGGCTCGAGGGAGGCTTTGCTTTTTGAAGCGTTTTCCCGAAACGAAAGGGACTACAAAGATGACCCGAGGATAAAAAGCATTATCGGCTCGGAGCTTTTCCCGAAAGAAAAGCTTCGGAGAATGCATTATGAGGTGGCGGAGTTTCTCATAAAGGAGTACAAATTCACAAAGGCGGTGACGGGATATGTGCTGCTGCACAGAGACCTTTCAAAAGAGCCGTCAAGCCTGCCTTTTATACGGGCGCATTTCGGCGGGCGGAGAACCGAGGAGGAATGCAGGGTCATTGCATATGAGCTTTCAAGTATGATGCAGCTGGTTATTTACAGGCTTGATGATTTTTCCGGGTTTTCGGGGTTTGACCTTCGGGACAGGGAGCAGCTTCACAGGTTTATTGATATGCGGATAGATATGCTTTTGGGGGAGTGAAGTTTGAAAATCAAAGATTTTCAAACCGAGTTTTGTTTCTTTGGCTGACGCCAAAGATTTGCTGACGGCAATTTTTAATTGCCATAACCACCAAAACTCTCAGGAAAGGAAAGGTCATAAATATGAGATACATATTTTCGTTTAAGGATATTCCGGAAGAGGTGGCCGCTGTATGCGGCGGAAAGGGTGCTTCTCTGGCGAGGCTCACAAAAATGGGTATGCCCGTTCCCGAGGGGTATGTTATCACAGCGAATGCATTTGAAGGGGAGATAATTCCCGGGGCTATGGGGGAACTTGAAGCGCTTATCTCAAAACTTTCGGGCAAGCACACATATGCGGTGCGCTCCTCGGCATTATGCGAGGACGGGGACAATGCTTCTTTTGCGGGGGCTTACGAGACGGTAACAGATGTAAGGTGTGAGGACATTATTTCTGCGGTGAAACGGGTCACAGCTTCGGCTGACAGTCTGCGTGTGAAGAAATATGCGGAAATCTCGGGAGCGGAAAGCGGCGGCATTGCGGTGGTGATACAGCGGTTTGTGAGACCCGAATTTGCGGGGGTGGTATTTACTTCCGACCCCATCAGCGGCAGCGCTGCGGTTATGCAGGGAAATTACGTAAGGGGTGAGGGTGAGGCTCTTGTTTCGGGTGAGAAAAATGCCGAGGAGTTTTCCTTTGACGCTATGAAATTTTCCTACAAGGGAAATAAGGAATTTGAACGGTATGCAAAGGGGCTTTTTAAATACTGCGAACGAATAAGAGACGGGTACGGAAAACCTATGGACATTGAATGGGCGGTATCGGGAGGAAAGGTGTATATTTTGCAGGCTCGTCCCATTACGTCCCTTAAACGTATGGACAGGGACAGCTTTAAGGTAAACGGAAGTCTTTCGGGGGAATATCTGCTGTCGAAAACCAATGTGGGCGAGATATTTATGCGGCCTGTTTCTCCTGTTACGTTCAGCGTGCTGGAGATAATATGCGGCGCACTTGGTATGCCCTGCTTTATCGACAATGTATGCGGTCAGCCTTATGCAAATCTCAGCGTTATATGCTCGCTTATAGTGGCTATGGGTGCAAAGGAAGAGTCGGCTTTCAGAATGATAAGGGAAATTGCCGGGGAATTGCCCGAGGGTGTGAGCGTTCCCGTATTTCCCTTTGACAGGAAAAATTTCAAGAGGAAAATGAGGAAGCTTTTCCTTTCGGGGGGCAAAAATAAGACGAGCCGCAAGGATAAGCGTGAATTTAAGGAGCGAATGATCGAAATTGCCGACGAGCTGATAAATGAGATACGCCGTCTCCCCGACAACAAGGCTTTGTTCGATTTCTGGGTCACAAAGGGCAATGAATTTATGTCAAATGCTCTGGGGGCGATAATGAGGGGAGTGAATATTTTTCCTCTTTTCGGCACGAAAAAGCGTTTATCGGACATCTGCGGAGAGGAGCTGGCAAATGAGCTTTGCTCGGGCGGCGCAGGAACTCTTGACAGTATGAAGCCCCTATTGCTGCTTGAGGACGTTATAAGAGGGGATATGTCACGGGAGGAATACGTGAGACTTTGCGGTCACAGGCACGTGAATGAGATGGAGCTTTCCGCTCCTTATCCCTATGAGGACAGGAAATTCCCCGACAATATCATAGAGGAGCATTTGCGGTCGGGGATAGATGTACATAAAATGCGGGCGGAGCAGGAGCGGCATTATAATGAGGCGGTCTGCAAATTCAAGGAGCAGTTCCCCCGAAAGGCAAAGTGGCTTGACAAAATGCTCCGAAGCTTTAAGGAGGCTAACCGTTCCCGTGAAGAGGTGCGGAACAAGGGCGTGAAGCTTTTCTGCATAATGAGGGAATTTCTGCTCAGGGTCGGTGAGATAAACGGCATAGGCGAGGATATTTTTATGCTGTATTTTACCGAGGTAATGGGGCTTCTGAAGGGTGACAGGAGCGCTTTGGCACATATTCCCGAAAGACGGGAAAATTATGAAAAATATCTTTCCTATCCACCATTCCCGAACCTTATTTATGGCAGATTTGAGCCGGAAAAATGGCTTTCGGACGAGAACAGGCGGCGTGATCTCTATTCGGAGAAAAATTCGGGCTGCGTTCTTTCGGCAGATATCAAGGGCTTTCCGGGAGCGGCAGGAGTTGTTACGGGTCGGGTAAGGGTCATTTTCAACTCGGACTGCGCCGAAGAGCTTCTTCCCGGAGAAATCCTTGCGGCTCCTGCTACGAACATCGGCTGGACGGTGGTTTTTCCAAGAGCGGCGGCTATTATTACCGATATCGGCGCTCCTCTTTCCCACGCTGCTATTGTGGCGAGGGAATTCGGCATACCTGCGGTGGTGGGCTGCGGAAATGCGACTACTGTTTTAAAGACGGGTGATATGGTTACGGTGGACGGTGCGAGGGGGACTGTGACGGTCATAAATGAGTGACCGTATCAAAAATTAAATATTTCTATCGTTACCGAGCCGTCAGCTTGCCGCTCAAATAAATTATAGAACGAGAGGCTGCAGGCTCAGCCTGCATTAAAGAATAAATAATAAAGTAAGGCACCCCCGAACAAAATTCGGAAGTGCCTTAGTTCTTGATGTTATTATGCTTCTGCAGAAATAGTTTCCTTTTTCTTTTCGGGAGCAGCGATCTTTGTCTTTCCCTTGCAGAAATAATCAATGTAGCGGTCGATGCAGTGATCTACTATCTCAATAGCAGCCTCTCTGTCCTTTATCTCGTCAATGGCTGTTTCCTTGCCCTCAAGCTGCTTGTAGACCTTGAAGAAGTGGGACATTTCCTCGAAAATGTGACGGGGCAGCTCGCTGATATCACGATAGCTGTTGTATGTGGGGTCATTGAAGGGAATTGCGATTATCTTGTCGTCAATAGCGCCGTTATCGAGCATTGAAATAACGCCGATGGGATAGCACCTTACGATAGACATTGAAAGAATGGACTCGGAGCAGAGAACGAGAACATCTAAGGGGTCTCCGTCCTCGGCGTATGTACGGGGGATAAAGCCGTAGTTTGCAGGGTAGTGAGTTGATGTGTAAAGCACTCTGTCAAGCTTCAGCATACCCGTTTTCTTGTCCAGCTCGTATTTCATCTTGCTGCCCTTGGGAATTTCGATAACAGAGTAAAAATTGTCCTTAACAATTCTGTCGGGTTCGATATCGTGCCAGATGTTCATAAGATCATTTCAGTCCTTTCGGATTATTTTTACGCACGGGGCGCTTGGTTTCTTCGGTTTCCTTTATAATATAGCTGGGTCTGCCCTTTATTTCGGTGTACATTTTGGAGATGTACTGCCCGGTCACGCCCATACAGAAAAGCTGTATCCCGCCAATAAGGCAAACAAGGGCAACTATAACGGGATACCCCTCCATAGGCTCGCCGCAGATAAGGGTCTTGACTACCATAGCCACAGCCAGCAGGCAGAAAACTATTCCCATAATAAGGGATATCCACAGGGGTGCGGTGCTGAAAGCAAAAATGCCCTCAAGGGAATAAAGGAAAAGCTTTTTAAAATTCCAGGTGGTCTTGCCTGCGGCTCTCTCGGTGTTTTCCACCTCGATATACTTGGTATCAAAGCCCACCCAGCTGAAAATGCCTTTGGAGAAGCGGTTTTTCTCGGGCATATCGAGAATGGCGTTAACCATCTGACGGGTCATAAATCTGAAATCCTGAGCGCCGTCCACGATATGGGTCTGAGAAATGCTGTTTATTATCTTGTAAAAGGAACGGGCAAAAAAGGAAAGAGCTTTTGACTCACCCTTTCGGGAGATACGTCTTGTGGCGGCGCAGTCATATTCGCCGCTTCTGACGTAATCATACATCTGAGGGATAAGCTTCGGCGGGTGCTGCAGGTCGGCATCAAGGATAACGCAGTAATCACCCCGTGACTTCTCAAGTCCTGCCAGCATTGCGGCTTCCTTGCCGAAATTACGGGAAAAGGAAACATAGCGCACACGCTTATCGGTATCCGACAGCTCTCTGAGTATTTTCAGAGTGTCGTCCTTTGAGCCGTCGTTTATGAAAATAAACTCAAAGGCAAGGTCGGAGATATTCTCATTATAGTATTTTTCCTTCATACCGTCCGTAACGGCGGTTATCTCCCTGTAAAAAAGCGGGAGAGACTCCTGCTCATTGTAGCAGGGAACGATCACCGAAATAAGCTCCATTTTTACGAGTCCTTTTTTCTGCGGAATATGCGTGGGATATTACTTTGTGCCGTACATTCTGTCGCCTGCGTCGCCGAGACCGGGAACGATGTAAAGCTGCTCATTAAGCTCGGGGTCAACAGCCGCACAGTATATCTGAACGTCGGGGTGAGTTTCGTTTACCTTCTTGATACCTCTCTCGTTGGCAATGATGCACATAAACTTAACGTTCTTTGCTCCTGCCTTCTTAACGAGATTTACGGCTTCACAGGCAGCTCCGCCCGTTGCAAGCATAATATCTGCGATGATAACGTCTCTGTTTGCGATATCTTTGGGGAGCTTGCAGTAATATTCAACGGTATCGGTGGTCTCGGGGTCTCTGAAAGTGCCGATATGACCGACTTTGGCGGCAGGGATAAGGTTCATAACTCCGTCAACCATTCCGAGACCTGCTCTGAGAATGGGAACATAAGCAAGCTTTCTGCCCGAAATGACCTTGGACTTTGCAATGCCCAGAGGAGTCTGAACGTCAACTTCCTTGACGGGAAGATCTCTCATAGCCTCGTAGCACATAAGCATAGAAGTTTCCGAAACCAGCTCTCTGAACTCCTTTGAGCCTGTGGTAACATCTCTCATAAGAGAGAGCTTGTGCTGAACTAAGGGATGGTCGATAAGTGTGTATTTTAAGCTGTCCATAGTAAGAACCTCCAAATAAATTATTCGTTCTCGATAGCGGTTATCTGGTCTACTCTGCGCTGATGTCTGCCGCCCTCAAAGGAATTTCCGAGAAATGCGTCAACTATCTCGCAGGCAAGACCGGGACCTATAACTCTGCCGCCCATACAAAGGACGTTTGCGTCATTGTGGAGACGGGTGTATTTAGCCATATAGCAGTCTGTGCAGACAGCGGCTCTTATGCCCCTGCACTTGTTTGCGGCAATGGAAATGCCGAGACCTGTGCCGCAGATAAGTATGGCAAGCTCTGCTCTGCCTTCCGTTACCTCTGCACATACTTCCTTTGCAACTAAGGGATAGTCGCAGCTTGTGCCGTCCATACAGCCCATTTCCTTGATATCCAAGCCCTTTTCCTTGAGGTATTTAACGACCTCCTGTTTTAATCCGAAACCTGCGTGGTCGCTTCCGATAGCTATCATTACGATCATTCCTCCGAGATAAAAATCATTTATACATATTATATCACACCTGAAAAATATAATCAATAGTTTTTAAGTTAAACTTTTTGCGGGTGACGACCCGCAGCGAGGTCGCACTGTTTGTTTATACGAAATTGTTGCTTTGTCTCTGCGCCGATAGATATAATATCAGCCATATATGTAAATATTTGTCAAAAAATTTGCTTAAGTTCTCAATAAATCTGTAAAAATATTTGTATCGTTACCGAGCCGAATGTTTGCCGTCCGAAAGAATTATAGAACGAGCGGGTATGGGCTGAGCTTGACTCAGCCCTGCTCAGCCTGCTGTTACCGAGCCGACAATCTGATGCCCGAATAAATTTCAGAACGTCTCGCTGCGGGTCGTCACCCGCAAAAAATATCATTGACAAGCAATGCGGAAAAATGTATAATAATATCAAAACTAACTCCCGAAAGGAAAGCAGAAAACAATGATAAATCTCCGGATACCCGCCACCAGCGCAAATCTGGGCGCAGGCTTTGACGCTCTTGGACTGGCACTAAGCTATTATAACTACGTAAATATGGAGGAAAGCGACGGCTGCCATATCCGTTCCCTGGACGGTACGGAAATACCCTCAGACGAAAGCAATCTTATCTACCATACCGCCAAAACCGTATATGATATCTGCGGAAAGCCCTTCAAGGGACTTACCATCGAGCAGACAAACAATATCCCTATGGCAAGAGGTCTGGGCAGCTCCAGCGCCTGCATAATCGCAGGACTTGTGGGCGCAAACAAGCTTATGGGCGAGCCTCTTTCACTTGACGAGACCGTTGACCTCTCCGCTCAGATAGAGGGTCACCCCGATAATACCGCTCCTGCGCTTCTGGGCGGCATAGTCACCGCCGTATTTGACGGAAAGAGCGTTCATTGGGTAAAGCAGGAGGTTTTTACTACCCTGAAATTCATTGCGGTCATACCCGATTTCGAGCTAAAGACCGAAAAGGCAAGAGCCTGCCTGCCCAAGGAAATAGCCCATTCCGACGCTGTATATAACCTGTCAAGAGCGGCGCTTTTCTCTGCATCTCTTCTGACGGGAAAATACGAAAATCTCCGCACCGCCGTTCACGACAGGCTCCACCAGCCCTACAGAATGGAGCTTATCCCCCACGCAAGGGATATTTTCGACATTGCCTACACAAACGGCGCATACGGCGCATACATAAGCGGCGCAGGTCCTACTCTTATGACAATCGTTGACTCGGAAAACAAATTCTTCGGCGGGAAAATGCGCTTTGCTCTTGACAATATGGGTCTCACAGGCTGGGAAGTCAAAGAGCTTCATATCGACAATCAGGGCACTTGTGAGTGCCACGGCACATGTGAGTGTCACGGCACATGCGAGTGCTGAAAATAAAAAAACAATTCGGTCTGCTGCAGGCTTTTGCGGCAGACTTTTTTTGCAGGCTGAGCAGGGATGAGTCAAGCTCAGCCCATAGCCGCCCGTTCTGCAGTTTGATCTGGACGATAAACATTCGGCTCGGTAACGATACAAATAAGCTGACCAATTTTTATTTTTAGTATAATATTTAAAATATAATTACCTAATTTTTATGCAAAAGCAACCTCTAAACAAATTTTTTGTGTTTTTTTATAAAAACTAAAGACAAATCCATTTTTTTATGTTATAATTATACTAATCCAAGATTTTATATCCGAAAGGGAGTGTGCAGAGTATATGACCTTTGAAAAATCCTGTGGAGCTATCGTTTACCGCAAGCACCACGGGAATACCGAAATACTGCTGATAAAGCATATTAACAGCGGTCATTGGTCATTTCCCAAGGGGCATATGGAGCAGGGAGAAAGCGAGACCGAGACCGCTCTTCGGGAAATAAAGGAGGAAACGGGGCTGGATGTTCTTCTTGACCCCACGTTCCGTGAAAGCGTTACCTACTTTCCCCGAAAGGACACCCAGAAGGTGGTAGTCTATTTCATCGCCAAGGCAAAGACCTACGACTACACGCCGCAGGAGGACGAGATCGCTGAAATTCGCTGGGTGGATATCGGCCACGCTGTAACAATGCTTACCTATGAAAACGACAAGACTATAGTTAATAAGGCAAGAACGGCGATATGTCTGTAAAAAAAGCTGCACCCCCGAACCTTTCGGGGGTGCAGCTTTTTTAGAGATCGGCTTTTCGGTCAGAAAAATTACATATCAAGAACTCTTATCTTTCCAAGAACGCTGCCGCTCATCGAAGCAAGCTTCTCGTCAATATCCTTTTCTTTAAGAGTAGGAGTGATGAAAGCAAGTTCATCGGCAGGCTGACCTTCACGAGTGATGTATTCAGCATCACCGAAGAGATTTTCAATTTCAGTCTTATCGGCACCCTGTACACGGATATACATTGAAACGCTGTCCTCTTTGTAATCGGCAATAAAGCTGTTGTCTGTGCTGTCCTCCCACATCTGGGAAAGGATAGTTGTCTTGTGCTTTGCACAGTCGATGACATCGCCTAAAACTGCGCTGGCGGTGGGAAGCTTTCCTGCGCCTCTGCCGTAGAACATTACCTCGTCAAAGCCGTCGCCGTATACCATAATGCCGTTGAAAACATCGTCAATATGGGAAAGCTGACAGCCGCTGCATACAAATCTGGGAGCCACCATAGGAAGTATCTTGCCATCTTCGGTGCGCTTTACGGAGCCGATAAGCTTAACTGCTCCGCCCCAGCTCTCCGCATATGCAACGTCCTCGAGAGTGAGTTTTGTGATGCCCTCGCAGTGTACCCAGTCGGGGTAAACGTGCTTGCCGAAGATGAGTGAGGAGAGTATGCATATCTTGCGGCAGGCATCGTCACCCTCTACATCTGCGGCAGGATTTTTTTCGGCATAGCCCAGCTCCTGAGCCATTGCAAGAGCGTCCTCGAAGGACATTTTCTCGGTTATCATCTTGGTGAGGATAAAGTTTGTGGTTCCGTTTAAGATACCTGCGCAGGCGGTGATGTCGTTTGCGGCAAGGCAGCGGTGAATGGGTCTTATTATGGGGATTGCGCCGCCTGTGGAAGCCTCGAACATAAAGTTGCAGTTATGATCCTTTGCAGCTTTAAGAAGCTCTGCGCCCTTCTTTGCAACAAGCTCCTTGTTTGATGTGCAGACGCTCTTGCCCCTGCCCAGGCAGGCAAGCACGAAATCGTATGCAGGGTGAACGCCGCCCATTACCTCGGCAACAACGGTAACATCATCGTCATTCAAGATATCGTTTATATCCTTAGTGAATTTGTCCGAATAGGGGAGACCGGGGAAGTCTCTGATATCGAGAACATAGCCAAGCTCAAGGTCAAGGCCGCCTCTTTTGTTTATTTTGTCCTTGTTTTTAAGGAACAGTTCCACCGTTCCCGAGCCTACAACTCCGTGTCCCAGTACTGCTAATTTTGCCATAATGTTTATCTCCAATCTGTAAATATATAGGTTTCTCTTTATTTTTAAATCAACCGACAAATCGTCCGAATTATAAAAAACAAAGATAAAAAATATAAGCAATGCCGCAGGTCATTCTTCAGAAATGAGCCTTACTTCAACAACGCCCTCCACGCCGCAGACCTCTTTGCGCAGGGAAGCGCCGTCCATAGGTCTGCCCGAAAGCTTCACCGTTACCGTCACCGCTGCCGCACCGTCAATGGGAACGCTCTGGTTCAGGGTCAGCACATTTGCGCTGCACCTGTGCAGGCAGGCAAGCACCGAGGAAAGCACTCCGGGAGTATCTCTCAGTATCGCATAAAGGGAGACCGTCCGTCCCTTGAGCTTTTCCTCATAGGTGAAAACGCTGTCCCGATATTTATAGAACGCCGAGCGTGATATATCCGCCCGTTTGCAGGCGGAAGCGGAGCTTTTCTCGTCTCCGCAGGCAAGGAGCCTTTTTACCTCCATCACCTTTATGAAAACTTCGGGAAGTACATCGCAGCTCACAACTGCGTATCTGGTTTCCGAAGCATCGGTATCGCTTGTAATACCCGGTTCTGACATTTCTAAAGATCACTTCTTTCGGAAAGCACAAAACTTTTCTTCAAGTCCTTGTGTGAAATACAAATGTATTCGACACAATTACAATTGTACCATCTTTTCCCGACTTTGTCAAGGGCTTATTTTGTGAAATGATACGGGTATTTTGGATAAATTTACAGGGTTTGCGAGCGGATTTTTCTATCAAACGGGAAAAAGGCTTTCGGGACATGCTCCGAAAGCCTCAGCTTGTCGATAAAGTGGAGAAATGAAAAAAGTTGCACAAATAAACATAACACTAAAAGTTTCGCTCAAGCCTTTTCCAAAGGCTTGCAGGTTTCCAAGTAGGGCGATTGGTCTTGTAAACAAGCCCCGCCCTTTGGTCGCCCTCCGCAGAGGGCGAAATCTCCGTTTATCCTTCAAAACGGAGAAAGGGGTGAGAAATGCGACAGCATTTCGAGGGGAGGCGAACACGACCGCCTCCCCTTGTAGAGCGGTTGAGATAACTTACCCTCAAAAACGTTCCGGTGGAACGTTTTTGACGAAGCAATTTCTGCATTGGTTTGTGCATA
>NZ_JBNMJV010000026.1:0-41791 GCF_050874005.1 Huintestinicola sp.
ATATTCTTTTACCGCTTTCAGCTTTAGTTCTGTTGAATACTTCTTGTTCTTATGACTTCTTCTTGGCATAAAATTACCCCCTTAGTGTAGTCTCGAAATTTTTGTTTTTTCGAGTGTCTACTCTAAGGGGATTATATCAAAATTCATCGGGCACTGCGCATTTTGTTGTTTGGGATAATGTGCGGGATAATAAAATAAATCCACGCAAATAACAAATTTGCGTGGATTTATCTGGCGCAGAAGGAGGGATTTGAACCCTCGCGCCGGTTTCCCGACCTACGCCCTTAGCAGGGGCGCCTCGTCACCACTTGAGTACTTCTGCATAATGGTAACAAATTTAAATATTATGTTGGTTATGTTGGCGGAGAGGGTGGGATTCGAACCCACGGTCCCTCTCGGGATCACCGGTTTTCAAGACCGGCTCCTTAAACCACTCGGACACCTCTCCGGATGACGATATTCATAAGCAACAAATTTATTCTATCATAAAATTTTGATTTTGTCAAGCTTTTTTTTGAAAAAACAGAAATTATTTTTATGACGTTTTTTTATTGCGCTTCTGCCTTGCAATTTGCGGAATGATGTGGTATAATATAAATTAGATAATTGTCCGCTTATGCGGTTTGTATTATATGAATTGGAATTGGATGTGAGCATACTTTGGATATCAGTATTCCCGTTAATGTGAAAGATGTCCTTGAACGTCTGGAACAGGGCGGTTTCGAGGCATATATCGTGGGCGGCTGCGTCAGAGATTCTATTCTCGGTGTGAAGCCTAAGGATTATGATATTACCACAAATGCGCTCCCCGACGAGATCATTGCCTGTATGGACGGGCTGAGAGTTATTGAAACGGGGCTTAAACACGGTACTGTTACTGTAGTTAGCAATGGGGAAAATGTGGAGGTCACCACCTATCGGGTGGACGGTAAATACAGCGATCACCGACGTCCCGATTCGGTCAAGTTCGCTTCTTCTCTTGAGCAGGATCTTGCTCGCAGGGATTTTACCGTAAACGCTATGGCTTATTCCGATAAGACCGGGATCATTGACGTTTTCGGCGGACAGCAGGATCTGTTCAGCGGCAGGATAAGATGCGTGGGGGAGCCTGCGGTAAGATTTGAGGAGGACGCTCTGAGAATTATGAGGGCGCTTCGCTTTGCTTCAACTCTGGGCTTTCGCATTGACCCCCTGACTGCTTCGGCGGTTCACGAGAAAAAGCAGCTCCTAAAGGAAATTTCCGCCGAGAGGATAATGAGCGAGCTTACAGGCTTTGTTATGGGCTCGGCTCCCTGCGACCTTATGATAGAGTTTGACGATGTTTTCTGCACCATAATCCCCGAGTTTGCCAAGTGCATCGGCTTCGACCAGCGCAGCAGATATCACGTTTACGATGTATGGGAGCACACCGCTCACGCTCTGGAAAACTCCAAGGCTGACAAGGAAGTGCGGCTCGCCATATTCTTTCACGACATTGAAAAGCCCACAAGCTGCCGCATTGATGAGGAGGGTCACGGTCATTTCCCCGGACACGAAAAGCGAAGTGCTGAGACTGCCGAACGAATTATGCGCCGCCTGAAATTCGACAACGAGACCATTAAAAACACCTGCGAGCTTATAAAATATCACTACATCACTCCCGTTGACGACAAGAGAGTGGTCAAGCACCTTATATCCGCTATGGGTCTGGGAATGTTCGACAAGCTGGCGGAGGTCATGAAGGGGGACAGCCGTGCAAAGCAGAGCTTCTGTCTTGAGAGGGTGAACACCCTTGACGCTATGAAATATCTTGCTCACGAGATAGTAAGCAATGGCGAATGCTGCACCCTTCACGGACTTGCAGTACGTGGCAGCGACCTTGAGGAAATAGGCTTCGAGGGCAAAGAGATAGGCACCGCTCTTGACGAGCTTCTTGTGATGGTAATTGACGAAAAGATACCCAATGACAGGGAAATTCTTATCGAAACGGCGAGAGGGTTCGGTCAGAGAGGCAAAAAGAGAGTTTTTGAACTGTGATATGTAAATATTTTCCGTTTTGCGGAATATAATAAAAAAACAGGGGCGGATGATTTCCGCTCCTGTCAGAACTATTTTTAAGTTTCGTCTCCGTTCTTTCTAAGCTCGGAGATTATGTCAAGAAAGCAGTCTACGTCGTTGAAGTCCTTATTTACCGAGGCAAAGCGGACGTATGCTACCTCATCGAGCTTCTTAAGCTGCTCAAGCACCATATCGCTTATTTCACGTGTGGATATCTGGGTTATCATATTGTTGGCGCAGTAGGTCTCGATACTGTCGGCAATGGCTATTATGGCAGAGCCCGGAACGGGGCGCTTCTTTACCGCAAAGGATAGCCCTCTGATAAGCTTGTTGCGGTCGAAGGGCTCATAGGTATTGTCCTTTTTATTTACCAGCAGGTCGGGTATCTCAATGCTCTCATAGGTGGTGAAGCGCTTGTCGCAGTTTGTACAGCGGCGTCTGCGCCGTTTCTTTCCGTCGATAAGACGGGAGTCGATGACCTTGGTATCTTCAAATCCGCAGTAGGGGCATTTCATAGGCAGACCGCCTTTCCAAATTCGTTGTTCAGCTTTATTATAACCTATTTTTCCGCCGATGTCAAGCGGAGGACAGTTAATTTCAAAGGAATGAAAACAGTGAAGAAGAAAAGAAAACAAAACGGCGTTAAGCTGTTTATCATATCTACGGCTATCTTATTTACGGCGGTGTTTTTTATGTCAGGACCTGTTTCTAATAAGGACGATGAAAAAAACATCTCAAAGCCTGCCGAGTCTGAGACAAAGGTCTCCGAAAGTGCTGTTTCCGAGCCTTCGGAAACGGATATCACATCGGGTGAGGAAGGCGTTTCCGATACACTCACCGAGACCACCGAGGCTCCGAAAGATCCTAAGCCCGATCCTACCGACGCAGATAACACCTGGGCGATGTTTCTTGTAAACTCCAAAAATCAGGTCCCTGCGGAGTATTGTGACGGTATTGAGACAGACCTTGTTTACGAGAGCTGGCGTGAATATTATCTTGATTCCCGTGCGGCAGAGTATCTCAAGCAGATGATTAAGGCTGCCGAGGAGGACGATATACATCTCGTGGTTATGTCCGCATATCGTTCTGTGGAGTATCAGCAGAACAACTTCGACAAGAGTGTTCAGGACAGGATAGACAACAGGGGAATGACTTACGAAGAGGCTTATGCGGACACTCTCAAAGAGGTCCAGCTTCCCGGATACAGCGAGCATAATGCAGGCGTGGCGGCAGATATTATGTCCAACGAGGAAACAAGTATGGAGGACGACCGCTTCAAAGACACAAAGGCATATGCGTGGCTTCAGGAAAATGCGGCGGATTACGGCTTCATTCTCCGTTATCCTGAGGGCAAGGAGGATGTCACGGGAATAATCTATGAGCCTTGGCATTACCGCTTTGTGGGAGTTTACTATGCAAAGCTCCTTTCCGACAAGGGTGTTACTCTTGAGGAATATTTTGAGGAAATGAACTGGGTGGACGAGGACGGCAAGGCTGTTTATCATCTTCCCGAGCTTGGATAATTTCTATTTGAAAGGAAGTTTTAAAATGAACAAAATGATCAATATGCCCGAGATAAAGCTTGGTATTGCTGCTGTGAGCAGAAGCTGCTTCCCTAAAAGTCTTTCCGAGGGAAGATGTGATGAGGTTTGCAGGGAATGCGAAAAGAGGGGCATTGAGATTTTCCGCTGTCCTACCGTTTCCGAGAATGAAAAGGATATGCAGAAAGCCGTTTCAGAGCTTAAAGAGGCAGGGGTAAACGCTCTTGTGGTGTATCTGGGAAACTTCGGACCCGAGACAACAGAGACTTTGCTTGCAAAGAATTTCGGTCTGCCTGTGATGTTTGCCGCTGCTGCCGAGGAGAGCGGAAAGGACCTTATTGACGGCAGAGGAGATGCATTCTGCGGAATGCTCAATGCAAGCTATAACTTAGGTCTCAGAGGCGTTAAGGCGTACATACCCGAATATCCCGTAGGCACCCCCGATAAGGTCGCTGATATGATAGGGGAGTTTATCCCTGTTGCAAGGGCTATTCTCGGGCTTTCAAAGCTGAAGGTCATTTCCTTCGGCCCCCGTCCTCAGGATTTCCTTGCCTGCAACGCTCCTATTGCACGTCTTTACGATATGGGAGTGGAAATTGAAGAAAATTCCGAGCTTGACCTTTTTGCGGCATTCAATGCTCACGCAGGTGACAAGAGAATTGAAGGCGTTGTGGCGGATATGGTTTCCGAGCTGGGTGTGGGCAACAAAATGCCCGGTATCCTTCCCAAGCTTGCTCAGTATGAGCTTACTCTCCTTGACTGGGCGGAGGAGCACAAGGGCGAAAGGGAATATGTGGTATTTGCAAACAAGTGCTGGCCTTCCTTCCAGACACAGTTCGGCTTCGTTCCCTGCTATGTGAACAGCCGCCTTACGGGCAGAGGAATACCCGTTTCCTGCGAGGTGGATATATGGGGTGCTGTCAGCGAGTACATCGGTCAGTGCGTTTCCGACGACTGCGTTACTCTCCTTGATATCAACAACACCGTTCCCGAAGATATCTACAGCGAGGAGATAAAGGGCAGGTTCGATTACAGCCTGACAGATACATTTATGGGCTTCCATTGCGGAAATACTGCTTCGGGTAAGCTTTCCTCCTGCGAGATGAAGTTCCAGAGAATTATGCGCAGAGACCTTGAGCCTGACAGAGAGCCTGATATCACAAGAGGCACTCTTGAGGGTGATATTGCTCCATCAAAGATAACCTTCTTCCGTCTCCAGTCCACGGCAGACGCTGAGCTTGCGGCTTATGCGGCTGAGGGTGAGGTGCTTCCTGTGGCAACACGTTCCTTTGGTGCTATAGGTGTATTTGCCATCAAGGAAATGGGCAGATTTTACCGCCACGTTCTAATTGAGGGACGTTTCCCTCATCACGGTGCTGTGGTTTTCTCCCACAAGGGCAAGGCGCTTTATAGTGTGTTCAGATATCTGGGCGTTAAGAAAATTGGATTTAATCAGCCTGCGGGTATGCTTTATCCCACTGAAAATCCTTTTGCGTAATATATGTGTTAAGGTGATTTTAATATGAAAAAGTTTTTAGGTGTTCTTTTTTCCGTTTTCGGATTTGTTTTAAATGCTATTGTTCTCTGCGGTCTGATGATCGTGGGCATTGATCTTGTTAACCGACATTCTGAGGAGAAAAAGGCTCGCTCGGGGGAAAAGTGAAATATTCTCTGTTTATAAGTTAAAGGAGATTTAAATTTATGGTAATTCTTGCTTCGGCTTCTCCCAGACGTCAGGAGCTTTTAAAGCTTGTTGTAAAGGAATTTTCCGTATGTCCTGCCGATGTGGACGAGACTTTGCCCGAGGGAATTTCAGCAGAAAATGCCGCCGAATTTCTTGCGGTGAAAAAAGCAAGGGCGGTTGCGGACAGCCCCGAGCATATGTACGACTCTGTTATCGGCTGTGATACGGTGGTGATACTTGACGGCGAAATTATGGGCAAGCCCCGTGATATAAACTGTGCTCGTGAAATGCTTACAAAGCTTTCGGGTCGGGTGCATAAGGTCATTACGGGGGTATGCATATGCAGCAGAGGAAAGCAGCAGAGCTTTTCCGAGGTCACCGAGGTGGAGTTTTATCCTCTTACCGATAATGAGATAGAGGATTACATCATAACGGGCGACCCTATGGACAAGGCAGGCGCTTACGGCATTCAGTCAGAGGGCTGTATGCTTGTCAAGGGCATTAAGGGCGACTTTTTTAATGTTGTGGGACTCCCTGTGTCAAGACTCAAGAGAGAGCTTGAGAAAATGGTGCTGTAATAAAAATGCAAGTCTGTCTCCGTGGGTCACAGGGACAGACTTGCATTTTTTATTCGGCGGTTTCCTCATTGTTAAACAGCTTTTCGATAAGCTCAGCAATATAAAGCCTTGCTTCATAATCGGATTCCTCGGAGAGCATAAGGATATCCTCCTCGGTAAGTTCACCGCCGTATTTTTCCATTATTTCCTCGTCTGTGAGGGCGGCTCCTGCACAGGGAACGCAGAGGGGCGGATACATCACGCACCACCAGTTATGTCCCTCGCCGCTGCCGATGGTCACACGCAGGGCGGTGTAATTCCCGGCGGGAACGGCAAAATCATTGTAGATACGTCTGTCAAAGGCCATTTCACGAAGTTCGCAGGTGACGGTATCTTCCGAGCCGTTGGCGGCAAGGGTATTGTCGGCTATTTCTTTTATCCTGTCAAGCTGCTCCGAAAGTGCCTGTTCCGCTTCTTCTGAGGTGGAGTATGGCTCAAAAAGCTCATCGGAGGAGGCAAGTATGGCATCACGGACAAGCAGCTTTAAGCGCTGATCTTCTTCGCTGTCCGAGTCTGCAAGAATGTGCAGGCGGATAAGGCTGTTTTCAAGGCTTTTTTCCGTTTGGGCGGCTGAATATATTCCCGTTACAAGCAGGGAAAATGCCATTGCGGCGGCGATGAGAGTTGTATCGGATATGTATCTTTTTTTCATAGGGATAAGTTCCTTTCGTTTTTTATTTATCCCTATTATTGGCAAATCTTCGGCGGTTAATCGGATCTTTGAAAATTTTTGTTTTTAATATGACATACAGCTGTCATATTAAAGGTGCTATTATTATTTCAGACACCGAAATTCATAATTAAAGTGAGGTAAGAGTATGAACGTTTATGAAAAATGCCCTGTGCTTGAAAATGAAAATTTCCTTCTGAGATTTGTGGAAGAAAACGATGCACAGGATTTGCTGTCTGTTTATTCCGATGAAAAGGCGATCCCGCTCTTTAACAGCGACAATTGTGATGGCGATGATTTTCATTACACCACTGCGGAGCAAATGAAAAAGGCTGTTGATTTCTGGTTTTATTCATACAGAGAAAAGTTTTTTGTGCGCTGGTCGGTGGTTGACAAAAAAACGGGTACTGTGGTGGGAACTATTGAACTTTTTAACCGCAGAGCAGATGACCATTTCAATAACTGCGGTCTGCTCAGGCTCGACCTGCGGAGCGAATATGAAAAGGCGGATATTATTTCGGATATTCTCGGGATAATCATTCCGCCTGCGTATGAGCTGTTTGAATGTGATATGATCGCATCAAAGGCAATTCCCGCCGCAAATGAGAGGATAGCCGCATTTGAGCGGTACGGATTTGCGCACACCGATGAAAAGCTTATCGGTCACGACGGGACGGCATACGGTGATTATTTTATACTGAGTAAATAACAAATGCCTCGGGAAGAAGCCTTTTCCCGGGGCATTTATCATCTTATTTAAGAAGTTCTTTAAATCTTCTCATAGCCTCTACCGTATTTTCGTATGTTCCGAAAGCGGTGAGCCTGAACCAGCCTGCGCCGTTTTTGCCGAAGCCCTCTCCGGGAGTGCCGACCACCTGAATGTTGTTCAGAAGATAGTCGAAAAATTCCCAGCTGCCCATTCCATTCGGGCACTTGAGCCAGATGTAAGGCGAGTTAATGCCGCCTGTGAACTTGATGCCAAGCTCGGTGAGGGCATCTGCCATAACCTTTGCGTTTCTTCTGTAATAATCAATTGCTTCGTGGGTCTGCTTCTGTCCCTCGGGGGTGAAGACCGCTTCTGCGCCACGCTGAATGGGGTAGGAAACGCCGTTGAACTTGCTGCCCTGTCTGCGTCCCCATATCTGTGCAAGGCTTACGTCCGAGCCGTCGGAGGCTTTAACGATAAGCTCCTCGGGGATTATGGTATATCCGCAGCGTGTTCCCGTAAAGCCTGCGGTCTTGGACAGAGAACACATCTCAATGGCACACTTTTTCGCACCCTCAACCGCATAAATGCTCCTGGGAAGGTCAGGGTCGGAGATGAATGCTTCATAAGCGGAGTCAAAGATTATCACCGCTTCGTTTTTTAATGCATAGTCCACCCATTCTTTAAGCTGAGCCTTGGTATAGACAGAGCCTGTGGGGTTGTTGGGGGAGCAGAGGTAGATTATATCTGCGTGAACGCTGTCATCGGGCATTGCCGCAAAGCCGTTTTCCTCGTTGGAGTCGGCATAGATGACCTCTCTGCCTGCCATAACGTTTGAGTCAACATAAACGGGATATGCGGGGTCGGTGACGAGAATTGTATTGCCGTCTCCGAAAATATCAACGATATTGCCGCAGTCTGCCTTTGCACCGTCGTTTACACGTATATCCGACAGATTAAGGGAAACTCCGAAGCTTTTGTAATAGCCTGCAATGGCTTCTTTCAGAAAATCATAGCCCGAGCCGCTGTCCTCATAGCCACGGAATGTTTCCTTGACGCCCATTTCGTCCGCAGCCTTCTTGATAGCTTCAACCACAACGGGAGCAAGGGGCAATGTAACGTCGCCGATGCCCATTTTGATAAGGGGCTTGTCGGGATTTGCGGCGGTAAATGCCTTGAGCCTTTTGGCAATATCTATAAAAAGATAATTTTTCTTCATTGTAAGGAAATTTTCATTGATCTTAACCATTGGTATTCGTCCTTTCGGGTTTGTTTATTAAGTGATTTATTATACGTCAATTTCGCCTGTGAATACGGTCTTTGCAGGACCTCGCATAAGGACTGTTCCGTCCTCTTTATAGGTGATGAAAAGGTCGCCGCCTCTGAGCTTTACGGTTATTTCCTCGCCACGCTTAAAATAGCCGTTTTCCACCGATGCCACCGCCGCAGCGCAGGCTCCCGTTCCGCACGCCCAGGTCTCTCCCGAGCCACGTTCCCATACTCTCATCTGAATGGTGTGGGAGTCAAGCACCTTTATAAATTCGGTATTAACTCTCTCGGGGAAGAGGGGGTGATTTTCATATTCCGGACCTATCTTTTCAAGCTCAAGCCCGTCCACGTCCTCCACATAGGTGACGGCATGGGGGTTGCCCATTGAAACGGCGGTTATGAAAACCTCTTTGCCCGAAACCTCGATCGGCTTATTTATAAAGCTGTCTCCCTCTGCATTCATAGGGATATCCGAGGGCTTGAGAATTGCCTTTCCCATATTAACAAGGACTGTTTTCACTTTTCCGTTTTCGGGGTAAAGGGTAAGGTATTTTATGCCGCTCCTTGTTTCAAGGGTGATCTCGGTCTTGTCCGTAAGTCCGTTGTCGTAAACGTATTTGCCGATACAGCGGGTGGCGTTGCCGCACATATTTCCCTCGCTGCCGTCGGCATTGAACATTCTCATTCTGAAATCTGCCTTGTCCGAGGGCATTATAAGCACAAGACCGTCGCCGCCTATGCCGAAATGACGGTCGCTCACTATCTGAGAGACCCTTTCGGGGTCTGAAACCTTTTCCTCAAAGCAGTTTACATAGATATAATCGTTGCCTATGCCCTGCATTTTTGTGAATTTCATAATGAAAGCACTTCCTTAATTGTATTCGTATGTCTTTAAAATGTCCGCCGCAACCTCAGAAAGGGTTATCCGCTGATCCATTGCACGCTTCTGCATCTGACGGTGGGCTTCCTTTTCGGATATCCTCAGATACTCGATAAGGACACATTTTGCACGATTTACAAGCTTAATCTCGTTTACCATTTCCGTAAGCGTGAGCTTTTCCTCTTTTAGTCCGTCAAGCTTTTCCTTGGTATGGACTGCGTTCCTCAGGGCGTTTATTATGAGCGCTCTGGGGGCGGATTTAGGGAGAATGAGAAGTCCTGATCTTGCAAGCTTTGCACACACTTCGTCATATACCTTTGAAGGCACGAAGGCGATAGTCTGGGTGTCGTAGCTTTTGGCAAGAAAAGCTGCTGTATCAGCTCCGAACCTGTCCTCAAAGGGCATTACTAAAAGAGCTATATCGTAGCTGTGCTCCGCAAAAAGCTCCCTGAGACTTCCGCCGTCGGTGACAGTAATGTCCGTTATGCCTGCCTCGGCGCACATTGATGACAGGCTTGCCTTTATATCCTCCGAAGCGGCGGCTATTACAGCTTTTACTGACGGCATAAGCAGGCTCTCCCTTCATACAGACTGCACCCTTTGCACAGTCCCAATGTATTTTTATTTTATCACATAAATACAATTTTGTCAATAGTATTTGCAGGGAAAATATTATTAACTTGCAAAAAATGCTTTGAAAATCTATTCGATTTGATTTTTTTCAAGCGAAACTGAAATATATCATTGCAAATCCTGCGAATTTCCGGCGATGATTAAAAAAGTATTAAAAACGCTGTTTCTGTTGACAAAACGATGAAAATGTGGTATTATTATCTTGTAACTGATTTGTAACTATTTTAAATGTTGATATGTCAACATAATTTCAGAAAGGCTGATAAAATGATCTGTAAAAAATGCGGCAGCGAATGCCCTGACGGAAATATATTCTGCGAAGCCTGCGGTGCAGAGCTTGAAGCTCCTGTTCTTCCCGATAATGTGGACGATAAGGGCCGAATGAAAAAGCAGGCAAAGCCGAAAAAGGAAAAGCCTCATAAGCCCAAAAAGGAGAAAAAGCAGCGCACTCCCGAGGAAAAGGCAGCTTTAAAAAAGAAGCTGAAAGCGGCAGGCGTATGTCTTTTACTTATTGTTATAGTAGTTGTGGTAGTGTTCCTTGTGCAGATATTCGGCACCAGCGACGGCTACAATGCCGCTCAGAGTATTCCCGTGGGAAGAAATGTGGCGTATGCCGAGTCTGAAACCGGACTTACCTTCTCCGAAAAGAGCGAGAACGGTATGATAAACAATATGACAAGCTTCGACTACATATGCATTTCCGAAAAGACCACAAAGGTAAGCGGTTCGGAGCAGCCTCAGTGGGTGATACTCCTTACCGTGGGCGAGGACGACCTTATTACCGCTGTTGAGTATTACGACTTCACTCAGCTGAAGCTCAACTGGAAGGGCAGAAAGATGGCTGAAATGCTTGACCAGAACTCCCTCGAGTACGGAATGAGCATCAAGAACGTTAACAAGAAGCTTGGTCTCAAGCCCTATTACATCAAGCGCACTATTTCCAACGACTCCACCTACTGCTACAGATATTATTTCACCGATCCCGAGCAGGGCTATGACCGTTCCTACAACTATTTCGTTGAATTTTCCGATGTGGAGATGGCGGTCAAGAACGTAAGCTACCGTGAAATAAACTATGCTGCGACCATTCTTGCGGCGGGTGAGACGGCTTCTCCCGCTTCCGACATTGACCCGGAGGCTTCCGCCGATGAGAATACCGACGAGGAAAATCCGGAGGAGACTGAGGAAGGCTCTGAGGAAACATAAGAATATAATTTATCGTTCGGGTCAGATGCCCGAACGATTTTTTTATCTGAGCGTGAGTACTGAAAGGGGAGTTCCGTCCATATCCTTGACGGTGAATTTATTGTCCTCGTAAATGACGTAGCTGCGTGGATTTCCGCCTTTGGGAAGGGATACGGAGCCTGTGTTCACGATATATATGCCGTCCTTTTCCTCTGCACGGTACAGGTGAGTATGACCGCTTATCACAACGTCTCCATAATTTAGCAGCGGCATATTATCGGGGTCGAAAAGATGTCCGTGGGTGCAGAAAACCATTCTGTCTCCAAGCCACATTGTCATATAGTCAGCCATTACGGGAAATTCCAGCACCATCTGGTCAACCTCGGCTTCGCAGTTTCCTCTTACGCAGAGGAGCGCCTTTTTGTGCTCATTCAGCATTCTTATGACCGTTTTGGGAGCGTAGCCCTCGGGGAGGTCATTTCTCGGACCGTGATATAAAAGGTCCCCTAAAAGAATAAGCTTCTTCGGAGCTTCCGCTTCATAGCGCTCAAAAAGCTTTTCAAGACAGGGAGCGGAGCCGTGGATATCCGAAGCAAACATAAGCTTCATAAAAAATTTTTCCTTTCCTTTGATTTTGGGTAATAGGTTTTCGTGGTAAAATTTCCGTCAAAAAAGGGCATATCTTACGCATATACCGCTTTTGGCACGTTTTAGGGGGTGAACAAACGCCGCCTTATCCGCATAAATTATTATAGTACGGCATTAGTGCAGGCTGGCGAGACGGGCGGCGGAAGATGCGGATCGACCGTCCTTGGGAGACCCGTCCTATCGGTACCGAATGTCGTTTTATATAAATCGTACCCGTCCGTGCCTGCGGACGGGTACATTTTAATCGGTAGAGACCTGAAAATAGACCTCATTTTCGCTTATAAAAGCGGAGTTTACGTCAATGGTGTATTTGAAATACAGCACGCCGCCCTCCTCCGAGAGACGGTTTATAATGCGTGATGTGGAAATGCCCAGAAGCATATCGCCGTACTCGGTTCCGTAGTGGCAGTGGTGGCGGCGGTTCTTTTCTATCACAAGATGGGACTCAGTCGAGCCGCTTCTCGTCATTGAGGCAAGGCTTTCACCGATGCAGGAAACGGTGGTAGTTGAGCCTGCAAAGCCCGTGGCTTCGCTGTCCTCGTAGGATATCTCCCAGCCGGCTGCGTTTCCCAGCTTAATGGGCTTGAAAGTTCCCTGAGTGATAAGCTCCATAACATCGGGAGGCCCGTTTTTGGAGTCCGAAACGCTTTTGAGCGTAATAGTTACTTTTTTTTCTTTTCCTTTTGCCGACGGCATTTTTTTCATTCCTTTTATTTCTGAGATATATCGTCTATGGATATCTGGGTGACTTCGCCCATAAGCTTACTGCCGATAAATGCGTGAGCGTTTGTTTCAAAAAGCTCTTTGCTGTCGCTGGTGAAGTAGGAAACAGTACCGCTTCCCTCACGTTCGGAGAGCATATTCCTGCTTGCAAGCATATTCATCGTGTATTTAGCCGCTTCCGCACCCGAGGAGATAAGCTTCACATCCTCGCCCATATACTCTGCAATTGCATCGTACAGAATGGGATAATGGGTGCAGCCTAAAATGAGAACGTCCACATTTTCGTCCTTGATGGGCTTTAAATACCGCTCGGTCATCGTTTTTACCACGATGTCCGAGGGGTCTGTAATGCCGTTTTCAACCATTGGAACGAACATCGTGCAGGCATTTCCGATGACAACGGCGTCCTGTCTGATGTTGCGGATAGCCTTGCCGTATGCGCCCGAGCGGATAGTGGCGGCGGTGCCGATAACGCCTATCCTGCCGCTTTTGGTGGCGGCGCAGGCTGCCTGTACCGCAGGTATCACCACCCCCGTGAAGGGGATATCTCCCGCAAAATCCTTCTGCTTGCCCACTACTGAGGAAACTGTTCCGCAGGCTGCGATTATCATTTTGACATCAAAGCTCTTGATGAAATTCACGTCCTGACGGGCGTATTCGAGAATAGTCTCCCTGCTTCTTGTTCCGTAGGGAACACGTGCGGTGTCACCGAAATAGATGATATTTTCCGAGGGCATAAGCTTCATAAGCTCAGTTACGCAGGTAAGTCCTCCGAGACCCGAGTCAAATACACCTATCGCCTTTTCACTGTTATCTGCCGAGAAATCTGCCATAATCCTCTTATGACCGTCCTTTCCTGAGAGATCATATTAGTTCCTTTCAAAAGCAAGCTTTATCAGCCTGTCAAGCAGCTCGCCGTAGGGTATGCCAAGCTTTTCCATAAGCTTCGGGTACATACTGATGGAGGTAAAGCCCGGCAATGTGTTAAGCTCGTTAAGATATACCTTTCCGTTGTCCGCAAGGAAGAAGTCAACTCTTGAAAGACCGAAGCAGCCAAGTGCCTTGAAAGCCTTGACGGCGGTCTCACGTATCTCTTTTGAAGCTTCGGTGGGGATATCCGCAGGGATATTCAGCCCCGAGGTGCCAAGTATGTATTTTGCGTCATAATCATAGAAATCATTGCAGGAGAGGATCTCGCCCACGTCCGAAGCAAAGGGGTTATCCGTACCGAGAACGGCACATTCCAGCTCTCTGCCCTTGATATATTCCTCGACTATGACCTTTTTATCGTGAGTGAAGGCAAGCTTTACCGCATTTTTCAGGTCTTCAAAGCAGGTCGCCTTGTTGACGCCCACCGATGAACCGCTGCAGGCAGGCTTTACGAAAAGGGGATAGTCAAGCTCACTTGCAATGCGTTCGCATACCGCTTCAAGATTGCCCAGATCCGACTGTCTTACAACTCTGTATCTTGCCATATTAACACCGTTTTTCTCAAGAACGGTGTGGGTGTATTCCTTGTCCATACAAGCGGCGGAGGCAAAGCAGCCGCAGCCCACATATGGGATACCCGACATATCCAAAAGTCCCTGAAGCGTTCCGTCCTCGCCGAATTTTCCGTGAAGAACGGGGAATACAACGTCTACCTTTACAATGGTGATACGGTTATCGGTTATCTTTGCAATGCCCCTGTAAAGAGGGTCGGGGAGAATTGCTGCGGGAACGCAGTCGGGGTCGCTTTCCCATCTGTCCTCCTTGATGCAGGAGATGTCTCCGGGATAGAAAAACCATCTTCCTTTGCGTGTGATACCGATGGGGATTATCTCATACTTTTCGGGGTCGAGGTGGGATATAACGTTTGAAGCTGAGATCAGCGAGATATCGTGCTCGTTTGACATTCCGCCGAAAATAACGGCGACTCTTGTTTTTGCCATACGGCTCATTCCTTTCGATTTGTGCTGTACTAAATAATATTCTGCATTTTAAGTGATTATGCCTTTGCCTGACGGGAAAGCTCCCTTATCTGCTCGGAGGTGAAGGTGTATTTCTTGCCGCAGAAATGACAGCATACCTCGGAGCTTTCTTCCTCATCTGCCATTGCGTCAAGCTCGGCGCTGCCTATGGAAATAAGCGCTCTTTCCACTCTTTCCCTTGAGCAGTCGCATTTGTAACGGGCGGTGAGATCGTCCATTACATTAGGCTTTAAGCCCTCAAGCACCTTCATAGCCATTTCCTCGGCGGTAACGCCCGAGGAGAGCATCTGTGTGACTGAGGGGAGAGAATTTACATTTTTTTCAAGTATATCAATGCAGCTTTCGTCCGCAAAGGGGAGAAGCTGTACCAGATATCCACCTGCCGCCTTTACGGTAAGATCGGGATTTACCAGAACTCCCAGACCGCAGACGGTGGGTATCTGCTCGGAGGTAGCAAAATAGCTTGCGATATCCTCGGCTATCTCACCCGAAACGATAGGCACCTGACCGCAGTAAGGCTCTTTAAGACCAAGATCCTTTACCACCGAAAGGGTGCCTTCCTTTCCCACAGCACCCGAAACGTCCAGTTTGCCGAATTTGTTTAAGGGTATCTCAACAATGGGGTTGCAGACATAGGATTTAACGTTTCCGAAGCTGTCCGCAACGGCGATAAGTGCGCCTGTGGGGCCGTTTCCGTTCATTCTCAGAGTAAGAGTGTCCTTTTCACCCTTGAGACCTATTCCCATAAGGGAGGCGGCAATGGTGAGACGGCCGAGTGCTGCGGTAACTACCGCAGAGGTCTGATGTATTTTCTCAATTTCCGAAACTATATCCGTTGCGTCAATGGCTGTTGCCACAACGGAAGCGTCCTCGGATATGGTTCTGACAATTTTTGCCATAATGGGTTGCTCCTTTATAAATTATGCGCCGGTATGGCAGGCTTCTTTGCGGCAAATACCAGCTTTTCGCTGTCATTTCGGGGCGGCTCGAGGGAGTCGAAATCATAGACCGCTTCAAGGGTCATACCCGAATCTGCAAGAGCCTGTTCGATTATTTCCCGAGGAAAGGCAATTTCCGAAAGCTCGTCGGTGTATCTGGTAAATAAGCCGCTTTCGTTTTTCTCAAAAATGTCCAGCGAAATGTCCACTTGACAGTCGGGGGAGCTATCATTGAAGCTGTTCTGCCATACGCAGTAAACGTCCTCAAGGTCATAGACGAAGGTGTTGTTCCCTAAGATATTCCTGTGCTTGTAAGGGGTGTTCACATCGAATATGAACAGTCCTCCCGGCTCGCAGAAAAGGGAAACACGATCAAAGGTCTTTCGGATATCATCAAGACTGCCCAGGTGATTTAAGCTGTCGAGGGCGCAGAGGGTAACGTCTATGGTGCCGAACATATCAAGCTTTGTCATATCCTGACAAAGATACTGAATGGGCAGACCGCTCTCAAATTTCTTGTCCATAGCGCAGGAGAGCATTTCCTCCGAAGCGTCGGTGCCGATAACGTCATAGCCCAGCCTTGCCATTTCCTCGGACAGGCTGCCCGTTCCGCAGGCAAGGTCTAAGAGAATACCTTTTTTTCCCCCGTGGAGACTTATGAGCCTGTCAAAATACTCCGCTCTCGCCTTGTAAGAGATATTTTCGGTGAGGCGGTCGTAAAAATACGCAAATGCGCTGTAGCCGCTCAATGTCAGTCTTTCCCTTCTGCGCCTGTGTTCACGCCGAGTATCTCGTCGGTGGTGGTGTTTTTCAGGCGGTCGAATACGATACGGTAGCCCTCGCCGCTGTACTTGCTGTTAAGTGTGCGGTTAACACGGCTGATGGTGGCGGTGCTTGCTCCTGTGCTTGCCACGATGTTGTTGTATATCTTCTTCTCCGAAAGCATTTTTGCAACAAGCATTCTCTGGGAGAGGGATTTCAGCTCAAGAGATGTGCAGAGGTCGTCAAGAAATTTTGCACACTCCTCCCTTGTTTCAAGGCAGAGGATAGCGTCATAGAGAAAGCTCAGGCTCTTTTCGTCAGCTCTGTTTTCATCCATAATTTATACAGTCCTTTCGGTAAAATATTTTTCGCTTTTATACGAACTATGCCGTACTTCTATTTTAGCACTCTAAAATATAAAAGTAAAGGGGTATAGGCATATTTTAATATTTTTGTAACATTTTTTCAGTCTTTAAGATCGCTTATCGGCATCGTCTGAAAATTTGCACAACCTGTCCCGAATTATCCCTCACGAAAATAGTCGAATTTCCGAAATGAAAAAACCGACCCGAATTGTATTGACGGCGGAGCAATATTGGTTTATACTTATTATGTATAGCTGTCAGCTTCCGCAGGGACTCGGGGGCGGGCGTACCACTTCTATTAAAAGGAGCCTTTTTACATTGAATACAATAGTTTCCGCTTCTATCCTGAGCGCAGATATCTGCCGTCTCGGAGAGGAGCTTGACAGGATAAAGCAAAGCGGCTGCGACCACGTTCATTTTGATGTTATGGACGGAGTTTTCGTGCCAAATATCAGCTTCGGAGTGCCTGTTCTTGCGGGTGTGCGCAAGCATACGGATATGTTTATCGACGCTCATTTAATGATAACAGACCCCCTGAAATACGTGGGCGTTTTTGCGGACAACGGAGCGGATATGATAAGCTTTCATCTTGAGAGCAATTCAGACCCTGCCGCCGTTATCCGTGAGATAAAGACACGTGGAATTAAGGCAGGAATTGCCATCAAGCCGGGAACACCCGTAAGTGATGTTCTTCCCTTTGTAAGCTCTGTGGATATGGTCCTTGTGATGACCGTAGAGCCCGGCTTCGGAGGACAGGGCTTTATGCACGAGACGCTGAGCAAGATAAGTGAGCTTAAAGCATACATCGACAAGGAATGTCCCGGCACTCACATTCAGGTGGACGGCGGCATAAACGCCGAGACCGCAGCTCTTGTAAGAGAGGCAGGAGCGGATATCCTTGTGGCAGGCTCCTATCTTTTCAAGGCGGAGGATATGGCTGCTGCCGCCCGCTCAATGAGATAAGCCCGACAGTATTTCAACCGCATTTTTGGAAATAATCACCTTGTCGTGTTCGGACAGCTTTGCAAGAGCCGCTTCGTCCGCAGGAATTAGTGTTCCCGTTTCGGAAAGACTTTCGCAGAGCAGTATATCGTCGGGCAGGCGTATTATGAGCCTTAAATAGTCCTGTCCGCCCGTAACAGCGCTTTCGGGGCAGGAAATGCTCAGAGACTTTATCTTTTTGCATACCCTTATAAGCTCCTCTGCGGAAGCTGTGGTTATTATCATCGGGCATACTCCGCCCGACTGCGGCTTTCGTGTCATAATAAAAACGCACCCTCCCCATCTAACGGGAATTATCTCAACAGATACGGTGTATTTCCCCTTTTCGGGAAAAGCCCTTCCCACCAGTTCGGATATGAGCAGCGAGGCTTTTGGGGAGCCTTCGTGGAGCTTTTCCGCACAAAGACCGAGCAGGCACAGCTCACTTTCGGATATGACTGCTCTTGCTTTGTGTTCTCCCGTTCGTTCTATCCGCAATAAAACACCACCTTTACATCAAGGATTATATTTATATGAAAAAGAAAGAACCCGGTATGCTCACTACCTTTGTCCGTGAGGGCAGGGGAGAAAAAAGCCGCCGCCCCGATGATTTCGGCGCAATGGTCAATATGCTTCTTGTGCTTCTGGTAACGGCGGCAATGTCCGTATATTACTACGGAATGAGAGCGGCTTTGCTGTGCATAATATGCGTCGGCGTCTGCTGGGGGCTTGACGTTCTCTGCCTTATTATTCAGAGAAAAAGCCTGCATATACACGATGTTTCGCCCATAATAACGGGGCTTGCCATTGCTCTTATGATGCCTGCTTCCGTGCCGTATACCATTGCCGCCGCTGCCTGCGCCTTTGCCATTTGCATTGCCAAGCATCCTTTCGGCGGTCACGGCAAAGAGATAGTAAACTGTGCTGCGGCAGGATATATTTTTGCGGAGCTTTGCTTCCCATCGGCAGTATTGTCATACCCTAAGCCTATGACGGAGCTGCCCCTTACCAATGTTATAACAGACGGGCTTTACCCCTCCTTTACCTCGGCGGCAATGCGCTCCACATCTGCCTCATACACGGATATCGAACTGCTTATCGGCAATTTTACGGGACCTATGGGCTGCACGTTTACGGTGCTCACCGCTGTGTGTGCTCTGTATCTCATATCCCGTAAAGCGATATCGGGAACGGTTTTCTTTACCGAGCTTGCCATAGTTATGGGCTGGAGCCTTGTGGCAGGGGGGGCTTTCAGAGTCAAGACCTCTCTTGTGGGCGGTATGCTCATTTTCGGATTATCGGTGCTTTCCTGCGATAACAGTATCGTTCACAAAACTGTTCCCGAAAAAATACTTTTCGGCATTGTTTCTGCTGTGATACTTATTGCCGCAGAGGAAATATCCCGCCTTGAAAATCCTGTGGTCTATGCGGCGGTGCTTTCTGCGCCCTTCGGCAGGCTTACGGGCAAATTCGGAGAGCTTGCACGCCGCAGGAAAAGGGCTAAAAACATTTTCGGAAAATATGCCGATGATATCAACGAAACTATTGCAATGACAGGGGGCGGCGATGATGGAAACGACTAAGAAAAAATGGTCATTTTCTGAGGGACTTTTCACTCATAATCCCGTTTTTGCGGCGGGAATGTCCCTTGCCCCTGCCATAATGATAGCAAACACCTTTCGGGGAGCGGTGACTTACGCAGCTGTGTTTTCTGCGGTAACGCTGATGTCCCTGATGATATCCTCTTTTCTGCCCAGAAAGCTGCCCTATGCTATGCGTATAATATTATATACTTTTATTGCCGTGGCGGTGTATATCCCATTCTGTATTTTTTTCGAGGGGCGGTTTGATTACGACCTGTCAAAGCTTGGCGTTTTCCTGCCTATGATAGTTTCGGGCGAATTTATCACCCGAGCCGCAGAGCTGAGATTTTTCCGTATGGAAAAGGGCAGAATGATACTTGATGTCATATCCCACATTTTAGGCTTTTGCTGGGCGGTCATATTCCTGGGCTTTGTGAGAGAGCTTTTCTCCACAGGCGGAATTGACGGAACGCTTTACGGCATAGGATTTACTATCCCCATTCTGAACGCTCCCTGCGGCGGATTTATCCTTATCGGTCTTATGGGCGCATTTATCAGATCGTTCAAAAAGGAGGGGCGTGACAAATGAATGACCCCGGCTTCTTTCAGAGTCTGCTGACCTCAGTTCTGATGTCGGTCATAGCCGAAAATTTCGTTTTTGCCAGGGCTTTCGGCGTTACCCCTATGATTGCTGCGGCTAAAAACAAGCGAAATCTTCCCGGAGTATGCGCAGGAGTTTCCTACTTTACTGCGGCGGCTTCCATAGCAATGTGGGGCGTTTCACAGCTCCCTTTTGCGGCTGACCGGGACAGGCATTATCTTGTGGCGTTTTACGCACTTATCGTGGGCGGCGTTTATCTCGTCACCCTTTTGTGTGCATTTTTATTTGTAAAAAACAAATTTCCGAAAATAAAAAAATATGTGCATATCTCGGCGTTTAACAGCGCAGTTATGGGTACAATATTTCTGAGCGCTTCCGGCTGCGAAACATTCGGCGAATATCTGCTTTTCGGACTGACTGCGGGACTGGGATTTACGGCGGCTTCATATATGCTGTCGGGAGTTTACGCACAGCTTTATTCAGAGGACGTTCCGAGAGCATTCAGAGGCTATCCTGCGGTAATGATATTTTCGGGAATAATGGCAATGGCGGTGTACGGCATTTTAGGTCACGCACCTGCTTATATATAATAGAAATATATAATTTTGAAAGGACATCAAAATGAAAAGAAAAAAGAAAATTTTCAAGCCCAAAAGGCATTATAAGATAAAAAGAAGAAACGAAAATGCGGTGAAGATAATCGCAGGTGCAGCAGCTGTTGCGGCGCTTATTTTCGTGGGCTACAGCGTTGCGGGACCTATCGGAAGATACATTGCCTCCCGTCCCGACAGAACAGAGTCAGAGCCCTGGACGCCCTCGGAGACCGATAATGTTTCCGACAGCGTTCCTGCTGAGACCGATATTGCTTCACAGACCGCAGGCGGCGTTCAGACCGAGAGCCTGCCTGCCGTAAGCGAAACTTCTTCCATAGCCGGTGAAACAACACAGGCACCTGCCGTTTCCGAGACAGAGCCTATCGAAACTGCCCCTGCAGCTGTTATCAGAGAGGGCGGAGCGGCATATTACATTGACCCCGACAGTATGTCGGACGCCGACAGCCTGAACGCCGCTCTTGACGAGCTGAGCGCCAGCGGCTGCAGCGCTGTCATATTCCCCGTAAAGACCGAGGGGGGAGTGTTCCACTATGCCACAGGGCTTGATTTTGTGGACACCGTTATTGACGGAAACGACCCTGTTGTTTCAAATCTTTCCGCATCGGATATCGTAAATGCTGCCGAAAGCAGAGGACTTCGCCCTGTTGCGCTTGTTTCCGTGCTTTACGACAACAACCGCTATGGTGATTACCGTGACGGCTCCTACAGGAGCGAGGACGGTGACACCTGGCTTGACACATCTCCCGACAAGGGCGGCAAGCCCTGGTTATCGCCTTTCGATGAAACGGCACAGGAGTATCTTTGCGACATTGTTACAGAGCTTGGCAATGCAGGCTTTACCGAGGTCATTTGCGATGATTTCATCTTCCCCGAGTTCAGGTCTTCGGATATTGATATGCTGGGCGAGGAGGTTTCCCCCTACAGCGACCGTTACCACGCTCTCACTTCTCTTGCGGTGATGATGAACAATGCAGGAAACGAGTCGGGCACAGAGGTAATGCTCAGAATTACGGCTAATTCCGTTATCAAGGGCTACAGCGAGCTTTTCTATCCCGATGAGCTTGATGGCTGCCGCATAATGATAGATTACTCGGAAAACAACATCAGCCGCACTATGGTGGCAGGAAACGAGGAAGTCATTCTCGATGATATGGATATGTACGAGAAGATAACCGCAGTATACGGCGAAGTTTCCTCACGCTGCGGCGACCTGCCCGTATATCCTATGCTTGACAGGGAGTCGATGTCTGCGGACGATTTTGACGAGGCTGTGAAGGCGCTTACCGCTATGGGCTATGACAAATATTACGTTTATTGATCGAAAGGCGTTACATAGATGGAAATAAATTACATTCAGGCGGTAAGAGACATTTTTGCCAAAAGAGAAGCGCCCCCCTTGTGCTGCGTTCACAGCTATGGCTGTCAGCAGAACGTAAGCGACGGGGAGAAGCTTAAAGGGCAGCTTTGTCTTATGGGATGCGGCGTTACAGACGATATGACCGCCGCAGACATTATAATCCTCAACACCTGCGCCGTTCGTGAAAACGCTGAGCTGAAGGTCTACGGCAACATCGGAGAACTGAAGCGCCTCAAGGAGCAAAAGCCCGATATGTTGATCGCTGTAGGCGGCTGTATGGGTCAGGAGCCTAAAACGGCTGAGAAGATAAAGAAGTCCTACCGCCACGTAGATATCGTGTTCGGCACATTTGCCGCAAAGGAGCTGCCGAGGCTCATTTACGAGGCTCTTACCAAAAAAGAGTTTATCGTTGACACCGCCGAGAGAAACACCGAATGCTTTGAGGATATCCCTGCGGTGAGAAGCGAGAAATACAAGGCAGGCGTTTCCATAATGTACGGCTGCAACAATTTCTGCTCTTACTGTATCGTTCCATACGTAAGAGGCAGGGAGCGGAGCAGGAGCCCCGAAAAGATAATCGAGGAGATAAAAAGGCTCGTTTCGGACGGCTGCAAAGAAATTATGCTCTTAGGGCAGAATGTCAATTCCTACGGCAGGGGACTTGAGGAGAAAATTGATTTTCCCGAGCTGCTAAGGCGCATTGACAATATTGACGGGGATTTCAGAGTGAGATTTATGTCCCCCCATCCCAAGGACGCCACAAGGGAATTTTTTGATGTAATTGCCGAAAGCAAAAAGATTTGCAAAAGCGTTCATCTGCCCCTCCAGTCGGGCAGCGACCGCATTTTAAAGGAAATGAACAGGCGTTATACGGCGGAGCAGTATATGGATATGGTTGAATACGCCCGAAAGGTAATGCCGGGTCTTTCCATATCCACCGATATTATCGTGGGATTTCCCAACGAAACTTACGAGGATTTCAGCCGGACCCTTGATATTGTTAAAGCGGTAAAGTACGACAACATTTTCTCGTTCATCTATTCAAAGCGGACAGGCACAAAGGCTGCCGAGATCATCGACCATACCTCCGAAGAGGACAAGGGAGAACGGTTCCGTGAGCTGCTTGCCGTTCAGCGTGAGATATCCGAGGAGCATTACAAGCGATTCTTAGGAGCGGAATTTGACGTGCTTTTCGACGGCACATACAAGGAAGAATTTATCAGCGGCAAGAGCGGCGAATTTATCATCACCCTTGTGAAAGGCTCTCCCGAGCTTATCGGAACGATGAGAAAGGTTAGGGTCACAAAGACACATAACTGGGCTGTTGAGGGTGAACTGATATAAAGATAACGTAATCTTAATTCAGGCGTTTTCCGGAAAAGGAGAACGCCTTTTTTGATATGTTAATTTTCTGTAAACTCTGTAACGAACATCACCTTCCGGCGTTTAATCTATGAAAAGGAAAGGAGGTATCCAAGTGAGGCAGGAAGAACAGTACAAGGAATATGCCGACAGGGTGTACAAATATCTTATGAGCCTCAGCGGAGGAAATAACAGCCTTTCCGAGGAGCTTACCCAGGAGACCTTTTTCCGAGCCATAACCCACGCCGAAAGCTTTGACGGCAGAGTGCAGATGATCACCTGGCTCTGCGCCATTGTGAAAAATCTTTATATTTCCCATCTTCGCAGGGAAAAGCGGAGGGAGGACTGCGAGCCGGAGGATATCCCCGTTGATACGGACATTTCGGGAAGAATGGAGCAGAGGGATATATACAAGGCTGTTCACCGTCTCCCCGAGCCGTACCGTGAGATAGTGCTTCTGAAAATTCACACGGATATGAGCTTTGCGGAGATAGGGGAGATATTCGGAAAATCGGAGACCTGGGCGAGAGTGACCTTCTTTCGAGGGAAAGAACGGCTTAGAGAAATTCTGAAAGGAGAGGATATTTTATGAAAACGGACTGCGATATCATCAGAGACCTGCTTCCTCTTTATTCGGACAAGGTAAGTTCGGAAAGCAGCAGGCGGCTTGTGGAGGAGCATTGCGCCGAATGTGAAGAATGCAGCGAAATGCTTCTCGCAATGTCCGCTGAGCTTCCTCGGAAGGAAAAGGCAGGAGAGGCAAAAAATCCGCTGAAAAAAACCAAAAGGCATTATCTGAAGCTTGCACTTATAACAGCGGTGGTGGCGGTGCCGATGGCTGTTGTTATCTGCGTTCTCGGAGCGATAACAATAAATGAAAATGATCACAGCAGGCAGATAAGCTGGTCGTCCATATCCGCAGAGCGTGAAATGAAAGATTTTGGAAACTTGCTTAAAAAAGGAAATTACCGCAAGGCTCTTTCAATGGTGGGCTTCAAGGGGCTTGACGGCGTTAACAGAAAAAACGAGGGGGAGCTGCTTGAGGTCTATACGAAAATATTCGGAGATTTCTTCTCGCAGTATCCCATATCTGATGTTGAATGTAATGCAAGCTATTCCGTCTCTTTGATGAAGGGCGAGCTTGATCTTTATCTTGATGAGAAATATACCGAAAATATGCCTTTGGAGGTGTACATTGCCTTTGAAAGGGACGAGACGGGGGACTGCTTTATCACTCAGGCAATGGTGCATTGTTATGATACTTCCGATAAATACGAGGGCAGAGAAGATGAATGTTGGGAAATTTATGATAAATTTATGGTTCCCGAGTATCCGGGAAATGCGGCTCTTGAAAGAATAGAAGGTGCTCTTAAAGGAAACGGTTTCTGCGGCTCTGATAATACTCCGCAGATATTTACTTCCGAGTACAACAAAAGGAATAACGAGATTTACAGAATTTATGACAAATATATCGCCGAGGGCGACTGGGAGAACACCGAAACGGAAGAATGCAAAGCCGAGCTTGCACCTGTGGTCGAAGCCCGGGATGAATATCTGGCACATTACAGCACAGATGTCAAGCGGCTTTTCACCGAGGAATACACCCTTATATCAGTCGAGGGCGAGGAGGCTTATTACTCCGACGAGGCCTATCTTGAAAATTCCATATATGCGCAGGGCAAAGGCTGCTTTAAGCAGAGATTTACTCTCAATATGGAGACAAAGGAGGGGGAGAGCTTCTTCGTAAAATTTACCTCAAAGGTGCAGTATTATGCGGATATCCCCGAGGACATAGAATTTTCCGACAACGCCCCCGAAGCGTTCAGAGAAGGATTTTGTAAGCTTTTCTGCTGAATCAGATTATGGGTTATTCGACAGACTGACCGAGCCATCGTACTTTAATGTACGGTGGCTCGTTTGTGTTATAAACATATTTCTGAAAGCCTATTGACAAACTGTAACTCAGATGATATAATTATATATAGAGAGATTATACAATTTATACTTGCGCAGCCGTCCGGAAGGCTTGCAGGTATTTAAGGAAACGCTGATCAAATCGTTTCTCGACGCTCTCAGTAACGGATTTTCGAGCGTCGGAAACGATGCCTGCGGCTTGATTAGCGCTTCCTTGATCCCAAGGAGTGTACACTAAAATGAATATCAACATCAGCAATGCAAACGGTGAGGCGATCTATTTGCAGATCGTAAACCAGATCAAGGCGCTGATACTCGAGGGCAAGCTGAAAGAGGGGGAAATGCTCCCATCTATGCGAAATCTTGCTGTCGAACTCCATATCAGCTTTATGACTACCAAGCGTGCTTACGAGGAGCTTGAGCGTGACGGCTTTATTGAATCGTTTACAGGCAAAGGCTCATTCGTAAAGGCACAGAATTTAGAGCTGTTCCGTGAAGAACAGATCAAGCAGATAGAATCCCTGCTTATGGAGGCAGGCGATAAAGCACGAAAGACAGGTATCACTATGCAGGAGCTTCACGAATTGCTGGACCTTGTAAACGGAGGAGAATGACTATGGTTTCATATGAAAACGCAATTGAGATTTCAGGGGTTACAAAAAAATACAGCGGCTTTACGCTGGATAACATCAGCTTCAATGTGCCGAAAGGCTCGATTATGGGATTTATCGGTCAGAACGGCGCCGGCAAAACCACCACGATACGCAGCCTGCTGAACATCATAAGCATTGACGAGGGAGAAATAAAGCTGCTGGGTCTGGATCATCTTCGGAACGAAACTGAGATCAAGGAACGAATTTCCGTTGTTTTTGATGAATTGCCGTTTCACGATGTTTTGAGTGCAAAGGATATGGCACGTATATTTGAGGGGATTTATCCCCGGTGGGATAACGCTGTTTATACTCAGTATTTAGAGCGCTTCGGACTTCCGATGAAAAAGAAGATAGGCGAGTTTTCAAAGGGTATGAAAATGAAGCTTCAAATAGCCTGCGCCCTTTCTCACAATGCCGAGCTGCTTGTAATGGACGAGGCTACCACAGGACTTGACCCTGTTGTGCGAGATGAGATACTGCACATTTTTATGGAGTATCTACAAGACGGCGAGCGCTCTATTCTGATGTCCTCCCACATTACCTCCGACCTTGAAAAGATCGCAGACAGCGTTATCTTCATTGATAAGGGCAGGCTGCTGATCTCGGGATATAAGGATGATATTCTCGAATCCCACGGTATTCTCAAATGCGACAGATCGGAGCTTGGAAATATCGCCCCGGAAGATATTGTAAGCATTCGTATGAATACCTATGGTGCAGAGGTCATGCTCCGCGACCGACAGTCCGCGTCCTACAAATACAGCGGTGCCATCATCGACCCCGCAAGCCTTGACGATATTATGCTTTACTATGTTCACAAGGACGAAAGGGAGTGGACTGCATGACAAAACTCCATTCACTTGTTTACCGTGAGCTAAAAGCCTGTCAAAAGATGTACATACTGAGATTTGCGGTACTGCTTGCATTTTGCTTTTTTATGATGGGAGCAATATTTTTGCTTACACATGTTATAGAGCAGATGCCCGAGGATACGATCAGATCATTTACACAGATGTTTTCCATGCTTGTTGTGGTATATTCGGCGGCGGTTTTTTCGGGGGACAGTGTTTTTGTAAGCAACCTTAAAAGCGGCTGGCACAATTATTCCTATGCCCTGCCCGTAACTGCTGCCGACCGAGGTGCGGCAAAGCTTATCTGCTTTATCGGAACGGTGAGCATATCTTCCCTTTTAGGTTTAGGCTGTGTTTTCATAAACTGCTGTATTGCAGGAATGCAGTTTCGGATAGAATATGTTGTTCTGCTGTTCATTGTCATTGACATTATTCTGCTTTTCAGGATAGTCATGGACCTTTTTGTGCTTAGGGCAAGAAACACCGATGATACGTTCTTACAATAAGGATACTCGATAGACAGTCAGAACGTATCGCCAAAAACACGAAAAAACAAGCGAAGGATTTGTCACCGCTAAACGGGGGCAAGTCCTTTGCTTGTTGTGTTACTCAGCGAGCGTTCTTTTTGTCATCTGCTGCTCAATACTTCAATATCATTTCATTCAAAGGTAATATCCTCAGTACCATGAAAAGCGGCTAAATCTTGTAATGCAAGTTCTTTTGTAAGAATAAAGAACAAACAAAGAACCGGTTTACGTTGTATTTCCGTTTTTATTAATTCGTATCGACGGTAATATTTAACTTTCCCAAAAATCAACCGCCCAATGTTGAAAAAGCCACGCAGTCATGGGAAAACAGGCAGAAAAAATTGAAAAAAGGAAAAATAGTGCAACATCATCTCCAATATGTTATAATGTAAATAACCACATAACATCAACAAAGGAGCGTTACACTACCCCAATGAGCGTACCTAAGATAAGATTAATACAATAGTATATACGGCAGCACGCTACATAGTTCTTTTATCATTGGTTACTCCGATATACTATCTCCAATCTATCACCCAGCCTGCTGAGAAGCTCATTGCTTATCGTTCCGGCAGCGTTGGCGGCTTCGGGAGCAGAAACAGAACTACCGGCCTCCGCAGAAATGATCGTCGAAACATCTCCGACCCTCACATTTTCAATATCGGTGATGTCCACAACAAGCTGATCCATGCATACATGCCCGATGATTGGCGCAGTCTTTCCGTTGACTTCGACCCTGCCGTTTCCGCAGGACAGACTTCTCGGAACGCCGTCAGCATAACCCACAGGAAGTATCGCAATAATGCTATCCCGCTGTGCTGTGAACTGCCTGTCGTAGCCGACAGTTTCGCCGCTCGGAATGCTTCTAATCAGCACAATTCTCGTTTTGAGCGACAGAACCGGGCGAAGCTCAAGCAGCAGCTTTTCATCCGAGGAAAGGCTGCTGCGGACTCCGTACAGCGCTATTCCTGCCCGGACATAATCGCATTTTAGCTCCGGGTAATTCAGCAGCCCGTAGCTGCTCTGAACATGAACCTTTCCCGGATTTATTCCATCGCTTTCCAGTATGCTTAGTGCGCTGTAAAACCTGCTTATCTGCTTACGGGAGAAATCATCATCCTCCGGCTTCAGCGAATCGCAGCAGCACAAATGGGTGAAGATACCGCATACGTTGAGGTGTTTCATGGAGAAAACTCTCTCTATATCCTGTATACTCTGTGCGTCTATTCCCAAACGGTGCATTCCGGTGTCCAGCTTGATGTGAGCGGACACCGGAATATTCTGGGCTTCCAGCAGTTCAGCATAGTTGAGGTCAATTATGGTCTGTATCAGCCGCCAACGTTTCAGTTCCTTAGAACGATACGGCGAGGTGTAGCCGAGTATCAGTATCTCCCCGGTAATGCCGTATTTCCGCAATGTGATACCCTCGTCAATAGTTGCAACGGCAAATGCTGTCACTCCGGCTCTTTCAAGAATTTCAGCGGTCTGCAATGCTCCGTGTCCGTATGCTTGAGATTTAACCACCGCCATAAGCCGACAGCCCGGTGGCATTGCACTTTGGAGTACAGCGGCATTGTGACGGAGATTATCCGAGTTGATTTCAATCCACGCTCTGCCCGTTTTATCGGAAGTGACGGACGACTTGTGCAACCTTTCATATAAAGCGGCGGCGAAAACAGCGATAATCGCCGATCCAACGCATACCGCAATAAAATGCACCATGCTGTTTTCAATAAACTGCCTCTCCATATGAAGCAGCTTTGCCGCAAACCTCACAGCAATTATTACCAGCGGGTGAATAATATAAACGATAAGCGATACCAACCGAAGCCTTGCCATTCTTTGCCCACGCAACGAGTATAATTCTCCGAACAGAAAATACATACAAATAGGTAATAACAGATACATACTGTCATGCCGCTGAACCTGCCGGAACCGCAGCAGCATTCCCTCCGCCAGCAAAAATGCCGCCGAAGCTGCCAGACCTATCATATTAATCCAAAGAGAATGCGGCTTCTTTTCTGCGAGATAACCACCCAGCACAAAAAACAGCGGTGCAAAGAACAGCCCGTTTCTGGTGTATTCCATTATCTGAAACAATGCCTCATAAAACGAATTCCCTGCGAAAAAACCATTGTAGCTGTCGCCGCCCAGACCAATAAGGTACAGCACCTCGGTAAGTATAAATGCCCCTCGGAAACCCATCTTACGTACCGCCACCCAAGCAACAGCAGCCCCCAGCATTGCCGCCGGGAGATACCACAGGTGATAGAATGTTCCGTCAAATATCAGGTCTTGAATCAGCTTCGGCAGGAGATCGGGAGCGGCGAAATACCCATTGTAAATGTTCACCGGAATGTAAAGGAGTATTCCCGCTGCATAGATAACCGCCGTTTTTTTGAGGAACGTTCTGAGCCTATCCGCATTTTCAGCGTATCTTGTAATCAAGAAAAATCCCGATGTCATGAAGAAAAACGGAACGGCTGTACGGGCGATTATCCTTGTCAGAACAAAATCTGCGGTTTCGCTGAATGAAAGCAGCGGCGAGGTGTGAATTGCCACTACCAGAAACGCAGCGACCACTCTGAAAACGTCAATTCCGGGGTAGGAGCTTACTCTGTTTTCACGCATTATTATCCCTCCATAGAGTGACAACATAGCCGTCCGTGTTATTGCCGGAAACCTGATATGCAGTGCTGTTGACCGATATTTCTGTTTTCGCCGGGGCATAGAAAACCTCTGCTGTAATCCCTTTGTAGCTGTAACGCAGCGTACAGTCCTGCCGGAATGTTTTTATGTATTCCGTGTATTCTTCAAGGGTGATTTTCTTTTCGACAATTATCATTGAGTGCGGAAAGCCCACATAACGGAAATGCCACGGCTCGTGGGAAATACCGGTGATATTCTCCTTCCCAGCAGGGTAACGTTCAATAAATCCGAACTCCGGAGCGGCTTTGCGGAATTCCTCGCAGATACCGCTGTATGGGAAATCCGGGCGGATAAAATCAATATTATCAGTGTTCAGCGCAAGGTCTATCGCAAGCCCGGTCTGGTGCTCGCTGTGGTCGGGAAGTGCAACGTATTTCTGCGTGAAATCAGCTCCGTTTTCTGTTAGCGAATTCTCATAAATCGCTGTCTGCTCTGCTTTGGAGCGATAGCCGCTTACCGGTACTATCATGTTTCTTGCACCGATTTTATCAAGAATAAGCTGTAACTGTTCCGCTGCACAGCTTTCCATAGTTATTTCGGCAAATCCCGTTACGGAAGGAGCAATGTCAGTAGGAACGCTTCGAAGCGGATATTCTGCATTCACAAGAATAAGGCTTCCTGTGTATATTTGGTTTTGTTCAAGAACAACGGTTTTCATTTCAGATATTCCCCGATAAGCCTGTCCAGCATGTCCGCAAACGACAGACCTATTCCTTTCATCATGCTTGGAAAGCGGCTGTGCGCCGTAAAGCCGGGGATAGTGTTCACCTCGTTGAATACTATCCTTTTTTCGGGTGTGTAGAACATATCCACCCTAGCAAAGCCTGAGCAGCCAAGAGAGCGGTATATCAGCTTAGCCGTTTTCTGTATGCGTTCTTCCTCGGCTGGGGTTATCCTTGCCGGCATATAAATGCGGGAGGTTTTAAGCGTATATTTCTCGGTGTAATCAAAAAATCCTCCGGACAGCTCTATTTCGTCAACTCTGCCCACAGTAAGATTGTCTGTTCCCATGACCGCACACCCCACCTCAAAGCCGTCAATATTCTCCTCAACAATGACCTCGCTGTCATGCTCAAATGCGGTAATTACAGCCCTTTGCAGCTCTTCTGCTGAATGCACCTTGCTGATACCAAAGGACGAACCGGAACGCACAGGCTTCACGAAAAGCGGAAAGTGGAATTTCGCCATGACATCATGCAAAGCCGCGTCCATGCCGCTGCGGGTAAATGTCAGGGATTCCGGAACTGCTATCCCAGAGGCGGAAACAAGCCGGTGCGCCCTCGTTTTGTCCATGCACAGCGCAGAGGAAAGCACTCCGCAGCCGACAACGGGAATTCCCGAAAGCTGAAAAAGCCCCTGCACCGAGCCGTCCTCGCCGTTCTTTCCATGAAGCACCGGGAAAGCAATATCAACGCCGACATTACGTATTTTTTCGCCGTGGAACTCAATAAATCCTCCTGCACCTCTGTTTGTCGGAAATACTGCCGGAAACAGATGTTCAATGTCCTCCCACCATGAATTATCGGCAATTCTTTCGTATTCCCCGGTGTAGTGGAACCACTTTCCCTCCCTCGTTATTCCTACCGGAATGACCTCGTATTTCTCTGTGCCGAGATTTTTCAGCACCGAATAAGCGGATTGCAGCGATACCTCATATTCTGTCGAACAGCCGCCGAAAATTACTGCTATTTTTGATTTTTTCATATATTTTCCCTCTTTCCGGGCAGAAAAAACTGCCCCTGACACCTTTATTGTATCAGAAGCAGTGATGATATTTTTTTGCATTCTCTGTCGGAAAGCATATTTTTTCCTATGGAATTTCTTACAATTTTCCTACAAAACCGGGATTGTTACTGTAAACTCTATCAGCTCGTTTTCGCTTATTGCGGTAATGCTGCCGCCGTGAAGCTCGGTTATCTGCTTTGCTATTGCAAGCCCCAGACCTGCGCCGCCGCTGTTCGTGCCTCTCGAGGGGTCAAGCCGGAAGAACTGCTCGAACAGGCGTTCCAACTTTTCCGGCGGTATTGTATCGCCGTGATTTACAAACTGCACCACCGTGGAGGTGTCGGACTGCTCGGCGGTAATGCTTATCTCGCTGCCCTCAAAGCTGTAAAACACCGCATTCCGCAGCAGATTATCGAACACACGCTGGAGTTTGTTCACATCGCATTTCAGCATAATGTCCGGCGCGGCGGTGAGAGTGCAGTGAAGCTGCTTTTCGTTCAGCATAGGCTGGAACTCAAAGACAAGCTGTTCCAGCATACGGGTGAGATTTATGCGGCTGAACTGAAGTTCAATATTCGACAGATTGAACCGGGTTATCTCGAAAAACTCGTTGATAAGCTCCTCCAGACGCTCTGCCTTGTCAAGTGATATTGAAAGGTACTTTTCCCGAAGCTCTGGGGATATTTCCTGTTCGTCCCGCAATAGGGTGAGATATCCGATGACCGAGGTGAGCGGTGTTTTCAGGTCATGGGCGAGGTACACGATAAGGTCGTTTTTGCGCTGCTCGTTTTCTTTAGCGACCTGTGCGTTATGGAGCGAGGTTTCCCGGGCGCGGTTAAGCTCGTCCTGTACGCTTTTGAGCTTGTCCGACAGGATTATCTGTTCATCTGCGGGATTAGCAAGACTTTCTGACGCAGAAATTACCTCGTCAAGATACCGCAGGGGGCGGCTCATGAAGAAATAAGTTATTATTCCCCAGCCGGCAATAAACGGAACGGCGAGGAAGAATACAAAAAATCTCTGCACGAATTTGAGGAACTGGTACACCGGGTCATCATACTGCCAGTAGAACTGTCTTACAAACCAGTACGCTGCGGCGAAAAGCGCGAAAAACGCCACAGTAAATATCACCAGCGCCAGAATGTACTGAACAAAGATACCACGGGTCAGCTTAGTTCTTCTGCTTGATTTATTCAATTGTATAGCCTACCCCCCACACGGTTTTTATGAATTTCGGGCTGCGAGCCGGCTCGTGCAGTTTTTCCCGGAGCCTGCCGATATGCGCCATTACGGTGTTGTTGCTGTTGAGGTATTTTTCGCCCCAGACCGCTTCAAACAGTTCCTCCGACGGAACAACTCTGCCCTGATTATCACACAGATACCACAGGACAGAGAATTCCAGTGGGGTGAGGGTGACTTCTTTGCCGTAGAGAGTGCATTTATGGTTGTCCCGGTTTATGTACAGACCACGGATATCGTACTCGTTTTTTTGCTCCTGCGACGAGGGATTGTTGTAATTCCGACAGCGGCGAAGCTGAGTCTTTACCCGTGCGACTACCTCTAACGGATTAAAAGGCTTGGTTATATAATCGTCTGCGCCAATGGTGAGACCCATTATCTTGTCGCCTGATTCTACTTTTGCTGTCAACATTATCACCGGATAAAAGTGATTCTCCCGTATTTTTCGGCAGATGTGAAATCCGTCAATATCCGGCAGCATGACATCCAGAATCGCAAGGTCGGGTTCGCTGTTTTCAAGGTATTCCATAGCGTCCGTGCCGTTGTAGAATTTCCGGACTGCGTAGCCATCGTTTGTAAGGTAGACCTCAATAAGGTCGGCGATCTCTTTTTCATCGTCTACTAAGAGTATTGTTCCGTTCATTTTGTCACTTCCATCAATTGATTATAGTTTATTTGTGGTAACATCTGCTTTATAAGATCCTGTAATAATGCCACAGTCGTTCACCTCATTTTTTCGTTTGAGTTTATAATTTTCTGTGATAGCTTATACCACGCTCCTTGCAGAAGGTGATGACTTCCTCTGCACATCATTATTGTAAAAATTCGTATTCTCCTTATAAGCAGAGACCGTTTTGTTGTAGTTTGCCCTTCCGAAAAAAATCTTAGCAACAAATCTGACTGCCTCAAGAATCTCTCCAAGGCTTTGATTTATCAGATTCGGTGTTGGATAAGGCTCAATGCTTACCCATGTCTTGCAGCCTGCCTCGTGAAGAGCTTTTAGTGCGGCAAACCTGTCAGCATATGATGCTGCACCGGGTTCGTTCTCCTCCTCAAAATCTAATTGTCGAGCAAATGAACCACCCGATTTATTTCATTATACCCCAAAGCAAAAATATAGTCAAGCAGCGAAAATCAAAAAATTGCAAATCCGATAACGTGGGTAAAAACGCAGAAGATGTTGATCTGCAAAATCAGCTTGTCGAGCTATATGAAGAAGTGCAAATTTGAATCGGGAGTTTTCTTCCCAAAAAGCTCAAACCGTCGAAATTGAGAAACGTTTACCCGGCTTACGAACAAATTTCTTGTCATTTAGAAATTTTGAAATTGCATAAAAGCTCTTATAAGTTTTTTGAAGCAAACCATAAATGTGGGTGTTGCCAAAAAATCGGAAATCTCTTGTCAAGCAAGCGGTAAACGCATTGCATTCAAAAGGTTGAAAAAAGAGGTTGGCAAAATGCCGCAAGTGCAGAAAAGGTACATCTTTTTCCCGTCAAGCTACGCTTACGGCTTGTTAGGGGCTGTCTGCCCCTAAAACCCGGAAATGATATTTTTGGAAATATCGAAACATAGAATTTTTATGCCGACGTGCAGCTATGGGCTGCGAAAGGACGACCATCCTTTCTATGCTTGCTGTCCTGCAAGCATAATGCCTATATACCGCTATCCGAAAAGAAAACTGTACAGTTTTTCTTCGCTTGCGGGCTTTCACCCATAAAGTCATATGACTTTTCAACGCTTGCGGATATCTTCCTCACAAATCCTATTCAACCGGGTTGAAACTCATTTCCGCCACTTTTTCACTGGTTCACTTTTACCACAATCGTCGGACGTTGCAGGAAAGCTCATCAACCACTCCGCATATTCTTCTTCGGTGATGATTTTTTTACTCAGCTCTTTTCTGCGAAGCTGCCACTCTGCGAGAAATTCATTTAGCAGATGATTGTGAAATTGAAGTGCAGGCTGTAGATTTCCTAATTCGTCGGAAACTGAGATTATAGAAAAATTGTTGGCGTGATGTTTTTTCGATTCCTGCTCCAGATCAAAAAGCAGATGAATGAAAGTTTCTGTATTTTCCAAATTCGGATTTTTCAAAGAATTGATATTAACGTCAAGTACGGCAGCTATCTCCGACAGTAATTCCGATTTTGGCGTTCTTGTGCCGCTTTCATATTGTGCGATTCGGACATCGGCAGAGTTTTCATCAAAGCCGAGTTTCATTCCGAGTTCCTTTTGAGTAAGTCCACGAAGATTTCTTGCGTTTTTGATTTTTTCTCCTATGTTCATAATGACCCTCCCGAGATTTTTCTATATTTTGATTTTACCATATTTTCAAAGTGTAATCAATGTCACTAATCAAAAAAGTTAAAGAATTTTTTTGAAAACTCTTGACAAAAGCAAATTTGTGTAGTATAATCATGTTAAACATTTAAGATTAGTCAAAATAAATACGACTAACTTTTTCAAGAAATTGAATAACGGCGTCCCAAAGGAGCGGGGCGGAACAGCGAAAGAGAGCTAAGAGCAAATCTGCGGATTTGTTTCTTGGCTCTCTTTTTTGTTTAGTAGAAAGGAGCAGCATAATGAAAAAGAAAAATCAGGCAACAATTGAGCAAACCTTCAGCGAAAGAACTCCAGACAAAACCAAAGAATATGTGATCGGTAATACTATTTATATCGTCAATTCTTTCTTTGCTGAAAATGGAAAAATAACGGTCAAGGACATTGTAGAACGCCTTGCTGTCAGAGAAACTAACAAAAACATTGCGTAAAATTATGGACAACTCAGAATGATTATGATATAATAAGTATAACGTTCTGACTGTCGGAAAGGTAAGGTTAAAATGATTAGACAGTCAAATACAGAAAAAGTAACAGCCCTCTATTGCAGGCTCAGCCACGATGATGAACTGCAAGGTGATTCCAACAGCATTATCAACCAGAAACAGATACTTTCCGATTATGCGGTTAAGCACGGACTCGCAAATTATCGCTTTTATGTTGATGACGGTATCAGCGGCACTACTTTTGACAGAGAAGGCTTCAAGAATATGATTGCCGATGTGGAAAGCGGTGAAGTCGGAACTGTTATCGTTAAGGATATGTCCCGTTTTGGCAGAGATTATCTAAAGGTTGGTTACTATACAGAGATAATGTTTGCGGAATATGATGTGCATTTCATAGCGATAAACGACGGTGTGGACAGCGAGCATGGGGACAACGATTTTACTCCGATACGGAATCTTTTCAATGAGTTTTACGCAAAGGACACATCAAGAAAAATCCGTGCCGTCTGGAAAGCAAAGGGCAATGCAGGCGAGAGAATTGCTTCCGTTCCCGTTTACGGATACAAAAAGGATCTGCTTGATCCCAAGCACCTCATTATTGATGAAGAAGCTGCACCAATAGTTCAGCGAATTTATCAGATGTGCCTGTCGGGAATGGGACCGTATCAGATTGCAACTACATTGGAAAGCGAAAAAATACTTTGCCCCTCATACCATATTAATAACATCGGTATGAGTCATAGGACAGACCTCGGTAAAAATCCGTATGGTTGGAACACTTGCTGTATTGCCGATATTCTTGAACGCAAGGATTATCTTGGACACACTACAAACTTCAAATACAGAAGAAAATCATACAAATCCCATAAGGTGATCAACATTCCTGAGGAAGAACAGGTTATTCTCTACAACACACATGAGCCGATCATCACTCAGGATGTGTGGGACGCTGTTCAGAAAATTCGTGCTTCAAAGCGAAGAAAGAACAAGTCGGGAGAAACAAATATCTTTTCGGGTATAATCTATTGTGCGGATTGCGGTGCAAGGCTTTTTTATCATCATAAAAAAGATAAGCCGGGGCAATGTCATTTTCAGTGCGGTACATATTCATATCACGTCACGAAAGATGAATGTTCAACGCATTATATACGCGAAAGTGTTGTAAATGAGATAGTGCTTTCGGAGCTGAATCAAATTATTCGCACCGCTAATTGTGATGAAAATTCACTTGCGGAATTGCTGTCAAAGAACAATGAAACGGCGTCACGCAAGCAGGCGGCAAAGCAGAAGAAGGAGCTTGCAGCCGCACAGAAAAGATATGATGAGCTTGACCGGATGTTCAATCGTTTGTATGAGGATAACGTCAACGGTAAAATCTCCGATGAACGTTTTGCGAAAATGTCTGCTTTATACGAAAGTGAACAGGCAGAACTTGCCGATACTATCAAGAACATTTCCGAAAGTCTGAATAATGATAAGACCGAGCAGGATAATATCAGACGGTTTGTTTCTGTTGCGAAAAAGTACACCGAATTGACCGAGCTTTCAACGGAGATACTGCACGATTTTATTCAAAAAATCGTTGTTCACGCTCCCGATAAGTCAAGCGGAAAACGTGTTGTTCAGCTTGATATTTACTACAATTTTATAGGCAAGATAAATGGTTGAAAAGAAAAATCCGAGCCGTTTGAATTGATGGCTCGGATTGATGAGATGGGTTTGTATCCTTATTGCAGCTGCGCTGAATATAAGAAAATGTATGATACGGGAGGTATGGCGTTCTTAGCCTGCGGAGTTATCATTGGCTTTATGATACTCAAATGCATAGGCTTTGATTTTGGGGCATTATTTACTTCCGACAGCACCGAGCCGTTATTTTTTGATATTTCAACGCTTACGGGCAAAATGCTGCTGTGGCTCATACCCCTTACTGTTGTTCTTTGTGCCGGTCAATTTGCTGTTATCCGTCATCACTTGGAGTATGCATATCCTGACGGCGTAAAGATAAAAAAGGCAAATGTTAAGGCAGAAACAGCGGCAGATATTTGTGCCCCCCACTGCGAGCCTGTGGGCTTTCTTTACAAGGAGATCAGACAGAATACAAAAAGCATCATTACCGTAATACTTCTCCCCTTTCTGATACTTGTCTTTCTGACCTGCTGTCTTGCTATCTTTTCTCTGAGCGAGGATTACGGCGGTGAGAACTGGATAATAATTACCCTTACCTCCGACCTGTTTCGCATTTTGTCCATAGCACTTGGCTTTTTTAGTGTAAGCGGCTTGCTGCTAAGCGTTTTTCACGGCGATGACAAAAAGCTCTGGGCATATTTTATTGCCTCTGCGCCAAAGGGTGTGGAGAGGTTTTTGTACACAAAATATGTGGTTTCCTTTGCAATGTGCGGACTTTATTTCGTTTCAAGCTATGTTGCCGAAACTATCCTTGCTTCTTTGAGCTGGGCTGTTCTTGAAAATGAGCTTATGAGCTTTACGATCATATCTATCATTGTTTTCTTCATGCTTATTCTTATGAATTCCTTTTCGATTCCCATGATGCTTCGTTTCGGAGAAAAGAAGGGCAGCATTATAAATGTTATCATAATGCTTTGTCTTGCCATTGCGGCAATACTTATACTGTCGCTTGTTCCCATGGAGATACAGGATAAGATATTTGCGTGGCTGGCAAGCTTCCTGACAAATGACTTTACCGATCTTACAGTGCTGCTGATGGGATTATTTCCCGTCGTTTCCATGGGAGCATATATTCTGTCCTACAAGATATCCTGCAGGATCTTTATGAAGGGAGTGAGCGAGTATGACAAATAAAAAGCTTGAAGCCAAAAGGCTTATCATATTTCTTCTGTTGGCGTTCGGAATTTCCTGGGTGCCTGCAATAATCCTTAACGTCACCGTGGGTTTTCACAATTGGTTTGAATCCTACAAATATCCCTTTTTTGCTCTTATTGTAGGCAATGGTCCTGCGCTTGCCAACGTCATTACCCGCAAGCTCACCCATGAGGGCTGGCATGACAGTATGCTGCACCTGAAATTAAAGGGAAATATAAAATACTACCTGATCGCAGTATTAACACCGGCTGCTATGGGCATTTCCGAGGGTGTTCTCGCAACAATTATATACGGCAATGCCGATTTTTCCGATATAGGCGGAGGTATGAACGGTATGCAGCTCATCGGAAATGTGTTGCTGACACTTTCTGTTGTTCCGCTTATGGCTTTCAACACCTTTGGTGAGGAATTCGGCTGGCGAGGATATATGAATCAGAAAATGGAGCCGCTGCTGGGCACGGCGGGTACTGTTATAGTCGGAGGTATCATCTGGGGACTATGGCACGCAGAGCTGACGGTTGTCGGACATAACTTCGGCACGGAATATGACGGCTATCCCTATCTCGGTATTCTGGCTATGTGTATTTCCTGCACATTCCTGGGTATGGGGCTTATGTGGCTCACAAAAAAGACAGGTTCAATTTATCCTGCCGCAATTATGCACGCTTCCATAAATTTCGGAGGAAAAGGCATCGGACAGCTTTTTATAAGCGGTATACCCGAGAATTATTCGCCGGCAATTACAGATGATCTGATCGTCTCGATCCCCAGCTTTTTGCTCGGTCTGGTGTTCCTTATACTTATGCTTCGTGACAATAAGAATGAAAAGAAAATGTAATTGATATCCTGTTTTCTATCCTTTTTATTATATCATTTTTTTTATGACCTTTTCATATCCCCGTGATTTGAAATTTCCAATACTGCCAAGAATGATTAAATTGAAATGGGACTGCTGCAGTATGCGCTGCAGCAGTCCCGGACAAAATATTGAAATAGCGGACAAACAGCGGACAAACCCAAAAATCAGACAAAAAGAAAACTCGCAAACAACGTACCTGCGTTGTTTGCAAGCACATTAGATGGTGACCCGTACGGGAATTGAATCAAGTTCCTGCTGTTTTCTATCTTATCGCAATATATCAGAAATGGCTATTTTACGTGGTTTTCCGACTTTCGCCCTGTTCTGATTTTGTGTAAAACATCGTGATTTTTCATATCAATAAGTCCCAAATAAGACCCAAATAAGACCCAAGACCAATGCATATTTCTGCCAAAGATCTGCTGCCGATCGCTCGGCGGCTTTTCTTTATTATGCTTAATATTTCCTTTCCCTAGAGTTGCTATGAAATCCGTTGCTGTTTTCCGCAGATCATAATCGGTGATTACTTATGAATAGATTAACAATGCTCTTGGTAATATCTGAAAATCACTGCTTTGTTTTTGAAATGGATACGAATAATGTTCAACCTTTAAACCGAAAGCTATTAGTTCATATTTTTGATTCATAGTACTAAGAAAAAGCAGTGTTACATTGGCAATTTATCTATAAGTTCCAACGGCTCTATATCTTGCCAAACACAATGATCTGCTACAAGCTGCCTGTTCTCGCTAGGCAAGTTTATAAAATCAATAATGTGCTCATTCGGGAAAAGACTGTCGCAGTAGCAAGGAAATACTCCCTCCGGTACAATTCCGATTCGTTCGGTTTCAAGTAATCGGCTTACCAGAGCATGCCCATCGACAAGTGATACCTGATATCCTGCTTTACGAATAGCCAAATAGAATTTTACAGTTTCAATTGTTCTGGTAAGTGCAGAACCCGAAATGACAAGCTTGAACCCATCCTCATAGTGCCTAACATATAGGGAGATATGAGTGGAATTACCGCCTCTGCATACTTCCCACGGGTGACCATATTTATCTTTGAATTGAAGCCACTTAATAAACTCTTCTTCAGAGGAAGCATCAATTTTTCCTAAACCATCATCTCTTCCATCAGCGTGATGGTAATACTGTTCTTTTGCCGAAAGGTCTGTGTCAGAATAATTGTTTGCCTTATATCCAAGAGCACATAGTTCGAAAAAGTCATTAGCGGTGAGATGAGGTATTCTTTCAGAACTATCAGATGGATGCTCATTCACCAAAGAAACAAACTCGTTAATTTCATCTTGCGTTATGTCTTCAAAGAAATCAGTGCGACACTGCGGGAATATGTCCCAGTAATCCTTACGAATTATCGTTCCGGTTCTGTGGTTGAAAGGCAGCGAGGAATTTATTATTTCATTGTACGTGCCGGCGTGAAGTTCAGAAAGACTTTTTTTGATTTGTTCCAATATCCATCCGGTTAATTCAGAAATATCTTCTTTAAATGTGAAGTCCTTTTTCCGAGGATCTACTTCAATTACAAGTTCATGATTGAGGAATATCGCCCTATATCCGCAGTCTTCACGTTCAACTGTGCAAAGAGCATACCAAACAGTATCATTTGGGTAGTAAGTGTTCCACAGTTCCTCGAATTCACTTCTGCTCTCGACCTCTCCTTCTTCAAGAAGTTCATCGTAGTCTCCAAAGGCTTCAATAGGACCTCTATCTGCGGTTATCCATAAGTCATGAACATCATTGTCATCCCTTATTGGCTTAATCTGCTTCATTAGCATAAATATTTCGTCTATGTTCTTAACAGATTTATCATCAAACGGGATAGCACACTCATTTTGATGCCTATAGCGGTGCGCAAGGAAATCCAAATTGCCATCAATGACGGGTGCGTACATAGTTATTCCTCCGTTTCTTTACAGCTGATATCAAATTCATCAGCAATATTTCTCATAACCTCAGTTATGTGTTTGCAAAGGGTCATCAAGCCATTCTTGTCTAGATTTTGCATAAAGCGTTCCTGCTCCTCTGAAGTTAAATCGGAAAAACATCTATTTACCGGTTTTCCATCTCGAATAACTCTCGAATATACCCCGTCCAATTCTCGCGGAACGGGGTATTTTTTATTGGCAGCTTGTTCAATATTAATCATTTTGATTACCTCTGTATATGTTGTATATGTCATCAGTTGATTCAAACGAATTGAAAAGAAAGTGCATTTTTTCAATTCGTTTGTCTGTGTGGTAATGGCCGCAGAACCAAGCCCTGTATTCAAGACGTTCCTCAATGTTTCCGAGCCAAACCTCTGTAGATTTATCAACTGTGGATTGATCAACTTGTGATAAAAACATTTCAATTGGCTCGTATCTGACAGGGCAAGTATGAGAGAGAACTACATCAATTGTATTGTTCTGTATTTGCTGTTCCACATATTCCTTTATCTCGTCAGATGGTTGCTCGTCAGAAAACCATTTCATATTATTGGCTAAACGATAGAATTTGTCAATACTATAGGCACCGCCTACGACAAGGTATTTCAAT
>NZ_JBNMJV010000027.1:0-40846 GCF_050874005.1 Huintestinicola sp.
AACCGTAGGGGAGGGGGAAGTCCGCATTTTTGTTGGGTTTATTTCTTCCCCCCTCCCCTTAGGTTGTCCCTTTGCTTACTCGCTAACATATTTAAGCAAAATTAAAATTATATATAAGCCAAAAAAACAGACCGATATATTTCGATTTATGGGGCAGATCGTTTCTGCCGTTACCGAGCCGCCTGTCTGCCGCCCAAAAAAATTATAGAACGAGCGGCTGCAGGCTCAGCCTGCACCCACCCAAAATAACAAAGCCGCTCCCGATACATCAGCATCGGGAGCGGCTCTTATTCAATATTTTCTTAATTCTTTGAAGCTTTTATAGCCGCTTCAAGGCTTCTGAGACGAATTTTCACAGCGCCAAGATTGCTTATCTCGTCAATTTTGAGCTGAGTGTAGAACTTGCCCTTTGGCTCGAGAATGGAGCGAACCTCGTCGGTGGTAACAGCGTCAATGCCGCAGCCGAAGGACACAAGCTGTACAAGCTGCATATCGGGCTGAGTGGTAACATATTCCGCCGCACGATAAAGCCTCGAGTGATAAGTCCATTGATTGAGAACGTGAAGCACAGGAGTCTCCGCCAGGTGGCATACAGAGTCCTCGGTGACAACAGCCATTCCGAGAGAAGTGATAAGCTTATGTATGCCGTGATTTATCTCGGGGTCAACGTGGTAGGGTCTGCCGCTGAGAACGATTATGGGCATATTCTTCTTTCTCGCCTCTGCGATTATCTCAGCGCCCTTTGCAATAACAGCCTCGTGGTATTCCTTGAGCGACTCCATACCTATCTTCCAGGCTTCCTTAACGTCCTTCTTGTTAAGGTTATACTTTCCGAACACCTTGCATACCGTCTGAACGATGTGCTTCTCAAGGTTAACGTCCATATAGGGGTAAAGGAAATTGTCCTCGTTAAGCTCGGGGATATTTGCCTTTAAAAGCTCGGGATAATATGCCACAACAGGGCAGTTGTAGTTGTTGTCCGAATGTCCCTCGTCAATATTGTATGTCTCGCAGGGATAGAAGATAACGTCAACCTTTTTCTCAAGCAGGTCAACGATATGACCGTGAGCAAGCTTTGCGGGATAGCATACGGTGTCCGAGGGAATGGTGTGCTGACCCTTGAAATAAAGGTCTCTGGTACTCTCTGCGGAAAGCTGTGTCTTAAAGCCCAGCCTGTGGAAAAATGCAGTCCAGAAAGCAAGCTGATCGTAATAGCCGAGAACGAGAGGTATTCCTATGGTCGCAATAGGCTTTTCGGGAGCGCCCTTGTCTGCAAGGCTTCGGATAAGCTGATATTTGTACTCGTAAAGGCAGGGAGCCTCTTCCTTTCTGGTAATTCCCGCACCCTTTTCACAGCGGTTTCCGCTGATGAACTTGTGACCGTCGGAGAAGGTTATCATCGTGAGAGAGCATTTTGCCGTGCAGCCGCCGCAGTTCATCTGACGTGACTTGAAGGAGAACTCAGCAAGCTTTTCGGGAGAGATAAGGTCGGAGCCAAGCTTGTTTTCGGCAGCGGCAGTCTCCTTTGCGTAAAGAGCCGCACCGAATGCGCCCATAAGTCCCGCAATTGCAGGTCTTACCACATCTCTGCCGATTTCCTGCTCAAAGGCTCTGAGAACGGCGTCATTAAGGAATGTGCCGCCCTGAACAACGATATTCTTTCCAAGCTCATCTGCGGAATTTGCACGGATAACCTTGTAAATTGCGTTCTTGATGATAGACGAGGACAGACCTGCGGAAATATCCTCAACGGAAGCGCCGTCCTTCTGAGCCTGCTTTACCGAGCTGTTCATAAATACGGTGCAGCGTGAACCCAGGTCAACGGGGCGCTCCGCAAAAAGTCCCAGCCTTGCAAATTCGGCAATGTCATAGCCCATAGCCTGAGCAAAGGTCTGGATAAATGAGCCGCAGCCCGAGGAGCAGGCTTCGTTCAGCATAATGCTGTCGATTGCGTGATTTTTTATCTTGAAGCACTTGATGTCCTGACCGCCGATGTCGATGATGAAATCCACATCGGGACAGAAATAGGAAGCCGCCTTGTAATGAGCAACAGTCTCAACAAGACCGTAATCAACGCCCACGCCTGCCTTGATAAGGTCCTCGCCGTAGCCCGTTACCGCCGAGGCACGGATAGCTATCCTGTCACCGATAATGCGGTAAATTTCCTTCAGCTGAGCGGTTATTACATTAAGGGGCTGACCCTTGTTTGAAACATAGTGATGATAAAGGAGCTTTCCGTCGGGAGTGATAAGCACAAGCTTTGTGGTGGTGGAGCCTGCGTCAATGCCCAGATATGCCTCACCCTCGTAGGTGTTTATGTCCTCGGTGGGGAGATCGTGCCTGCTGTGACGGGCAACAAATTCGTCATACTGCGCCTGATTTTCAAAAAGCCTCCTGCCTGTGATGATGTCGTCATTCACCTTTGCGGCTCTCATTTTTTCAACTATCTCGGCGGCGGTGAATACCTCAGGCTCCGACTCGGCAGCATAAAGTGCGCTTCCGTATGCCATAAAGCATTGTGCATTCTCGGGGAATACAGCGTTCTCGGGGGAAAGCTCAAGGGTGTTCACAAAAGCCTTGCGAAGTCCCTTTATGAATGTGAGAGGACCGCCGAGGAAAAGCACCTTGCCCTTGATCTCTCTGCCCTGTGCAAGGCCCGAAACGGTCTGGTCAACTACCGACTGGAAAATAGAAGCGGCAATGTCCTCACGTCTTGCGCCCTGATTTAAAAGGGGCTGAATGTCCGACTTTGCGAAAACTCCGCAGCGTGAGGCAATGGGATAAAGCTTCTCAGCCTTTGAAGAAAGCTCGTCCATCTCGTCAACGGTAATGCCCAGAAGCGTTGCCATCTGGTCGATAAACGCACCCGTACCGCCTGCGCAGGAGCCGTTCATACGCTGCTCCGTGCCGCCTGTGAGGAAGATTATCTTAGCGTCCTCGCCGCCCAGCTCGATAACGCAGTCAGCGTCGGGGTAATCTTTTTTAACGGAAATAAATGCGCTGTGTACCTCCTGAACGAAGGGGAGAGCGGCAGCGTTTGCAAGTCCCAGACCTGCAGAGCCTGTTATGGCAAGATGAAACTCAGCGTCGGGAAATTCCCTGCCTATCTCCGCAACCTGCTCAGCGGCAGTTTCACGAACCTTTGAGAAGTGGCGCTGATATTTTGCGTGGATTATCTTTCCGTCCTCTAAAATGACAGTTTTTACTGTTGTCGAACCGATGTCCAGACCCAGCGAATATATTTTTGACATTAGATCTTTCCTTTCTGTAAAGCTATAATATTATATAAAATCCGAAGTCCGTTTATTTCATTTCAACAGCCGCTTTTATCTCTGCAGCGATCTCCTCGGGAGAACCCGTACCGTCCGCCCTTACCTGAGAATGGGCAATGTACAGAGGAACTCTCTCGTTATATATCTCCTCAAGAGACTCCTTTGTGTTCGCCATAACAATGGGGCGGTTCGTGTCCCCCGAAATGCGGTCGTAGCACATATCATAGGGAACATCAATGTATACCACCGTTCCGTACTCTGCGGCGGTCTCTGCGTTTATCTCTTTGAGCATCGCACCGCCTCCGCAGGCAATAATTCCCCCCGCCTTACCAAGCTCGGCAACAGCTTTCGTTTCCATTCGCCTGAAAGCGTCCTCGCCCTTTTCGGCAAATATCTGCGGTATGCTCATACCCGACTTTTTCTCTATGTATGCGTCCATATCCGTATACTCAAGGCTCATCATATCCGCAAGCACCCTGCCAACGGTAGTCTTTCCGCAGCCCATAAATCCGCATAAGTAAATCGTCATAGCCATTCTCCTTTATTTGTCATATCTCAATGCTCTCGCCGAAATCATCGGCGGAATATTCCTTTATCTTCTCAAAAAGCGCTTCCTCAAGGCAGGAGTAGAACATTGCAAACAGCACGTCCGCAAAGCCTAAGAGGAACATATTCTTGTTGGTTATCTCCGAAAGAGCGGGAACGCTCGTGTATATGTAGGTCTTGAACCAGTCGGCGTTGTAGGGGGGCAGCCTTTTGCCCTTCCGCACCAGATACTTTATCTCCATAAAGCTCTCGGTAACGGCGTCCTTGTAATTTTCCGCACCCTTTGCCATAACTGCGTTGTAGACCTTGTAAAGCTGATCGTCGGTCATAGGACCGCTTGCTCCCCTGAGATTTTTAAGCACAGGGATACGCACCGCCAGGCTGTACACCATAAGGGGCAGCACCTTTTCATATTCCTCACCCAGCATCTCGCCGCAGCTTTCCTCGTCAATGCGAAGTCCCAGAGCGGTAAGGGAGTCGGTGTCGGTAATGTTATTTAAGACTATCTTGAATGCGTCCTTTATGCTTACGGTGTAGAAGCTCTCCTCGGCAATGGAGTAGATGTATTTCACCGCATTGAAAAGGCACACGCCGCCCTTGACTATCTCATCGGCAAGCCCGTTCACAGCGGCGGCTTCGTTGATAAAATCCACTTCATCATCTCCTAAAAGGTCATTCCCTTGTTATCCTTTCCCAGTTTGGGAGAGTGATCTTTTTGCCGTTGACGGTAATGTCACCGTCTGCGGCGCTGTCTCCCGAGCTGTCACTCAGAAGCTCCTCAGACTTGTATTTTCCGTCCATCATCGCCTCGAGAACGGTGCTGTATTTCGGGGGATTAAAAGGCTTGAAGCTTCGTTCCTCGGGAGCAGCTTCCGTTCCTGCGGGAGATATGCCCGAGTCCTCCTTTTCCTCTGCTGCCTTCACAGCCTCGTCAAACATACTGCTAAGCTCATTGCCCTCGTTATCGCTGTGGGAAACAGGCACATTTTCGGGATAGGCAGGAGCGTCGTAAACCTCCTCCTTGTGCCTTCGGCTCTTTCTTGACTGCTTTTTCACCGCAGTCTCCCAGTAATCGAGAAATTCCTCCATCTGAGATATTTCCGCATTTCCCTCACGCAGGTCACGCTTCGTGTCGGACAGATAACCCGACCATTCCCTGAATTCCTTCTCGGTCATAAGCGTTCCTATCCGCTTGTAGAGCATATTGTAAACACGCTGACAGCGCTTTTCAAGCTCCTTGGGTATCTCGATAGGCTGAGGCGGCTTTTCATCGAAAATAACAGGCTTTGCAGGCTCACTCTGTGCCTCGGGAGCAGGCTCGGACTGTGAAACAGGCTCTGCCGCTTCTTCATTAACAATTTTCTCCGTCTCATTTTCCGAAGCAATATCCTCGGCAACGGGTTTCTCCTCCGCAGGCGCTTCTCCCCGCTTCATTGCCGCGATCCCCAGCTCCTCGTTTATCTGCTCGGTGCAGGTCATTCCGCTGGAATTTACCCTATGGCAGTAGGGAGACTTCTCATCAAGGTCACGTACAAAAAATCTTCCGCAGCGGGGGCATTTGGACATATATATCCCCTTTTGGGACATCAGGCTGAATTCCAGATCGATCATCGCCTTGAAGCTGTCGGGAACATAGACAGTATCGGGCAGCTCGGAAACGGCTTCAAGTGCAAAGCGCATATCATTTTCAGCAGGTCGGGGCATATCCTTCACATAGCTGAAAGCGTCAAGAGCGGTCTGGTCACGGTTGTGGTCATTTAAAGCCTTTTCTTCCCACATCTCTGCGTCACGGAGAACGTCCGACAGACGGCGGAAGATATTTTTGGACATTCTCCCCATCATAAACACCGAGTCGGGAAGTGAGGAGGGAGTGTACATTTTAACGGAAGGCAGCTTATCCATAGGGCAGCCCGTTTCATTTGCCGCAACGCTGAAAGCAAGGTCGAAATATTCCATTCGGGTGCGGTAATCCTCGGGACGGAGCATAACGTTTGAGTCGCATTCGTAGATGAATTTTATCTTTGAACGGGCGTATTCCTGCATACGGACGATATTTATCCATTGATTTATTCCTCTGCCCGTTTTATATTCGCTGACACGGTTGAAAATAGCCTTTTCGTACAGGCTCTTGGGAGATATGCACCTCGCCCACAGCTCCTCGAGACCTATTCCCTCCGAGTGGCATATGTAAGCGATAATGCAGTCGAGAACAACGGAAGAAAACTCCGTAGAAGCGCACGCCTCCACATAGGGGTGGCACTTTACAAGAGCGTTCATCGCCATATTTTCCATATTGTGTGATATCCTGCCTGTTTTTCTTGCGTTTCTGCCTGCCTCGATGCACTGCTCCCAGAAATATGTAAAATCGAACTCCACAAATCTGAGCAGGGCTTTTGAAAGCTCCAGCTTGTGAAAGCTTTTGCTGCCTGTAACGGCAAATACCGCTGTCTCCGTAATTTCTCACCTCTTTGCCTGCGCTCTCCGCAGGCGCATACTTTAATTTATTATATCACATTTTATAACGGATTTCAACGTTTTTCTATAAATTTTAATGTGTAAAAAGCTGCATAAAAAAAGCCGTTCAAAATGAACGGCTCGTGTGCTTTAAATTCATCAGATAATTCCGCAGACAATTATCACCGCAGCCATTAAAAAGACCGCCGTAAATTCAATTGCCGTAAATACCGAATGAAAAATGTTCCAAGCGTTATTCTTTCCCATAGCTGACTCCTCCTTAAAAGCGTGATTTTTGCTGCTTATTCATATTTTTATTATACCCCCGGATCTTGTAAAAGTCAAGTAAATAAGCCGCCTGTCCCCATTTTCTCCAATTCGCACAAGCGGCGGAGAAGTTTTAGTGCATTTCGTCAAAATTTACATATAGCAAGTTGAAAATCCGACAAAATATGATATAATTGTATAATACAAAAGTAACAAACTTTTCTGTGCAGGCATATAAAAGGAGGTTCGCAGGCTTGGAATATGAGATAATACGCAGCAGCCGAAAAACACTTGCCCTGACTATAGACAAAGACGGGAAGCTCATCGTCCGTGCGCCCTGCCGTTTTCCCGAAAGCAGGATAGAGGAGTTTATCAAAGAGAAGTCTGACTGGATAGAAAAGCACTCCGCCGCCGCTTCAAAGCGCTCGGAGCAGCGTAATGAACGTCTCTCCCTGCCGCCGAAAGAGCTGCCCCTTTGGGGAAAGCTATCTCCCGTAAGTCACAAAAAGCCCTACGGATACATTGACGGCGTGGTACATCTCCCCGAAAATATGTCCCTTGAAGCCCTGCTCCCATATCTTAGAAAGCTTTACGCCGCTATTGCAAAGGAGACTCTTATCCCCCGGACATACGCCGCCGCAGAGCGTATGGGCTTTGAAATAACCGCCGTCAGGATAAACTCCGCAAAGACACGCTGGGGCAGCTGCTCGGCGCAGAGATCCATAAACCTTTCCCGAATGCTCATAGCCGCCGACCCGAAGCTCATAGATTACGTCATCGTCCACGAGCTTTGCCACACCGTACATATGGATCACTCCCCCGCTTTCTGGAAGCTGGTGGAGAGATACATTCCCGACTTCAGGGAACGGCGTGAGGCGTTGAAGGACGTTCAGAAGGTGCTTTCGGAATACGGGCTTGATCAGTAACAACAGCATTGCCGACCCTTACAGGCGCTGACGGCAATGCTGTTTTTCTGCATTCCGCACCTTTAAAAATAATGCTAAACTGCATACCAACCTTAAATATATAGGTGATATAATTTATGTAGGCAAGCCGCAGAATTTGTATGATAATGCCAAAGCGTACAATGAAAGGGTCGGTTTATAGAGAACATATGATGAATAACGAATTTATTATCCCCCTGAAAATTCAGAATACCACCGTTCTAAAGATCACGGCGGAAAGCATAAGCTGCCGGGGAACAAGACCCTATCAGGAAGACAGCTTCGGCTTCTCCTCCGCCGAAAAAAAAGCTGTTGAAAAGTACGGCTTTTCGGCAGTTCTGGGCGACGGTATGGGCGGTTTGTCGGACGGTGCTCTTGCAAGCGGCAGCTTCGTTTCGTCAATGCTGGAAATGCACCGCTCCCGTGACAGGTCGCTCCCTGCCCATATTTTCCTTAAACAGGCGTTTCAGACCATAAACAGACAGTTCATCGCTTCGGGAGCAAAGGGCGGCACTACTGCTGCGGCGGTATTGTGCCTTGAAGCGGGTATATATTGGTGCAGCCTTGGCGACAGCCGTATATACCTGTTCAGAAACGGTATCCTGACAGCTCTCAGCGAGGATACGGACCATCTGAACAGTCTGCTCTGCGGTGTTATCAAGGGAAATATGACCGTAAAGCAGGCGTTTTCAGACCCGAAAAAGGACTCTCTGGAGCAGTACATAGGATATAGGGGGAATATTTCTCCCGACGGCAATATACGCCCTCTGATACCGCAGAAAAACGACAGGCTGCTCATATGCAGCGACGGAGTTTACAACGCTCTGAACGAGTGCAGGCTGTGCGAGGCTATGTCGTACCGGTGGGGTGAGACGGCGGAGAAGCTGGGTAAAATGGTGACTGCCGCAGGATTTACCAATCAGGATAATTTTACGGCGCTGATACTGAACTTCAGCTGACCCATAATTTTTCGGCAATATAAAGCTTATGAGACAAGGGTGGTCGCAGTAATGATTTTTGATACCGCAGAATACACCGCTCCGGGAGGTCACGAGGTAAACGAGGACAGCATTCTTCGCCTTGACAGCAAGGGGATATATGCCGTTGCCGACGGACTTGGCGGTCACACAAGCGGAGAAGTTGCCTCCGCCGCCGCAATTCGATATATAACCGAAAATTTCAGCGGCGTTTACGATGAAAAAAGCATATCGGAGCTTCTTGAGGGAGCTAACAGGTATGTAACGGAAAACGGCAGAGGAGGCAAAACCACTATCGCCGCCGCATTTGCCGACAAGGACGTATTCATACCCGTAAATGCGGGAGACAGCAGAGTGTATTATTTCAGAGACGGCAGGATAATTTTTATTTCAAAGGATCATTCGGTATGCCGTGCTTCTGTGGATATGGGAATGATACGCTTTGAGGACATACGTGGAAACGATGACCGAAGCCGTCTGCTGAAAGTGCTGGGCGGCAGAGAAAAGCTGGGCGCAAAATGTGCCGCCCCCATAAAAATGCAGAGCGGCGACGCATTTCTCATCTGCTCCGACGGCTTCTGGGAATATGTCCTTGAAGGGGAAATGGAAGCGGATCTTCTAAAGTCCGCAAGCCCTGAGAAGTGGCTTGAATATATGCTCAAGCGTCATATTCAAAGAGCCAGAAATTCGGGTGACAATTATTCCGCCGTGTGCGGCTTTATCCGCAGCGGCAGCGATGAGGATAAAGGCAGCGCTGCTCCGAAGAGATCTTTTCTTCTGCCCATAATATTGCTGCTTATAACGGCGGTTTTGGTTTTTGCGGCAGGCAGATTTCTTACCCACGGCAATGGACCTGAGGTCACACTTGGTGCCTCGGGCGAAACGGTCTCCATAACATCGGATATATAAAACAAGACCTTCTGCGGCAAATCTCCACAGAAGGTCTTTTGATCTTATACTAAAGATTAGTATTATATCAATGTTTCCATTCCCTTTTCGCCCAGCAGATCGTCGGCTTCACAGCGTGTCATAGAGCTTTTTATGGCAAACATTATGACCGAATCTCTCGGCACACGGGGGTAAAGCGCTCCGTGGTCGGAGATCTTTAAAAGTCTTTGCGTCTCGTCCACGTCAAGCCCCATTGCAAAGCAAAGTGCAAGGATAATATTTCGGGAAGGTCTTTTGTTTTTATATCCGCTGAACAGATCATATGCGTAGGTAGCCGTTATCCCGCTTGCGGCAATAACGTCCGCTTTTTTCAGCCCCTTTTCTTCCAGCAGGCGGCAAAGCTCGGCGGACAGGGATGCCTCATTCAGAAATTCACCGTTTTTTTCCAGATAATCGTCAATATTCTCAGTACGCATTATCTCGTTAGCAAGACGGTCGGTACATTTTTCGGACGCATCACGCAGCTTGTCTATGCTTATCCGTTTCATTGTCACCACTCCTTATTATAGTATGATAACATATAAAAAACGGGATTTCAAGCGCCTTTCCGATATTTCGGCAAAACGGAGAAAATGGAAAATTCAGCTGTCAGCTGTAGACTTTTGACGTTATTTATGCATATCATTTCCGGACCATATCCGAAAAGGCAAGGGGCAGCACATTCGCCGCTCCTTGCCTTATTTTGCCTTTGGTCAAAACAGAGAAAATGAAAATTTCAGCTGTCAGCTGTAGACTTTTTCTGCAATTTATGCTTAGGCTCAGAAGCCTGCAGTCATATTCAGAGCCTTTTCCATCTCCGCCTTATCCGAAGCATATTCCATAGCAGTCTCATAGGAAATAACATTTCTCTTGTAAAGTCTTACAAGATGATCCTGGAAAGTGCACATTCCCTGACGTGCGCCTGCCTGCATAACAGATTCCATCTGAGGTATCTTATTTGCTCTTATCTGGCTCTTTACTGCGTCTGTTCCGATAAGTATCTCAAGAGCGGCAACACGTCCTGTGCCGTCGGCGGTGGGGATAAGGGTCTGGGAAACTACGCCCTGGAACATATTTGCAAGCTGGGATCTTACCTGATCGTGGGCGTGGGGAGGGCAGGCGTCAATGATACGGTCAATGGTCTGAGCGGCGCCCGAGGTGTGGAGTGTGGCAAGGACAAGATGTCCTGTTTCTGCAGCGGTCATTGCAAGGGAAATGGTCTCATAGTCTCTCATCTCTCCAACGAGGATAACGTCGGGATCCTCTCTGAGGGCGCTTCTGAGGGCGTCGCTGAAAGAAGCCACGTCACGTCCTATCTCACGCTGATGAATGGTAGCCTTGTCCTGAACATATCTGTACTCCACAGGGTCCTCGATGGTTATGATATGGCAGGCACGGTGCTTGTTTATGTAATCCACCATTGCGGAAAGTGTGGTGGATTTACCCGAGCCTGTAGGACCTGTAACAAGGATAAGTCCACGCTTTTTCTCTGCAAGCTCTGTGAGAACGGAGGGCATTTTAAGCTCCTCGAGGGAGGGGATATTATCGTTTAAAAGTCTTATAGCGCAGGCAAGTCTGCCGCTCTGTCTGAATACGTTGACTCTCTGTCTTGCGCCGTTTTCAAGCTCAAAGCTGAAATCAATGTCATTGCCCTGGGTGAGAAGCTGCTCCTGCTCGGCGTTCAGAATGGAAAGAATGGTGCGGTTTACGACCACATCGGAAAGCTCCTTGAATTTTCTCAGCTCGCCGTTTATGCGGACAACGGTGGGAGCGCCTACTGTAAGATGGATATCGGAAGCGCCCATTTCTCTGGCTTCCAGAATAAATTCTTCAAAGGTCATATTATAATCATTCCTTTCTTACTTTATCTTAAACTGTATTCCGCTGGCGGACAGATAGACCTCGTTTGACATATTTGCGATGCGCTGATTAACGTTTCCGAGTATCTCTCTGAAAACAGCCTGCTCCTTATTTTCGGGGGTAACGGAGAAGCCTGTTTCAAGGGTAACGGTTATCATAGTGCCGTCGATGACCATTATTTTGTCGTACATATACGAAACATCGGCGATTATCTTTTTCTCCACAGCCTTCTTGGTCTCCTCGTCCATAGAGGCTATGTCCGAGCACATATCCTTCATTACCTGAGACGCATATGCGGCAAGGTTGTCGAAGATAACGAATTTGTGGTCGGTTATAAGCTCGGCAGGTGCGGACTTTGCTCCCGTTTTAATGTCCCACTCAACGAAGTTGTGCTTGTTGCCGTATTCGATACGTCCCATAGTATCGTTATCCACCTTGTCGGCAACCGAGAGATAGAGCACGTAATCGCAGGCTGCAAGATAAGACACGGCCCATCTTGATTTGCCGCTTGCCGCTCCTCCCGTTACGAGAATTGTTTTTGACATTGACAGATCATTCCTTTCCTTTTCCCTGTTGAAATCGTTTTTTAAGTCTGATAAAACCAATGGGGATAAGAAAATTTATCCTATCCCCATTGAAGCGCTGCTGTACGAAGATATTTACTCTTTAACAGAAAAAGCAAATATTGTTTAAAAATATTATACCTTAATTTTTGAAAGATGTCAAGAGATTTTTATTCCAAAACTACATACCGTTTTATCTGTTCGTAATATCTGCTCTGCTCCTCTTCAAAAAAACGGAGCAGACTTGCGGTATCGCCGCTTACCTGTGCCCTGTGCAGGGCGTGATAGTATCTCAGCTTATCATCATCGGAGATTATAACGGGAATTATATTGCTGTCAAGGCATTGCTTTAAAATTATGGCACGTCCCGTTCTGCCGTTTCCGTCCTGAAAGGGGTGTATGCGCTCATATTCGGCGTGAAACTCTGCAATATCAGAAAGACTGCGGCTGCCGCTGTTGTATTTTTTTATCAGCTCGCTTATTCTTTCGGGAATATTTTCGGGAAGCTCCGTTTCAATGTCCGAGACGTGATTTGCCCTGTTTTTAAATTCGCCCACAGGATAGCCGTTTGCATAATCCTCAAACACCCCTGCTTTAAGCTGATAATGAAATGTTTTTATCATTTCGACAGACAAGGGCTTGTCAAGGCTTTTGATGACTTCGTTGAACATTTTGAAATGCCCAGTCATCTCCTCAACGTCCTTTGCTCTGAAAACAAAACCCTCCTCGGAAATCATCGTTCCCGTATCGAAAAGGGAAGCTGTCTGCTCGCTTGTCAGGGTGCTGCCCTCAATTTTGTTGGAGTTATACGCCATACTTTTCTGTGTGAAAGCATAAACGCCTTTTCTGTCGCCTCTGCGGAACTCGTCTGTAAGCTGTTTTTTCAGCTGCTTCACAAAGCCTTCCATAAGCACTCCCCTTTCCTGTGCAGAGCATTACCGCTGCGGCGGCAATGCTATCAGAAACTTTATCTTCTTTCCCTCGCTCGCAAACATTCTCTCGTGCTCGGTGATAAGATTGTCGGGGAGATTTTCGGCGTGCAGGTCTCTTGTGATATAGGTTATCTCCCAGCCGCATTCCTTGAAATATTCCACCGAGTCCTCAAAAAGCTCGTCATCGTCGGTCTTGAAGCGAAGCTCGCCGCCCTGCTTTAAGATGTTCTTGTACTGCTCAAGCTGTCTCGGGTGGGTAAGGCGGCGCTTGTTGTGCTTGCCTCTGTTCCAGGGGTTGCAGAAATTTATGTAAATGCGGTCAACGGTGTCATTTTCCGCAAAGAGCTGCGAGATGTTCACGATGTTCATTCTCAGGAGCATTATATTGTCGTGGGTGCGCTCAACTGCGCCGAACATATTCTCCACCGTTCTCCTGCCCACCGCAAGCATATCTGCCTTGATGTCGGCGGCAATAATGTTTATGTCGGGGTACTTGAGAGCGTGCTGAGCCGCAAAAACGCCCTTTCCGCAGCCAAGCTCAAGGTACAGCGGGCGGGAATTATCGGAAAATGCCTCGTGCCATTTTCCCTTCATTTCCTCGGCGTTGTCTATGTAATAGGGACAAGCCTCCAGCTCGGGACGTGCCCACTTTTTTCTTCTTATTCTCATTTATTTTTTCCTTTCATTTCTTTGATATTCTTGCCTTTGCGCTTATCTCCGAAACATCAACGGCGACGACGCTGACACCCTCAAGGTCATTGTCCTCAAAGGTAAAATCCTTGCCCGTCTGAGCCTTCATCAGCAGGGACAGAGCGTGCTTCTTTTCGGAATTATCGGTTATCACACGTGCCGTTCCCAAAGCCATAACGCTTTTGTAATCACAGCTGTAGCCGCAGGCTTTTTCGGCAGGGGTGAGTGTCCCACCGTTGTCAATTTCCGCAAACACATTGGGATTTTGCCCTATGATATCAAGCCGCTTGCCCTCGGGCGCACAATGGAAATAGAAAACAAAGCCCCTTTCCGTAAGCTCGTATCCGAAATTAAGCGGGGTCACATAAGGTATATTGTCAAGGCACATTCCGAGCCGCATCACCTTGCATTCCCCGAGTATCTCCATAATTTTATTTATATCTGTTATTTCACGGTCTTTTCTTCTCATCATCTTACCCTCAGCTCCCAGAAAGCAACTGCCCCCGCAGCGGCAACATTAAGTGAGTCAACGCCGTGGGACATAGGTATTTTTACGGTATAATCACAGCTTGCGATAGTTTCCTTTGCAAGCCCGTCTCCCTCTGCTCCAAGCACTATGGCAAGCCGCTCCTCCGATTTTAATACGGGGTCGTCAATGCTTACGGAGTTGTCGCTAAGAGCCATTGCGGCAGTCTTAAATCCCATTGCACGGAGCCTGTCCGTTCCGCCCTCACTCCAGTCGGAAGGCACGTTTCCTATCCTCGTCCAGGGCACCTGCAGAATGGTTCCCATACTCACTCTTACCGCCCTTCTGCAAAGGGGGTCGCAGCAGGAGGGGGTCACAAGAACAGCGTCCATATCAAGCGCCGCCGCCGAACGGAATATTGCTCCGATATTGGTGGAGTCCATTATGTTTTCAAGCACGGCGATCCGCCTTGCGTTTTTGCATATTTCCTCGGGCTGTGGAAGAACGGGTCGTTTCATAGCACAGAGGACTCCCCTTGTAAGCTCAAAGCCTGCAAGACTCGCCAGAACGCTTCTTTCGGCGGTGTATACGGGGATATCGCCGCAGCGCTCGATTATCTCCCTGCCCTGCCCCTCTATGTGCTTGGGCTCCATAAGCAGGGAAACAGGCTCATAGCCCTCGTTCAGGGCAAGGTCTATTACCTTGGGGCTTTCGGCTATGAAAATGCCCTTTTCGGGCTCAAGGCGGTTTCTGAGCTGCGCTTCGGTGAGCTTTGAGAAAACGCTTACTCCCTCCTCGGACAGGTCGGTTATGTGTATGATATTCGGCATTGAAAAAATCTCCTCACGGACAGTATATCTGCTTGATATTATACCATATTAACAATAAAATTGCAAAATATTTTATGCTAATATTTTCAAAACCTGTTGAAATGCACAAATAAATATGTTATAATTATTTCATATATATGACTATTGATGTTTGCATAGCTTTTCTCGGGCTGTGCATCGTCTGAAAGGATCTTTGAAAGTATGAGTTATAAAAACGAATTCATTAAATTTATGGCAGACTGCGGAGTGCTCACCTTCGGTGATTTCACTCTCAAGAGCGGCAGAAAGGCTCCCTATTTCATCAATACGGGAAACTACAACACCGGCGCTCAGCTTGCCCGTCTTGGCGGCTTCTACGCAGACTGCATAAAGGAAAACGGCATTGAGGCAGAGTGCCTTTTCGGTCCCGCATACAAGGGAATTCCCCTTGCTTCCTGTGCGGCTATGGCGCTGTCTCAGAAATATAATATGGACGTAGGCTTCTGCTTTGACCGCAAGGAGGCAAAGGATCACGGCGAGGGCGGTCTTTTCGTAGGCAGACAGCCGAAGAAAGGCGAAAAGGTAGTTATCATCGAGGACGTTATGACCTCCGGCAAGGCTTTAAAGGAAGTTTATCCCAAGCTCAAGGACGCCGCAGATGTTGACATCACCGCTATGGTCATTACCGTTGACAGAATGGAAAAGGCTCTTGACACCGACCTTTCCGCTGTACAGCAGGCATACAAGGACTACGGCATAAAGGTTTATTCCATCGTTAATATAGGCGACATCATCTCCGCCATTGAAGAGGGCGTTATCGAGGGAAAGGAATACCTTGAGAAGATGAAGGAATACCGCAGGACTTACGGAGTATCCGAATAATGCTTCTCTCCCTGCCGAAAACGGGGAGACATAAGAAGTTACCATAATCTATTATGAAAGGACTGTCTTACCAATGAGCGTACGTTTAGACCTTACCACCATCGCACCCGAACTTATGGACGCAGTTATCTATATGGATAACTCCCCTGCCTATGCCGCATTCAAGGAGGAGATAGAGGCTATCCTTGCGGATTTCAACGCTACGGGACACCTTTCCTCAAGCTGGAAGGTGGACGAAAAGGAGCTTACCGCAAAATCCGAGGACACTCTCAAAAATATGCACCGTGCATATCTTATCTGGTCCTACAGCGAAGAGAAGAAGAACGGCGCAGACCCCGACTGCTGCTGCCATACAATGGGCAAGCTTTTCTTCAAGTCCCACGCCGAAGCTATAAAGGCTGTAAACGGCGGAGAGGAGACTGTTGCCCCCAAGAATGCTATTAACGTGATAGAGGGCTTCAAGGCTCAGATAAACGCCGACCCCGCTCTCTTTGAAAGCGTAAAGGATTTCTTTAAGAAATACGTTTACGGATATTTCTTCAACTTCCTTTCCGAGGCAAAGATAATGAAGAAATATGCTGAGATGCTGGCATATCTGGGTGTAATGTCCAACAAGATACCCACAACCGTTTCCGAGCAGCAGAAGATCCTGCCCAAAATGGCTATACTCCTTACAAATGACCGCTTCAAATATTTAAACGGCTTTGTTCCCAAGGACCTTATGCTTGATATCATTTTTGACAGGATAGAGTTTGCCACCCTTTCCGAAAGGGAAACTGCTCTTGTTAAAGAGAGGATAGTTACCTTCATCACAAAGAAGTACAGGACCGACAAGGAGGACGATGTTGAGCTTCTGAGCGACGACGTTACCGCTTCCTTTGCTTCTGATTATTTTGCTAAGTACATAAACGTTCCCGAATTCTGTGAGGGACTTTACCGCAAGTGTGCAAGCGGCGTGAGAACATTCCTTGACTGCGACCGTGACGATACGGGCGATTACAGCGCCGCAAAGCTCACCGAGCTTACAAGCGCAAAGTGCAACACCGACTACAACAGCTTCTACACCACCGAAAAAGCGCCCTGCAACGACACCTCTCTGGGCGGAACAGAGCTTTGTTGGAAATATCCCATCATCTTCAAGGACGCTTCCGATTACTTCTTTGCCCCCGTTTACGAGGAGCTTATCTATCCCGTGCTTGACAAGGATATCTATAACGTAGTTCCCGAGGGAGAGATACCCTACGGCATTTTCCCCTTTGCGGACGAGGCTTTCAGAACCAATGCCATACGCACCGCCGCAGGCATTTCCGACACCTCCCTTTCCGTCAGAAAGGACAGACTTGCTGTTCTCGAGCAGCTTAAACGCCTCAGCAGCGACAGCTCCACCTCTCCGAGAGACAGAAAAATGCTTATGCTCGAGCAGACACTCTGCCTGGTTTCCGGAAACTGCAGCGAGGCTAAGTACAAGGCTCTCATTACCGAAAATGTTTTCGGCACCGACCTTTACGAGGAATATATCCGCTATAGAATGGACCTTCTCGTTGGCAGCGCTCTTACCAGCCTTGAGGCTAAGAAGGTCCTGCTTGACGAGGTCAATAAGATAGGCTGAGATTGTGCTTGACATATGCGAGAGTTCGGTGTATAATATAGGTGAACGATGTTTGATTGCTCATCTGTCGTGAGTGCTTCGCAGCTTGTTTTAAATGCGAGATTTGTTATCGTAAGCGCTTCGCAGCTTGTTTAATTGCGAGATTTGTTATCGTAAGTGCTTCGCAGCTTGTTTAATTGCGAGATAAAAGCAATCTATGAGCGGGACGGCTGTATTTGTGCAGCTGCCCCGCTTATTTTTTACTTGGAGATAAGTTAATGGAGCTTAATTTTTATAATGTTGATACGGATTATATAGATTATCTGAAAAAATACGAAGAAAAATACCGAGGATTTACAAGAGTACCAAATGTAAATTATCACAGCGGGAATAATAAATTCTTTTACGGCGCAGTTTTAACCGTAAATGACATTGATTATTTTGTGCCTGTTTCTTCCAACACAAAAGTCAAGCAGGACGATATTCTTATAGTTGTAAAAGACAAGAAAAATCCTAATTATGGAACTCTTAGATTTGCATATATGCTGCCTATCCCGAAAAACTGTATCCATCTTCTGATACGAGATGATCTTAACGACCAATTTCGTGCTGAACGTATCAGAAAAGAGCTGGCGTTCTGCCGCAAGAACAGAAACAAGATACTCAGGCAGGCAAAGCGAACATATGACAGAATAGTTGGAAATGTCAGCGAAGCACTGTGTCATAACTCCTGCGATTTCAAGCTTCTTGAAAAAGCGTATAGCGAATATCTTAACGAACACAGCAAATCAGAGCAATGTTTATCGGAGGTAACCTGATACAGACAAAAATCAGGCTGAGATTTTGCTTGACATTTGTGAGCGTTTTGCTGCTCTCATCAAAAATGCGCTAAAAAGCAATAAGTAATGGGGATAGGCTGCGAGCTTATCCCCATTTTTTCTTATTCATTTCAGCATCTTCCGAAGGTTACTTTTCATAAGCTCCCCCGTTTTTATTCCCCTTTAAGAAACTTTATTACCTCCGCCGCATTTGTATCGGGCTTTACCTTGGGCATAGCCTTGATGATAACGCCCTTTTCGTCAATGATGTAGCAGGTGCGGACAACGCCCATACTTACCTTGCCATAATTTTTCTTTTCCTGCCATACATCGTATGCCTTAATTGCTTCAAGCTCCGGGTCGGAGAGAAGTATAAAGGGCAGGGAGTATTTTTCCGCAAATTTAACGTGGGAGGCTGTGCTGTCCTTGCTTATGCCCACCATCTCTGCGCCCAGAGACTTGATTTCCTCATAAGCCCCGCCGAATGCCGCCGCCTGCCTTGAACAGCCGGGAGTGTTGTCCTTGGGGTAAAAATACAGCACAAGCTTCTTTCCCTTGAAATCTTCGAGGGTGTATTCCTTTCCGTCCTTGTCCTGTAATCTGAATTCGGGAGCTTTTACATTTTCTGTAAGCATTTTTTAATCACCTTTCTTATCTATAAGCTTTATTCCTCGGGTGTTCCTGCCTTTGTTGGCATTCTCCCCGATAATTTTTTGTATTTCTGCCTCTGCCGACTTAACTTCCTCGTAAAATTCCGCAGCAGATACACGGTATGCCCCGTTTCCGAGAATTATCACCTGCTCCGCTCCGTCCGAGGTGGCAACACGCACTCTGAAATCCTTCGCCAGCTCGTGGGACACCTTTTCGATGTACATATCCGCCGTTTCCGCCTCTTTGGTGTAGACTATGGATATGCCACCCGTCCGCTCAACCTCACGGTGCTCGCCCTTGACCTTGTATGCGTCAAATACCAGAATGACCTCGCACTTTTTATATCCTCTGTAATTGCAGAGGAGCTGTATCAGCCTGCTTCGGGCAAGGTCGAGGTTATCCGCCGCTAATTTTTTAAGCTCCTCCCAGGAGAAAATGATGTTGTAGCCGTCCACAAGCAGATAGGTTGGACCTTGGGGCAGGGGCTTGGGCTTTGATCTTGCAGGCGGCTCATATTCACGTCTCATAGCAGCTCTTGGATTTCGGTCTATTTTTCCGTAGGTGCGCTCGAATATCGCCATAAGTTCATCATCGTCCGCAGGCGTTGATGATATGGTTCGGGAAACCGTTTTTTCTTCCTGCGGCTCCTCGCTTTTAAATGAAATGCCGCTTTCAAGGTGAGCGTAATTTTTCACCTCGTCCCACTTCACCCCGAAGCCTGCTCCGTGGGCGCAGAAAACGCTGTCGGCGGTGTTTTCAAGGTCGCTGTCGGGGTCGTAACCTGTCTTTTCAATGACTTCTTCGGCATTATGGCAGGGGTAATAGCCCTTGAATACGCAGCTCAGCTGCCCCTTGCCCTTGGTATAACCCGAGACGGCGGTGTGGTAATCCGCCATTTCGGATACGGGTGCACTTCCCTTAATGACCGTATTTTCGCCCTCATTTTCGGGTGATGAAAACTCTGCTCCCATCTGCTGAAGATCATTTAGCGCCCTGCCCGTACATTCACGGGGTATTCGCAGGGTAAAGCTGTAAAACGGCTCAAGAAGCACACTTTCGGCACAACGCAGTCCCATTCGCACAGCCCTGTATGCCGCCTGCCTGAAATCTCCGCCTTCTGTATGCTTGAGGTGTGCCTTTCCCGTTACAAGAGTTATCTTCATATCGGTCACGGGCGAGCCTGTGAGTACGCCTATGTGGGTCTTGTCGTGAAGATTTGAGAGAATGAGCCTTTGCCAGTTTCTGTCAAGAACGTCCTCGGAGCATTCGGAGCTGATAACAAGTCCGCTGCCCGCAGGCAATGGCTCCATCAGCAGATGGACCTCCGCATAATGTCTCAGCGGCTCATAGTGGCCTATCCCCACCACGGGAGCGGCAATTGTCTCCCTGTAGGCAATGCTTCCTCTGTCAAAGCTTACCTCCGTACCGAAACGCTCTTTTATCACCGCCGTGAGGATCTCCAGCTGTATCTTGCCCATAAGGCTCACGTGTATCTCACTCAAACGTCCGTCAAAGCTTACGTGGAGGGTGGGGTCCTCCTCCTCGAGAAGGAGCATATTCTTATACATCGTGTGGACGTCAGTACCGTCGGGGAAGATCAGTCTGTAGCTTAAAACAGGTGTGAGCAGAGGAGACACTCCGTCTGTTTCTGTGCCTATCCCCTGCCCCGCATAGGTCTTTGAAAGTCCTGCGGCGGCTACAAGAGAGCCTGCAAAGGCGGTATCGGGAGATGTGAATTTCGCTCCCGAATATATCCTGAGTGCTGTGACCTTTTCACCGTCTATCTCGGAGCGGACTTTAAGGCTGCCCCCGGTTATCTTCATATGGGTAAGGCGGAGATTGTTTTCGGTGGTTATCTTATATACCCTCGCTCCGAACTCCTCACCATACTTGGCCTCTTTGGCGTATTCCGATATGCCTGAAAGCAGTTCCTTTATCCCCGTAAGCTTCAGCGCCGAGCCGAAATAGCAGGGGAAAACATTCCTTCGTGAAACCGCTTCTTGGATATTTTCATCGGGTATCTCTCCCGTTTCAAGAAAGCTGTTCATCATATCCTCGTCAAGGTCGGCAAGGCTTTCGTAAAATGCTGACTTGTCCTCTCTCGGCGTAAAATCGGTTATCCTGTCCGAAAGCTTTGCTTTAAGCTCCCGCAGCAGATAATCTCTGCCGAGGACGGTAATGTCCATTTTGTTCACGAAAATAAACACGGGTATATTGTATCTTGCCAGCAGCCGCCAGATAGTCTCGGTATGGCTCTGCACCCCGTCAATGCCGCTTATCACAAGTATGGCGCAGTCAAGAACTGACAATGCTCTTTCAGTTTCGGCAGAAAAATCCGTATGCCCCGGAGTGTCAAGGAGAGTGTATTCGCTGTCACCCATACGCATTACCGCCTGCTTTGCAAAGACGGTTATGCCACGGCTGCGCTCTATGGCGTGAGTATCCAGAAAGGAGTCCCGTTTGTCTACACGTCCCAGCTTTCTCAGCTCGCCGCTTATATATAGCATTGCTTCGGAGAGGGTGGTCTTTCCTGCGTCCACGTGGGCGGTCATTCCGATCACAAGTCGTTTCATTTCTTCATTCCTAAACAAAAAATTTCAATATTATTATACCACGGCGGGAGATAATCGTCAAGCAAAAAAGCCGCCGCACAGAAATTTGTGCGGCAGCCTGCTTAAAATATGGAGAGAAAATTACTTGAGAACGATGAGGTAAGGACCGCCTGCGGTTACGGAGAATGTGCAGGAACCATCGGACTGTACCTTTGCCTTGTCAACACCCTTGAGGGAGTTGGAATCGGGATCGTAGCGGTATACGACTGCTACGCAGCCTGCACGCTTATCGGAAAATCTTACTGTAACGCTTGCCTCGGAGCCAAAGCTGCTGTAATCGTTGGAGATACCGATCTGAGCCTTGGAAACAGCGTCCTTTGAAGCCTTTTTAACAAGAGTATTGGGGATATAATCAATGTTGTACTTGGTGTAGATGATCATATCCTGTGCGGTATCAACATCCTTGCCGTTGATAGTCCACTTAACTCCGTTGTCAAGAACGAATGTAACGCTTACATTCTTGCCGTCAAGAGCCTTGAGAACGTCCTTGGAGATAGTGCTTGCGCCGTTCATATCGACCTTGATGTTTGAACCCTTGGAAGCAGCTTCGATGTACTTGATAACAGTACTCCAGCCTGCTTTCTTCTTATTGCCGTAGATATAAGGCTCGCCGTCCTCAGCTTCCTTGGTGGAAGTTGTTACCTTATTTGTATTCAGAAGATCGTTGCGGAGAGCATAGTAAGGATCAATATATCCGTAATATCCGTAGTAGTTGGTGTATGCGTTGCCGTAGTAGTTATAGGGAACATAAGTGATATCTGTTCCGAGAGCGGTTCCGCCTGCTGCCTTTGCAGCTTCAAGTGTGCCGTAGTATGTGCCGTTGTAGTAGTAATAGTAGCCTACACGCTCGGTGTTGCCGTAGGGAGAATAGTAGATATCAACGCCTACTGTACCGCCTGCGTCCTTAGCAGCCTGGAGTGAAGGATAAGCAACTCCGTTGTAGTAGTACTTGTAGATAGAGCCGAGTGCTGCGGTGGAAGAATTGGTGTAGAGATATCCTACAGGAACAACGTAAGACGAAATGCCCTTTGAAGCTGACAGAGCAGCTGCATAAGTGCTGTAGTACTTGCCTGTGTAGGAGCTGTAGAAATAACCGTAGCCATTGCTGTATCCATAGTAATCATACCAGTAATCGCCGCCCATATAGCTTACCTTGGAAGAGTCGCCTCTGGAAGCATTAAGAGCAGCCTGATATGTGCTGTAGTAAAGACCTGTGTAAGAGCTGTAGTAAAGGTTATCTCTTGCTACAGAGCCTACGTATGTTACATACTTTGCCTGACCGCCTGCTGCGGTAAGAGCCTCAGAGTAAGTTGTATAGTACTTGCCGTTAAGAGAGCAGTAGTAGCCTGTTCCGCTGGTATAATAGTTGTTGTTGATGTAGTAGCTGCCAACATAGATCTCAACAGGATTTTTAACGCCTGCTGTTATAGCGTCGTCCTTGGTATCATAATATTTCTTGGCTACAGGGTCGTAATATTTAAGCTTTGCGCCGGAAGGGATCATTGAATAGGGAACGGATTCATAAGCACCAAGATTGTTGCCTGCGGCAGCTGCTGCGTCAGCAGGGCTGGAATAATAGATCCCGTTGTAATAGTAAAAATAATTCTGAACGGCGGAAGCGCTGAATGCCATTGCCTGTGTTGCCATCAGAAGAGCTGCGGCAGCGGCGGCTATAGACTTAGTCAGTTTCTTGCTCATTGTTAAAATCTCCTTTGCATTTTTATAAAAATATTTTTTTGCATAATAAAACAGGTACAGTATGACCGTACTTATTCTAATTCAAATACATTATAACACATATTTCCTCAGTTGCCAATAGTTTTTTTAACAAAATTTATTACAATTTGGTTACAGTTTATTGTCATTATGGTTATTTATCCCGTGAATAACCTGTTATTTCACGTCAAAAATATATTATATAAAAATTTTCCGAAAGGCTGTGCTTATATGGAACGGATCGCATTTTTTGATACCAAGCCCTACGACAGGGAGCATTTCGACAAAATAAACAAAAGCTTTGACATTCACTATTTCGAGGATAAGCTCTCTCCCGAGACCGCCGCTCTTGCCGACGGGTGCAGGGCAGTTTGTGCATTTGTGAACGACTGCCTTGACAGCAGGGTCATCGGGGAGCTGACGAAACGGGGCGTGAAGCTATTGCTTATGCGCTGTGCAGGCTATAACAACATCGACCTGAAATACGCTTCGGGCAAGCTCACTATCCTGCGGGTACCCGCCTATTCCCCCTATGCGGTGGCGGAGCACGCAATGGCTCTGATACTGCTCCTTAACCGCAAGATACACAAGTCATATCTCAGGACACGTGACTACAATTTCAGCATAAACGGCCTTACGGGCTTTGATCTTCACGGCAAGACCGCAGGGGTCATCGGTACGGGAAAGATAGGTCAGGTTTTTATCGACATCTGCAAGGGTTTCGGTATGAGGGTGCTTGCATATGACCCGTTCCCTAATGAAAAAGCCGCTTTGGAAAAGGGTTTTGAGTATACGGACAAGGACAGGCTGTTTTCCGAAAGCGATATCATCTCACTCCATTGTCCGCTGACCAAGGACACCCGTTATATCATTGACGAGGACAGCCTGCGGAAAATGAAACACACCGCTTACATCGTGAACACCTCAAGAGGCAAGCTTATCGACAGCGAGTCACTTCTCAGGGCGCTAAGGGAAAAGCGTATCGGTGCGGCGGGGCTTGACGTTTATGAGGAGGAGACGGACGTTTTCTACGAGGACCGCTCGGGGGACATCATTGACGATGAGACCCTTTCCCTGCTTATCTCAATGCCCAATGTGATAATAACCTCCCATCAGGCTTTCCTCACCGAAGAAGCTCTGAATGCCATTGCACAGGTGACCCTTTCCAATGCGGAGGAGTTTTTCTCCGGGGCGGAGAAGTTTACAAACGAGGTAGTTTACGGAATGTAAATTATGTACCGTCCGCAGGATTGACGTGTACCATAATGTGCTTTACCTTGGGAAATTCCTGCTCTATTGCGGTGTGTACCCCTTCGGCAACATCGTGGCTTTCACGGAGAGTCCTGCTGCCGTCTGCGCTTATCTCGATATCCGCATATATCTTGTTTCCGAACACCCTGGTGGTAAGCTTATCTACTCCCATAACGCCATTCTGCGCCAGGACACATTCCTTTATTGCCTGTTCGGTGTCCTTGTCGCAGGAATGGTCTACCATTTTCTCAACAGCGTCCTTGAAAATATCATAGGCTGCTTTCACGATGAACAGGCAGATAACAAGGCTCGCTATGGAATCAAGCACAGGCATTCCCATTCTTGAGCCTGCTATGCCGATAAGTGCGCCCACCGAGGATAATGCATCGCTCCTGTGGTGCCAGGCGTCTGCCATTACAGCGCCGGAATCCAGCTTTACGGCGTAGTATTTCGTGTAGTGGAACATTGCCTCTTTGACAACAATGGAAATGATCGCCGCCGCAAGAGCAAGGACTCCCGGTACCGCAAGCTCGCTGTAGCTGCCCGAGGTGATATTTTCCACCGCTCCTGCGCCGATGAAAAGTCCTGTGATAAGCAGTACCACCGCAAGGACTATCGCCGCCACGCATTCAAGCCGTTCGTGACCGTAAGGGTGATCGTCATCGGATTCACGTGCCGAAAGCTTGACGCCGATTATTACTATGATACTGCTGAATACGTCCGAAGCGGAATGAACGGCGTCGCTGACCATTGCTCCCGAATGTGCGATAATTCCCGCAAGAAGCTTGAACACAGAAAGCAGGATATTTCCCACAATGCTGACTGCGGACACCTTAACCGCTGTTTTCTCAAAGTTCATTTCGGGGCTGATAGTTTCTTTTACTTTTTTCTGCATAATTATGACCTCCTGATAATTTTTCGACATTTCAGGGGTATACAAAAACACCCCCGAAACCAGTAATTTGTAACTACTGTCCCGTGGGTGTGAATTTCCACTGTCACTATCGTGACCCGACTGGGAGCAACGCTCCTGTCTGTTCAGTTTGTACTGTAGATTGGTATGCAGTGCAAAGAGTTTTATGTTTCAAGTATTATAGCATTTATTTTTTCCTTTGTCAAGTATTTTTTCAAAAAAAATCTGCTGCCACCGAAAAATATCGGAGGCAGCAGAATATTATTTGAATTTTACGGTCATTCAGCAAGCAGCTTCTCGGCAGAGGCAAGCTTTACGCAGATGCAGAAAAGCTCCATTGCCTTGCGGAGGTCTTCAACGGGGGGATAGGAAGGCGAGAGACGGATATTTCTGTCCTCGGGGTCCTTCTTGTAGGGGAAGGTAGCGCCTGCGCCTGTGAGGACTACGCCGCCCTCTTTGCAGAGCCTTGCAACTTCCTTTGCACAGCCGTTCATTGTATTTACCGAAATGAAGTAGCCGCCCTTGGGAACGTTCCAGGTAAGGATATCAAGGTCACCAAGCTTCTCGGTGAGCATTTTTATTACCATATCGAACTTGGGCGCAAGGATAGCCTTGTGCTTTTCCATATATGCCTTCAGTCCCTCTGCGTCCTTGAAATAGCGGACGTGGCGGAGCTGATTTACCTTGTCGTAGCTGATGTTCTGCATACCGAGAAGCTTTGTTATCTGAGCGATGTTGTTCTCGGAGGCAGCCATTACCGCAACGCCTGCGCCTGGGAAGGTTATCTTTGAGGTTGAAGCAAACTCGAATATCATATCCTCGTTTCCGCACTTCTTAGCCTCGTCAAAGATGTTGAGAATGCTGTCGTGGTCGTCATTGAGGTGGTGTATGCAGTATGCATTATCCCAGAAAATTCTGAAATCCTCTGCGGCGGGCTTTAATGCGGCAAAGCGCTTTACTGTCTCGTCTGAATAGGTGTAGCCGTCGGGATTCGAGTACATAGGAACGCACCAGATACCCTTTATCTCGGGGTCTGAGGACACAAGCTTCTCCACCATATCCATATCGGGGCCTGCAGGGGTCATAGGAACGTTTATCATCTCAACGCCGAATGTCTCGGTAATGGAGAAGTGGCGGTCATAGCCGGGAACCGGGCATAAAAACTTTACCTTATCGCACTTGCCCCAAGGCTTCTTGCTGCCGTAAACGCCGAACTGCATTGCTCTTGCAACGGAGTCGTACATAAGGGTAAGGCTTGAGTTTCCGCCAACGATAATGTTTGCGGGTGTTACGCCCAAAAGGTCGGCAAAAAGCTTCTTTGCTTCGGAAATGCCTGTAAGGAAGCCGTAGTTGCGGACATCAACGCCGTCTGCGTCGATAAGGCTTGACTTGCTGTTTAACACATCGAGCATAGGCATACTGAGCTCAAGCTGCTCTGCGCAGGGCTTTCCTCTTGACATATCAAGCTTTAATCCCTGAGCCTTGAAAGCCTCGTATTCCTTTTTGCACTCGTCTCTGAAGGCTTCAAGCTGAGCCTTGTTCATATCCTTTAATGACATAATTAAACTCCTTTCGTGAGAGTTTTGTGGTTTCCGTAAGGAAATTTCGGTCGGCAGACCGAAAAACAAAACTCGGTTTGAAAATCTTTGATTTTCAAACATTCTCCCTTTCAAATCTTTCAAATCTTTCATTGCAGGTTCGGTTGCTCCTGCATTTTTCCCTTATTATATAATATATCATTCGGCGGACTTTTGCAAGCGTTTTAAAAAAGTCCGTCAAATTGTTTTCACTTTATACACAATTGTCCTTGTATGGCGGACAATAATAATCGGGGTGTAATCGAAGAATTTACAGTTTACATCAAATCATAATCCCCGTATTATACATCACAGCGTACAGTACAGATTTGTTTCCCAGGCAGGGATATACATAAGATGCCTGATATAAAGCTTTAGTTCGGGATTTATCTTATGAACCTTGAGGGGCAGCTCAAAAATATCCCCGTTTCGGTGATAAAGGGCGCAGATAAGCCTGCTGCCCGATTTCAATGAACCTTGGCAGCCTTCAAGCGCTTCGGCTTCCGCACCTTCAACGTCCATTTTTATAAGAGTGGCGTTATGACAAAGGCTGTCTCCCGTTACTCCCCTGACGGTTTTAAGCTTTACGCCGCTGCCGTCTGTGAGCTTGGAATTTCGTCCCGAACGGTCGGAAAAGGTGAGATCGGTGTTTTCATTCCACGCTGCGGCATTTACGAGGGTGATATTTTCCATTCCCTCGGTATTTTTCGTAAGCTTTCGGAAATTTCGTGTATCGGGCTCAACGGCATAGATATGCTCATATTTCCCGTTTGTAAGCTCGGATAATTCAATGACAGTATCGCCGTTGTATGCGCCCATATCAATATAACGCTCGGAATGGCTGAGTGGTATGATGTTCTGCCATATATCCGATTTTTCCGATGTACAGCGGTGAAGATAATCTATCTTGCCGCTTATGCGGAAATTGATGATATCCGCAAATGTTTGCTTTGAAATATCGTCCGCAAGGATATCGTAGACCTTCTGAATTTTTTCGGCGTTCTCTATGCAATATTCATAGGTAAAAAGCCCCTCGCCCACAACGGGAACGTCGGGGGCAAGGAGAGTATGCCGCTCTGCGATCTCCGAAATGCGGCGGTAAAGGCTTTCGTATCCCGCTCCGAAGGCAAGGACGATTATAAAATCATCAATGAGATTTTCTATCTGTGAGAGGGAATGGACAAGGTGTCCTTTGAAATAATGCCCTCTGACGAACTCGTCGCTGGCGAAAAATCCTGCCGTGGGAATGCCGTACTGCTCGAAAGCCCTGAGAATTTTCTCCGCACCGTCACCCATTCCGTAAATGAATATGGGCAGATCGGTTTTTTTGAGAAAGTCCCAGGAATTTTCCTTTTCGGTGATAAAATCAAGCATCGTTATCGTCCCCGTCGGGGAAATGATCGCAGTCGTGGGGAGGACGTCCACCCGATATCATATCTCTGCCCCTGATACTGTAGGCGTCACGCTGTTTTTCCACCTGCTCGTCAAGGAGCTGCAGGAATTTCCTGGGTGCTTTTATGGACTTTACCTCTTTCTGAGGTGTGTCAACGTCCTTTACGTTTATTATTACGGTACCGCAGCCGAAAAGTCTCTGACCAAAGGGCAGGACAAGCTTTTTATCGTTTACACGGTAAAGGTCGAACTCGTCCTCCTCGATACTCAGAAAGCCCTTTCGGGTGATGAATTTCTTCTCGGTGAGAAAATATCTTGTAAAGGAAATGGGCAGTCCGAAGATAGTCCGCTTCTTGTCTGTCCAGATATAGTCAAAGTCGGCTTTCATAGGCGGGTTTTCCTTTCTTTGAAAAATTTGGTCTGATATGTATTGACTTTTAGCTGGTTTGTGCCATAAAGCAATATGGGAATTGTTACTGCTCTTGAACCCATAGCAATGCGCCACGGGCGCATTGTGTTAAGGGTTGCGACCCTTAACAATCCCAAGGAAGGGGAACGCCCTCTATCGCAGGGCGGGGCTTGGAACAAGACCTATCCCCTCTTTTGAAAACAGTCCACAGGACTGTTTTCAATTCACCCCTTTGCGGAGCTCTTGCAAGGATAAGGAGTTTCGCCCTCTGCGGAGGGCGACCAAAGGGCGCCTCCCTTTGGAAACCTGCAAGCCTTTGGAAAAGGCTTGAGCGAAACTTTTACCTTTTGGGTTCCGTTAGTTTGTGAGAGCCGCCATTGCTCTCTTGCCGATATCGTGACGGTAATGTGCATTCTCAAAGGATATCTTCTCCACCGCCTTATAAGACTTCTCCAATGCTTCGGGAAGTGTATCGCCCGTTGCGGTAACGCCGATAACACGTCCGCCGTTGGTATAGAACTTACCGTTTTCGTACTTTGTTCCTGCGTGGTAGACAAATGCTCCGTCCACCTGTCCCTTATCGTCCATTCCGCTCATCTCAAGTCCCTTGGGATATGACTGAGGATATCCTCCCGATGCCATTACTACGCAGGTACAATACTCCTTCTTCCACTTGATATCCACGTCTGCAAGTGTGCCGTTGTAGATAGCTTCGAATATCTCACAGAGGTCGCCGTCAAGGAGAGGCAGGACTACCTGTGTTTCGGGGTCGCCGAAGCGGCAGTTATACTCAATTACCTTGGGTCCCTTGGGGGTTATCATAAGTCCGAAGTAGAGGCAGCCCTTGAAGGTTCTGCCCTCGGCGTTCATTGCGTTCATTGTGGGCAGGAATATTTTCTCCATACACTCCTTTGCAACTTCCTCGGTGTAGTAGGGGTTGGGAGCCACGGTGCCCATTCCGCCTGTATTAAGTCCCTCGTCGTTATCATAGGCACGCTTATGGTCCATTGAGGAGATCATAGGAACGATGGTCTTGCCGTCTGTGAATGAGAGTACGGACACCTCGGGGCCTGTGAGGAATTCCTCGATAACAACGGTTGCGCTGCTGTCGCCGAACTGTCTGCCGTCTATCATTGACTTAACGGCTTCAACGGCTTCCTCCTCGTTCTGAGCGATTATTACGCCCTTGCCCAGAGCCAGACCGTCAGCCTTGATAACAGCGGGATAGCTGTTCTGCTTCTTGAGGTATGCGATGGCAGCCTCGCTGTCGGAGAACACCTCGTAAAAAGCGGTGGGGATATTGTATTTCTTCATAAGCTCCTTGGAGAACACCTTGCTGCCCTCGATAATTGCGGCTGCTTTATTGGGACCGAAGGTCATTATGCCCTCTGCGTTAAGTGCGTCCACCATTCCCATTACAAGGGGGTCGTCGGGGGCTACGGCTACCATATCGACTTTCAGTCTCTTGGCAAGTGCAACAACGCCCTCGATATCCGTTGCCTTTACGTCAAAGCACTCCGCATAGCGGGAAATGCCGCCGTTTCCGGGGGTGCAGTACAGCTTTTCTACCTTGGGAGACTCGGCAAGCTTCATAATGATAGCGTGCTCACGTCCGCCGCCGCCTACTACTAATATTTTCATTTTATCAAGTCCTTTCGGGTTCGGTTTCGGATATTTTTTCATTCTCGGGTACGCTGTGATTTTTGGCGTATGCATAAACTGCGGAAGCGGCTATGGTCATTATCGCCGCTCCGTAAAGAGGCCAGGACAGTATATTTACCACGCTTGCATATATGCTCATCTGAGCCACCTTATCCACTCCCAGCAGGGTCAGCTGCATTGTCTGTATGGCATTGGAGCAGTAGACAGCTCCGGGCAGCACAGCGGTCGCCGCTGCAGATACAGTAAGGGGCATATACACGGCCTTGCCCTTGGAGATAAGCGCATTTGCGGCGGTTATGGCTACATTCGCTATGCACATAATTATTGCCGAATAAAGCACTACCTTTTCGCCGGAAACATCAAGCTGTCCGTCCGACATATTTGAAACGATATTATTCTGGAACAGGCTTGAAAACAGGAGCAGCCACGCCCAGACGATAAGTATTATCTGAGATATCATTGCGGCTGTTTTTACGGATCTCGGTGCCTTGAAATTGTCCATAGTATCAGTCCTTTCCGCATTATTTCAGAACAATAGTGTTAAGTACATCTTTCTTAAAACGGGAACGAGATGGATACCGAAATTATCGGTATCCCATCCTCATTCCCGAAATTATCAATGATGGAAAAGTCTTATGCCTGTGAATGCCATTGCAATGTTGTACTTATTGCAGGTCTCGATAACATTGTCGTCACGGATAGAACCGCCGGGCTGAGCAATGTACTCTACGCCCGATTTATGCGCTCTTTCGATATTGTCGCCGAAGGGGAAGAATGCGTCAGAGCCGAGGGCCACGCCTGTGTTTTTTGCAAGCCACTCCTTCTTCTCCTCACGGGTAAGCACCTCGGGCTTCTCGGTGAACACCTTCTGCCACTCGCCCTCTCTCAGCACGTCCTCGTACTCGTCGCCGATGTAAACGTCAATTGCGTTGTCACGGTCGGCACGTCTTACATCGTCCTTGAAGGGGAGAGCCATTACCTTGGGGTTCTGTCTGAGCCACCAGTTATCAGCCTTCTGTCCTGCAAGACGTGTGCAGTGGATACGGGACTGCTGTCCTGCGCCGATGCCTATTGCCTGACCGTCCTTTACGTAGCAGACGGAGTTGGACTGGGTGTATTTAAGGGTAATGAGGGAGATGAGCAGGTCTCTCTTCTTATCCTCGGGGATATTCTTGTTGTCGGTAACGACATTGTCAAGGAGGGCATTGTTGATATCAAGCTCGTTTCTGCCCTGCTCGAAGGTAATGCCGAACACCTGCTTGCGCTCGATAGGCTCGGGAACGTAGCTCTCGTCGATTTTGATGATGTTGTAGGTTCCCTTTCTCTTGGACTTGAGTATCTCAAGAGCCTCGTCGGTATAGCCGGGAGCGATAACGCCGTCGGAAACCTCTCTCTGAATCATCTTTGCGGTGCATACGTCGCATACATCGGAAAGGGCGATAAAGTCGCCGTAGGAGGACATTCTGTCAGCGCCTCTTGCTCTTGCATATGCGCAGGCAAGGGGTGAAAGCTCGCCAAGGTCGTCTACCCAGTAAATTTTCTTGAGCGTGTCCGAAAGAGGCTCGCCTACTGCTGCGCCTGCGGGGGAAACGTGCTTGAAGGAGGTTGCGGCGCAAAGTCCTGTTGCCTTTTTAAGCTCACGTACCAGCTGCCAGCCGTTGAAAGCATCAAGGAGATTTATATAGCCGGGCTTGCCGTTTAATACCTCAATGGGCAGCTCGCCGTTTTCGATAAAAATTCTTGAGGGCTTCTGATTGGGGTTGCAACCGTATTTTAACTGCATTTCCTGTGACATATTCTTATCCTCCAATTATTATTAAGTTTATTCGCTCTTGGCGTACTTGTTGATTATTCTTGACTCGTATTTGCCTGTGGCAATGTCGATATATCTTACGAAAAGGGAGACCTTGTTGTCCTCATTGAGAGCATTCCAAAGCTTATCTGCAAATGCGTCAATGCTGTCGTTTCCTATCTCCACTTTTTTAGGCTCGCCCTCAAAGCTGGGGAGAGGGTTTCCGTCGCCCATATAGGTGTGGATAAAATGTCCCACGCCGTTTAACGGAGAGCTGTAGCTGAATGTAAATCTCTCACGGCAGTCGGGATTTCCGTCTGCGGACTTGAGAATGGACATTGCGTAGTTGTACTCACCGTTTCCGATGTGCATAATGCCGGAGATCCTGGGGGTGTAGTTGGGAGCGTCGTCCTCGTATTCACGTGTTCTGAGGGACTGCTCGAAGGTCTGCTGCTTATCCATAAGCTCGTAAATAGTATCGGTCTGGTCGCCGTTTGTTACGATGGTCTTATTGCCAAGCACTCTTACGGGAGAGTAGATGATAAGATGGGGGTCGGAAAGCTTTGAGGGGTCTGCAGCTTCGGTCTTGATGCCGTCCTCTGTTTCGGTAAATACACGATTGCGGGAATTAACGCTTCTGCCCATTATAAAATAGGCTGTTACTGCGGTCTTTCCGTCTGCAGACCTGCCGATAACAATTCCTCTGCCGGGGTATGCGTTTGATTTAAGCTCGTTTTCAAGAGATAATGTTTTCATCTTTATGACATTCCTTTCGCCTGTTATTCTTCAGCGTATGCCACGCCGTTTTCTATGCGTATCTTATCCTCGCAGAGCAGGGAGACTGCCTTGGGAAGTATCTTCCACTCTGCCTGCTCCATTACCCTGCGCTGAAGTATTTCGGGGGTGTCGCCGCCAAGCACTTCGACCGCTTTCTGCAGGATTATAGGACCTCCGTCGCAGACCTCGGTAACAAAATGTACGGTGGCTCCCGTTACCTTCACGCCCCTTGCAAGTGCTTCCTCGTGGACTTTAAGTCCATAGTAGCCCTTTCCGCAGAATGAGGGGATAAGTGCGGGGTGGACATTGACCATTTTATATGGGTATGCCTTGCAAACCTGCTCATCGAGAATGGTCATAAAGCCTGCATAGACTATGATGTCCGCATTCTCTGCCTTGAGAGTATCGAGCATTGCTTTGCTGTATTCGTGGCTGTCCGAATAGTCCTTTCTGGGGAGAACTATGCCCTTGATACCGTTCTGTGCCGCTCTTTCAAGTGCGTATGCGCCCTCCTTGGAAGAGATGACGCAGGTTATTTTTCCGCCCTTAATCTCTCCACGTTTTTCGGCATCAATAAGCGCCTGGAGATTGGTCCCGCCGCCCGATACAAGTACGACTATATTTTTCATATGCATACTGCCTTTCGTGTTAATCAAAAAATCCATTTTCGCCCGAGTCATCATTTATCTCACCCGAGGCTTTGAAGCTGTACACCGCCGCAGCTATATAAAGTGCGTCTCCGAAAAGGGAAAATGCCGCCATACCGTTCAAAAGTCCCTTCATAGAGTTTTCCGCAGCGCCGAATATCTCGCCGATAAAGCCGAACATCCCCCCTGCAAGCAGGAGAAGCAGGGCAAATATAACGCTTCCTATAAAGGACACCACATACAGCGCTCCTGCGGCTTTTGCGCCGTTCTTTTTCGGCTTGCCGTATATTATCCAGCTTATTATAGCTCCGATTATGCCCGGGAGGTTCAGCGAGCATATTGACCACACAAGGGCGATTGAGCCTGCCGCAACGGCTTTTTTAAGATTTGGATTATTATTCATATTGTCTGCCCCTTAATCAAATGCGGCTGTAAGCTATTGCCACAGCCGCATATCGGCATATTTATCAGCAGATGATAACGCCCTCGTCGCTTTCTACAAGCTCGCCCATTACATAGGCTTCCTCGCCTGCTGCCTTGATTGCACTTATTGCCTTGTCAGCGTCGTTCTTGTCGACCACAACTGCCATTCCAACGCCCATATTAAATGTATTGAACATATCTCTCTCGGGAATTTTGCCCGTTTTTGCGATAAGGTCGAAAATGGGCAGCACCTGTACTGCGCTTCTCTCGATCTTTGCGGAGAGACCTGCGGGGAGAGAACGGGGAATGTTCTCATAGAAACCGCCGCCTGTGATATGGCTGATGGATTTTACATTAACAGCGTCAAGCAGGCTCATTACTGCCTTTACATAGATCTTTGTGGGGGTAAGGAGACAGTCACCGAGAGTTGTTCCCAGGTCGGACTGATGTCTTGCAAGGTTCTGCTCTGTAACGGAGAACACCTTTCTTACGAGAGAAAATCCGTTGGAGTGAACGCCGCTGGACTTGATGGCGATCATTACATCGCCCGGCTTCTGAGTTGTGGGGTCGAGGATCTTGTCCTTGTCAACCACGCCTACGGTGAAGCCTGCAAGGTCATACTCGTCCTCGGGCATAAGACCGGGGTGCTCTGCAGTCTCGCCGCCGATAAGTGCACACTCAGCCTGAACGCAGCCCTCGGCTACGCCCGAAACTATCTGAGCTATCTTCTCGGGGTAATTCTTTCCGCAGGCAATGTAATCGAGGAAAAACTGAGGCTTTGCGCCGCAGCAGATAACGTCGTTGACGCACATTGCCACGCAGTCGATACCTACAGTATCGTGCTTGTCGAGGAGAAATGCTATCTTGATCTTGGTGCCTACGCCGTCGGTTCCCGAAACGAGAACGGGCTTCTTTATGCCTGTAACGTCAAGCTCAAAAAGACCGCCGAAGCCGCCTATTCCCGACATAACGCCCTTTGTCATCGTTCTGGCAACGTGAGCCTTCATAAGCTCTACTGCCTTGTAGCCGGCGGTTACGTCAACGCCTGCTTCCTTGTAGCTTTCGGAAAAACTTTTCATACCTTAATTCAACCTTTCTTGAGAGCCTTGCTCTGTCTGAGAAGGCAGAGAAAGCCCTCTCGGTATTATACTTTCCGCTTTGTTACGTTTGCAGCAGCGGAAAGTATATATCATTTTGCTGATTTCTTGATCTTGAATTCAAACTTATCCTTGGGTATCTCCTTGGGAACGGGAGCAGGATAATTTCCCGTAAAGCAGCCGTCGCAGAACTTGCAGTTATCATTACCCGTAAGGCTGTTTACGGCTTCAACGCTGAGATATCCAAGTGTGTCCGCGCCAATTTCCTTGCATATCTCGGGAATGGACATACGGCAGGCAATAAGGTTCTCCTTGCTGTCGATATCCGTGCCGAAGTAGCAGGGATTTGTGAAGGGAGGACAGGAAATTCTAACGTGTATCTCCTTTGCGCCTGCCTCACGGATAAGGTTTACTATGCGCCTTGAGGTGGTTCCTCTTACGATACTGTCATCTATAAGAACGACCCTTTTACCCTTGACAGTCTCCCTGACCACATTGAGCTTTATTTTGACCGAATTGGTGCGCTCGGTCTGGCTGGGCTGGATAAACGTTCTGCCAACGTAGCGGTTTTTGATAAATCCCACTCCGTAGGGTATGCCCGAGGCATTGGAGAAGCCAAGAGCTGCGTCAAGTCCGCTGTCGGGAACGCCTATTACCACATCTGCATCAACAGGGTGTTCCTTCCAGAGGTATTCACCTGCCTTGAGCCTTGCCATATGAACGCTGGAGCCCTCTATCACCGAGTCGGGACGGGCAAAATACACGTACTCGAAAACGCACATATGAGGCTTGGGGGTTATATGTGTATCAATGGAGCGAAGTCCGTTCTCGTCGATTATAACTATCTCGCCGGGGCGGACATCTCTGTAAAATTCTGCGCCGATACTGTCAAATGCGCAGGTCTCCGATGCAACCACATAGGAGCTGCCAAGTCTGCCGATGGAGAGGGGCTTGAAGCCTATGGGGTCTCTTGCGGCGATGAGCTTCTGAGGGGACATCACCACAAGGGAATATGCTCCCTTTATCTTCTCCATTGCCTTTTCCACCGCTTCCTCGATTGAGGAGCAGACAAGGCGCTGCTCGGTTATTGCATAGGAAATTACCTCGGTATCGTTTGTGCTGTGAAATATTGCGCCTTTAAGCTCATATTCCGTTCTCAGCTCGTATGCGTTGGTAAGATTTCCGTTATGAGCAATAGCAAGGGGGCCTTTCACGTGACGTACTACAAGGGGCTGGGCATTGGAGCGGTTGGAATTGCCCGTTGTGGAATAGCGCACGTGTCCTATGGCGATATTTCCCTCGCCGAGAGCCTCAAGACTGTCCTTATTGAAAACCTCGTGGACAAGTCCTAAGTCCTTGCGATATGTGAAAACGCCCGAGTCGTTAACTACTATGCCGCAGGACTCCTGTCCCCTGTGCTGGAGAGCGTAGAGACCCATATATGTCTGCATAGCAACGCTTGTGTCGTCGGGGCTGTATATGCCGAATACTCCGCATTCTTCGTGGATACCGTTAAACAATCGTTATCAATCCTTTCCGTTCCAGCAATAGCTGCACAGCTTGTCGGCAGGCAGCCCTACTGCACGGACGGTTCCCTCCAGAGACTGGAACTCAAGTGATGTGAGCTTCAGTCTGCGGCAGATCTCGTCTCTGAGCTTCTTTCCCCGCTCTGTTGAGCTATCGCTGTACTCCTCGATATATTTGACGCCGCTGACGCCTTCAAGCTCGTCGATTATTTTGCGTGCAATGAGGTCAAGTTCTGATGTGCTTCTCGAGAAGTTAAGATATTTGCAGCCGTACATAATGGGAGGACAGGCAGATCTCATATGAACTTCCTTGGCGCCGTTGGCGTAAAGGAACTCAACGGTCTCTCTCATCTGTGTACCACGTACAATACTGTCGTCAACAAAGAGCAGCTTTTTTCCCTCGATCAGTTCGTGAACGGGGATAAGCTTCATTTTTGCCACCTGGTTTCGTATTGCCTGATTTTGTGGCATAAAGCTTCTTGGCCAGGTGGGGGTGTATTTGATAAATGGTCTTGCAAAGGGTATGCCGCTGCGGTTTGAATAGCCGATAGCGTGGGGAATTCCCGAGTCGGGAACGCCGCATACGTAGTCAACATCGGGCAGTGCGCCGTTTTTGATATCGGTCTCCGCCATTATCTCGCCGTTTCGGGTACGCATTGTCTCAACGGTAACGCCCTCGTAAACGGAGTTGGGATAGCCGTAATATGTCCACAGGAAGGTGCATATCTTCATATCTGTGTGACCCTCGGCAAGCACCTCGCAGCCGTCGGCGGTGATCTTTACTATCTCCCCGGGAAGAAGCTCACGGTATGTTTCATAACCCAGCTTCTGGAAGGCAAAGGACTCGAAGGAGCAGCAGTAGCCGTCCTCACGTCTGCCGATAATGATAGGCAGTCTGCCCTTTGAGTCTCTTGCGGCGATAATGCCGTCCTCGGTGAGAATGAGCAGGGAAACGGTTCCGTCGATCTTCTCCTGCATATATCTGATACCCTCGGGGAAATTGTCCTTCTGTGCGATAAGTGAGCCGATGATGGAGCTGGAATTTACCTTGCCGCTGCTCATAGCCTCAAGGCTTGCGGAGCAGTCGCTCAGTATCTCGTTTCTCAGTTCCTCGGCGTTATTTATGATACCGATATTGCACACTGCGTAAAAGCCCATTTTTGAGCGCAGCAGGATAGGCTGGGGGTCCGTATCGCTTATGCAGCCGATACAAAGCTTGCCCTCCATTGCAGCAATATCATTTTCAAACTTGGTTCTGAATGGAGAATTTTCAATGCTGTGGATACTGCGCTGAAAGCCTCTCTCGGGGGAATAGGCAGTCATTCCGCCACGGCGGGTGCCGAGGTGAGAGTGGTAGTCAACGCCGAAAAATACGTCACTTATGCAGTCATTCTTTGATGCTGCTCCGAAAAAGCCGCCCATCAGCTTATTCTCCCAGGATACGCTTCATCATTTCCTGATAAGCTTCCTCTACGCCGCCCATATCTCTGCGGAAACGGTCCTTGTCAAGCTTCTCGTGAGTGGTGCTGTCCCAGAAACGGCAGGTGTCGGGAGAGATCTCGTCTGCAAGGAGTATCTGACCGTGGAATCTTCCGAACTCGATCTTAAAGTCGATAAGGTCGATGTTGTGCTCCTTGAAGAACCCCAGCATAAATGCGTTTACTGCAAATGCATACTTGGAAATAGTGTCGATCTCCTCCTGAGTAGCAAGGCCGAGACCGAGAGCGTAGTAGCTATTGATGAAGGGGTCGCCCAGGTCGTCATTCTTGTAGGAAAACTCAAGTGTAGGCTGCTTTAAGGGAGTGCCCTCTGCAATGCCCAGCTTCTTGGAGAAGCTGCCTGCGGCAACGTTTCTTACAATTACCTCAAGAGGAACGATCTCAACCTTTTTAACAATAGTTTCTCTGTCGCTGATCTCCTCAACGAGATGGGTGGGGATACCCTCCTTTTCAAGGAGCTTGAACATAAAGTTTGTCATCTTATTGTTGATAACGCCCTTGCCTTTGATAGTGCCCTTCTTCTCGCCGTTGAATGCGGTAGCGTCGTCCTTGTAGTCAACGATAACATAGTCGGGGTTATTTGTAGCAAAAACCTTCTTTGCCTTGCCTTCGTAAAGCTGCTCGCCTTTGATAATGTTTTCCATAGTATTTATCCTCCTGTATATTTACAAGTTTTATATATTTTAATTTTACAGCTCGTCCACCATTTTCTGAAGCTTTTCGTTCTTTGCCACAACGCCGTCTATCATATCCTGCTTAGCCTTTTCAAGCTTTTCGGAAAGAGCCTCATCGGAGAGAGCAAGCATCTGGATAGCAAGAACTGCCGCATTCTTCGCTCCGTTTACCGCAACGGTGGCAACGGGAATGCCCGAGGGCATCTGAACGGTGGCAAGGAGAGCGTCAAGTCCGTCAAAAGACGACTTTATAGGAATACCGATAACGGGCAGGGTGGTGTGACCTGCAATAACGCCCGCAAGATGAGCCGCCATTCCTGCAGCGCAGATGATAACGCCGAAGCCTTCAGCCTTTGCCTTTGAAGCGAACTCGGATGCAAGCTCGGGGGTACGGTGTGCGGACATAACCTTTGCCTCAACGGGAACGCCGTATTTTTTCAGCTCGGCGATACAGTCCTTTACAATGGGGAAATCGCTGTCAGAACCCATTATTACAGCAACTTTTTTCAACTACATCAATCCTTTCAACCAAAAACAAATAAAACTGCGGCAGTCTGACCACAGTTAATTTTGTTTGTAAAGCTATACAGTTAAAAAAGAGTGCAGAACTCCCGCAGCTCTCAGAACAGGCTGAGAACTCCAGCTCATATACCCTGACATTTTTTTGCAGGTCAGATATACCAAGCTAAACATAACGGAAATTCCTCCACAAGTCTTGTGCCGAAAGCCAAATGGCATAGGCACACTAATACATATATATTGTAACTGATTTGAACGTAAATTGCAAGCCTTTAGGACAAAATATTTTTGGAATTTAAAAATTTTACAAAATCTATGTAATATAAAAATGAGAAAAACGCTGTTAATAGCTGCATAATAAAAAAATATAAATTACCTCTTGCTTTTTTCTGATTTTATGATAAAATAGAAGTATAGAGTGCGGAGTTTTTCCGTACAATTTTAAGGAGGTACATACTATGGCTTACAAAATTTCCGATGACTGCATCAGCTGCGGCGCTTGTGCAGGCGAATGTCCTGTAGGAGCAATTTCCGAGGGCGACGGCAAGTACGTTATCGACGCTGATACCTGCATCGACTGCGGTTCCTGCGAAGGCGTATGCCCCGTTGGCGCACCTCAGGCTGAATAATTAAAGCTTACAGCAAATTTTCAGAGCTTTCGGTTATCCGAAGGCTCTGTTTTTTGCCGTATATAAGCGCAAAAATGCCTCTCCCCGAAGGGAGAGGCATTTATTCTAATAAATTAGAATATTTGTGTTATATCGTAAGATTATTCGTTAACCTTAGTAACAACGCCTGATCCTACTGTACGGCCGCCCTCACGGATAGCGAAACGGAGACCTTCCTCAATAGCGATAGGAGTGATGAGCTCAACGGAGATCTCAACGTTATCGCCGGGCATACACATTTCCTTGTCAGCAGGAAGTGTGATAACGCCTGTAACGTCAGTTGTTCTGAAATAGAACTGAGGTCTGTAGTTGTTGAAGAAAGGAGTATGACGTCCGCCCTCCTCCTTCTTCAGAACGTAAACCTGACCGCTGAACTTGGTGTGGGGGTGAATGGAACCGGGCTTACAAAGAACCTGACCTCTTTCGATCTCAGTTCTCTGGATACCACGGAGAAGTGCACCGATGTTGTCGCCTGCCTCAGCGTAATCGAGGATCTTTCTGAACATCTCGATACCGGTAACAACAGTGCTCTTTGTTTCCTTGATACCAACGATCTCAACAGTATCGTTAGTCTTGAGCTGACCTCTTTCAACTCTACCTGTAGCAACAGTACCACGGCCTGTGATGGTGAATACGTCCTCAACAGGCATAAGGAAGGGCTGATCAGCCTTTCTGTCGGGAGTAGGAATGTAGGTATCAACAGCGTCCATAAGCTTCTTGATGCACTCATACTCGGGAGCGTTGGGGTCTGTGGAAGAAGAGTTAAGAGCCTGGTAAGCAGAACCAATGATGATAGGAGTATCATCGCCGGGGAACTCGTACTTGTCGAGTGTCTCACGGATATCCATCTCAACGAGCTCGAGAAGCTCGGGATCGTCAACCTGGTCAGCCTTGTTCATAAATACAACGATGTAGGGAACGCCAACCTGACGAGCGAGAAGAAGGTGCTCCTTAGTCTGAGCCATAGGACCATCTGTAGAAGCAACAACGAGGATAGCGCCGTCCATCTGAGCAGCACCGGTGATCATGTTCTTAACATAGTCAGC
>NZ_JBNMJV010000028.1:0-39806 GCF_050874005.1 Huintestinicola sp.
ATTTCGCCCTCTGCGGAGGGCGACCAAAGGGCGCCGCCCTTTGGAAACCTGCAAGCCTTTGGAAAAGGCTTGAGCGAAACTTTTAGTGTTATGTTTATTTGTGCAACTTTTTTCATTTCTCCACTTTATCGACAAGCTGAAGCCCCGGGAAACTTTCTTCCCGGGGCTTGCTGCTTATATAATTCATTCCGTCATTTTGATGAATTCCTCTTCGAAAATTATTTTTATACCAAGCTCTTGTGCCTTCACAAGCTTGCTGCCTGCCTCTTCGCCTGCAAGAACGTAGTCTGTTTTCTTAGAAACAGAGCCGCTTGCCTTGCCGCCGAAGCTTTCGATGATCTTTTTAGCCTCATCACGCTTGAGGGTGGGGAGAGTTCCCGTAAGAACAAAGGTAAGACCTGCAAAACGGTCGTCCTTGGCTTCCTTTTTGTACTCCATCTTCACGCCCGCATCTTTCAGACGATTTATAAGATGAATGAAATGAGGCTCGGAAAACGCCTTCACCGCATTGCTGCTCATAACTCCGCCGAAGCCGTCTATCTCGGATATCTCCGCCTCGGTAGCGTTCATTATCCCGTCAATACTGCCGAATTTGGCGCACAGGAGCTTTGCCGCCGCAGCGCCGATGTTGCGGATACCCAAAGCGAAGATCACCCTGTCCAGCGGAGCGTTCTTAGACTCCTCGATGGCATTTATCAGATTAGCTGCCGACTTTTCGCCCATTCGCTCAAGCCCTGCAATATCCTCGGCTTTAAGTGAATAAATATCCGCCGCCGTTTCGATAAGCTTTTTGTCCAGAAGAGCCTTTATGACCGCAGGACCCATTCCGTCAATGTTCATAGCGCCCTTTGAGCAGAAATGAATGATATTTCTGTACTGCTGGGCAGGACATTCGGTGTTTGGACATCTGAGCGCCGCCTCGTCCTCAAACCTCACCGCCGCCGTGCCGCATACGGGACATACATCGGGCAGCCTGTAGGGAACAGAACCCTCCTCGTGAGCAACCGAGCGCAGCACCTCGGGGATTATCTCGCCTGCCTTCCGCACAAGAATGGTGTCTCCTATGCGGATATCCTTTTCCGAGATAAATTCCTGATTGTGGAGCACCGCCCTGCTTACCGAAGTGCCTGCCAGCTGAATAGGCTCAAAAACCGCAGTCGGGGTAATGGCACCTGTTCTGCCCACATTTACCTCAATGGAGAGAAGCTTTGTCTCCTTTTCTTCGGGGGGATATTTGTAAGCCGCCGCCCATTTGGGGAATTTGGCTGTTGCACCGAGAATATCTCTGAGAGCAAAGCTGTCAATCTTGACAACGGCACCGTCAATGTCATAAGGAAAACTGTCACGGCTGTTTCCTATCTTGTCTATCTGTTCGGTAAGCTCCTCGTTCGTTTTAACGGGAGTATCGTCAATAACGTGAAATCCGAGACTTCTCAAAAGCTCAAGTGACTCCCTGTGAGAGGAAATTTCCCTGCCCTCGATCTGCTGAATGTTAAAAATGAGGATATCAAGTTTTCGCTTTGCGGTGATCTTCGGGTCTTTTTGTCGGAGTGAGCCTGCCGCAGCATTGCGGGGATTTTTAAAGGGCTTTTCCCCGTCCAGCTCCTGCTGCTCCACAACCTCCTCAAATGACTTGCGGGGCATATATACCTCGCCCCTCACCTCCAGGAAAGGAATATTCTCTTTTAGCTTTTTGGGAATGGAGCGAATGGTTTTCAGATTTGCGGTCACGTCCTCGCCCACAAATCCGTCTCCACGGGTAGAACCTCTCGTAAATTCGCCGTTTGTGTATTCCAGAGAAACGGACAGACCGTCAATTTTCGGTTCAACTGTGAAAAGGGGAGTCTCTCCCAGAGTCTCACGGCACTTATCCGCAAATGAGCATATCTCTGCTTTTGAAAAAACGTCCTGCAGGCTTCCCATCTGAACAGCGTGGGTCACCTTTTCAAAGGTGTTGAGAGCATATCCGCCAACGTGTTTTGTGGGGGAGTCCTCGGTTATAAGCTGGGGATATTCAGCTTCAATGGCTTTCAGCTCGTTCATAAGACTGTCGTAGGTGAAATCGTCCACCGTCGGGTCGTCCATAACGTAATAGCTTATATTGTGCTGCTCGATCTCTTTTCTGAGCTGCTCAGCACGGGCTGCTGCCGTTTCAAGACCGGTGTTCATAAATTGTGACCTTCCTTTCGGGAAATGTTATTCTTCCTCATTGCTGTCAAGACCCAGACACTTAGTTTTATCCACCATTATCCGCATAATGTTGTGCAGGGGACAAAGGCTGATATCGGGGCAGTTGCCGCCATATTCCCCGTCCAGCGTCCAGGGGATATCCTCGTGGGCGTGGAAATGGAACTCGGATGACTTGAAATAATAGATAAACGGCGAGTCAAATTCGTGCTTTATAAGAGCCGCAAGTATCTGATTAAGCTCGATAAGAGTTGCAGGCTTCTTGATGAAAAGCCCCTCGAAAAGTCCGTCGTTCATACGGATATCCTTGCCTGCAAGCCCTTTTATGCCGCCCACCGACAGGGAATTTGCCACCATTCCGTAAATAAAATCGTCGGTGACTGTCTGTCCGTTACATTCGATAGTCAGGGTGTACTTGTGGCTCAGGTCGGATTTCTGCGCAGCTTCCTTGACCGCACCGATGAGGTATGCAAGAGCGCCGATAGAGTTTTTCAGCTGCTGGTCGGTAGCATAGCTTACCTCGGTAAACACTCCGAAAGCGGCAACATAGGTAAAATATCTGTCATTGAAAGCACCCACGTCCACAAATTCCGGAGTGCCGTTCACAATGGTACGTGCAGCGTCGGGCATATACCTTGGTATACCGAGACTTGTGGCGAAATCGTTCATAGTGCCTGCGGGGATAGTTCCCACGGGAACGTGATGACCGCCGTCCATAATTCCTTTTATCATTTCGTTTGCGGTGCCGTCACCGCCGCTGCAAACCACCAGATCGAAATCCCCTGCACGGGATCTTACGGTATCATATGCGTCATTTCTTGCCTGAGTGGGGTGAGCCGTGACCTCATAGCCGCCCTTAGTGAAAATGTCGATTATTTCAGCAAGATGTTCATTTATCTGACCCTTGCCGGAATGTGGGTTATACACAAACAAAAGCTTTTTCATATATGAAAAACTCCTTAATGTCAGTATAGAAAAGCAGCCGCCCGGCGGTAAAGATAACATAACATTACCAATACCCCCTGTCAGCGGCTGCCGATATCATTTTATTTTATCAAAGCACAGCCATAAAAGAAACTGTTCCGAAGGGGAACACAAGCGGGATAACATATATCTCACCCGAAAGGCTGCCCTTTTCAAGATAATCCTGAGGCTGCAGCTTCAGCTCGGTGTTCATCTCGTTGGAAACATTAACGGTGAAAAGACCGTTGTGAAGATTTAAGAACTCTCCGCAGGAAGCGTGAGCCATTTCGTCAAGCTCTGTAAGCTCCTCGCCTGCATAACGTGAAGCAAAGCCCAGATAAGCCTTTTCGGGAGCGTCGATAACGGTAGCGCAGGAGAAGTTTCCATCGATCTTCTGAACTGCCGCAAGCTCTGTCTTGACCTCGGAAAGCTTCTGTGAAGCCAAAGGAGTAAAATCGTCTCCGATAAAGCGGATAATATTCTTGAAAAGCAGAGCTATGTATTCGGTAAGATATGCGCTGCGGCTGTCATCGGAGAAATTGTAGAATTTCTTTATCAGTTCGTCGATCTTTTCGCCGCTGCCGCTGCTGAAATCAACGTCGTTAAGGCTGTTCTCGTTTTTATAGCTGTTAAGTGCGTCGGCAAATGCAGCGTTTGTCATAGCACCCGAGTTAACAAGAGCCTGACCCAGCTGAAGATGAGCCGCACCCTGAGAGCTGAGAAGCTCCTCGACCTGCTCGTGCGTCATAAAGCCCATATCGCAGGCAATATCGCCAATTCTCTTGTCAACACGCTGCTGCTCTGCGTGGACCAAATCAACCTGTTCAGCTGTCATATAGCCTGCATTGATAGCAAGCACGCCCAGTCTGGGACGGGTCTGCTTCTGGACTGCCAGAGCGTCCGCAAGCTGCTTTGTGTCAACGAGACCTTTATTTAAAAGATAATTTCCGAAAAACTGGGTAAACATACGTATTTCATTCCTTTCGCTCTGTGGCTGTGAAGATCACTTTGCAGCCTTGCTGATAAGGGCTTTGATCTGCTCCTCCGAGATGGGCTTCTGAAGGAAGTCAAATGCTCCTGCCTTGATAGCCTCCTTGAGATTTTCCTGGGTACCCACAGATGAAGCCATAACTACCTTAGCCTTTGGATTTACCGCAAGGATAGCTTTCAGAGCTTCAACTCCGTCCACCTTGGGCATAACGATATCCATAAGGGTGATATCGGGCTGATGCTCCTTGTAAGCGGCTATAGCCTGCTCGCCGTCGGCAGCCTCAAAAACCTGAGTAACGCCAAGCTGATTAAGGGCTGTTTTGGTTTTCTTTCGTGCAAGGATCGAATCGTCACAGATAAGAACCTTCATAGTTTCAACAGACATACCTTTTTTCTCCTTAATGTTGTGTTATTGTATAAACTAAAATAACAAAATACCTCTATTTTTATTATATTTGCTAAAAGTTACAAAAATCAGACATTATTGTTAATTTTTAGTAACGTTTGGAAAGCAATGGAAAATCAGAACAATCCGCTGATATTTCCGTTTCCGTCGCAGTCGATCTTCATTGCTGCAGGAGCCTTGGGGAGACCGGGCATTATCATAATATCTCCTGTCAGGGCAACCACAAAGCCTGCGCCTGCAGAAAGCTTCACGTCACGTACTGTAATGGAGAAGCCTTCGGGTCTGCCAAGCTTTGAAGCGTCGTCGGAGAGGCTGTACTGAGTTTTTGCAACGCATACAGGAGCATTTCCGAAGCCCAGCTTTTCAATCTCAGCAATAGCCTTTTCAGCCTGAGCCGTAAAGATAACGCCGTCCGCACGGTAAATTTCCTTTGCAATTACATTAAGCTTTTCCTTGATGGAAAGCTCGGTGTCATAAAGAGGTTTGAATCGGGCAGGCTTTGTTTCGATAGTCTCGCAGACCTTCTTTGCAAGGTCAATGCCGCCCTCGCCGCCCTTTGCGAATATCTCGGTAAGTGAAACGGGAACTCCCATTTCGCCGCAGAGCTTTTCCACAGCAGCTATCTCAGCATCTGTGTCGGTGCCGAAGCGGTTGATGGCAACAACAACGGGAAGTCCGAATTTGCGCATATTTTCGATATGAGTAACAAGGTTTATCATACCCTTTTCCAGAGCGGCAACATTTTCCTCGGAAAGCTCTGCTTTTGGAACGCCGCCGTTGTATTTGAGCGCACGAATTGTTGCAACAATAACGGCGCAGTCGGGACTCATACCTGCAAAGCGGCACTTAATGTCGCAGAATTTTTCCGCACCCAGGTCGGCGCCGAAGCCTGCCTCGGTAATGCAGTAATCGCCAAGCTTCAAAGCAAGCTTTGTGGCTCTTACGGAATTGCAGCCGTGAGCGATATTTGCAAAAGGACCTCCGTGCATTAAAACGGGATTATTTTCAAGCGTCTGAACAAGATTAGGCTTGAGAGCGTCCTTGAGAAGTGCAGTCATAGCGCCCTCTGCCCCCAGGTCACGGGCAAAAACGGGCTCGCCTTTAAGGTTGTATGCAATAAGAATGCTGCCAAGTCTCTTTTTAAGGTCGTCAAGGTCGGAAGCAAGGCAGAGTATAGCCATAACTTCGCTTGCAACAGTAATGCGGAAGCTGTCCTGACGGGGTATGCCGTTTACCTTTCCGCCAAGACCGATGACCACGTTTCTGAGTGCCCTGTCGTTCATATCAAGGCAGCGGTCGATCATTACTCTGCGCTGGTCTATCATCAGCTCGTTGCCCTGCTGCATATGGTTGTCAAGGAGAGCGCAGAGAAGGTTGTTTGCAGCGGTGATAGCGTGCATATCGCCTGTGAAATGGAGATTGATGTCCTCCATAGGAACTACCTGAGCGTATCCGCCGCCTGCAGCGCCGCCCTTGATGCCGAAAACAGGACCTAATGAAGGCTCACGAAGTGCAAGAACAGCCTTCTTGCCAATTTTTGCCATAGCCTCGGTGAGACCTACCGAAACGGTAGTCTTTCCTTCGCCTGCGGGGGTGGGATTTATGGCGGTGACAAGGATAAGCTTTCCGTCGGGCTTATCTGCAGTATCGGCAAAAAGCTTTTCCGAAAGCTTTGCCTTGTAGTGACCGTAGGGCTCAACCTCCTCCTCGGGAATTCCGAGAGAAGCGGCGATCTCGTTAATTTTTTTCATATGCGCCTGCTGCGCAATTTCGATATCTGAAAGCATAGTCGAACCTCCGGGAAAAATATTTACTTTAATTATATCATATTTTTCCCCGTTTGACTATAGATGATGATAAATATTTTTTAACCTTTGTGTGAAATTTTAAAAACGGTTTGTTAATTCCTGCCCGAATACCATTCTGTCAGCACCTTTTCAGCTTTTTTGCCGTGAATGCCGAAGCCGATGTCATCTTTAATTTTATCATCGGGCATAAGGTTTGTTTCCCAGTCCCACCAGAAAAATCCTGCAAAATAAGGCTCGTCCCACATTGCTCTCAGCGCACTCTCATAGAAATTCGCCTGTTCGTCCTCGTCACGGGGAAATTCTCTGTGAACGAAATCCCAGGGCATAGCGGCACAGCCTCTTGCGCTGCGGCAGCCTATTTCCATAAAAATTATCTTCTTGCCGAACTTGTCCGCTATTTTCTTGAGTCCCTTTTTGTGATATTCCCAAGCCGCAGTCATTTCATCGGCAGAAGCGCCGCCCTCTCTCTCAACGGGATAATATGCCGACGTGCCGATGTAATCCAGAGCGTCGAACCATTTAACGTTTTCCTCCTTGCCGTGATTTGCATTGTATACCAGAGGACCGTGATATATCTCCCGAACCTGCCTGATAAGCTCTCTCCAGAACTCTTCCTTGTGCTCGGTGCCTATCATCTCGCAGCCTATGCAGAGCATTTCGCAGCCTGTGTATTCGGCAATTTCCGCATAGTGGCAGATGAATGCGGTGTAGCAGGAAAACCACTCGTTCCAGTAGCTTCTGAGCCTGCCGTTTTCGTCATAAACAGGGAACTCTCTTTCTGGAAATGTGATGTTCGCTCTCCAGGTGCCGTCCTCGCAGTTGAGGATAGGTTTGAGGCATACCTTGAGACCGCTTTCCTTGAGCTGCTTTACGGCAGTTTCTATCTCCCTGTCGGTGTCGGTGCGGCGGTAATCAAAGCCGAAGCGTGTGGAGAAAAATCTCTCCTGAGTAACGGCAAAGGCAAGAGCCGCCCAGTTGCCGCCCATTGCCGCCATAGTCTTTATTGACTCATTTGCCTTTTCTGTTCCGAGCATTCCCTTGTGGCTGTCCCAGCCGTATGTAAAGCCTTTTATTTCCATAGTAAAAAACCGTCCTTTTAATTCAGATGATGTAAGTACATTTTAGCATTGTCCATATATTTATTATATAACTTAACCGTTACAAAAATCGTAAAAATCTATCCTGTTAAAAACAGATATCCTCAGTTTTCGCACCGATAAGCCTGATAATGTCCGAGGGTGCGGCTTCTATCTGAAGTCCTATTTTTCCGCCGCTGACTATCACCGTGCCAAGCGCCGAAACGTCCTTGTAAAATACGGTGGGAAACTGCTTTTTCATACCGATAGGGGAGCAGCCGCCACGGATATATCCCGTAATGCCGTTTATTTCCTTGACGTGTATCATCTCGACGGATTTTTCACCCACCGCCTTTGCAGCTTTTTTCAGATCAAGCTCTTTCTGAACGGGGATAACGAACACGTAGAAATTTCGTGAGGGATTAGATGCCCCTCTTGTCACAAGGGTCTTGTACACCTTGACAGGGTCCTGACCCGTAAGACGTGCCACGTTTTCGCCGTCCACCGCTTCTCCCTCAATGTGGGGATAGGTGTGCACCTCATATTTTATCTTTGCCCTGTCAAGGATACGCATTGCATTTGTTTTTGATTCTGCCATTTTATTTCACTCCAAAAATAATAATTTCAGCTCGTATTCATATAATTATATCATCAGAACGGAGCATAAAAAATATTTTTTTCTGAATTTTATATTTATTTTGTGAAAAATGACAAAAAAGCATTGACTAATCTGCCATATTATTTGCAAAAAAACTGTGAAAAATACCGTATTATGCTCATAGTCCTTGATTTGATACGGTAAATGTGTTAAAATAAATATATTATGTACGTCATATCTCCGATTTTTCGGACAATTTTAATAATAGGAGGATCATATTTTTTATGGATAAGGCACAGTTTACTTCAAAGATCAGCGAAAATCTGCTTGTGGACGGGAGAACGGATATAAAGCACGCCACTCCCCGTCAGCTGCACAATGCGGCTGCAAGAGCCGTTATGAGCGACATTATCCCTCTCTGGAACGAGACCGAGGAAAGACATAACGGGAAGCGCAGAGCATACTATCTTTCCGCAGAATTTCTTATGGGCAGAGCGGTCTATAACAATCTCTACTGCGCAGGACTTCTTGACACCGCCAAGGAGATTTTCTCCGAAAACGGCATTGACATTGCCTGCCTTGAGGAAATAGAGGACGCCTCTCTCGGAAACGGCGGTCTGGGCAGACTGGCAGCCTGCTTCCTCGATTCCGCAGCAGCCTGCGATATCCCTTTAAACGGTTACGGTATCAGATATAAGTATGGACTTTTCAAGCAATCTATCGGAAACGGTTTCCAGCAGGAGTCTGCTGATCCCTGGCTTGATTACGGCGACGCCTGGAGCGTAAGAGCGGAAAATGACGCTGTTATCGTTGAATTTGCCGACCAGACCGTCAAGGCCGTTCCCTACGATACACCAATCATCGGCTTTGACAGAAAGGCTGTGAACACCCTCCGTCTCTGGCAGGCTGAAAGCGTAAAGGGCTTTGATTTCTATAAATTCGACAATCAGGATTACATCGGTGCGTCCGAAAGTAATATTATGGCTGATGCTATCAACGACGTTCTCTACCCCAACGACAATACCGACAAGGGCAGACGTTTAAGACTCAAGCAGCAGTATTTCTTCGTTTCCGCTTCGATACAGGATATTATCCGCCGCTATAAGGCAAAGTACGGCGACGATTTCTCACATTTCGCTGAGTGCTATGCTATCCAGCTCAACGATACCCACCCCACCGTTGCGATTCCCGAGCTTATCAGGATATTTATGTTCAAGGAAGGTCTTTCCTTCAAAGAAGCATTCGACATCGTTCAGAAGACCTGCAACTACACCAATCACACCGTTCTGGGCGAGGCTCTTGAGAAGTGGAACATTGACCTGTTCAAGAGCGTTATCCCTACAGTTTACGAGATAATCCTTATGATAAACGATCATCTGAAAAAGTATCTCAGATCTATCGGTCAGACCGAGGAGCAGATAAATTCCAAGCTTATCGTGGACGGCGGCGTTATCCATATGGCAAGAATGGCAATATTTGCTTCCTCTCACACAAACGGCGTTGCGGCTCTCCACACCGAGATACTGAAAAATGACGTACTCAAGGACTGGTATGCTATCTTCCCCGAGCGTTTCCAGAACAAGACCAACGGCATCACACCCCGCCGCTGGCTGGGACTGTGCAACCCCGAGCTTTCCGCACTCATCACCGAGAAGATCGGCGGCGGCTGGGAGACCGATCTGGACAGACTTTCCGAGCTTAAAAAATTCGTTGACGACAGGGCTGTCATCGACCGCTTTATGCAGATAAAGCGTGAGAAGAAGGTACAGCTTTGCGAATATATCAAAAAGCACGAGGGCATCGAACTTTCTCCCGACTGGGTATTTGATATCCAGGTAAAGCGTCTCCACGAGTACAAGAGACAGCTTCTGAACGCATTCTCCATTATGGATCTTTATTTCCAGATAAAGGACGGCAGACTTCCCGACCTCCAGCCCACCGTATTCATCTTCGGCGCAAAGGCTGCTCCCGCATACCGCAGAGCAAAGGGCATTATCAAGTATATCAACGAGATAGCAAAGCTTGTTAACAACGACCCTGCCACAAAGGATAAGCTCAAGGTCATCTTCGTTCAGAACTACAACGTTTCCTATGCCGAGAAACTCATTCCCGCAGCAGACATCTCCGAGCAGATATCTACAGCAGGTCTTGAGGCTTCGGGTACAGGCAATATGAAATTTATGCTCAATGGCGCTGTTACCCTCGGCACATATGACGGTGCGAATGTTGAGATCGTTGAAGAGGCAGGCTGGGAGAACGAGTATATCTTCGGCGCAAGAGTTGAGGAGCTTGATGTTGTTCGTCCCACCTACAATCCCAAGGAGAAGATATACAACAGAAACGAGCGTGTCAAGAGAGTTATCAACACCCTTGTTGACGGCACCTTCAACGACGGCGACACAGGAATGTTCGGCGAGCTGTTCAGCTCCCTTATCAACGGCGCAAGCTGGCACAAGCCCGATAACTACTTCCTCCTCACAGACCTTGAGGGCTATGTTGACACCAAGCTCAGAGCGCTTTACGATTACAAGGACAGAAACACATTCAGCAAGAAGTGCTGGATGAACATTGCCTGCGCAGGCAAATTCTCCTCCGACAGAACTGTAAGACAGTATGCCGAGGAGCTTTGGAAGCTTTGATAATTTGAATATGTTCCTCTCTTCCGAAAGGGGGAGAGGAACTTTTATAGGGAGTGAAATAAAATGATACTCTGCAGCTGCACAGCTCTATGCAAGGAATGACGGACTGCATAGAGACAAGAATAGGTTCATAGCGAAGCCGTCAGACCTTGCATATTTTGAAAGGAAAATCACTTCAAAGGAGCAAGGTTATATGAACACTTTAAAGGAACTTAAAAATTTTATACTGTTATGGCTCACCCAGTCCCTTTCCGCACTGGGGAGCGCAATGACAAATTTCGCTCTGGTAATATGGCTCTATGGGGACAGCGGCTCGGCTTTGCAGACTGCACTACTGACGGTCTGCTCCTATGCGCCCTACGTGCTTATGAGCATTTTTGCGGGAGCCGTAAGCGACAGATGGAATAAAAAAGCCGTTATGCTCATATGCGACAGCTTTGCGGCGGTATGCACAGTTACGGTGCTTATCCTGCTTAAAACGGGGCGCCTTGAGGTATGGCATCTGTATCTTATCAACGCTTTGAACGGGCTTATGAACACAGTTCAGCAGCCTGCTTCGGACGTTGCCGTTACTATGCTCTCACCAAAGGAGCATTATCAGAAGGTCAGCGCAATGAGGTCATTTTCAAATTCTCTGAACTCTATCCTCACCCCTGCCCTTGCGGCGGCGGTAATGGCGTTCGGAGGGCTTGAGAGCGTGATTTTTATAGACCTCACTACCTTTGCGGCAGCGTTTCTCGTTCTGCTTTTCTTTATAAAAATTCCCGAACCGGAAAGAAGCAGCGATGAGAAGGAAAGCTTTTTCAGCTAGACAAAAAGCGGACTTACATATCTTAAAACCAACAAGGGCATATTGTGGCTCATTTTATTTCTTGCGGCAATAAACCTTATCGCTTCGATGTATGAAGCCGCACTCGCCCCGATGGTACTTTCAAAAAGCGGAGAGACCGCTCTTGGAATAGTCAATTCCTGCGTGGGACTTGCGACTCTCGGAGGCAGCGTTATCGCCGTTCTTGTGCCGAAGCCCAAAAGCAGGGTGAGAGTCATATGCGGCTGCCTTTTTCTGTCAATGAGTACGGAAAATTTCCTGCTTGCATTCGGCAGAACACCCTTTGTATGGTGTATAGGAGCAATTCTCGGCTGGATATGTATCCCTCTGATGGGCGCAAATCTGGACGTGATATTCCGCACAAATATACCTGTCAAAATGCAGGGACGGGTCTATTCCGCAAGGAACACCCTGCAGTTTTTCACCATTCCCGTAGGCTATTTCCTCGGGGGACTGCTTGTTGACAGGGTGTTTGAGCCATTTATGGGAAATAATTCCATACCCCTCTTCAATACGCTTTTCGGAAGCGGAAAAGGCTCCGGTGCGGCAATGCTGTTTTTCTTTCTCGGCATTGCAGGAGTTATCGTCTGCATTGTTTTCAGCAGGATAAGACATATAAGAGAGCTTGACTAAAATCTGTCAAATAACAAAAATCGGTCTGCCGCAGATAACTACGGCAGACCATTTTTCATTCGCAGATAAGCTTATCAAAGCTTTTCATAGCACACAAAGCTGTCAATGGGATTTCGTATCTTTGGAGATTTTTGGTTATCCTCCGAAGGGTATCCCACAGCAAGGATATTTACGGGGATCAAGTTTTCGGGGATACTAAATTCCTCCCGAAGAATGTCGGGCTTAAAGTAGCATATCCACACGCTTCCAAGCCCGAGAGAAGTCGCTTCAAGCATCATATGGTCGGTGACGATAGATGCGTCGATGTCCGTTGTCTGCATTTTATCAAAGGGTCTTGTCCAGGCTTTGGAGCGGTCGGCAAGGACGATGAGCGCAAGGGGAGCGCCGTAAATGTCTGCAGCCCTGCCGAGCTTTTCAAGGCTTTCCTTATTTCGCACAGCAATGACCTTTACGGGCTGAAAATTTGCGGCGGTGGGGGCAATTCTCCCTGCTTCAAGTATCATATTAAGCTTTTCGTCCTCTACGGGCTTTGATGAATATTTTCTGACAGAGCATCTTTTTTCTGCAAGTTGTAAAAATTCCATAATAATTACCTTTTCTTTCCTTGATTTATTTGATCGATCATAGTATAATTATATCAGCATAATTTATTTTTGACAAGTACGCACTTTATTGTAATGTACTGTCAAAAAAGTAAGTATAAAGGAATGATGTGATATGAAAACCTGTCCGAGCAGCTTTAACTGCCCTGTGGAGGCTACCATCGAACTGATAGGCGGAAAATACAAGTCGGTAATTTTATGGCATCTGACAGACGGAATAAAAAGGTTCGGGGAGCTTAAAAGGCTGCTCCCGAGGGCAACGGAGAAAATGCTTGCCCAGCAGCTTCGTGACCTTGAAAGGGACGGACTTATCATCAGAACGGTCTATCCCGTGGTGCCGCCGAAGGTGGAGTACAGCCTGTCCGACCTGGGCAGGACGATCATACCCGTACTTGACGCAATGTGTGGTTGGGGAGAGGGGTATCTGGATTCGTTAAAGGAAAAAGACAGTAAATAAAAACGCTGCCTGCAAAGCTGTATTTTGCTTTGCAGGCAGCGTTCATTCATTATTATCAGCTGTTTTTTTCTGTCTGTATGCCCAGAATTTGTTTATGACAAAATTCAGCGGAACATTTATGCAGATGTTTAACAGGGGAGCAATGTCCACCGCCAGCTCGTGGTTGTCCATACTTATGCCGAAGCTGCTTAACAGCTCTGTAAGTGGAGGCGTGAAACGGTCAATTTTAAGCAGGTCTATCCATACGATGAGCAGAACGTTATTCAGGAAAAGCCCCGTAAATGCGTATGCGGCATAGGTCTTCAGAAGTACCTGCCACCATACCCGCTTCTCCATATTCTCGTCCTCTTTGAAGACCACCTTGGTCTGCCACAAATATGCGTGGAGGACGCTTATAATAAATGCGATAATGCTTGCAGCAAGATAATGCATTCCCAAAGCCACGCATATCATATATATGACCTGGTTTACAAGGGTGTTCAGGACTCCTACAATGCCAAAGCTTACGATTTGTTTTAACAGCTTGTTTTTCATATCAGACCTCGGAATAAAGAATACGCCGTAATTATATCATATTCTTTGGGAAAAATCAAGGCTTTCTTTCCATCGGAATGTACATTATTCCGTCCTCAAGCCGCTCCATATCCGTAGGGGCAAAGCCCATCTTACGGTAAAATTCCTCTGCAAGGGGGGCGGCGTGAACGGTAAATGCCGTATCGGGGTGGTCGGCGGCAATGCGTTCAAAAAGCTCTTTACCTATGCCTGTGCCACGATGCTCATTATCAACAAAGGCAAGGCTTATATGGCTGCCGTCTCTTATCGCCATCATTCCCACAATGCTGCATTGTTCCCAGCATATATATACCTTGAAATTGCCTGAAGCGATACGGTCTCTGAGATCCTTGCCGTTAACAAAGCTCATAAAATGCGCTCTGCCCTCAGGGGGATACATCGGAGCCTCTATTTCATCAAATACCCACGCCGCAAGGGAGAGAGCCTCCTCAATGCGGCAGTCATCGGGATCTAAAAGTTCTGTAATTCTCATTTTCTGTCTCCAAGTGTCTCATATGTGCGGTGACCGCTTACGCTCTTGTAAGCGGGACGGATTATTTTGCCTGCGTTTGCAAGCTCTTCAATGCGGTGAGCTGACCAGCCCGAAATTCTGGCGATAGCAAAGAGAGGGGTGTACAGCTCCATAGGAATTCCCAGCATACTGTAAACAAAGCCGCTGTAGAAGTCGATATTTGCGGAAACGCCCTTGTAGATGTGGCGCTCCTTTGCAATGACCTGAGGAGCAAGTCTTTCGACCAGATGATAAAGCTCAAGCTCCTTTTCCATACCCTTTTCCACAGCAAGCTTATCCACAAAGCTGCGGAAAATATTTGCTCTCGGGTCGGAAATGGAATAAACTGCGTGACCCATTCCGTAAATGAGACCTGCCTTGTCAAAGGCTTCCTTGTGTAAAAGCTTTGTGAGATAATCGGTTATCTCGTTTTCGTCGGTCCAGTCGGAAACGTTCTGCTTCATATCCTCAAACATTGCCGTAACCTTTACATTTGCGCCGCCGTGCTTGGGTCCCTTGAGAGAGCCTAAAGCCGCCGCAATTGCCGCATAGGTATCGGTTCCCGAAGATGTTACCACGTGGGTGGTGAAGGTGGAGTTGTTTCCGCCGCCGTGCTCAGCGTGAAGCACAAGAGCGATATCGAGGACCTTTGCCTCAAGCTCTGTAAACTTGCTGTCGGGGCGGAGGAGATGAAGGATATTCTGTGCTGTGGAATATTCGGGCACAGGCTGATGGATAATAAAGCTTTCGCCGTCAAGGTAATAGTTCTTGCACTGATAGCCGTAAACTGCGATAAGAGGCATAAGGGCGATAAGCTCAAGAGACTGTCTTAAAACGTTGGGGATAGATGTGTCATTGGGATAATCGTCGTATGAAAACAGGGTGAGAACGCCCCTTGAAATGCTGTTCATAATATCGCTGCTGGGAGATTTCATCATAATATCTCTTACAAAGGTAGTAGGCAGCTTTCTGTAATCTGCCAGCAGGGAGCAGAACTCCTCAAGTTCCTTTGCGTTCGGCAGCTTTCCGAAAAGAAGAAGATAGGTAACTTCCTCAAAGCCGTAGCGTTTGTCCTTCCCGAAGCCCGCCACAAGGTCGCTTATGCTGTATCCACGGTAGTAAAGTCTGCCGTCGCAGGGTATCATCTCGTTGTCTTCGACTGTATAGGAGACTATCTCGGAAATTTCCGTAAGACCTGCAAGAACTCCCTTGCCGTTAATGTCTCTCAGACCCCTTTTCACCTCGTATTTGCCGTACAGCTCGGGGTCTATCCTGCCGTTGCCTACGCACATATCGGCAAGCTTTTCAATCTGCGGAGTTACCTGTGAAAAACTGTAGTGTGACGCCATTCGCCTCATCCTTTCTTAAAAAATATTTCATATATTTGCATTATAAACATTTTTATTATAACATAATTTTGATAAAAATGCAACAGTCAGAAATCAACTCTCTCCAAAATTTCATCTTTTTATCACAATAGCGATCTCTATATGCAGTATCAGACCCGCTATACCACAATAATACATTATTATCAAAAAAGAATTGCATAATTTTTTCAGATAGTCTTTATTTTTTTTATAATATGTGTTATAATATAAGTTGATTAAATTTTTTCTAATATGTATTCGGGGTGAAGCTTGTGGCAGAAGCAACGGTAAATGTGACATCAATGAACAGCATTATTTCTTTGTTCGGCAAATTCGATGAAAATGTAAATATTATCCAGCGGCAGTACGGCGTGGTCATTCTCAGCAGAGGCAATGATATCCGTATCAGCGGCGAGGAGGAGAATGTAAACAAAGCCCGTGCAGCTGTTGAGGCTCTTGCGGAAATGGCAGACAAGGGCGAGGTCATAAACGACCAGAGTCTCCGTTATATCTTCTCTATGGTTGAGGAAAATTCCCTTGATGAAGCCGTAAAGCTCACAGACGGCGGCATATGCGTCACATCATCGGGAAAGGTCGTGAAGGCAAAGACTCTCGGACAGAAAAAGTATGTTGACGCTATCGGCAAAAATACGATCGTTATGGGAATAGGTCCTGCGGGTACGGGTAAGACCTATCTTGCGGTGGCAATGGCTGTCAAAGCATTCAAAAATCACGAGGTCACAAGGATAATCCTCACCCGTCCTGCGGTGGAGGCAGGTGAGAAGCTTGGATTTCTGCCCGGCGATCTGCAGAATAAGGTAGACCCATATCTCAGACCCCTGTATGATGCACTCTTTGATATGATGGGAGCGGAGACCTTTGCAAAATATATGGAAAAGGGCAGCATTGAGGTAGCACCTCTTGCATATATGAGAGGACGAACTCTCGACGACGCATTCATTATTCTTGACGAGGCTCAGAACACCACCAGGGAGCAGATAAAAATGTTCCTTACAAGACTTGGCTTTAACAGCAAAATGGTCATCACCGGCGACGTAACTCAGATAGATCTCCCCGATGCAAGAAAATCGGGACTTGTAGACGCTATGAACGTGCTTAAAAATATCGACGATATCGCCATAACCCGTTTCTCGGAAAAGGACGTGGTACGTCACAAGCTTGTGCAGGACATCATCAAGGCTTATGAAAAAGCATATGAGGATAGAAAGAAGTAATTTTGAAAAAATTGGAATAAAAAGGTCAATATTTGGAAAGATATGGAAAGGACGAGATAAAAATGCCAAAGCTCAAGGTATACATCAAAAATAATCAGAAAAGCGTAAAGATCCCTGTGGGACTGAGACTTCTTGTAAGAAAATGCTGTGCGGCTGTGCTTGCATATGAGCATTTCGGAAATGATGCAGAGGTAAGCGTTTCCTTTGTGGATAACGCAGAGATACGCCAGCTTAACAAGCAGTTCAGAAACAAGGACAAGTCCACCGACGTTCTGAGCTTCCCTTTAGGCGAGGACGGAGTTTACGACATAAATCAGGAAACGGGAGCGCTGCTTCTGGGCGATGTGGTCATTTCTATGGAGACCGCCGTAAAGCAGGCAAAGACCTATGGTCATTCTCTTGAGAGAGAGGTGGGCTTCCTTACCGTTCATTCTATGCTCCACCTTTTAGGCTACGACCACGAGACCTCCGCTCTCGACGCTGCAAATATGCGTGAGAAAGAGGAGGCTATCCTCGGAGAGCTGGGCATTTCACGTGACGAGAGCTTCACACCAGATGAAGTCTGAGCTTAAAGCATTTTTTAAGGCGTTTACATACGCTTTTTCAGGCATCGTTCACGGGATAAAACGGGAGCGAAATATCCGGTTTCATCTGTGCGCCGCTGTGACGGTTCTTGCTTTTATGGGATTTTACGACCTTACGGCTGTCGAGAAATGCGTAATATTTCTTTGTATCGGGGGCGTTATCTCCGCCGAGCTTATAAATACGGCGGTGGAGAATGCTGTGGATATGTACAGTACGGAAAAAAGTCCCGGTGCAAAGGCTGCAAAGGACTGCGCTGCAGGTGCTGTGCTTGTGATGTCTGTATGCGCCGCAGTATGCGGATTTGTGATATTCTGGGACAGGGCGGTATTTGCCGAGATAGGGAAATTTTTCGCCCGTCGTCCAATTGCTTTAATGGGAGCGGCAGTCTGGGCGGTTACCGCATTTTTGTTTGTATTTGGGATAAAGAAGAAAAAGTAATGAATTTAACGGAGATATATTTTTATGGAGACTAAATCGGTATTTGTAACAATTGCAGGACGTGCCAATGCGGGAAAATCCTCCCTGCTGAATGCGCTTATCGGCGAGAAAATAGCTATGGTGACGGAAAAGCCTCAGACCACCCGTACAAAGATAACGGGCGTTCTCACCGAGGGTGAGATACAGTATGTTTTCATTGACACCCCCGGCATTCAGATCGCCAAAAACAAGCTTGGCGAGCATATGAACAGGGCGGTGCAGGAGTCTGTTACGGGCATTGACGCAATTATATACGTTGCGGACGTGACAAAGAAAATCAACGATATTGACCGCAATGCAATAGAAGGCTTCAAGGGCGACAGGACACCCGTTATCCTGCTTATAAACAAGATAGACCTGCTTGACGACAAGGGAGCGGCGGCAGAGCGCATTGCCGAGTTTTCGGAGCTTATGGATTTCCATACTGTCATTCCCGTCAGCGTTTCGGAAAATGACGGACTTGATATCTTAAAGGAGGAGGTCAGAAAGCTTGCTGTGCCCGCTCCTCACTATTTCCCCGAGGACTCGGTGACAGACCAGCCCGAAAAGGTCATTATGTCCGAGATAATAAGGGAAAAGGTAATGATACTTATGCACGATGAGATACCTCACGGCATTGCCGTTACGATTGAGCAGCTTGACGAGAGCGTTACCCGAAGCGGCGAGGATATCTTAAACATTTCCGCAACCATTTTCTGTGAGAGAGACTCACACAAGGGAATGGTCATTGGCAAGGGCGGAGCTATGCTCAAGAAGATTGGCGCAATGGCACGTGAGGAGCTTGAGGAATTTTTCCGGATAAGGGTAAATTTACAGCTCTGGGTAAAGGTCAAGGAGGACTGGCGCAACAGAGAGGGTCTTATCCGCAATTTCGGATTATCAAATAATACCAAGTAATATAAAAATACGGTCGGGAAATAATTATAACATAACACCTTAAACGGAGGCTTATGCTATGACTGAACAGTTTTCCGATACAAAATGGAACACCTTTGAAAACAGCGGACGTGTGGCTGATTATCTCAGCTACAAGGGAATCGGGGGTAGAATTCTGCCCATATTGAGGGAAGTGAGTGACAATGCTCATAACGACGGAGGGAGCGGTGATATCCGTCAGGGACGCGGGGGACAATGACCGCTATATAACCATACTTTCCCCCGATATGGGGCTTGTGGACATTTCCGTCAAGGGAGCCAAGAAGCTTAACTCAAAGAGCAATTCCTCCACCCAGCTCTTCGCCTGCGCAAAATACTGCTTCAATGAACGTTCGGGGAGATATTACCTTAACAGCTGCGAGCCTGTGAAGACCTTTTACGGGCTTCGTCTGGATATGCAGAGGCTGAGCCTTGCCTCTTATATGGCTGAGATGATAAGCTATACCGTTACCTCGGGACAGTCCGCAAAGGACGTGTACAGGCTGTTTATGAACAGTCTGTACCTGCTTTCGGAAAAGGGTGCGGACTGTGCTTTTGTGAAATTCGTCTTTGAGATGAGGATAGCGGCAGACCTGGGAATGATGCCAAATCTCCTTGGCTGTGACGAATGTTACCGTTCGGACTGCACACTCTGCTTTCTGATAAAACGGGGGATTTTTCTCTGCTATGACCATATGGAGTCAAGGGTGGTCTATCACGATAAATACAATGTTGACGTTACTGCGGGAATGTTCGAGGCGATACGGTTCGTATGCCTTTCGGATATGAGCAGGATATTTAACTTTCGGGTGTCGGGTGATGCGCTCCTGAAGCTTGGCTACATAAGCGAGTTGTATGCACAGGTGCATTTCGACAGGCATTTTAAAACGCTGGATTTTTATAACAGCATAGCTATGCCCGAAAATAATGAAGATACACAATCGACTAATGAGGAAAATGACTTATGAATAAACATTTTGAAACCTTAGAATTACATAAAATTCTCGATATGCTTTCTGAGCAGGCGGGAAACGATGAAACACGCCGAATGATAGCCGCTCTCGAGCCTGAGACGGATACCCTTAAAGTAAAAGCGAGCCTTAAAAAGACTGAGGACGCATTTGACCTTTCGGTGAAATTCGGAACGCCTCCTTTTTACAATTTCAAGGACGTGAGAGGTTCTCTGCAAAGAGCGCAGTCGGGGGCAAGCCTGTCCCTTCGTGAGCTTCTTGACATCTGCTCAATGCTCAAGCAGATAAGAGGGCTTACGGATTATCACGCTTCCTGCGGAGATGTTGAGACTGTTCTTGACCCCTTATTTGCGGAGCTTTCGCCTAACAAGTGGCTTGAGGACAAGATACAGAACGCCATTCTCACCGAGGACGAGATAGCCGATACTGCCAGCGCCGAGCTTGCAAATATCAGACGGAAGATCGCTCAGGCAGGAGTGCGTATCAGAGAGAGCCTTGACAAGATGGTTCGCTCCGCAGATATTCAGAAATCCCTGATGGACAATATCGTCACCGTTCGTGACGGCAGATATGTTCTCCCCGTAAAGGCGGAGTACAAGGGAAATGTGCGTGGTATCGTACACGCTTCATCGGCTACGGGTTCCACACTTTTCATCGAGCCTGAAGCGGTTGTGGAGGCAAACAACGATATAAGAGTGCTCCAGGGCAGAGAGCAGGAGGAGATAGAGCGCATCATTTCCGAGCTTTCTTCCGACTGCGCTTCCTGTGCGGAGACTATGAAGAGGGATTATCTCACCTGCGCCGAGCTTAACCTTTACTTTGCAAAGGCAAACCTTGGTGCAAAGATGAGGGGAACCGTTCCCGAGATATCCGACGACGGCGTACTTGAGCTTAAAAAAGCCCGTCACCCCCTTATTGAAGCGGACAAGGTAGTTCCCGTGGATATTTCCATAGGCAAGGATTACGGCACCCTTATCGTTACGGGACCCAATACGGGCGGTAAGACCGTTCTGCTGAAAACTGCGGGACTTCTCACCGCTATGGCAATGTGCGGTATGATGGTACCTGCGTCCGACGGCACAAAAATTTCCGTATTCCGCCACATTCTCGTGGATATCGGAGATATGCAGAGCATCGAGCAGAGCCTTTCCACATTCTCCTCCCATATGAGCAATGTGGTGAAGATACTGAAAACTGCGGACGAAAGCTCTCTCATTCTCATAGATGAGCTTGGCTCGGGTACAGACCCCGTTGAGGGTGCGGCGCTGGCGGTTTCTATAATCGAGGCGCTTATGGCAAAGGGCAGCAGGATATTCGTTACCACCCATTATCAGGAATTAAAGCTTTTTGCCATTGAACGTGAAAACGTTGAGAACGCCTCCTGCGAATTTGATGTTAAGACATTACAGCCCACATATCGGCTTATAATCGGTTCTCCCGGAAAATCAAACGCATTTTCCATTTCATCAAAGTTGGGACTTCCCTCGGACATCATTTCAAATGCGAAAGCACTTGTTTCCGATGACAACCGCCGCTTTGAAGAAGTAGTGGCACAGCTTGAAGCCTCACGAAGAGCCCTTGACAGGCAGAACACCGAGCTTGCAAGGCTGAGAAAAGAAGCGGAGGAAAAGGAAGCCGCTCTTGAAAAGGCAAAAGAGGAATTTGAAGCCCGCAAGGACGATGAATTTGAAAAGGCACGCACACAGGCAATGCGTATCGTGGAAAACTGCCGTATGCAGTCGGAGAAGCTGCTTGACGAGCTTTCGGATATCAGAAAGGAGCGGAACAGGGAAGCATTCGACAAGCGTTCCGCTTCCGCAAAATCGCTGAGCCGTTCCTCTCTTGACAAGATGTACGACGAGGCAAATCCTGTCCGCAAGCGTGAGCTGAAAGAGTACAAGCCGCCACGTCCCTACAAGCGTGGAGACAACGTTATCCTTGCGGATATCGGCAAAAAGGGTATCCTTGCAAGCGACCCCGACAGCAACGGAAATGTTTTCGTTCAGGTGGGCATTATGAAAACCAAGACCAACGTAAGTCACCTGCGGCTTGCCGAGGAGGACAAGGTTACGGTCAGCAATAAAAAAGCCGCTCCTGCCCGTGGCGTTTCCAAGGTGGGCGTAAGCGGCAAGCTTGAGAGGAAAAGCTCACTTGAGCTTGATATACGAGGCTGTGCGGTGGACGAGGGTATCCACGAGGTGGACAGATTTATCGACAACGCTGTTATGGTGAATGCAGGCATTGTCACCATCATTCACGGCAAAGGAACGGGACTTCTCAGGCAGGGAATACAGCGTCATCTCAAGTCTCACCCATCGGTTAAGAGCTTCAGAAGCGGAGTTTTCGGCGAGGGCGAGGACGGCGTTACTGTTGTTGAGCTGAAATAACTTCGGAATATGTAATAAGGCGCTCCGAGCGTTTTCGGAGCGCTTTTTTATATCTTTACTCGAACATTATCCGTTGTATGAATGTTTATGGTTTCCTTTCCCCTTTCCTCAGCAATGCGCTGTATATGCGGATCATTTCCTGCAATGACCGCTATGCTGCATATTGACAGCAGAAGGTCGTCCGCAAGGCTGTAGCAGTCCTTGCTGCGGTGGGTGGATATCATAAAGCGTGTGACAGCTTTTTGGTGGAGCTTATAGAACTTGCGGCGCAGCTCCTCGTTCCAGCTGTCGGGCTGACCTTCGAAGGGCATTACCGCAATAATGTCAAGTCCTGCCTTGTCGGCGGCGGAAAGGGCTGTAAGCGGAAAGCCTCTTTCGCAGTTTGAAGCCATCGCCTTTATGCCCTTGTCTTTCATATTTTTGAAAAGCTCAGTCAGTTCTGCTTCTGTAACAATTGCTCCTCCGGAAAAAACGGAGCAGATATTCACATTATTCACCTTCCGCACTCCCTGTCACTTGTTTTATTATATTATACATTATTGTAAACGCTATGTCAATATTTACAGGACATTAAATATCCTATAAATCGCCTTGTTTATTTTATAATATATTTAGGTGATGACAATGAACAATGAAAGGGAATTTGCGGAACGGCTATGCAAACTCAGGTGCAGAAAAGGCGTTTCCGCCAGAGATATGAGCCTTTCCCTGGGGCAGAATGCAAGCTACATCAACCGTATAGAAAACGGCGCCGCTCTGCCCTCTATGACTGCTTTTTTCTATATCTGCGAGTATCTTGAGATATCTCCCCGTGACTTTTTTGATTACTGCAATGACGATCCCGTACTTGCAGGAGAGGTGGCTGAGGAGCTGAAAAAGCTTGATTATGTTCAGCTGGGTCACGTTATGAGCATTGTAAAAGATATTCTGAAAAAATAAGCGGTCAGCAAAACGGACTGTTCTCCGAAAATGGAGAGCAGTCCGTTTTGCTTTTTAATATTATTCCTCAGTTTTAACGACCTTTATGCCGAGAATATCAAGGCTCTCGTCATCGACCTTTGCAGGGCAGTCGCTCATAAGCTCGGAAGCATTCTGTACCTTGGGGAATGCGGTCACATCACGAAGGCTGTCTGCGCCGCACATAATCATTGCCAGACGGTCAAGACCAATGCCCATACCGCCGTGGGGAGCTGCGCCATACTTATATGCGTCAACAAGGAATCCGAACTTCGCCTGAATTTCCTCGTCTGTAAGACCCAGAGACTCAAACATCTTCTGCTGAAGCTCATAGTCGGTAATTCTGATAGAGCCGCTGGAAAGCTCGGTGCCGTTCAGAACAAGGTCATATGCCTTTGCAAAAACCTTTTCGGGGGCGGTGTCAAGATACTGCAGGCACTCGTCCATAGGCATTGTGAAGGGGTGGTGCATTGCGTCCCAGTGCTGTGTCTCTTCGTTCCATTCAAAGAAGGGGAACTCGGTTATCCACAGGAAATTGAACATTCCCTCGGGGATAATGTCAAGCTGCTTGGCGGTTTTAAGTCTCAGAGCGCCCAGAGATGTGAGAACGGTGTTCTTCTTGTCGGCGATGATGAATACAACGTCGCCCTTTTCGGCTCCTGCCTTTGCAAGGATAGCCTCAAGTTCGCCCTCGCCTAAGAATTTGCCGAAGGAGCAGTTTGGAGCGTCGTCTACCCAGCGGATATATGCAAGACCCTTTACGCCGATGCCCTTGACATACTCGGTGAGCTTGTCAATCTCTTTTCTTGTGAATGTTCCTGCGGCGTTCTTTGCGGTGATGCAGCGGACTGTGCCGCCGTTTTCGATCGCAGAGGTGAATACTCCGAAGCCGCAGTCTTTAACGGTGTCGGTAAGATCGGTTATCTCCATTCCGAAGCGTGTGTCGGGCTTGTCGGAACCGTAGCGCTCCATTGCCTCGGTGTAGGTCATACGGGGCAGAGGAGTGGGAATATCTCTGCCGAGAATATCCTTAAAGAGGCGCTTGACAAGACCTTCTGCCATCTGCATAATGTCCTCGGTGTCAACGAAGGACATCTCAAGGTCTATCTGAGTGAACTCGGGCTGTCTGTCCGCTCTGAGGTCCTCGTCTCTGAAGCAGCGTGCAAGCTGAATGTAGCGGTCGAAGCCTGCGATCATCAGAAGCTGCTTATATATCTGGGGCGACTGGGGCAGAGCGTAGAAGCTGCCGGGGTGAACTCTTGAGGGAACAAGGTAGTCTCTTGCGCCCTCGGGTGTGGACTTTATCATCATAGGAGTTTCTATCTCGATAAAGCCGTTTTCATAGAAATAATCACGGGCGGTCTTGGCGATCTTGCTTCTCATAATGATATTCTGCTGGAGAGGACGTCTGCGGAGGTCGAGATATCTGTATTTCAGACGAAGCTCCTCGTTGGTGTTGGAGTTATCAACGATCTCGAAGGGAGGTGTCTGAGCCTTTGCGAGAATGCGAAGGTCGGTGACAAAAATTTCGATATTTCCCGTTTTGATATCGGCGTTTTTGCTCTCTCTTTCACGAACGGTTCCCTTTGCCATAAGCACAAACTCCGAACGGCAGGAAGATGCTTTTTCAAAAATCTCCCTGTCGGTGCTGTCGTCAAACGCCAGCTGAACGATACCCGTTCTGTCTCTCAGATCAATGAAAATGAGATTTCCCAGGTCTCTTGCCTTCTGGACATAGCCGCCCACCGTTACTTCGCTGCCGATTCCCTCAACCTCGCCGCAGTAATGGGTGCGCTTCAGTCCTTTCATATTGTCTGCCATTTTAATAACTTCCTTTCAGTTAACGATTATAATTCCGAAGCCAGCATATCCGCAGTATGGATATTGGCAAAATTATCAATAAAGCTGCTGTCAAGAGCAATTTCAGTCTCCTCGCCGCTCTTCATATTTTTGAGCTTTGCCTTGCCCTCCGCAAGCTCGTTGTCGCCCAAAATCATTGAGAAAGCAGAGCCAATCTTGTTTGCGTATTTCATCTGCGCCTTAACGCCTCTGCCCATAACGTCCCATTCGGCTCTGTAGCCCTCGTCACGGAGTGCTTTCACCAGAGAAGCTGCCTTAATGCCCGCAGCGTCGCCCATTGAGCCGATGTAGATATCACATTCACGGGGAGAAATGAACTCGCAGCCCTGTTTTTCCATTGTCATAATGAGCCTTTCAAGTCCCATTGCAAAGCCCAGCGCAGGAGTGGGATTTCCGCCCATTTCCTCGATAAGACCGTCATATCTTCCGCCGCCGCAGACGGTTCCCTGCGCACCGATGGAGGTGGTTATAAACTCGAATACGGTCTTTGTGTAATAGTCAAGACCTCTTACGATCTTGGGGTCAATGGAATATTTTATACCCATTTCGTCAAGATATTTTTTCAGAGTTTCAAAATGCTCTTTACACTCGTCGCAGAGGTAATCTATCATAAGGGGAGCGTCCTTGCCGATCTCTTTGCAAATCTCGCTCTTGCAGTCAAGAATTCTCATCGGATTTTTCTCAAGTCTTGACTGACAGGTGGGGCAAAGCTTGTCCTTGTTCGGCTCGAAAAATTCACGGAGCTTTTTGTAATATTCTGCACGGCAGTGAGGACAGCCGATTGAATTTATGTGAAGCTCGATATCCTTTAGACCAAGCTTTTCGATAACGCTGTTCGCCATAGAGATCATTTCGGCATCGGCGGCAGGGGAGGCGCTTCCTGCCATTTCCGCACCAAACTGGTGAAATTCCCATAATCTGCCTGCCTGGGGCTTCTCGTGGCGGAAGCAGGAGAGAATGTAGAACACCTTCTGGGGCAGAGCCTCATTCAGCAGACCATTCTGTAAAACGGCTCTGATAGTGCCTGCGGTGCCCTCGGGACGGAGAGTGAATTTGCTCTCCCTGCCCATAACTGTGAACATTTCCTTCTGAACTACATCGGTAGTCTCGCCCACAGAGCGGACGAAAAGCTCGGTGTTTTCAAAGGTGGGTATGCGTATCTCCCTAAATCCGTAGTTTTCGGCTACATCGGCGGCAACGCTTTCCACCGTCTGCCATTTGTGAACTTCCGAGGGAACAACGTCCTCCATACCCTTTATTCTTGTGGTAATAAGCTCCATAATTTTATCCTTTCTTAGTGTTTTTTAAACAAAAAAGCCGTCTCCGAATGATAACATTCGGGACGACTGTTAAACCGTGGTGCCACCCGTATTTGCACGGAAAACCGTGCCTCAGGTCCCTTTAACGCAGGAAAACACGTCGGGGATTTTTATCTCCCCGCAGCTCATCGGGCGTCATTCACAGCAGTTAGTTTAAGCGCTTTCAGCATACACGCTCTCTCTGAGAAACTTCCTGCGGCTACTCCTCCGAGTCAAAGCCTTTGGCGGTATATAACGCACATATTCTGTGCGCTTTATTATTATACAGCATTTTCCGCCGCTTGTCAAGTGCGGCAAAATATTTTTCTTAAAATCAGTCAACGGGATTAAGAAGCTGTCTCCAGTCAAGATCTCCTCTTTCGAGAGCGTGAATGAGCGCTTCTGCTGTGGCAATGTTTGTTGCAACAGGAATGTTATGAACATCGCAGAGCCTGAGAAGATTCATTTCGTTTGGCTCGTGGGGCTTGGGTGAAAGGGGGTCTCTGAAAAACAGCAGAAGGTCTATCTCGTTGCAGGAGATACGGGCGCTTATCTGCTGGTCTCCGCCCTGAGAGCCGCTGAGGTAACGCTGAATATTAAGACCTGTTGCCTGTGCGACCATTTTGCCTGTTGTGCCTGTGGCGCAGAGATTGTGACGGGATAAAATGCCGCAGTAGGCTATGCAGAACTGAACGAGAAGTTCTTTTTTTGAATCGTGTGCTATAAGTGCAATATTCATTTCAATTCATTCCTTTCCCATTAAAATCCGTCATATCTTACTGAAGCAGAACCTTGAAGCTGAGAGGAACGTCCTCGCCCTTGATACGCTTTGAGATAGCGTCAAAAGCCTTGAAAGCAAGGGAGGTGGACGGAAGCGGCTCGCCCTTTGAAGTGGCGATCACCACAGCGTCATCGTCGGGAATTACGCCGATAAGCTGAACGCCTACGGTATCAATTATCTCGTCAAGGTCCACGATAAGATCCGCCTTGAAGAGGTCAGGATTTACCTTGTTGATGATAAGGCGCTGCTTCTTGTTGCCGCGCTTGTAGAACTCGTCCGACATTGTGCGTGCGTCTCTTACGCATACGGGGTCGGGAGTGGTATTGATAAGGATAAGGTCGGACTGCTCAACAACGTCGAATACGCTGGCGTTGGTTCCTGCGGAGGTATCTACGATTATGTACTCGTAGTACTTTCTCATTTCCTGGCAGATATTCTTAATGGTCTCGGCGTCAACTCTCGCAAAGGGATCCTCGGGAGCGCAGACAATGCTGAGGTTTGTAGCGATCTTTACCTGTGTAGTAGCTTTATAGATATCACATTCACCGTTTAAAACGCTGCCCAGATCGTATTTGATGTCGTCTTTAACGCCAAGCATGATATCGAGGCATCTAAGACCGAAGTCAAGCTCTATAATAAGCGTTCTGTGACCCTGCTTTGCCAATGCAAATCCAAGCTCGGAGCAGATTGAGGATTTGCCGGTACCGCCCTTACCGGATGTTACTGCAATAATTTTAGACATAGAGGCTCCATTTCTCCGCAGTCGTGGAAATAGAACGGTTATTGCGCCTGCTGTCCTTATACTGCGGATTCAGACAGCCTTGTAATTAAAAAACATCTTGCCTGCCGCGAGCACCGCTCCGTGCAGACAATGAGCGCAGACCTATTACTATTATTGTACCATAAATTTGGAAAAAGTCAAAGGCTTTTTGCCCACTTTGCACAATTTCGTTATGTTGTTATTATTCAAAATATATTCTTTGTATATTTTATACAAAATATTTGGAATATTCGTTTTTTACACAAAATTAACAAAAATAGAATAACTGTGAAATATGTCGAAAACAGTCGGATTTTACTTTCCGAATTTATATCATCATAAATTTTTTCAGATCATCGGTAGAAAATCTGAACTGTTCTTTTATAGTGTCGGCTTCAAGAATGAGATGACCGTTCTGCCACTCCTTGAAATCAATATCCTCCAGGTCGTCGTTTTCATAATTCGGGTCGATGATATCGTGGATAGTCCGTATCCTGTCGGGTGAGGAGAGGGGGTCGCTGAAATCAAGCACAGCCGTATCGTATGGCGCCGCCCAGAAGCACCCTCCTGCCGCCGCAAAATTATTTTCGTGGCAGTAATGAAAATCGGTCATTATGAAGGACTCGCCGGGGTAGGGCAGTTCTTCTGCATTATCGGGATAATACCCCAAAGGGACGTAGTGAAGCTCCTTTCGGTCGGAGAGCCGCAGAACGGAATAGCCGTAAAGGTCCTCCTTGTAAATCAGATACAGTCTGCCGTCGGAATGGGTGAATATCTGCGTAAAGCTTGTAAAATCGTGATCGTCGCAGAGCTGCCACCGCAGGACAACGCTTTTGTCGGGTGAAACAAGCGCCTGCTCATATGCCGTAAGGCGTGGGTGTTCCGAGCCGTTTTCATATGCGGCGTATTCTGTGCTCTCAAGGATAAAGCCTGCTTCGAGGGGCAGCTTTTCCGTTTCCCTTTTGTTTTGGGGCAGAAAAACTCTGCTTATATATTCCTGCCTGTGTTTCTGATACTTTTCGGTATCATATATATTTTCAAAGCTTGTCATTGTCATCACATCCCGATGATATTATATCATATTGTACAAAAAAATGCAATAGTTATTCTGTGTTTTATAAAATTATGCATATACTCTTGACAAATGCGGAGCAATGTGGTATAGTAATGTTAAAGCAAATTTACTTATTTCAAGGAGGATTTTATTATGGAAAATGTTGAGATCTGCCACTGCATGGGCGTTACATATGCTGATATCGAAAACGCTCTTCACTCTGCCGAGGTTTTCAGCGATGTTGAAAAAGAGTTTGAAGAGGTCCAGAAGATCACTCACTGCTCCACAGGCTGCGGCGGCTGCCACGACAAAATAATGGAAACCATTTCCGAAATTATGAGCAAGTAATTTTTGAGCAAAAAGAAAGCGTCTCTGCTGGCAAAAGTGCCGACAGAGACGCTTTTTTATATTTAATATCTTATCATTTCAGCTCATTGATAACATCAGACATATCGTAAAGCCCTGCGCCCTGCTTTGCAAGGAAAACAGCCGCATTTACCGCACCGACTGCAAATACTTCCTTTGAAGCAGCCGAGTGGGAAAGGGTAATGACCTCATCTCTGCCTGCGAAGATGATATCGTGCTCGCCAACGATGGTGCCGCCTCTGATGGCGTGCATACCTATCTCGTATTTTTCACGTTTCATCCTGCGGGAGTGACGGTCGTATTCAAAATGGTACTTTTCGTCGAGAACGCTGTTGATGGCGTTGCCCAGCATAATAGCAGTGCCGCTGGGAGCGTCAATTTTCTGATTGTGGTGCTTCTCGACAATCTCGATGTCGAACTGTCCTCCGAGAAGCTTTGCGGCTGTCTTTGCAAGGCTTGCAAGGAGATTTATGCCCAGAGACATATTGAATGAGAAGAAAATGGGCACCTGCTCTGCCGCAGACTTTATTTTTGCTATCTGCTCGTCGGAAAAGCCTGTGGTGGCGATCACTGCGGGTGTGCCTGTGGAAAGGCAGTATTCAAGAAGCTTGTCGAGTGCGGAGGGGTGGGAGAAATCTATTATTACATCGGGCTTTTCGGGAAGAAGGGCAGGCTCGGAAACAATGGGGAATTTGCCGTTATCGGCGGTGTTAAGGTCAATGCCGCTTACAACGGTGCAGTCGTCACGTCCTTCGATTATGGAGGTTATAACGTGACCCATTTTTCCGTTTGCGCCTGTAATGGACACATTTATCATATTAACATTCCTTTCGTTTAGGCTATACAGCTCGGGCGGCAACAGAGCCGCCCGATTTTGATGATATTTTCAAAACAATTACTTGATGAGTCCTGCTTCTCTGAGTGCGGAAGCGAGAGCCTCTTTCTTTGCGTCCTCCATTTCATAGAGGGGCAGGCGGCAGGGACCTGCGGCAATGCCCATCATATTGAGAGCTTCCTTAACGGGAATGGGGTTAACGTCAATAAAGAGGGAGTTTGCAAGGTGAAGATACTTTGCAGCAAGCTTTGCAGCCTCTGCGCAGTTGTTTTCAAGGCAGAGCTGTGCGATCTCGTGGGTCTGCTTGGGAGCAACGTTTGAGAGAACGGAGATAACGCCCTTGCCGCCGAGAGCCATAATGGGAACGATCTGGTCGTCGTTTCCGCTGTATACATCAAGCTTGTCGCCGCACTCCGCAATGAGCTTTGCGATTGCGGAGATATTTCCGCTTGCTTCCTTTGCGGCAGCGATATTCTTGTGCTCGGCAAGTATCTTATATGTATCGAGAGAGATGTTCACGCCTGTTCTTGAAGGAACATTGTAGAGGATAATGGGGATATTTACGGCGTCTGCGATAGCTGTGTAATGAGCCACAAGTCCTCTCTGGGAGGTCTTGTTGTAGTAGGGAGTTACAAGGAGAAGTCCGTCTGCGCCCATTTCCTCTGCGTCCTTGGAAAGTTCGATGGCATAAGCGGTGTCATTGCTGCCTGTGCCTGCGATAACGGGAACTCTCTTGTTTACCTTCTCAATGGTATAGCGGATACATTCTCTGTGTTCATCATCGGTGAGGGTGGAGCTTTCGCCTGTGGTGCCGCAGATGATTATAGCATCGGTGCCGCCTGCTATCTGCATTTCGATAAGCTCGCCCAGAGCGGCGTAATTAACGGAGCCGTCAGCGTTCATAGGGGTAACGATGGCAACGCCTGCGCCTGTGAAAATGGTGTTCTTCATAAAATCAATCCTTTCTCAGATCAAGTGTATATGTGAGCCATTCGGGGTCGGAAACGCCGCCTCTGCTTTCGTAGAAGCTTCTTGCGGAGCTGTTCCACGCAAGGCATTTCCATTCGATCTTTATGCATTCAAGTGTTTTTGCGATGTTAACTATTTCGTCAAAGAGCATTTTGCCAATTCCAAAACCTCTGAGGGCTTCTTCCACGAAAATGTCCTCGATGTAAAGCACTCTTCTGCCCGAAAAGGTGGCAAGCTTGTAAAGGCTGAAAACTGCCATTCCAACGGCTTTTCCGTCCTTCTCAGCTATAACTCCCCGAAGCCCGTTTTCTTCGGTCATCATACGGGCAGCGCTTTCGGGAGTGGCTGTGCATTTGTCCGACATTTTTTCATATTCCGCCAGCTCGTGAATGAGCCTTGAAAGCTCGGGAGCGTCGGCAGTTTCCGCACGTCTTACGGTGATATTGGAAGTGTTCATCAGTCAAAATATCCCTTTGCCGCAAGAAGCTCTGCCATTAAAACTGCGCCGCCTGCTGCGCCTCTGAGTGTGTTGTGGGAGAGACATACGAACTTGTAGTCCCAGATGATATCGTCTCTCAGACGACCGATGGATATAGCCATACCGTTTTCCAGGTTTCTGTCAAGCTTTGCCTGGGGACGGTTATCCTCCTCAAAATAGTGGAGGAACTGCTTGGGTGCGGAGGGGAGTTCAAGCTCCTGGGGAACGCCGCTGTAATCCTTCCAAGCCTTGATTATCTCTTCCTTGGAGGGCTTCTTCTCGAACTGAACGAAGATAGCCGCAGTATGACCGTCGGAAACAGGAACTCTCAGGCACTGTGAGGAGATCTTGGGACCGTCGGCATTAACGATCTTATCGCCTTCAATGTGACCCCATATCTTCAGAGGCTCATTCTCGGACTTTTCCTCCTCGCCGCCGATGTAGGGGATAACGTTGTCGATTATCTCGGGCATTGTCTCAAAGGTCTTGCCTGCGCCCGAAATTGCCTGATATGTGCAAACCATTGCCTGCTTTATGCCGTAAGCGTCCTTGAGGGCGTTGAGAGCGGGAACATAGCTCTGGAGGGAGCAGTTGGACTTAACTGCGATAAAGCCTCTCTTTGTGCCAAGCCTTTCTCTCTGAGCCTTTATGATCTCGATATGCTCGGGATTTATCTCGGGAACTACCATAGGAACATCGGGAGTTGCTCTGTGAGCGGAGTTGTTGGATACAACGGGGCACTCTGCCTTTGCGTAGCGCTCCTCGAGAGCCTTTATCTCGTCCTTCTTCATATCAACGGCGCAGAAAACGAAATCTACCTGCGAAGCTATTTTTTCAATATCCGCAGTTGCGTCCATAACTATCATATCCTTGAACTTCTCGGGGATAGGCTGCTTCATTGCCCATTTTGCGCCTACAGCGTCCTCATAGCGCTTGCCTGCGCTTCTGGGGGAGGCTGCGAGTACCTTTACGTTAAACCAGGGGTGCTCTGCAAGGAGAAGTGAGAAACGCTGTCCCACCATACCCGTTGCGCCGATTATACCAACACTAAACTGCTTCATCTGAAATACTCCTTTATTATTTAATAAAATTTTACAGAGAAATAAAAAAAATCGGTTGAAAACCGATCCATCATAGTGTATAATGTTAAAGTGCCTGTGTAAAACAAATAGATTTGTTTTACACCCTAAATTTAATCAGGCTCGATAGCACTCCATCACATCAGCTATGATGACAATCGCATACCTCTTCGGCATACGCTCAGCGGTGAAAGCTCCGCAGGCTTTCAGGGCTTCGGCAGTATCGCCTTTCTCCGGACGGTAAACGGCTGCGGTGCCTGTGAACGGATACTCATCTTTACTGCGCCTCTATCAGTTTATCAATGTCAATTATATAATATGTTTGCGGTTTTGTCAATACCTGTTTGTAAATTTTTTGTCACTTTGAGGGGACTTTTTTATTTCCCGACGTATCTTGAAAGGAAGCTGTTTGATTTGAAGAATATAAATATTGATCTTTTGGGCTTTGAGAGCAGAGAGGAGCTTGACGGATTTATTTCGGAAAATATTCCCGAAGGTGAGGAAGTCTCTGTTCATATTAAAAATATTTCCATAGCTCCCGAATGGGCGAAGAAGGCGGCGGAGGATATTAAGGATTTGCCGAATGTTCACGCTGTTACCGAGCTTGATATTGAGACGATGAAGCGTTCGGATTTCTGGTACGATCTCCCCGAGGAGCTTATTGCTCAGACTCCTGCGGAGCCGAGAAATTCCTCGAGACTTATGTGTGTTGACAGGGAGAGCGGCGAGATATCACACGACCGTTTTTATAATTTATGCAGTCATCTGAAAAAGGGTGATTTGCTGGTGATGAACGATTCACGTGTGCTTCCTGCCCGCCTTTACGGCGAAAAGGAGGGGACAGGTTCATTTATCGAGTTTTTGCTTCTTGAGCAGAAGGGTGACAAGGTGTGGGAGATACTTGTGCGCCCCGGAAAAAAAGCAAAGCCCGGCACGAAATTCTCCTTCGGTAACGGCAGGCTGAAAGCGGAGATCCTTGAGACTGTGGAGGGCGGCAACCGCATTGCGAAATTCGAGTGCGAGGGCAATTTCTTCACCGCTCTTGAGGACGTGGGACAGATGCCCCTGCCCCCCTACATCACCAAAAAGCTTGAGGACAAGGAGCGTTATCAGACGGTTTATTCCCATGAGCTTGGCTCGGCGGCGGCTCCTACGGCGGGACTTCATTTCACAAAGGAAATGATTGAGGAGCTTCACGAAAAGGGCATAAACACCGCTTTTGTCACTCTCCACGTGGGCCTTGGCACCTTTCGCCCCGTTAAGGAGGACGATGTTAAGGGACACAAAATGCATTCGGAGCATTATCATCTGCCAAAGGAAACGGCAGAGCTTATCAACAAGACCAAAGCAGAGGGCGGACGGGTCATTGCGGTGGGCACCACCTCCTGCCGCACTCTTGAGAGCGTTGCAAGCTTTAACAATGGGGAGATAAAGGAAGCCGAGGGCTACACGGATATTTTCATTTATCCCGGCTACAAATTCAAAGTCCTTGACGGACTTATCACAAATTTCCACCTGCCCGAAAGCACTCTTATTATGCTTGTTTCGGCTTTTATGGGCTATGACAATACTATGAATGCTTACAAGGTTGCTGTTGAGGAGAAGTACAGATTTTTCAGCTTCGGGGACGCTATGATAATTTTGTGATAATTCACCTGATTATTTTTAGTGAGACGGTTTAATGATTGATTACGAGCTTATCATACAAATGAGAAAGCACCCGGGAAATCCGAAACATCTTGAAATTAAGGGGTGATTTGTAAGATTGGAGGATATAAATGAATGAGTAAATCTGTATGTATTCGTAATGATAATTATGGAATGTATAGTGGTACGCTATACAGAGTAATTTCTGTTGATAAATCTATTCAACCTTATGTAGTTGACTTGGCTTCAAATGACAAAGCAGATTTAAAAAAAGGGTTTGAAAATAGATATTCTGATTTCGTGACCAAGAAGTATGGGTTTGTTTGTAATAAAAAAGTTTTCATAAGCGAAATAACAGAAGCGTATGAGATAAGAACAAGTGCTTTATATCGGGAAAAATGTTATGTTTACCCTTGGCATGAAGATATTCAACTAATTGTTGATTTTGACAGAACAACAGAGGCAGATAAAATAAAAGAAATCAAATCATGGGGATTTACAGAATTACAGTATGAAAGAACAACTACAACTTTTGAAAAGATTGTTTCGGTTGACGATCCCGAACTTGAAATAATTGAGGAAAGAAAACCGCTTGATATAAACAAGTTATAAAAGCTAAGCCGTTCTTGAAATAAATTTTGGAAACGGCAAAGTGTATACAATCTTATAAACAGTACCAAAACATTTTTCATAGGAGAAATTTTATGTACACACTTATAAAAACCAACGGAAAAGCCCGCAGGGGACAGTTTGAGACTGTTCACGGAACATTTCAGACACCCTGCTTTATGAATGTGGGAACTGCGGCGGCTATCAAGGGCGGCATTTCCTCAATTGATCTTAAAAATGACCTCAAGTGTCAGGTGGAGCTTTGCAACACCTATCATCTTCACGTGCGCCCCACCGACAAGGTGATAAAGGAAATGGGCGGTCTGCACAAGTTTATGAACTGGGACAAGCCTATTCTTACCGACAGCGGCGGATTTCAGGTGTTCTCACTTGCAAAGCTTCGCAAAATAAAGGAGGAGGGAGTTTATTTCAACTCCCACGTGGACGGCCGGAGGATATTTATGGGTCCCGAGGAGTCTATGCAGATACAGTCAAATTTAGGCTCCACTATTGCTATGGCGTTTGACGAGTGCGTGGATAACCATATGGCTCAGATAACTCCCGATATGGACGAGCAGACCAAAAACAGGATAATCCGCAAGGCGTATGATTACTCGAAAAATTCCTGCGAGAGAACTACCCGCTGGCTGTACAGGTGCAAGGAGGAGATGGCAAGGCTGAACGCTCTTCCCGACACCATAAACAAGCATCAGCTCCTTTTCGGAATAAATCAGGGCTCGGTTTTTGAGGATCTGAGACTTAAACACATGGAGGATATCGCTAAGCTTGATATGGACGGCTATGCTGTGGGCGGTCTTGCGGTGGGCGAGCCTACCGAGGAGATGTACCGCATACTTGACGCTGTGGTTCCCGTTATGCCCGAGAGGAAGATACGTTATCTTATGGGCGTGGGTACTCCGTCAAATATCATTGAGGGAGTGGCAAGGGGCATTGACCTTTTTGACTGCGTTATGCCAAGCAGAAACGCCCGTCACGCTACCATTTTCACCTGGAACGGCATTATGCACGCCACAAACAAAAGCTATGAGACTGATTCCCGTCCTCTTGACCCCGAGTGCGACTGTCCAACCTGCAGAAATTTCTCCCGTGCGTATATCCGTCATCTTTTCAAGGCGGACGAGCAGCTTGCGGGCAGGCTTGCGGTGGCGCATAATCTGTATTTCTACAACACTCTTATGGAGAAGATAAGAGACGCTATTGACAATGACGAATTTGACAGCTTCAGGGCTAAGTATTCGGGGCTTTTAGCTTCCAAATTGGAAGATTAAAATTGACGTTTAAACATTATCAACAGAACATTCACTATAATTCTTAAACAGTTAACAAAAAAGACTGATAATAAATTGTAAAATGTGGTAATATAATATTGCGTCAGGAAATATCCGGAAAGGAACCTAAAATGTATAAGCTTGTTATTTTCGATCTGGACGGTACGCTGGTAAATTCTCTGGAGGATCTGGGAAATGCCTGCAACGCTGCGCTGCAGAATTTCGGATATCCCGTTCACCCGATGGAGAGCTTCCGCTATTTCGTTGGAGACGGTGTGCCTATGCTTATCCGCAGGGCGCTGCCCGAAAGCGAACGCACCGAGGAGAATATTTCAAGGGTAAAAGCTGTTTTTGACGAAATATACGGAAAAAATTACAATGTATGCACCCGTCCTTATGACGGCATTCCCGAGCTTCTTCTGAAGCTTAAAGCAAAGGGAATACTTATTGCAGTCGCTTCAAACAAGCCCGATAATTTTACTCAGACCATAGTTTCGGGAATGTTCGGCGATGTTTTCTCCTATGTTTCCGGCAAGAAGGACGGCTTTGAGAAAAAGCCAAGCCCGCAGATCGCTCTTCACATTATGGAAAAGCTGGGTGTTTCTCCCGAGGAGACTTTATTTGCGGGAGACTCGGCGGTGGATATGCAGACTGCTCTTAATGCAAGCTGTGACAGTATCGGCTGCCTTTGGGGCTTTCGCACTTTAAAGGAACTTGAAGATAACAAGGCAAAGTATATTGCAAAATCACCTGAGGATATTTATAACGCTGCCGCAAAATAATTTTATCTCATATCCCCGCATTTTTTTCGCCGGGGTATCACGAGGTATCTTTCGGAGGTTCACTTTATGAACGTGCAGGATATCCATATGCAGTATATCGAGGAGGGCTTCGACGAGAACGGAGTCGTTAATAAATTTGATCTGAAACTCCCCGACAATTTCAGCTACGCTTACGATATTATTGATAAAATTGCAGAAACAGAGCCTGAAAGACGGGCTATGATATGGTGTGATGACGAGGGGAGAGAGAGAATATTCAGCTACGGCGAGCTTTCAAGGCTCTCAAACCGTGCCGCAAATATGCTTATTGACCTGGGTGTCAAAAAGGGCGAGAGGGTAATGACCGTTCTCAAGCGCCATTGGCAGATGTGGGTAGTTACATTTGCGCTGGAAAAGATAGGTGCGATACTTATCCCTGCCACCAATCAGCTCAAGAAAAAGGACTATGTTTACCGTTTCAGAGAAGGCGATATCGACCATATTATTGCTACCGGCGACGGTGATGTATGTGAAAATATCGAGGCTGCCTGTGTGGAGTGCCCTTTGAAACTGAAACTTATCGTCAAGGGCGAAAGAGATGGCTGGATATCCTTTGATGACAGGCTTGAAGGTTATCCCGACAGTCTTGAGCGCATTCCCACAAAGGTGGACGATGACTGTCTGATGTTCTTCTCTTCGGGTACTACGGGATATCCTAAGATGGTCATTCATTCCCACCGCTACAGTGCTTCTCATATTCCCACCGCAAAATACTGGCACCACCTTAACAAGGACAGCCTGCACCTTACTATTTCCGAAAGCGGCTGGGGTAAATTTTTCTGGGGCAAGATATACGGTCAGATGGCGCTGGGCGCCACGGTCATGACCTATGATTTTACGAGATTTGTTCCCGGAGATGTGCTTCATATAATCGAAAAATACAAGGTAACAAGTCTTTGCTGTCCGCCGACGATGTACCGCTTCTTTATTAAAGAAGGTTTGGACGGACACGATATTTCCTGCCTCGAGTATGCCACCACAGCGGGCGAGGCTCTTAATGCCGAGGTTTACGACCGCTTTAAGGAAATGACGGGGCTTTCTCTTATGGAGGGCTTTGGTCAGACTGAGACTACGCTTATTATCGGCAATCCTTACGGCTCCGTTTCCCGCTCGGGTTCTATGGGCAGGGCGATGCCTATGTTTGATGTTGTCATTGCCGACACCGAGGGAAATGAAGTCCCCGACGGAACGACGGGGGAGATATGCGTTCGTCTGAAGAATGGTGTTAACAACGGAATTTTCAAGGGTTACTACAATAACCCCGAAGCTACCGAAAAAGCTTTTGCTTATGGACTTTATCATACGGGTGATACTGCGTACAGAGACTCGGACGGATATTTCTGGTATGTGGGACGCATTGACGATGTAATCAAATCCTCTGGATACCGTATTGGTCCTTTTGAGATAGAGTCTATCCTTATGGAGCACCCTGCCGTTCTTGAGGCGGCTATTACGGCGGCTCCCGACCCGATCAGGGGACAGGTTGTCAAGGCTACCATTATTCTGACCAGCGAATACAAGGACAGGGGAGACGAGGCTCTTGTGAAGGAGCTGCAGAATTATGTCAAGGCAAATACGGCTCCTTATAAGTACCCGAGGATCATTGAATTTGTTGACGAGCTTCCCAAGACTATAAGCGGCAAGATACGCAGGGTAGAGATAAGGGAAAAGGACGGTATAAATTCATAATAATCATATCGCTTTCGGCTTTTGGTCGGAAGCGATTTTTTGTTGACATTCATTATGACAGCTGATATAATAGTATAAATTCATTTTATCATTTTAATGGAGATGTAATTATGAGTGAGAAGTTTATGGCGCCGCCCTGGCTGAAATATCCGGAGCTTTTCTATGGCTGCATTGGGTGGAGAATGGGGTATGGTGAGTGTTATATGGAAGAATATCTTCACTGGCTTGACGGGCTTAATGAGGCGAAGAGAAAAGAATTTGAGGAGAAGTTCCCTAAGCCTGTTTCCTGGGATCACTCAAAAATTATCAAGAACGGGGATTATGCTATAGCTGCGTGGAGATGTGAGGGGTCTCCGAAATATTCGGCGGGAGATATTGCCGGAAACGACAAAAAGATTTTCTTCTGGAAACATCACCCCGTTTTGGACAGCGTGGGCAGAGAGTGTTTCAGCCAATGGTATGAGGCGGGATTTTCGGTAGGGCACAGACATTTTTGGTGCGCCGAGCAGTTTATGATGGCTGAGAAGGCAAGGCTTTTTGGGGATACGGAAGCTTATGAGAAGATAATGGCTTCAAAGGAGCAGAGCGAGATAAAGGCTCTAGGAAGAGGCGTCAGGGGATTTGACGAGGAATTATGGGATAAGTTTAAATACCGGATAGTTGTTAATGGAAATTATTATAAATTTTCGGAGAATAAGGTGCTCAGAAAGTATATTATGAGCACGGAGGGGGCGGTGCTTGCGGAAGCAAGTCCTTTTGACAGGATATGGGGTATTGGTATGGCTGAGGATAAGGCTCGAAACTGTGACCCTAAGGACTGGAAGGGAGAAAATATGCTGGGCTTTGCGCTTATGGAGGTCAGGGAGGAGATAATACGGCTTTGGAAATATGCAGACGAGCTGGATTTTGATTGTTTAAATGAATAAATTTGAGCAGTATGCACTAAATATGATTGTGAATCAGATGATGCATAAGCACAAATTAACAAACTCAAAAAACTTGTCGAAAAAGGCTTGACATTTAGAAATGGATATGGTAAGATAATAAAGCTGTCGGTGATACTGAGTAAACCGAAAGGGAAAACAAAGTAAAAACGGTGGCGAGTATTCATAAATGGTTCAAAAAG
>NZ_JBNMJV010000029.1:0-37005 GCF_050874005.1 Huintestinicola sp.
GGTTTATTTCTTCCCCCCTCCCCTTAGGTTGTCCCTTTGCCTACTCGCTAACAAGGTTAAGTAAAATAAACATATAAATAACTCAAATAAACAATACCGTCAAATTTCGATTTATCAATCAGACTAACGTTACCGAGCCGTCCGCCTGCCGCCCGAATAAACTATAGAACGTCTCGCCGCGGGTCGTCACCCGCAGTCATAATTTCTGCCGAAGTGAATATAGATTAGACAAGCATAAAAATAAAGGAGAGAAGTGCAATGTCTCAAAGTATACTTGAAAGAGATTACACCGAAAGCCCCGCACCTCAGCGAGCGGAGCCGCCGAAAATAGGGCTTAGCTCCGAACAGGCAGCGGAGCTTCGGCAGAAATACGGCGCAAATTCCCTTGCCTCGGAGCGGAAAGCCCGACCGCTCCGAATATTTATGGGGCAGTTCAAGGACGTTATGGTCATGATACTTATCATAGCCTCGGCGGTGTCTGCCTTTATCGGGGAGTATTACGATGCCCTAACCATAATCATAATCGTGGTCTTAAATGCTGTCCTTGGCTTTGTGCAGGAGTACCGCACGGAAAAAACTCTGCTTGCTCTAAAAAATATGGCGGCACCCATGGCAAAGGCGTACAGAGACGGTCATCTTACGGTCATACCTGCCTCGGAGCTTGTGCCGGGGGACGTTATCTCCCTTGAAGCGGGGGACAAGGCTGCTGCCGACTCGGTAATTCTAAGCGCAAAAGGACTTATGGCGGACGAAAGCGTCCTCACGGGGGAAAGCGTTCCCGTTTCCAAGACGGCAGGCAATACAAGAGATACGGACAACTCTCTCGGGAAACCGAACATCATCTACAGCGGCAGTATCATCACCAAAGGCACCGCCGCCGCAAGAGTTATCGCCACAGGCGTAAACGCTCAGATGGGCAGGATATCGGGTATGCTCACGGATATAGACGAGGAGGAAACTCCCCTGCAGAAGCGGCTTGGAGAGCTTGGAAAGGTAGTTGCAGTTATATGTCTCGTCGTCTGCGTGATCGTGGCAGGAGCAGGCATTTTAAAGGGCGAACCTGTTTTTGATATGCTTATGACGGGCATAACAATCGCCATTGCCGCCATTCCCGAGGGACTTCCCGCAACCGTCACCATTGCCCTTGCCCTGGCAGTCAGCAGAATGCTAAAGCAGAATGCCCTTGTTCACAAGCTTCATTCGGTGGAAACTCTGGGCTGCACCTCGGTCATATGCACCGACAAAACGGGCACCATTACCGAAAACAAAATGACGGTGAAAAAGGCATATACCCACAGCGGTGATTATGAATTTTCGGGGCAGGGCTATCGTGTTTCGGGACGTATTACTTCTTCAAAGGGCGAAAGCGAAAATATAAAATCATCGGCAGTTCTTCGTGAACTTCTTCGCTGCGGCGTATTATGCTCCAATGCGGATATTTCCGATGATGCCGGTGATGAACGCACCATTGCAGGCAATGAGCGTGTCATTGCAGGTGACCCCACCGAAGCAGCCCTGCTCATTGCGGCGGCAAAAGGCGGAATGAACCACAATGCGGAGCGAATGGCATACAAGCGCATTGACGAGCTGCCATTTGACAGCGATGTCAGGCGAATGACGGTCATAGTAAAGGACCCCTCGGGGCAGGGTATGATGTCATACTGCAAGGGTGCGGCGGACGTTATCCTTGAGCGGTGCAGCCATATCCTCACCGAAAGCGGCATTAAGGAGCTTTCCTATTCGGTACGAAAGGAAATTTCCGACAAATGCGGCGAAATGTCCTCGGAGGCGCTGAGAGTGCTGGCATTTGCCTACTGCCCCAAAGCTTCAAAAAACTCTCCCGACAGCGGAATGGTATTTTTAGGACTTATGGGAATGACCGACCCGCCGAGAGAAGAAGCAAAAAAAGCCGTACGCCTTTGCAGAAGCGCACGTATACGAACGGTAATGATTACGGGCGACCACAAAAATACAGCTGCGGCAGTTGCCCGTCAGGCAGGTATACTCACAGGCGAGGGCAGAGTTATCACAGGAGAAGAAATGAGCAAAATGACCGACCGGGAGCTTGAAAATGCTGCTCGTGACGCTTCGGTCTTTGCCCGTGTCTCCCCTGCCGACAAGCTGAGGATAGTGAGAGCCTACAAGCGGCTGGGTCATATCGTAACAATGACAGGCGACGGCGTGAACGACGCTCCTGCGGTAAAGGAAGCGGATATCGGAGTTGCGATGGGCATTACGGGAACAGATGTGACCCGAGAAGCGGCGGATATGGTGCTCCTTGACGACAATTTTGCCACCCTCGTAAGCGCCGTTGAGCAGGGTCGTGGAATTTATGCCAATATCCGCAAATTTGTCCGCTACCTGCTTTCCTGCAATATCGGCGAGGTGCTGACGATGTTTTTAGGCATTGTAATGGGTATGCCAATGGTGCTTCTGCCTGCACAGATACTTCTCGTAAATCTGGTAACGGACGGTCTGCCTGCGGTGGCTCTGGGAGTCGAGCCCTGCGGCGAGGAGAATATGAAAATGCCTCCGAGAAAAAAAGACGAAAGCTTCTTTTCGGGGGGGCTTATGTTCAGGATAGTGTTCCGTGGAATACTTATCGGCATATGCACCCTTGCCTGCTTTACGGTAATGCTCAGAACGGGCGGCTCCCTTGCGGCGGCAAGAACAGGCGCACTTGCCACCCTTGTAATGTCCCAGCTTTTCCACGTGTTTGAATGCAAATCCGAAACGGGAAATATTTTTACGGTGCCTTACTTTAATAACGTAAGGCTGATACTTGCGGTGCTTTTCTCGGTGGCAGTCCTTGCAGCGGCGATATATATCCCATTTTTACAGATGGTATTCACCACAGTACCCCTTACGGGAGAACAGCTTCTCATTGCGGCAGGACTTGCATTTGCCGCTCCCCTGCTCCAATGCTTCGGAGCGAAATAATATTATTCGGTTTCCTCTGTTTCTTCGGTTTCATCTTCGCCCCCCAATATGACCGTAACTCCCCTTTCTGCAAGCTTATCGGTCACATCACCCGAAAGCTCCTTGTCTGCGGTGAGCTTTGTCAGGGCAGGAAGATCAAGGAGGGGGGAAAGGTCGGTTATCTTCGTTCCCGAGATATCAAGGGTCTCAAGCCTTGTCATTCCCGATACAAAGGAAAGGTCGGTAACGGCACAATTTGAAACATTCAGAGATCTAAGACCTGTGAGGGGGGCTATGAAGGACAGATTCGAAAGGTCGGTGCAGTCCGAATAGACCTCCTCCGCCTTTTTGTAAAGGGCTGCGTCATAAGTGGGGTCGCCCATTTCAAGTGCCTCGGGAGCGGCATATTTATATGGCGTTACGGACAGAGTTTCAAGGCGGTCAAAATCCGAAAGGAACTCCGTCCCCTCCTCGGTCATAAGGCAGAGGGAAAGCTCACGCTCACCGGTACTATAATACTGCCCATCTATCCTTCTTGTGTTGTCCGAAAGGCTGCCCGACAAGGCGTTGAAAGCAATGAACAGGGCTATTACTGCGGCAAGTATCACCACCGCTTCTATGGCTCTTTTTTTCAAAATTATGACCATTCCTTTCTGAGAGTTTTGGTGGTTATGGCAAATTAAAATTTGCCGTAAGCAAATCGAGGCGACAGCCGAAGAAACAAAACTCGTAGTTTGAAAATCTTTGATTTTCAAACTTTATCCTCCAAAACAGCTTCGGGGTATGATGAAAATATCATACCCCGATTTTTTAATGATTTATTACAGTCTGCTGTAAAGCTCCTCATACTTTCTTGCGGAGTTCACCCAGGAATAATCGGTCTTCATACCTCTGAGAACCATCTGATCCCATTCCTTGCGGCAGTCGAAGTAGATGTGCTTTGCATAGTTTATAGTAGCAAGAAGCTCCTCGCCGTTATAGTTTGCAAAGGAGAAGCCGATACCCGTTCCGTCATACTCGTTGTAGGGTGCAACGGTGTCCTTGAGGCCTCCCGTTTCACGCACAATGGGAACTGTGCCGTATCTGAGACCTATAAGCTGAGTAAGTCCGCAGGGCTCAAACTGGCTGGGAACAAGCACAGCGTCTGCTCCTGCATAAAGCCTGTGGGCAAAGCTTTCGTTAAAGAGGATATTTGCGGAAACTCTGTCGGGCTTTCTCCAGGCATAGTCTCTGAAAAGATTTTCATACTGAGGGTCTCCTGTGCCGATGACAACGAACTGCGTATGCTGATCGCAGATGCGGTCAAGAGCGTATCTTACAAGGTCAAGACCCTTCTGGTCGGTAAGACGGGAGATAATTGCTATCATAAACTTGTTGTCGTCCTGAGGAAGACCAAGCTCCTGCTGGATAGCCTTTTTATTTGCAGCCTTTGCCTTTTTCACGTTCTTGATGCTGTACTGCTTTGCGATAGCTGTGTCTGTCTCGGGGTTGTATGCGTCATAGTCGATGCCGTTCACAATGCCGCAGAGAGACTGATTTCTCGCTCTCAGAAGTCCGTCAAGGCCCTCGCCGTAGTAGGGAGTCTGTATCTCACCTGCATATGTGCCGCTTACGGTAGTGATAAAGTCGGCATACACAAGACCGCCCTTGAGCATATTTGCGTCCTTTTTGAACTCAAGCTTGTCGGGTGTGAACACATAATCGGGCAGTCCCGAAAGTGCCTTGATGGTCTTGATATCCCAAATGCCCTGAAATCTCAGGTTATGTATGGTGAAAATAGTCTTTGTTCCACGGTAGAAGGGATTGTCCTTATAGAGGGTATGGAGATATACGGGAACAAGTCCTGCCTGCCAGTCGTGGCAATGGATTATATCGGGCTTGAAGCCGATAACGGGAAGTATCGCCATAACCGCCTTGGAGAAATAAATAAATTTCTCGATATCGTATCTTGTATCTGCATAGGGCTTGTCTCCGCCGAAATAGAAGAGATTGTCAACAAAATAGAAGGTTATCCCGTCGTACTGATACTCCATTATTCCAACGTGAACGCTGTTGAAGCGCTGACCCATATCCATATAGAAATGGTGAACGTACTTGAAGTTATTTCTGAATTTATCGGGGATACATCTGTAATTCGGGATGATCACACGGCAGTCATACTCGTTTTTGTTGAACATTTTGGGAAGTGTTCCCACAACGTCCGCAAGTCCGCCTGTTTTTATAAAAGGAACACATTCGGAAGCTACAAAGAGAATATTTTTCATAGATCTATTTCCGCCCTTTCGGTATGTAGTACGGAGCATAATGCTCCCGCAAATATCTGAATTTCTATTCATATTATATAATATTTTTCCTCTGCCGTCAATAGGTTTTTATAAATTTTCCATAGCTCAGTCTGCAGAAGCCAACATTTTTCGCACGATATTATTGACAAATTCGTGCGATTTGTGCATAATATTATTTAAAGAAAAGTATGCTGAATTTTTTGAGGAGAAAAATATATGATTATCACAGCTACAGAATTAAAGATGAATTTAGGCAAATATCTTATGCTTGCGGAAACCGAAGATATTTTCATCACAAAAAAACGGAAAGGTCATTGCAAAGCTGTCCAATCCCAATGCAGACCGTGTTGAAATGGCAAAGTCTATCCTCGGCATTATCCCCGCCGACATCACCCTTGAAGAAGCGAAAGCGGAAAGGGCAGAAAAAATATGAAGGCTCTTATCGACACCTGCATTGTAATTTATGTTCTGCAAAAGCGTGAGCCGTTCTGCAATGCGGCTATGGATATTTTTCTTGCCGTATCAAACCGCCGTTTTACGGGAGTGCTTACCGCAAAGTCAATTACAGATATCCATTATATCCTGCACAGAAGTCTGCACAATGGAAGTGAAACACGAAAAGCCGTCCGCACTCTTTTTACGCTTTTTTCTGTTGCCGATACTCTTGCCTCCGATTGTCAGAACGCACTTTCATCTCCTATGACAGATTTTGAGGACGCTGTTATGTCCGAGACCGCAGACAGGCTTGACATTGATTACATAATAACACGGAACAAAAAGGACTGTATAAGCTCCTCCGTTCCCGTCCTTTCCCCCGATGAATTTCTCCAAAAGCTTCAAGAAGAATAAACCGGATCTGGGTCTGCCGCAGCACACGCTGCAGCAGACCTTTTTTGCCATACCGCACTTTTACCCATTCATCGGCTGAATTTCCGCAAAACGGAGATCATCCCCGTCAGCGGTGAGTATCACGCTGTCTCCGGGCTTTATCTCCCCCTTGATTATCTTTGAGCTGAGAAGATTTTCCACCTTTTCGGTTATTTCGTGGCGCAGGACTCTTGCCCCCTGAGATCTGTCCTCTTTGCAGGCAAGAAGTCTTACTGCCTCGGGAGCAAATTCCATTGATATCTCCATTGCCGCCGCACGTTCACGAAGCTCTCCGAGAAGCTTCTGTGCAAGTGCTTCAAGCTCCGTTTTTCCCATCCTGCCGAACACTATCACCTCGTCTATCCTGCCCAAAAGCTCGGGGCGAAACTGCTTTTTAAGCTCTCTTCTGACATCTGCCCTTATCCGCTTGTTCTCCTCTGCCACAGACAGGGCTTCTCCCTCGAAGCCAAGCCTGTTTTTTTCGGTCATTTCACGTGCGCCCACGTTTGAGGTGAGTATCAGTACGGTGTTTGCAAAGCTTGCCTGCCTGCCCTGACTGTCGGTGAGTATGCCGTCCTCCAGAATTTGCAGGAGGATATTCGACACATCGGGGTGAGCCTTTTCTATCTCGTCAAAAAGTATCACCGAATAGGGACGGCGGCGCACCCCTTCGGTAAGCTGTCCCCCCTCGTCATAGCCCACATATCCCGGAGGAGAGCCTATAAGTCTTGATACGCTGTGCTTTTCCATATACTCGGACATATCAAAGCGGAGAAGTGCTTTTTCATCGTCAAAAAGGCACTCTGCAATTGCCTTTGCAAGCTCGGTCTTGCCCACGCCCGTGGGACCCGAAAAGATAAATGAACCAATAGGTCGGCGTGGGTCACGAAGCCCTGCCCTGCTTCGGCGTATGGCTTCTGCCGCCGCCTTAACTGCCTCGTCCTGACCTATGACACGTTTGTGAAGCTCCTCCTCAAGAGTGAGGAGCCTTTCCGACTCGTCTGCGGTGAGCTTTCCTGCAGGGATCCCCGTGGCGGCGGAAAGCACCTCGGCAATATCGTCTGCTGTTACCTGCGGGCGGCTGTCATTACGGTCGCCCATGGTCTCGCTGAGGCTCTTTTTCTTTTTAGGCATATTTCTGTCTATCATTGCGGTAAGCTCATCGGCAAGGTCGTTTAATGACTTCTTTGAATCTCTGATATGCACCTTTGAAGCGGCTTCGTCAATAAGGTCGATCGCCTTGTCGGGGAGACATCTGCCGTTTAAATACCTTACGGACATATCCACCGCCGCTTTTACCGCCTCGGGAGTTATCCGCACCTTGTGAAAATCCTCGTAACAGGGACACAGACCCGTAAGTATCCTCACTGCCTGCTCGGGAGTAGGCTCGCTTACGGTGACCTGCTGAAAGCGGCGTTCAAGTGCGCTGTCCTTGCCGATGAATTTGCGGTACTCGTCAAAGGTTGTTGCGCCGATTATCCGAAGCTCCCCCCTTGCAAGCTGGGGCTTCAGGATATTTGCGGCGTCAATGGCCCCCTCAGCTGCCCCCGCTCCCACAATGGTGTGAAGCTCGTCAATGAAAAGAATAATGCTGCCGTTTTCAATGACCTCGTCAATGCACAGCTTTATCCTGTCCTCAAAGTCGCCCCGATATTTGGCTCCCGCAAGCATTGAGGTGAGATTAAGGGAGAAAATATGCTTGCCCTTCAAGGTATCGGGCACATTTCCCGAAGCGATCGCCATTGCAACGCCCTCGGCAACGGCGGTCTTTCCCACACCCGCTTCACCCACAAGGCAGGGATTATTTTTCGTCCTGCGTGAAAGTATGCGTATGACTCTCGCTATCTCATTTTCACGGCAGAAAACGGGGTCACATTTATTCTCAGCCGCAAGAGCGGTAAGGTCTCTGCCGTATTTTATAAGTGTGGGTGCTTTGGTGATGGGGGGAAAATATTTCACATCAAGCCCCGAAAGTCCTCTGCAGGTGCTGAGTATAGCCGAGACATTCACCCCCATTTCACTGAGGATATTTACGGCTGTGCAGTTTTCCTCACGAAGAAGAGCCGCAAGAAGATGCTCGGTGCCCGCAGGCTTTTCGGGAGTTGCCCCCGCTCCCCTGCAGGCGCTGTCGATGATACGTGAGACCGCAGGTGTCACCGAGTCCCTGTCCACCACCGACGGCTCTCCTCTGCCTATAAGGCGGATTATGCGCCCCAGCACCTTTTCCTCGGTAACTCCCGAGGATTTGAGGATACTTGCCGAGGTGCTGCCCGTTTCCGAGGAAAGAGTGAGGAGCAGATGCTCGCTCCCCACATAGGTATGCCCCAGCTTTCCTGCCTGGATAAAGGCTTTGCTTATAACGGTATTTGCTTTGCGTGTAAGCAGCTCCTGATCGTACATTCTATACAGCATCTCCTTAACAGGTCAATTTCAGATATATCAGGGAGTCTTTTTTGAGAGACTCCAATATCTATTATGGACTGTTTTTTCCAAATTAACTGTCGTATTAAGGGAAATGCCAAATAATTATACTAATCGTTAATAGGCTGCTTATCTCTCACCCGAACCGTCATAGGCGTTCTTCTCCACATAAGTCATCATAGCATTGTTTATAAGGCAATGCCCCAAAATAAACATCACCACAGCCGCAAATGCAAGCAATGATTTTTTAAAAATGACGCCTGCCGCCAATGCTCCGATAATGCATATGCAGGTAAAGATAATTACTGCCATATGCTCCTTCAGCCATTTTTTCTTATAAAAATCTATCTTATCCTTTAATGAGAAGCTACTTGCCTTAATAACTTGTGTAAGATTTTCTTCCGCCGCCTTTTTATACTCCTGCTCGGTAAGTCTCCTTCCGCTCAGAAGCTCATTGACGCTAACATCAAACAGTTCACTCATAGAGAGAAGCACGTCTGCAGGCGGCAGGTACGTCCCCGTTTCCCAGCGTGACACCGTTTTATTTGTAACCCCGAGCTTTTCTCCAAGCTGTTCCTGTGTAAGTCCCTGTTCTTTTCTGAGCTTTGCTATAAATTTCCCTGTTTGTAACATATCCATTTTTATCGACCTCCGAAAAAAGCATAGCAGATATATGATCTCTTGTCTATACCACAAACAGCGAATTACAGGACATTCTTTATTCAGCCTGCTTTCACCCACTCATAAGCCACCGCAAACCATTCCCTCACCCAGTAAGAGGGCAGGAGAGGTAAAAAGGTATGAGAGCTTTTGCTGTAGCATTCAAGCCCCTGCTTTTTTGAAATCATAGAAGCTCTCAGCTGATGGAACTCGCTGGTTATTATCACCGCTCTGCGCTCAGCACCAATGCTGTCAATTATTTCCAGAGAATTACGGATATTCTCATAGGTGTTAGTGGACTTGTCCTCTAAGATTATCCTGTCGGGGGATATTCCTCTGTTCACAAGTCCGTCTCGGATACATTCGGCTTCGCTCATTGGCTCGTCGCTCCCTTTTCCTCCCGATGCTATGCATATCACATCGGGATTTGCCGAGAGATATTCGTATGCCGCTTCGATACGCTTTTCAAGCATAAGTGAAGCGCCGTTATCCTTGACCCTGCACCCGAGAACTATCACGTTTGAAGGCGTTTCGGGAGCCTTATCAATTGCCCTTATCATAAAAGCAGAAATTATAACGGCGAGTATCACCGACACCGCTGCAAGCAGGAAGAAAAGCACAAGCAGTACCCTGCCCGCTCTCGTCCCCGCCGCCTTAAAAAAGAGCTTTGCGGCAATGTCGGGGAACAGGCACACAAAGGCAACAGCGGCGCTTACAGCCATTCCTGCGGCGTTTCCCGTATGAAATTTTGCAGTTATCCCCGATACAAGAAACAGCAGAAAAAATGCGGCGCTTATTATTCCTAAAACAAAAAGGCACAATCGGGGAAGCGTGCCTTTTACCATTTCCGTGATCATTCTCATAACGCCTGCTTTAAAGCCTTTGCAAGCTGGTCGGGGCAGGAGGTTCCTCTGCCGCCGCAGTCAACGTTCTCAAGTCTTGAGATAACGTCCTCGACTTTCATTCCTTTAACGAGGCGGGAAATTCCCTGAGTATTGCCGTTGCAGCCGCCTGTGAATATGACGCTCTTAACAACGCCGTCCTCGACTTCTGCGGTTATCTTTCTTGAGCATACTCCTCTGGGGGTGTATTCTATAGTCATATTAAAGCTTCCTTTCAGTTATTTTTTACTGCAAAGCCGCAGTATGCGGTCAATGTTATCCTTGTCTGTGGTGTACATTCCCAGATGAGTGGGACGCATATTGTACAGTCCGTGAAAATCCGAGCCGCCCGTTACGATAAGGTCGTACTCGTTTGCCTTGGCAAGAAGCATTGCCTGCTGCTCCTCGTCGGCGGAATAGTGATATACCTCAATGCCGTCAAGCTTGCCGTTTGAAGCAAGGTCATCTATAAGGTCAACAGAGTCATATACCATAGGGTGGGCAAGCACCGCCGCTCCCCTTGCCGAATGGATAAGCTCAAGAACGTAGTTTACGTCGGGATATTCCCTTTCCACAATACAGGAACCCGTTTTCTCATTGAAAAGCTCGTCGTTCAGCTTGCCGTAGAAATGGGTGGAATAGCCGTATTCGATTAGGGCGTGCAGGATATGCTGCTTGTAAATGCTCTTGGAGCCGCTTAAATGCTTGGTTATATCCTCCGCCGTAATGGGATAGAGCTTCAGCACATTCTCCACCGTTTCCTTGGCGCAGGACTGCCTTATCTCGCTGCACCTGCGGCAGATACCCTCGAGCCTGTCGGGCTTCTGGGGTGCGTAGCAGAGTATATGTACCTTTCTGTTTCTGGTCTTATCCCAGGCGGTAAGCTCCACTCCGGGGATCGTCTGAACGCCGTATCTCTCTCCTAAGACCTTTGCCCTTGAGACAGAGGACATTGTATCGTGGTCTGTGATGGATATAAAATCAAGTCCTATCCGCTTTGCCTGAGCGATGACCTCCTCCATTCCGAGGGAGCCGTCTGACAGAGTTGTATGTACGTGAAGATCGCCTTTCATATATACAAGATCCTTTCCTGTGCAGGATTTTGGGTTAGCAGTCATCTCGACTGAATTTACACTATACTATTATACCACATTTATGTACCTTTGTGCAATACCCTTTCGGATATTTTCACGATTGTTTCACAATTGTATATTTATTCGGTGCGGTTTCCTTTGTATTCACGTCTTTCCTGTCCGCTGTAGACGGTAAATCTGTCTTTGCCGCCGTTTTTGGAAAGATACATTGCAATATCCGCAGAGGTGTAAAGCTCCTTGAAATCCCTGCCGTATTCGGGAGCGAAAGCCACGCCGATACTTGAGGAAACACTCACCTGCTTACCCAGACTTTCATCGGAATAGGTGTACCTGATACTGTCGCAGAGCGAGGTGCAAAGTCCGTTTATCCGCTCCTTGACATCGTCTCCCGAAAGTAACGCCATAAACTCGTCGCCGCCTATTCTTCCTGCAATATCGCCGCTGTTAAGTTGTTTTTCTATCTTTGCGGCAATGTCCTTGATTACCGAGTCGCCCCAGGCGTGGCCTAAAATGTCGTTGACGCTTTTGAAATTGTCGATATCTATGATCATCATAGCGTGGGAGCCGCCCTTTGCAAGTCTTTCGGAAATAAGGGCTTCGGTGGTGGTCTTGTTGTAAAGACCTGTGAACCGGTCACGGCTTGCGTCCTCTCTGAGGTTTACCACATCGTCGATATTGCTTATTTTTCCGACTATCTTCACGGGCTTGGAGTCCGCATAGACCGCTGTTCCGCTGAATTCTATCCAGTTTACTTTGTCATTGACATCAATTCGGGAAACTACTGCTCCGCAGGCTGTTTCTCCCGAGAAAAAACGTGCAACGATGTCTGTATCCTTTGCCCTGAATCCGTTTCCTTCACGTACACGCTTAAAAAATGCATTATGGGAATTGGCAATGGTTTTGGGAACATCGGGGTCAAATACCGAGCCGTACGTAATAAGGCAGTCCGTTTCGATATCGTACTCGAAGACTACGTCCGAGGAGCTTTCCAGAGCGGTCTGATAAAGCTTTCTTTCCTTTTCGGACTTGATGTTCATCTCTCTGAGCTGGGACATCATTTCGTGATTGCGCTGGAGAAGGGAATTAAATCCCACAGCGAAATGCTCCAGCTCCCTGCAGCCCTGGGGGCGGAGAAAATCATCTTCACCCACGTTATCTCCCAGAAGCTGAATGGAGTTTATCTTCCTGGTATAGTCCTGCAAAGGTCTTACCACCTTATTTGACACAATGGACAGTGTAGTGATGAGCATCGCTGCCACCGCAAGGAAAGTCATTACCGTTATCAGGGTCTGACGGTCGATAAGTCTCTGGGCAGAGGTAAAGTCTCTGAGAGCGTAAATTGTCCAGCCGCAGCTTCCGGGGTTTAGCGTTGAACCTACAAGCTCTCTGCCGCTCTCGGTGTCACGATAGCTTCCCCTTCCTGCAGGCTCTATGCCAAGCTTTGAAAATTTTCGGTATATCATATTCACATCGGAATGAAAGATAATTGTATTGTCCGAAGCTGTAATGTATATCTCGTTGTTTTTTGATTCGGGCAGCTCGGATATTTTCACCCACAAGCCCCCCAGCTTGATATCTGCGCCGAAATATCCGATAACTCCTCCTGTGCGGTGATCACGGACGGGTGCAACGGCGGATATGACCGTTTTGCCGGAAATGGGGGACACATAAAGATCGGTGATATAGTATTTCTCCGAGCCGTTCATCATATCTGAGAACGGGAACATCGAAAACTCAAAATCGGGTCTTGCAGTCCAGCCGTCTGAGGAATTGGAAAATGCCACGCCCTGATTTACAGCCGATACCAGCCAGGTGCGCTCAAGGCTCTCGGGGGCGTCTGAGACTGCAGAGTCAAGCTCCCCCATTGCCAAGCTGAAATAGGCGTTGTCTTCTATGGTATCTCTGTCCTCGGCTGTCTGAAGAAAGCGTTCTATATCCTCAATGCCTGCTTTCACTTCAACTGCTTCGCCGAAGAATGAGATCATATAGCTCACACGACTGCAGGCAAGCTCTGTACTGCCTGCAGCTTCGGATCTGGATACATTGTCTATGACCGTGCGTACCGAAAGCGTCATAAAACCGCCTGCGACTATGATTATGACAAGAACGGGCAGAACTGTGTAAAGCATTATTCGTGATTTAAGGCTCTTTAAAGTCGATTTGTGAAAATTTTCAGACAAACTCACACCTCCTGACGGGTTATTACCCGAAAAAATCCGACCGTATATTATATGTTCAAAGGTTGTCCTTATGAACAGGAATAGTCATACTGCTCCATATAATATATCGGCAGTTTTTTTTAAAACTTTAGGGGTTTATGCATTTTTCAGATGAGTTTACAAAAATTTCCAAGCAGAATTTAATTTGACGCATTTACCAAAAGCGCAGGCTTATTTCCAGCCGGGACTATGACCGCTGTGAACAGCAGGTCTGCTTTAAGGATAATTTATTCTGAGCATACATACTTTTATGAGCCGCTCCGTTTTGGGAGGCTTTTTCTGTGGGCAATGTCTCATACTATTTCTGGAAAAAAGTTAATCAAATCTACATTGAACTTTTCTTTGCAAAATGCTAAAATAATACGACTATCAAAAAAAGGACGATGTTGTTATGTGTACTTTTCTGCTTGCCCTTATTTATCTTGCTTTTATAAGCCTCGGGCTGCCCGATTCGCTGCTTGGCTCAGCCTGGCCTGCCCTGAGACTTTCCTTTGACGTGCCTATTTCCTATATGGGCATTGTTTCTATGATAATCTCGGGGGGAACAATATGCTCGAGCCTTATGTCCGAACGGCTCACAAAGCGGTTCGGCACGAGGATAGTCACTACGGTGAGCATTTTTGTTACTGCTATTGCTATGTTCGGCTTTTCTTCTGTTACGGAATTCCGGCAGCTTTGCTTATGGGGCATACCATACGGTCTGGGAGCGGGGGCTATTGATTCGGCTCTCAATAATTATGTGGCGCTACACTACAGCTCAAGGCATATGAGCTGGCTCCATTGCTTCTGGGGAGTGGGAACTATTATCAGCCCCTATATTATGAGCTATGCTATTGCTCATTCCTCCTGGAGCGGCGGCTACCGCATTGTTTCATTTATTCAGCTGGGCATTGCCGTCACTATGCTCATCACCCTGCCCGTATGGAACGTTCACAAAGGTCAGATGGACAGCGAAAACAGCGGAAATGTGGTGGGTCTCGGAAAGGCGCTTAAAATAAAAGGCGTTCCAAGCCTGCTCATTGGATTTTTCGCTTACTGCGCTGCTGAGTCTACGGTTATGCTGTGGGCAAGCAGCTATCTTTCGGAAACAAAGAGCTTACCCGAAAAGGACGCTGCTGCATTTGCTTCCCTTTTCTTCATCGGAATAACCGCAGGACGGTTTATCTCGGGATTTGTTTCGGACAAGATGGGAGACAGAAATATGATACGCATCGGTGTCGCTGTTGCTCTTGCGGGAGTTCTGCCGGTGCTTCTTCCCGTTAAAGCTGAGCTGCCTGCACTTATCGGATTTGTGATGATAGGATTTGGCTGCGCTCCCGTATATCCCAGCATTATCCACGCTACTCCCTCGAATTTCGGAGCGGAAAATTCTCAGGCGATAATCGGCATACAGATGGCAAGCGCTTATATCGGCACAACCTTTATGCCTCCTGTGTTCGGACTTATCGCCAACCATATCAGCATAAGGCTTATGCCCTTTTATGTCGCTCTGTTCCTTGTTCTGATGATAATAATGACCGAAAGAACTTTCGGTATGAAAAAGTGATTTTATATCTCTTATTTGCTTTAAATCAGGATAAACAATGTTACTCATCTGAATAAAATCACCAAAAATTAAAAAAAATGTTGCAATTTGTAAAATTATATGTTATAATATCCTCAAACGGTATATAATGCCGAATATTCGCAGGACAGGAGCTTGATTATGGATAATCGTATTGCCCATATAAGCGACCCAAATCTGATAACCCCTGCCGATAACTGCACGGACCTGTTTTCAGGCTGTTCAACAGTATGTACGATGGGGTTTGCATTTTTGAGGTCTGCGGTGCAAAGGTCAAAGCCCTTTACCTTAATGAAAGATATTTTCAGGTGGTAGGCTACACCAGAGAACAATATCTGCCTTATTATGACAACGTTACCATCACCCTTTTTGAGGAGGACGAGCAGAGGATCTTTGAAAACGCCGAGGAGTGCCTTAAAAGCGGAGAGGATTTCTACTGCGAGGTAAGAGGCTACCGCTTTGACGGCAGCGTGGGGTGGTTCTGCATAAGGGCGAGAGCGGTGGATTTTATCAAAAGCGACAATCCCGTTTTTCTCGCTTCAATAAACGATGTCACCTCCCAGAAGGAGACCGAGCACAAGCTAAAGATAAACTCCGAAAGATACAGGATCCTTGAGGAGACAAGCAGCGCTTTCCTTCTCGATTACGACTGTGAAAACGATGTTATGACCTTCTCTCCCGGCAAGGGCAGGGACGATCTGGTCATAAAGTCTTATACATCCTATCTCCGCAGAAGCTGTCCCATTTACGACGAGGACGTTATTTATTACTGCAACGTCCTTTTCAAGACCTGCCGCAAAAAGGGCAGAGGCTTTGTGGACGTCCGCTCTCTTGACAAGGATCGGTCGTTCTACACCATATGCCGCATTATTTTCTCAAGCATTGCCGACGAGTACGGGGAGATAATACGTGTTGTGGGACGGATAGAGGTCATTGACGAAAGTTCCGGGCTTATTGCACGTCTTGCCGAGGACAGAAGCAGCAACAGCGTTGCAGGGCTTTCCGACAGCGCCTCCGCTATGGGCGTTATCAAGGAAAGGCTCACACATTGCCGCAGCCGCTGCTTTATGATAATTGCCGATATTGACGAGTTCACTACATTCAACCAGAAGTTCGGCAAGGAGGCGGCAGATGACGCTGTAAAGCTCTCCGCTGAACTCATCAAGAGCGTTTTCCCCGAAAATTCAGTTATATTCCGATATGTGGGCGACAAGTTTGTCATTTTCGTTGAGGACACCGACGAAAGTGCGGTGTATGATATGGTCGACAAGCTGAGAGCCTGCTGCGGCACGGCTATGCTGACGGTAAACGGCGAGAGCATAAGCGCTGATATTTCCTTCAGCATCGGCGCTGCCTGGACGGTCTGCGACGAAAGGGTAAATATAAAGGATTTCTTTATCACCGCCGACAGAGCGCTTATCAAAGCCAAAAAAGAGGGCGGCGACAAAATGCACGTGGAGAAAATTATTTACTGATATTCGTAAATTTTGCTAATTGAAAAAATTTTGCGGCTGTGGTACAATATGTATTGCTGCCGCATTTTTTTGCAGCACATTTTTTATCTTTCCGCCCGGTGCAGAAAGATCTATCGGAATATGACAACAAAACAAAGGAGATAAATCAGATGAACAAAAAGGAGCTTGCAGAAATTAAAAAAAGCTTTTCCGAGGGCTGCGGATTTTTTACCCTGAACCGTATCCTTTACGCATACTGCGACGCCGAAAAGCACATCAAATACACCGAGTCAAAGGGCTTTGCCATTATGCCCGAGGACGAGAGCGCTGTAGTTATGGAGACGCTTAAAAAGGCTCTCAGCGGAAGTCTTGGTAAAAATCTGAACGAGTACCGCTTCCCTAACGAGTCATACGAGGAGGGCGGCGCTCAGAATGTACTTTATGCTGCTGTTAAAGGTAAGCTTGAGGACGAGGAGGCTAACAAGGCTTTCATTGACAGGATAGTCGAGAACACCGATTATGCTTCGGCGTACACCATCATTTCGGGTCATTGTACATACAGCATTCTTGTTAAGGACAAGAATGACGAGACCATCGGCGAGGGAGATTCGGAGTATAATTTTGTGATAACTGCTTTATGCCCCGTTAACACGGGTGATGACGGGCTTTTCTATGATGACGAGGCGCAGGTCATTGCAAAGAAGTCAAACACCGAGATGATAATTGCCAAGGCTCCTCAGGACGGTTTCTTATATCCCGTTTTCAGCGACCGTTCACCCGATGTGAACAGCGTGATGTATTACACAAGGTCGCCCAAGAAGCCTAATCTTTCCATTATCGAGGATGTTCTTGACTGCAAGTTCGATTTTACTCCCGAGGGCGAGAAGGAACGTTTCAGAGCAGTTCTTTCCGATGTTTGCAGGGAGGAGCTTGATTACACCGTTATCACTAAGGTGAACGACAGCATTAAGGAGGTCATTGACCAGAACAAAAACGAGACCGAGCCGCCTGTTATTGACTGCAGCCGTATGAGGACCATTCTTTCCGATGCGGGTGTCAGCGATGACAAGCTTCAGGCGCTTGACGCTGTTTACAGGGATACTGTTGGCGACGGCGCTCTCAAGGCTTCAAATCTTGTGGAGAACAAGACCGTTCTTTCCGTTCCCGAGATAACCGTTAACATCAGCAAGGAGGCTACCGACAAGGTGAGGACGTCGGTAATTCAGGGGAAAAAGTGTCTGATTATTGATCTTGACGACCCCAGCGTGCTGGTTAATGGGATAGAGACTTCATTTGAGACGGCTGAGAAAGCGCCTGCCGAGGGTGAGCCTGTTACCGTCTGATAATTATTTCTTCTCCGCCGCATTTTTTTGTGCGGCGGATTTTTGTTTTACTGGCAAAAATTTTTCCTAAATCAGAACATATGATTTTGTGCAGATATACGAAATTATGCATTTATCAAACTTTTGTTCTGAAAGTGTTTGACATTTTGGCGCAAATGTGCTATTATTATATTACAGAAAAGCTCCCCTGCATTTAACTGCAAGGGAGCGCAAATTTTCTATGGGAATTACTTCTTGAGCTTAACTGCTTCCTTGACCTTTGCAACGATATTCTCGGCGCAAAGACCAAATTCCTTGAGAAGGTCTGCAGCGGGTCCCGAGTGTCCGAACACGTCGTTTACGCCTACCTTGATAACGGGAACGGGACAGCACTCTGTTACTGTCTCGGCTACTGCTGAGCCAAGTCCGCCTATTACGCTGTGCTCCTCGGCGGTGACGATAACGCCTGTTTCCTGTGCAGCCTTACAGATGATGTCCTTATCGAGGGGCTTGATGGTATGGATATTGATAACTCTTGCGTTAATGCCCTCTGATGCGAGAGTTTCCGCTGCTTTCAGAGCCTCGTTTACCATAAGTCCTGTTGCGACGATAGTTACGTCGCTGCCGTCTCTGAGCTGAACGCCCTTGCCAAGCTCGAATTTGTATGTTTCCTTATCGTTGAATACGGGAACGGCAAGTCTGCCGAAGCGCATATATACGGGTCCCTCGAAATCAAGTGCTGCCTTTACGGCTGCCTTTGCTTCAACATCATCGGCAGGGTTGATGATGGTCATTCCGGGAATGGTTCTCATAAGGGCGATATCCTCGTTGCACTGGTGAGTTGCGCCGTCCTCGCCTACGGATATGCCTGCGTGGGTTGCGCCGATCTTTACATTGAGATGAGGATAGCCGATGGAGTTTCTTACTATCTCAAACGCTCTGCCTGCCGCAAACATTGCAAAGGAGCTTGCGAATACCTTCTTGCCTGTGGAGGCGATACCTGCGGCTACGCCCATCATATTTGCCTCGGCTATTCCGCAGTCGAAAAATCTCTCGGGGCAGGCTTTCTTGAATATGCCTGTCTTTGTTGCTGCAGCAAGGTCTGCATCAAGGACGATAAGGTCGGGATATTCGCTGCTGAGTTCAGCAAGAGCCTCGCCGTAGCTCTCTCTTGTAGCCTTTTTGATTACATCTGCCATTGTCTTAGCCCTCCAGTTTCTCAAGCTGTGCTTTAAGCTCGCTCATAGCCTGCTCATACTGCTCTGCGTTGGGTGCTGTGCCGTGCCAGCCTACCTGATCTTCCATAAAGGAAACGCCCTTGCCCTTTACGCTCTTCTGAACGATGACTACAGGCTGTCCGTTTATCTTCTCTGCCTCGTCAAAGGCTCTTTCGATATCGTCAAAATCGTGGGCGTTCATTGTGATAACGTGCCAGCCGAATGCCTCGAATTTATCGGTGATAGGCATAGGTGAGCAAACCTCGGTGATCTTGCCGTCTATCTGGAGACCGTTGTTATCCACGATAGCTATGAGATTGTCAAGCTTATTGTGTGCGGCAAACATTGCTGCCTCCCATACCTGACCCTCTTCGATCTCGCCGTCGCCCAGTACTGCGTAAACCTTATATCCGTCGCAGGATATCTTGCCCGAAAGCGCCATTCCGCAGGCTGCGGATATGCCCTGTCCCAGAGAGCCTGTGGACATATCTACTCCGGGGATATGCTTCATATCGGGATGACCCTGGAGACGGGAGCCTATCTTTCTGAGTGTTTTAAGCTCGTCAACCTCGAAAAATCCTCTCTGAGCAAGTACAGAATAAAGGGCAGGAGCGGTGTGTCCCTTGGAAAGCACCAGTCTGTCTCTGTCTGCCATTTTTGGTGACTTGGGATCAACGTGCATTTTGTGGAAGTAGAGATATGTGAGAGTGTCGGCGATAGAGAGAGAACCGCCCGGATGTCCCGATTTTGCGTTGAATACGCCTTCGATGATACCCATTCTCACCTTGCAGGCTGTGATCTGAAGCTGTTTTTTAAGCGTCTGATCCATAAGTTTAAATCATCCTTTCAAATTTTCCCTATTATGGGGAATTTAATATATATTCTATCACTTCGGCAACAGCTCCGTTGGAGCAGTCCGATTGGCAGACCATTTTACACGCCGATTTTACCTCGTCTATGGCGTTGGAGGGACAGGCGGGGAAATCAGCATTTCTGAGCATTTCAAGGTCGTTATTGAAATCTCCCATTGCTACGGTAACGCTGTCCTTTTCTCCGTAAAGCTCAAGCAGCTTTTTCATGGCAAACCCCTTGGTGCAGTTCTTCGGCAGCATTTCGTGGAAGATGGTGCTGGAGGTGATATATTCCACGTCAGGGGCATATTCAAGGGTCAGGGCATATTCCGCAAAGGGCTTTATACTGTCCTCGGGCATTGCAAAAAGCACCTTGCACCAGTTTCCCGAGGGAACGCTTTCGAGAGAGTCCATTATTTCTGCGGTAAAGCCGCCTATTTTCCAATGCCGACGCTCGTAATCATTCATCTGAACGTCGTAAATGCCGTTCGGAGTGCATATTTCCGCGCAAGCTTCGGGGAATTTTCTTAGAAGCTTTGCTATCATTACCCGTGCTTTTTCCTCGGGGAGATAGCTTGACCACATCACTTTATTTTCGTGACAGTCATATATCATTCCGCCGTTGCAGAGTATTACGGGGAAATCCACTCCTATAGGCTCAAAGTAATGCCTTGTTGCCTGCAGAACTCTGCCTGTGGCGACTACGAATTTGCCGCCTGCTTCACGAAGTTTCAGTATCGCTTTCAGATTTTCCTCCGAAAGGGTCTTGTCGGCATTCAGAAGTGTGCCGTCCATATCGCTGAAAAATATTATTTTTGATTTATCCTTAAACATACTGCCTCGTTTCGCCGCCCCCTATTTTACGGAGGACATCCCGGAAGTACTGGGGAAGCTCGCTTTCAAATTCCATATACTCATAGGTTATGGGGTGGACAAAGCCTATTTTGCCTGCGTGGAGGCATTGACCGTCTATGCCTTTGAAGGGCTTGCCGTATACATCGTCTCCCAGCACCGGGTGTCCGATATATGACATATGGACACGTATCTGATGAGTGCGCCCCGTTTCAAGCCTGAGCTTTATGAAGGAGTATTTATCGTACTCCTCGAGAACGGTGTAATGTGTGACTGCGTGCTTGGAATTTTTCTCGGTGACGGTCATTTTCTTGCGGTCGGTGGGGTGTCTTCCGATAGGGGCATTTACCGTGCCCTCTTTTTCGGGCAGCCTGCCGCATATGACCGCACGATATTCCCTTGTGAAGCTGTGCTCCTTTATCTGCGCCGCAAGACCCGTATGGGCGGCGTCTGTTTTGGCGACGATAAGAAGTCCGCTGGTGTTCTTGTCGATGCGGTGGACTATTCCCGGGCGGATAACGCCATTGATGGAGGAAAGTCTGTCGCCGCAGTGGTACATAAGTGCATTCACAAGAGTTCCCGTGTAGTTTCCCGCAGCGGGGTGGACTACCATTCCCTTGGGCTTATTCACCACAAGAAGATAGTCGTCCTCGAAAATTATATCAAGGGGTATATTCTCGGGGAGCACGTCAAGAGGCTCAGGCTCGGGGATAACGGCGGTTATTTCGTCTCCTGCATTTACGGTGCAGCTTTTGCTGACGGTTTTTCCGTTTACGGTGACGCTGCCGTTTTCGATAAGCTTTGCCGCAAGGCTGCGGCTTATTTCTCCGCCGCAGGCTGACAGGAGCTTATCTATCCTCATTCCGCTGTGAGTTTCATCGGCGGTGAGCATTATAACGTTGTCATTTGTCATTTTCCACCTCGGAAGACTGGGGGGGTGCGAATTTTTTCAGATATTTCTCATCAATGAAAAGATAGTAGGCTATAAGTAGTATGGCTCCTATGACCACGCATACATCTGCAAAATTGAAGATGAAATTGAAGGGGAAAAGACGGATAAAATCCGTGACATACCCTTGGAAAACACGGTCATAAAGATTGCCTATGCCGCCGCCCACTATCATCGCATAGGAAACGGTCATAAGGGGGTGCTTATGCTTTTGGCGGTGAAAATAGATGGTTATGAGAACGAGGGCGATGGCGGTGACAATGGCAAGTGCCACTGTCTTGCCTGTAAAGCTGCTGAATGCCGCTCCTGTGTTTTGGTGGAGGGAAAATGCAAGGATATCCGTATCCCCTGCGGTTATCACACGGATAAGGTCGCTCTCGCCTATATTTGCCTCTGCCGCCGCCTTTGTGAGCCTGTCAATGACGATAAAGGCGGCGGAGAGTATCCAGAAAAGTATTACCATTATGCTCTGAAAACTATCTGCTCGGCGCAGCGCTTGCAGAGAGTGGGGTGTTCGGCGATGGTGCCTACGGTCTCGCTGTAGCTCCAGCAGCGCTCGCACTTGCTGCCTGCTGCCTTCTCTACGCTGAAGGAAAGCTTGCCGTCAAAGGCAGGGTCTTCGCACTTGAATTCGCCGTCTCCGTTGTTTACCACCTCTGCGGCGGAAACGATGAATACCTCGGCAAGGTCACCCGCTACTGCGGAAAGCTTTGCATAAAGCTCGTCGCTGTCGGCGTGGAGTGTTACCTTTGATTCGAGAGATGCGCCGATGAATTTCTCCGCTCTCTTGAGCTCAAGTGCCTTAGTTACGGAGGAACGGACGCTGTAGATCATATCCCACTTTGCGGTGAAGGCGTCGTCAACTGTTACGCCTGTCTTTTCGGGCATCTGATTGAGGAATATGCTCTCCTTATCGTCATTGCTGCTGTGGGGGATATATTTCCAGATCTCCTCAGCTGTGAATGAAAGCACGGGAGCGATCATTCTCGAAACGGCGCTCAGTATCATATACATTGCGCTCTGTGCGCTTCTTCTTTCGGGAGATGTTTCGGGTGTGCAGTAAAGTCTGTCCTTGATGATGTCAAGGTAGAAATTTGACATATCGGTTACGCAGAAATTGTGTATGCTGTGAACTACTACGTGGAAGTCAAATGCGTCATAGGCTGCCTTTACCTTGTCGATAAGTGCGTCAAGGCGGACAAGCGCCCACTTGTCGATATCGAGCATTTTATCGGGAGTTACCATATCCTTGTCGGGGTCAAAGCCGCTGCCGTTGCAGATGTTGCCCAGAATATATCTTGCGGTGTTTCTTATCTTTTTATAGGTATCGGCAAGCTGCTTTAAAATCTCCTTGGAAATTCTGATGTCCGAATGATAATCGGAGGAGGCTACCCAGAGTCTCAGGATATCTGCGCCGTTCTGGTCGGTGATATCCTTGGGGTCTACGCCGTTTCCGAGAGATTTATGCATTGCTCTGCCCTCGCCGTCTACTACCCAGCCGTGGGTGCAGACTGCCTTGTAGGGTGCCTTATGACCTGTTGCGGCAGAGGTGAGGAGGGAGGACTGGAACCAGCCTCTGTACTGGTCTGCGCCCTCGAGATAGAGGTCAACGGGAACGTCAAAGCCTCTTTCCTTCATAACGGCGGTATGGGTAACGCCGCTGTCGAACCATACATCGAAAATATTAGTCTCTTTCACAAATTCGCCGCAGCCGCACTCGCACTTGACTGAAGCAGGGATAAAGTCCTTGGGTTCCTTGATGAACCAGGAGTCGGAGCCTTCCGCACGGAACATATCGGAAATTGCCTTGATGGTCTCTTCGGTGACAACGGGCTTGCCGCAGTCCTTGCAGTATACAACGGGAATGGGTACGCCCCAGGTCCTCTGACGGGAGATGCACCAGTCGCTGCGGTCGCTGACCATACCTTTAATTCTGTCCTCGCCCCACTCGGGTATCCACTGCACGTCCTCGATTGCCTTAATTGCGTCGTCCTTGAAGTCCTTGACGGAGCAGAACCACTGCTCGGTGGCTCTGAACAGAACGGGGTTTTTGCATCTCCAGCAATGAGGGTACTGATGGACGATCTTTTCAAGAGCGAAAAGTGCGCCGGACTCTTCAAGATCCTTTGCGATGACCTTGTTTGCCTCGTCGGTCTTGAGGCCCTTGTATTTGCCTGCCTCTTCGGTGAGAACGCCCTTGGAGTCAACGGGTACGGTTATGCCGATCTCGGGGTACTTCTTGCAGACCTCGAAGTCGTCAACGCCGAAGCCGGGGGCTGTATGAACGCAGCCTGTACCGCTTTCGAGAGTTACGTGGTCGCCTACGATAACGAGAGATTCTCTGCCCATAAAGGGGTGCTCGGTCTTCATATACTCAAGCTCGCTTCCCTTGAAGCAGCCTTCGGTGGTGTAGTTCTCAACGCCTCTTGCCTTCATTGCAAGAGGTGCAAGCTCGGCAGCCATTATATAGTTCTCGCCGTCTGCCTTTACAACGGTGTAGTCATACTCGGGTCCTACACAAATAGCAAGGTTTCCGGGAAGTGTCCAGGTGGTAGTCGTCCAGATAACGAAATAGGTCTTGTCAAGGTCGAGTCCCATTGCGGTGAACTTGCCCTTATCGTCTGTTACCTTGAATTTTACATAGATGGAGTGGCAGGGGTCGTTTGCGTACTCGATCTCTGCTTCTGCAAGGGCGGTCTGGCAGTCGGGGCACCAATAAACGGGCTTCAGACCCTTATAGATGTAATTCTTTCCGTACATCTCGCCGAATATCTCAACCTGTCTTGCCTCAAATTCGGGCTTTAAGGTGAGGTAGGGGTCGTCAAAATCGCCCCACACGCCCAGTCTCTTGAACTGTGACATCTGGTTTGCAACCTGAGAATGTGCATACTCATTGCACTTTTTTCTCAGCTCAACGGGGGGAACGGCGCCGTTCTCAACGCCCATCTGCTTGAGAACTTTAAGCTCAATGGGAAGTCCGTGGGTGTCCCAGCCGGGAATATAAGGAGAGCAGTATCCGCTCATATTCTTCTGCTTGACGATGATATCCTTGAGCACCTTATTGAGGGCGGTTCCCATATGGATATCGCCGTTGGCGTAGGGAGGTCCGTCGTGAAGAACATATTTGGGAAGTGACTTGTTCTTCTCGATCATCTTGTAATACATTCTTCCGCTTTCCCATTCGGATATCATATCAGGTTCCTTCTGAGGGAGATTTCCTCTCATAGAGAAATCTGTTTTGGGAAGATTCAGGGTGGTATTGTAATCCTGTGCCATTTTAACTTACTCTCCTTAAATGGATTTATATTTTACTGCATTGAAGCGGTGTCGATAACTCTTGTAGCTTCCATATCCTCGGGGACAGGCTCGTGAACGGGAATATGTTCTTCCGCAGCAGTCTCCTCTTTCTCCTCGGTGTCGGACTCGGGAAGAGAGGTGATAAGCTCAAGGTGAGACTTGTACATACTGAGAAGATTGGACTTGAACTCGGTAACAGCTGTCTGCATTTTCTCGAGAGTTTCTTTCTCACGCTGCGCTCTTACAGCGGTCGAACCTACGATCTCGTCAGCCTTTACATTTGCGGCGGAAATTATCTGCTCCGCTTTCTGCTGTGCCTCGGAGATTATTGCGTCGGCTTTGCCTCTGGCTTCCTCCATAACGGCTCTCGCCTGCTTCTGTGCACCGATCATTGCGTCCTTGAGGGCTTCTTCGTCAGCTTTGTAGCGGCGAATGCTCTCCACCAGCACTTCTATTTTCTTTTCGGTGTCCTCTTTTTCCTTGGTCATTTTGCTTATCTGATCGGCGATCTGATTTAAAAACTCGTCAACTTCCTCGGGCTTATAGCCGGGCTTTGCCTGTTCAAAACGCTTGGTGTTGATCTCCATTGCTGTTATCATTTTTATTACCTTCCTTTCACGAGAGTTTTGTGCTTTCCCCAAGGAAATTTCGGTAAAATTGCCAATTACGATCGGCAGCCGAAAAACAAAACTCGTAAGCTTAAAGATCTTTGATTTTCAAGCTTATTCCTCTTTATCACCGCAGGCATTGTCCTATCCCCGACCTGCTGCGGACAGGTGCGGAAATTTATAAAAATTTTTTTATCGTGATATGGATCCTGTCCTTTTTGGTGGAGCCGCCTATTTCCGACAGGATAAACCTGCCACAGCCTCTGACGGACAGCACGCTTCCCTCCGCTACATTTTCGGATACGCTTTCCGTAATCCCGTGATTTACCGAAACCGAACCCGAACGTATAAGCGCTGCCGCTTTTTCACGGCTGACCCTTGCTGCTGCGGATATTACGCAGTCAAGCCGAAGTGACGCTACTGTGGCTGTAATTTCGCTGAATTTATCCTCTCTTGACAGGGCTTCACCATCCGCATAACGGGTCTTTACTCCCACTCTGCCGATTTTTGTTATGCCAAATACTGCCATCTCTGCCGCCGAAGGGCTCAGCACCGCATAGGCGCCGCTCTCATCGCAGAGGATATCTCCCGTCTGACTGCGGTTTATCCCCAACGCCATAAGGCTGCCGAGATAATCACGATGAGTCAGGGAGCCTGCTCCCCTGCTGTCAAAGCGGATCGTGCGAAGTTGAAAATCCCCGTGCTCAGGCTGCATATATTCGGGATATATGCAGAGTATGCGCCGCATTGCACCTTCATATCCGCCAAAAAACTCATATTCCTCTGTGCCCATATAGGAAAGGAATTCTTCTGCCAGAGCCAGCTCTCCCTCGCTTAAAAAGCCCGAAAATCTGGGTGTACAGCTTTTTTCGCAGATAGACAGCATATCACCGATATGGGAAACAAGCAGTCTGCTGTCTCCGTCAAGCCTGTTTGCGGCGATGAAAGAATTTTTGTCACGCCCCATAGCTCAGTTCAGGTTCTCCCGTGATATCAGAGTAATACCCCGTTGCTTTCGAGTTCTGCCGAAAGCTCATCTCCCTGAAACCCAACGTTGTAGGGGGTGATGATGAAGGTGTTGTTTGCAACGGGCTTTATGCTGCCGCCGTTTGCATATGCAACTCCGCCTAAGAAGTCGATTATTCTTCTTGTAACATCGGGTGTGGTAGCTTCGAGGTTCAGAACAACTGTCTTTTTGTTGTTAAGGTGATTTGCGATCTCCTTGGTGTCGGAGAATTTCTCGGGCTTAACAAGAATGACCTGCAGCTGTGCTGTTACCTGGATATTCACTCTGTTGTTGTCGGGAGAAGGCATACCCTGATTTCTGGGTATATTGTAGCCCTCGTTCTGAGGAGCGGGTGCGTTCTGAGAGAAATCCTCATATCCGCCCTCTCCGTCATCATAACCGTCCGGATCGGTGTCAAAACCCAGAACAGATTTAATATTGTCAAATAATCCCATTTTTTATTTCTTCCTTTCTCTATCTATAAAAATTTTTTATACGCTGTAATTTCTCGCTCCGAAAAGCGCTGTGCCCAGCCTTACCATACCCGTGCCGAATTTTACGGCTTTGGTATAGTCGGAGGACATTCCCATTGAAAGCAGGGTAATTGCCGAATTTTTCGGCGGTGCTGCTTTCAGATCCTCGAAAAGCCTTTGCATTTTTTCAAAATAAACGCAGCTGTCCGAGGGGGGCGGAATGGTCATAAGTCCGCAGACTCTGACTCCGGGAAGCTCAGCTATCTCGAACATCCCGTCGTGAAGCGCCTCGGGTGAAAAGCCGCTTTTTGAAGCCTCTCCGCCGATATTCACCTCACAAAGTATGTCTGTGACCCTGCCCTGCTTTACAGCCCTTGCGGATATCTCCTTCGCAAGCTCTGTGCTGTCGACGGACTGGATCATTGTTACACTATCTATGATATACTTAATTTTGTTGCTTTGCAAGTGCCCGATGAAGTTAATTTCAGCATTTTTTACATATTGTTCTTTTTTGCTTAAAAACTCCTGCACACGGTTTTCGCCTAAAAGCTCAAAGCCCTGTGAAACTGCGAAATTAACTCTCTCTGCGGGAACAGTTTTAGTGACCGCCATTATTTTAATGTCGTCGCTCTCTCTGCCCGCTCTGACCTTTGCTTCCTCCATATTAAAGCGTATCCGCTTTATATTTTCGGAAATATCCTCAAATTCGTTATTCAAAGTGAAGCTCCCCTTCCAAATTTTCGGATAATGACTGCTCTGTGACTGCTTCATCTGAGCCGCTTTGCTCGGTGCTGTCCGTTTCTTCCGCAGAAGTTTCTTCGGAGATTGCTTCGGCAGGCTCAGTTTCTGATATCACAGCGTCAGTATAAACAGGTATCTCCTCCTCAGGCTCGTCGCTTGTGACTATTTCGTCGGAATTAGCCATATATGCCGCCGTATCGACTCCTTCGATAATAATGTCGTCGTAAACGCAGACATATTCCTCATTGGAAGTGAGCCTTGAAAGCAGATAATCATCGCTCTCGAAAATGGGATCGACCTTTTTGAAAAGCACTCTCTGTCCCCAGAGAACATAGCAGCCCTTTTCATTGTTCTTATTGAAGCGAAGTGCTTCTCTCGGGACCTTAATTCCCTCAAAGTCGTTTAAGGTCATTTCGACCCTTTCGACTCTTTTCTGAACAAGGTCGAAGGTCATCTCGTCGCAGCGGAGGATAAGCGTCCATTCCTCGGGATCATCGGTAGGCTCAAGAGACTCGATGGTGGCTGTTACCGTATCGGGTGTGGAAGCAAAGCTGAGCTTTACCGTGTCGCCGGGATTGTAAACGCTCTCGGAATTGTCGATAATGCCTGCTATCTTCCAGTTATATCCTCTTACAAGCTTGCCTATCTCGCTTTTGTCCTTGCTTGCTTTGACGGAGCTTTCATTGGCAATAACGTCCTTGATCGTCTCGGCGGAAAGCTCTCCGCTCTTATCCATCGTCAGAACGCTTTCGTATCCGTCGGTGCTGCTGACAAAATAGCCCGAGTCGGGAGATACTATCTCCGACTTGCTGCTTCTGCGCATTTTAACAAGCTCGTCTATCTGTCCGTTAAGCTCGGCGATACGGTCATCATAGCCCTCTTCCTGCTTTACGGATATCTGATATATGCTCATAAGGGTGAGCAGGTCGTCACGCTGGCTCTTGATATCGGAGATATCCTTTTTTGCTATCCTTGTTGCCACCGCCTGATACCTCTGGCTGATAAGCCCCGAAATAAATGAGGGGTCGGCGGTAAGCACCGTTCCCGGGTTCTGAGCGGCGTTTAAGAGGTCTATCTCATCGGAAAGCTCTTTTATCTTCCTGTTTATCTCAATATCGTTCTCGCTGTCGTAGACATATGCCACCACAGAGCCGTTGGCGACTTTGCTGCCGTCGGATATGGGGTAGCTCAGCACTCCTGTGTAGCTTTGCCTGATAACGGATTCGTCACGGATATACACGCCTCTGAACGAGACCTTGTCCGCCGAGGAATATATGACCGCAGTCTGGGTCTTGTACTCCTCGGTAACGCTTGTGTAAATGCTGTTGAACACCGAGCACAGGATAAGCCCCGCCAGCAGAACGAACAGGACTTTCATAATGCCGTTTTCCATCGCCGTTCATTCCTTTCGGAGGATACTCACTTTTCGGCGGTATCCTTGTCCTGCTCTGCGTCGAGAATGGAAATGGGTCTTGCGGGAACTATTGTGGAAATAGCGTGCTTGTAAACAAGCTCCTGCTTGCCGTCAGCGTCGATGATGACCGCATAGCTGTCGAAGCCCTTTACAACTCCCTTGAACTGGAAGCCGTTGGTCAGGATACAGGTAATGGGTATCCTTTCCTTTCTCGCCTGATTAAGGAACACGTCCTGAAGATTAAGCGCTTTGTTCATTTAATATCATCCTTTCGTTTATTTATCTATCTGATATTAGGTTTATTCAAGAATGAATGACCTGATACAGAGCATACTGCTCCATATTCTTTTTAATTATATCACATAATTTTTGATTTGGCTACTATATTCAAGCAATTTGATATAATTCCGTCAAATTGTTCACTATTTGCCGTATCTGCCCACGTAATTCGTACATCTCGACGAAACCAGGTAAGCTGTCTCTTGGCATAATGCCTTGATTCCTGCTTTATCTTGTCCGCCGCCTCCTCTAAGGAGCATTCTCCCTCAAAGTAGGGTATCATCTCCTTAAAGCCTATGGCGTTGAATGCGGTGCGAAGCTTGTATTTTTCGTAAACGGCTCTTACCTCCGCTTCAAGCCCGTCCTCAAACATCTTGTCAACACGCCTGTTTATCCTGTCGTAAAGCACCTGCCTGTCAAAGCAGGTAAGTCCTATCATACAAGGCTCATAGGGAGACCGGGTTTTACGGCTCTCCTCCCTGTTTTCGCTGCCCGTTCTTCCCGACAGCATACACATTTCAATGGCTCTTATGGCCCTTATGACATTATTCGGGTGTATTTTCTCAGCCGCCTGCGGGTCAAGACTTCGGAGCTTTTCGTGCATATGCTCCCTGCCCATTTCAGCCGCTTCTGCCTCGAGCTTCTTTCTCAGGCTGTCGTCGGAAACTATATGGTCAAAGGAGATATTGTCGATAAGGGAATTGATGTAAAGCCCCGTTCCGCCAACTATTATAGGCAGCTTTCCACGATTATGAATATCCGAAATGCACTCCCTCGCCATTTTAACATAATCGGCTACGGAAAATGGCTCATCGGGCGGGAGAAAGTCCATAAGGTGATGTGGAACGCCCTTCATTTCCTCGGGAGAAGGCTTTGCGGTGGAAATGGCAAGCCCCTTGTATATCTGCATAGAGTCGGCGGAGACCACCTCTCCCCCAAGCCGCAGGGCAAGCTCCACGCCTACTGCGGTCTTTCCCGAGGCAGTTGGTCCGCAGACCACTAAAACGGGTATCTTTTCGGTGCTTTTTTCCATTACACTATCCTCCGGAACTGCTTCTCAAGCTCTTTTTTTGTGAGCTTGAACATTACGGGTCTGCCGTGGGGACAATACCTTATCCTGTCGTCGGAAAGTATCTGCGAAACAAGGTATTTCAGCTCCTCGGGGTCGGTGCTGTCACCCGATCTTATTGCTCCGTGGCAGGCAATGGTGTGGTACATATCATCAAGTATCTCGGGCAGAGGGTCGTGCCTGTGAGCCGCAAAATTCTGCGCAAGCTCGCTTACCGTCTCACCTGCGTCCCTTTTGTCAAGTACCGTGGGTATGCCCTTTATAATTACCCTCGGAGCCTTATCCGCCTCGATGTCAAAACCGAGATCGGCACATACACGGAGATTTTTCACCAAAGCGTCGTACTCGCCGTAATCAAGAACAAGCTCCTCTGGAACAAGCAGCAGCTGCGCCGTTAAATGCTCCCTGCCGCTTCTGAGATTTTCAAACCGTATCCTTTCGTGAGCGGCGTGCTTGTCAACGATAAGGATACCGTCCTCCACCTCGGCAATAGCGTAATTTTTGAAAGCTTCTCCGATAATGCGGAAAAAGATCTCCTTTGGCGGCTCTTCTTTTTCCTCGGGCTTCGGGGGCTCATTATGCTCCTTGAAGGCATTGTTGTCAATGTACTTGAATTCCTGCTTCACAGGCTCCGCTTTCAGATTTTCGATAGCTTCATCATCGGCGGTCTTTCCGTAGCCGCTTTGAAGATGCTGGGAAATATCCCGGGGTTCGGGCTTAGGCTCAGGTGGAATTTCCTTTTCGGGCTGCTTTACGATTTCCTCGGGAGCCGAATGCACCTCCGTATTCTTTGCTCCTGCCCAGGCGGCTTCTGCGGCGGCGACTGCCATTTCCATCTGCTCTGCAGCGGTTTTTCCCGATTTATTTTCAAAATCCCGTGGAATTTCCTCCACCCGTATCTTATGCTCATAGTTTTCGCCGTTTTTTATGGATCTTATGTCCGAAAGCCGCTGTGACTGATCCTTGTCGGTGCAGGAAACGGGTATCACCTTTTCGGTGAACTTAGATTTAGATGTCTCGGGAAGCTGAGTCTGAACGGGCTTCGGCGGGTCTTTGAACATCGGTGCGGCATAATCAGCCTCTGTTTTGGGCTTTCTCTCAAGGTTCAGCGGAGCGGGCTTTGAGTCCTGCAAAACGGCGTTTTTCACCGCAAAATAAAGTGCGTCATAGATAAGCTTGTCGTCTGAAAATCTCACCTCTGTTTTTGCGGGGTGAACGTTCACATCAACGGTCTGGGGCGGTACATCCATAAAAATAACACAGGCAGGAAATTTTCCCTCCATAATGCAGTTTCGGTAGGCTTCTTCGAGAGCGCTCATACAAGTGAGGGATTTAACATATCTGCCGTTAATGAAAAAATGCTGCATTGAGCGATTTTTCCGTCCCCACAATGGCTTTACCGTATATCCCGAAACAGATATGCCCCCAAGCCTGTAGTCAACGGGCAGCATTGAAGCCGCAAATTCCTTTCCGAAAACAGAATATACGGCGGAGTACAGCCTATTGTCCCCGGGGGTGAAAAGCTCCTGCTTGTTATTCCGGATAAAGCGGAAGGATATCTCGGGGTGGGAAACGGATATCTTGCTCACAATTGAAGCAATGGCGTTGCCCTCGTATTTGTCCTGCTTCAAGAACTTGAGACGGGCGGGAACGTTGTAGAAAATATCCCTTATTATAATAGTAGTGCCGTCGGGGCAGCCCGAGCGCTCTATAAGCTTTTCCTCGGTGCCCTCGATTATGTAGTGGGTGCCGTATTCCTCGTCTTTGGTCTTGGTTATGACCTCGCATTTTGCCACGGCGCAGATGGAGGCAAGCGCCTCGCCTCTGAAACCGAGGGTGAGTATCTTTGAAAGATCGTCCTTTACGTTCAGCTTGCTTGTGGCGTGTCGGAGAAACGCCACGGGAACGTCCTCGTGGGCGATACCGCAGCCGTTGTCGGTTATTCTTATGTAGGTGATGCCCCCCTGCTGTATCTCCACCGTAATGGCGGTGGCGCCGCTGTCAATGGAGTTTTCCACCAACTCCTTTATGACTGAGCTTGGGCGTTCTATCACCTCGCCTGCGGCAATAAGCTCCGCAAGCTCCTTGTCAAGCACGTGTACCCTTGGCATTTTTTCACCTCCGAATTAAGTCTGCGTTATTATTTTACCCATTAAGCATATCGCAAAGTTCCTGCAGCAAAAGCATTGCGTCTCTGGGAGAATACTCGTCGGGATTGGTTTTCCGAAGCCTTGAAAGCACCATTTCTTCCTTCATTGAGCCGAAGGATATCTGCTGTTCTTCCTCCTGCTTCTTGGGAGCGCCGCTCTGAGCGTACTTTTCGGCTTCCATTTCGGAAAGCAGCTCCTTGGCTCTGGAAATAACTCCCTTGGGAAGCCCCGCAAGCTTTGCGACTTCAATTCCATAGCTGTCGTCAACGCCGCCCTCAACTATCTTGCGCAAAAACTTAATGCTCTCCCCGTACTTTTTAACGGCAACGCTGTAGTTATTCACTCCCTCTACCCTGCCCTCAAGCCCGATAAGCTCGTGGTAATGGGTGGCAAAAAGGGTCTTGCAGCCTATCTTTTTCTTGTTGGCGATGTATTCCGCCACCGCCGTTGCAATGCTTATTCCGTCAAAGGTGGAAGTACCTCTGCCCACCTCGTCAAGGATAACAAGGCTCTGCTTGGTGGCGTGCTTTAAGATGTCCGCAACCTCGCTCATCTCCACCATAAATGTGGACTGTCCCGCAGTAAGGTCGTCGGAGGCTCCCACACGGGTGAAAATGCGGTCAACTATGGATATCCTTGCGCTGTCGGCAGGAACGAAGCAGCCTATTTGCGCCATAAGCACGATAAGGGCTGTCTGTCTCATAAATGTGGATTTACCCGACATATTGGGGCCCGTTATTATAGCCATTCTGCGGCTGTCGGTGTCAAGATAAACATCGTTCGGGACATACATCTCGCCGCTTATCATCTGTTCCACAACAGGGTGTCTGCCGCCCTTGATATCGAGAGTTCCGTCAATTACGATATCGGGCTTCACATAGCGGTTTCTCATTGATACCTCCGCAAAGGAGCAGAGAACATCAAGCGCCGCCGCAGCCTGAGCAGTTTCCTGTACCTCTGTGAGCCTTGAGCCGATAAAATCTCTTACCTCCGCAAATATCTCCGCTTCCATCACAAGAGTTTTCTCGCTTGCTCCCGCAATTTCCTCCTCGGCTTTTTTCAGCTCGTCGGTGATAAATCTCTCGCAGTTTGCAAGGGTCTGCTTGCGTATGTATTCGGCGGGAACAAGGTCATAGTAGGATTTTGTGACCTCGATGTAATATCCGAACACCCTGTTATAGCCGATTTTCAGGTTTTTGATGCCCGTTTTTTCCTTTTCCTTTGCTTCTATCCCGTCGATAATGCCCTTGCCGCCCTTGATAATTCCTCTGAGCCTGTCAAGTTCTGCATTGAAGCCATCCTTGATAACTCCGCCGTCCTTCACCACAGGAGGCGGGTCATCGGCAATGGCATTGTCCACAAGTGCGGCTATCTCTTTCAGCTCGTGTATCTTCCCCTCAAGACCTTTGAGAAGATTTGTCCTTACATTTCCGAGAAGAGCCTTGATACGGGGCATCTGCTCTGCGGTATGGGCAAGAGCCTTGATATCACGGGGATTGGCGGTTTTGTAGACCACTCTCGTCATAAGGCGTTCAAGGTCATAAACGCCCTCAAGAGCGTCTCCCAGCTCACCTTGTAAAACGGGGTCATTGTAAAGCTCCTCAACGGCGTCCAGCCTGTCGATTATGGCGGCAGGCTTTAAAAGTGGCTGCTCAATGTAGGATTTTAAAAGTCTCTTGCCCATTGAGGTGCGTGTGCGGTCAAGCACCCAAATGAGACTGCCACGCTTTTCCTTGTTGCGGAGAGTTTCGGTAAGCTCAAGGTTCCGCCTTGCGGTAAGGTCGATTTCCATAAAACGCTTGTCCGAATAGGTCACAAGCTCCGTAAATCTTCCCACCGCCGCACGCTGAGTGTCGCTGATGTAATAGAAAAGTCCGCAGAGGGCGGCAACGGACACATTGTCGCTTTCGTCCACATTCATATCCGAAAGGCTCTCGGCGGAAAACTGTGCAAGAAGGGTGCCCAGATGAAGCTCCCTGTCGAATTTATCCTCCTCCAAGACCGTTTCGCAAAGCTCCATTCGTGTGCGGATAAAATCCATTACCTGAGAAAGTCCCTTTGCCTCGGGATTTACAAGCAGCTCTGCTGGAGAAAATCGGGAAATCTCGTTGATAAGCGCCTCTGAAAGCTCTGCGGGAGACTTGTCCTTATGGGTAAAAAGCTCCGCCGTACCCGTGGAGATGTCCGCAAAGCACACGGAAGCCGCTCCCTCGTGAACGTAGAGAGAAGCGATGAAATTATTTTTGGAATCGTCAAGGAGATTGCTTTCGGTGAGAGTTCCCGGGGTAACTATCCTTATAACGTCCCGCTTAACAAGCCCCTTCACAAGCTTCGGGTCCTCCATCTGCTCGCAGATAGCCACCCTGTAGCCCAAGTCGATAAGCTTTTTTATGTAGATCTCGGCGCTGTGGTAGGGTATGCCGCACATAGGCGCACGCTCCTCCTGTCCGCAGTCCCTGCCCGTAAGGGTAAGCTCGAGAGCCTTTGAGACCACTACAGCGTCGTCGAAAAACATTTCATAAAAATCTCCCAGACGGAAGAACACGATATGCCCGGGATATCTGTCCTTAACGTCAAAATACTGCTGCATCATAGGAGAAAGTGTGCTGCGGTCAACGTTCATCTTCCGACCATTCCCTTTCAAAAAATTTCTCGCCAAAGGAAACAGAAAGCAAGTCGGACAGCTTGCTGTCCGAATTTTCTTGCTTCTTGCCTCTAATAAATCTTGCCTCTGTTAATGACAGCCTCCGCAGGAAGCACAGCTTCCTGTGCAGGAAACGGGATTAGTCTCGGGGCAGGTCATAGGGTCCTCACCGTTTGCGGCGCAGGTAACGATATAGTTTATACTGTCAAGTATTCCGTCCATATCGGACTTTGCAGCCTCGAAAGCCATCATCTTGGGGTTTGTGACAACAGCGGCGTAAAGCCTGTTGAGATCGTTGTTAAGGGCAGTAATGGTGTCGGTGTCCTTGTCATCCTTAGCCATTTCGGTGTTAAGCTCCATCTTCTTCACGTTAAAATCGGTGATATTCTTCTGAAGCTCCTCGTCCTTGTCATTTGCAAGCTTTGCAGCCGCAAATGCCACATATCTGGGATCCTCCTGAAGTGCCTTTCCGAGTGCTCTTGCAGCTTCGATAACGTTCATTTTAAAACAACCTTTCTGTATATATTTTAGTATTACTATCCTTTGACAGTTAATAGTTTATTATACCACAAAAAGTCCTTTTTGTCAAATAGGGACTTTTTATTTTTTGGGACAGCCGCATATATTTCCGTATTATTTCATAAACACAAATTCGGACAGCTCAAAAAGGCTTCTGTCCTTAAAAAACTCGCCTGTCCAGCCGCTGTAGTCCGTTGATATCTTAAAGTATACAGCCCGTCTGCCCGTAACAGCTTTTAATACCGCTTTGACAACACCGCCGTCCTGCCCGATATCACATACTCCTATCTCCTCATCGTCCGCAAAAATGTGCATATGACAGTCGCAGCCCATACCTTTGACCTTTGCGGCAAATTCCATAGTTTTGCTTGAATTATCCTCGCCGAAATCAAAATACTTGTATCCGATAACGTCCCCGTCCTGAATATTTATTACTGCTCTGTCAAACACATTTCGCTCGGTAATGAATGCTTTCCCTTTCAGAACGCAGGCAATGTCCGCAGGAGTTATCTCATAGGGGTCAAGGCTGTCCTCAAAGCCGAGAGATGTCATTTCTACGGGCGGAATAGTGCCGTCGGGAAGTATTTCAATTTTTTCAACGCAGCCCCGTCTTGACATAATTGTGCCGTTTGTCATACGGTGATAGAAAACATACCATTGCCCGTTTATGCATACCACCGACCCGTGATTATTGCCCCCGGGATAATCCACACCGTTGTCAACGATATATCCCCGATATGATCTCTGTCTGCTTTCGTATGAAAAATATCGCCGTGGCATACCCATTTTGTAGGGTCGGACAAGGGAGCGCTCCAGTATTTTAAAACAAAATCGCAGAAGCTGTCCGAACCTGCCTTGTCGTGAGAGCCGTAAACATATATCCTGTCGCCGAAAACTCTCGGCTCTCCGTCGGGGATATATTCGTAACGTGGAAGATATGGATTCATAATGTTTTACCGTCCTTTCAGAGCGAAGCATTATAAATACTTCTTTTACCATTATACCGCTTTACAGTTTATCTTGCAATACCTATACAGTCTGAAATACCGACCTTTTGTGCATTTTCCCTTACAACTGCGGATATGTGCCGTAAATTTAGATACCAATAATTTAACTTCCCCCAAAATCCACTCACAAAAGTTGAAAAATCACGCAGGCATAGGAAAAATGGGCAAAAAAATTTTGAAAAAGGTCAAAAAAATAGTGCAATATCAGCTCCGATATGGTATAATGTTAATAACCACAAAAAC
>NZ_JBNMJV010000030.1:0-36005 GCF_050874005.1 Huintestinicola sp.
GAAACGAGCGGCTGCAGGCTCAGCCTGTTATGTTAAGTGATACAGCTCAACATAATTCTGCCGTTACCGAGCCATATGCCTCCCGCCCAAAGTGAATTATGAAACGAGCGGCTGCAGGCTCAGCCTGTTATGTTAAGTGATACAGCTCAACATAATTCTGCCGTTACCGAGCCATATGCCTCCCGCCCAAAGTGAATTAAGAAACGAGCGGCTGCAGGCTCAGCCTGCTATGTTAAGTGGGATCAGTAAAATTATATAAAAACCATTGACAAAAACAAGCTTTTGTGATATAATTATTAAGCACAGATAAAATTTTATGCATTATTTTTTTATAGTGAGATGATTTTATGATAAATTCAGCGCAGCAGGCGCAGGAGAATGCTGAGAACTCAGGTTCCGTATCGGCATTGACTGCGGCTGCGGGAGCTTTCTGCAACAAGTATATTATTATTTCCCTGGTATCGGTGGTACTGGCGGCAATAGCCCTTCTTATTGGTTCAAAGAGCCTTTCCTGCATTGCCGAGGTGTCAGCAGCGGCGGTTGTGGGGCTTGCGATGTGGCTGATACAGTTTTTTGCCCTCAGAAAATACGGGCTAAGCCGAAAAATGATGCTTGACAACCGTAAAAGTGTTGACCCCCGTCTTTCGGGAAGCCTTGGAGACCTGAACAGCCTTGGCAGCTCTCTCGGCGCACTTGCGGGCATATCCATAGTTCTTTCAAGGCTTTTCATAGTTGACGGGGGAGCCTTTAATTCCGATAATATTGCGGTACCTCTCCTTGAGACCCTTGCCTCTGCGCTTTGCATAGGAGCAATGATATCGGTTACGACCTCGAGGCCCTCACTCAGGTGCTCACTGTACATCATTGCGGGCAGAACGACCGGTGCAATGGGAAATGAACTTCTTAAAAAGACCTGCCGTGCATCAAACAGCCCCGAGCTTATGAAAAGGCTGGGAAAAATGTCCTGCGTGAGAGTTGCTGCGTCGGTTGTGGTATCGGTTACAATAGTTATGTCCGCACTCAGCGGAGCAGGTTCGGCATTTTCCTGCGTCCAGACCGCATTTCTCTGTATGCTTGCCGTGGGACTCTCGGGCAGCTGTCCCAAGGGAGGAGAGGACAGGCTCTCCGAGGAAAAGATACCTCTGTTCAGCAAAAAGAGCAAAAGGGTATGTGCATTAAATATCCTCTCATTTATCATTATAGCATTTTTCTTTATCTTCTCATTCCCATTCAGAAGCGTTTATACCGATTATACTCCCAAGAACGATTTTGCGTATTATGAAAGCTCACTTTCGGGAAATGTGGATATATTCAGTATCCCTCAGCCGGGTGATGAAAGCAGCGTTCTGTTTAACGGCGTTTTCCTTGCCTGCGCCCTGATGATAGCAGTTTTTTCGGGAGCGTTTGCCCTTTCGGGAGGGTTTTCCTCGGTGTACCAGATATCCTATGAGCTTATTGGTTCGGCATTTTCGATCGCTGCAGCAGCAGGCTTCGGTCTTATCGTCAAGTCTTCGGCACTGGGTCCCGTTCAGTATCTTGTGGCGGCAAGCACCGCCTGTCTGCTCATATTTGTGAATTTGATAGCTTATCTTGTTGGGCAGAGAAAAAGAAGTGAATAAAATAATTATCCGCCGTATGAAAAAATCATTTGGCGGAAATTTTTTACCCCTGTGTAAATTTTCGTCATAACGTCAGCAGTTTACATAATACGATTGACCTGACGGAAGATTTATAGTATAATAAACTTATAGAAAATCTGAAAGGCAATGAAGAAAAATGAGCAGCTTTATTGATCATATAATTAGCAAAATATCTCCCCCGGATATCAGGAAGGTCTACCGCCTGCACCGGGAGCTTATCCATCTGCTTGTACGCACCGCCGCCACCGCAAAGGACGGTCATTACGACAGAGATATAATCGCACGTGACGGCAGAGCCATACCCGTCCGTGTATATCCCCCCTCTGTGCTCAGCCCGAAAAAGCGAGTGCTTATATTCTTTCACGGAGGCGGCTGGGTGATTGACGATATCGACAGGTATCACAAGGTGTGCAAGCAGCTTTCACGCATAACGGGCAGCTATGTGGTTTCGGTGAATTACCGCCTTGCTCCCGAGAATAAATATCCCGCAGGTCTGAACGACTGCTATGAAGCTGCACGACAGGTCTATAAATACGCCGTAAAAAGGGGCACATCAAAAAACGATATCGTCCTTATAGGAGACAGCGCAGGAGGAAATCTTGCCGCAGCCGTTGCCCTTAAAGCACGGGACAGGGGAGAGTTCAGGATACGCAGACAGATACTTATATACCCTGCCGCAGACTGTGAGTTCGGAGAAGACTCGCCTTATGAGTCCTTCCGTGAAAACGGCAAGGGCTGTATCCTCACCGCCGAGCGTATGAGAGGATATTTTGAGCTGTACCTGAATCGCCCCGAGGAGAAAAACGACCCATATGTGGCTCCCCTCAAGGCGAAAAGCCTTAAAGGAATGCCCGATACTCTGGTCATAACTGCGGAACGATGTCCCCTGCGTGACGAGGGAGAAGCGTTTGCGAAACGGCTTTACAAAAGCGGAGCAAGGGTGATGGAATTTCGCATAAAAAAGGCATATCACGGCTTTTTTGCGTCGGATCTGCAGTTTAATCCCCACGCACGCAAGGCGGTAAGTATGATAATGTATTTTCTGCGCCTTACGGACTGAGAGCAGGTGAGATAATGATGAAACGTGAAAAACATACCTCCTGGAGCCGTCTTGACAATGCCGCAAAGATATTTCCGTCTACTGTGGAAAAATCCGATACACGAGTGTTTCGCTTTTCCTGCGAGCTTAATGATGAGATAGACCCCGAGCTGCTGCAGAAAGCCGCCGAGAGAGCGGTGGAAAGCTATCCCAATTTCAATATGGTGATGAAAAAAGGCTTTTTCTGGTATTATCTGGAAAACTGCGACTTAAAGCCCGTTGTCACCGAGGAAAACACCCCCGTCTGCGCCGCAATTTACGAAGAGGACGTCCGTTCTCTGCTCTATCGCATAACATATCACCGCAGCAGGATAAACCTTGAGGTCTTCCACGTCCTTGCCGACGGAACAGGCGCACTTATGCTGCTTAAAACTATCGTTTACAGATACATCATCTACCGCTATGCCGAGCTTTTTGAGGACGAGCTTCCCGTGCTGGATAATGACGCTTCATTTTCCCAGAAAAATGCGGACAGTTTTTCAAAATATTACGATAAGAGCATAAAAAAGCCAAAGGCTAAAATGGTAAAGGCGTTCCGTCTCAGGTCGGAAAGGCTTGAAAACAACAGGCTTTCGGCAATAGAGGGCTTTGCCTCTGTTCAGAGCGTTATTGCGGCGGCGCATAAATATAATACAACTCTTACTGTGTTTTTAACCGCAGTTTATATCAAGGCGCTTAGTATGGAAATGTCCGTACAGAGCGTAAAAAAGCCTGTGGTCATAAATATCCCCGTAAATCTCAGGCAATATTTCCCCTCGGAAACAGCCAAGAACTTTTTCGGAATGATATCCGTAAAGTACAGCTTTACAAAGCGTGACGGAACGCTGGAGGACATCATATCCTGCGTTAATGAAATGTTCAAGGAGCAGCTCACAAAGGACAAGCTTGCTATGAGAATGAACAGTCTTGCAGCTCTTGAGCATAATCCTTTTGTGCGTATCGCACCGCTGCCCTTAAAAAACAAAGTCCTGCGAATTGCCCGTCATATCAGCGTCAGAAGCGAGACTTCCGTTATCTCAAATGTGGGCAGGATAAAAATGCCAAAACAGTTTGACGGGCTTATCAAAAGCTTTTCCGTATTTGTGAGCACGGGAAATATACAGCTCAACATCTGCTCCTATAACGACGTTCTGCAAATGGGAATAACATCAAGCTATGCCTCCACCGATGTTCAGCGCAACTTTTTCCGTGCGCTCACGTCTCAGGGCATAGATGTTACAATAAGGAGCAACGACTCATACGCCGAAAGACCTGTTCAGGAGGTGAGCGAAGAATGCAGCAGTGCAGAAAATGCAGAATAAACGTTGACGGCGACAAGGACCGCTGTCCCCTCTGTCAGGGAGAGCTTACAGGCACTCCCGAGCCGGAAATGTACCCTAAAATAACAGAAAGCCGCTTCGGAAGCGACTTTCTCTTAAAGCTGATATCATTTATCGCCATATCTGCGGCAGCGATATGCATAGGCACAGATTACATCATCACGGGACGGATAACCTGGTCGCTCATATGTATAGGCGGCATAATCTGCGCCTGGCTCACAACCTCTGTGGGCATTGCCTACCGCCGCAGGATACTGAAAAACATCACCTGGGAGCTTATTCTCATAACCTCCCTGTCCGTCATATGGGACAGATTTACAGGGTGGCGGGGCTGGTCGGTGGATTTTGTCCTGCCCTGTGCCAGCATATGCGCCGTAATATCCATTTTCATAATCGCAAAAGTGCTGAAAATGAAGTCGGGTGAGTATATGCTCTATCTCATAATCGGTGGATTTTACGGCTTTCTGCCCCTTATCTGCCTTATAGCGGGGCTTACGAATATAACCTATCCCACAGTCATATGCACCTGTCTCAGCGTGATACTGATGGCGGCGCTGTTCCTTTTCAGAGGAAAAACCACAAAGGACGAGTTTGAGCGTAGATTTCATCTTTGATCTTCCACGCCTCCGCTCTTTATCCCACAGGATACCGCCGCTCCAAGGATCGCCGACCCCACAGTCACCGCAAAAATGAGCATTATAATAAGTCCCGCCGCACTTCGGTTTGAAGCGCTCAGATAGTTTTCCTCGGTCATTCCGTGAGGAAACATTATCAGTTCGTAAATATTAAGCCTTCCCGTCAGGAATATGAGCACCGCATACAGCAAAAGAGTAAGCAGAGTATTAACAGCCGTACCCATAAATTTCTTTTCCCCGCATACCCCGCCGCAGACAGCTCCTGCGGCGGCGGTGACGAGAAGAGCGGCGGGGAAACCCTTGTCAAACAGCATAAAATCCACGTAGTGCATTATTATGAGCACCCCACCGCATATAAGTATCTTACAGCCTTTCATTTTGGCACCTTTCCGCCATCAGCTCGCTTACGGTAACTGTGCGGATATCCGCCTTGTGAAACTCCTGAAGCTTGCTTTCAAGTATCTCGTCAAGCTTTTCTTCCTCTGTTTGAGAGATGTGACCCCTTAGCTTCTCCGCCGCAGGAACAGCGTCGGCGGAAAGCTCACGAAACATTGTTATGTCCGCCGAGGGGAGCGTGCCGTTCAGATATCTTCCGATGTTGTATTCCGCAATGAGCCTGTCGGCATTTGAAAAGCTTAGAACGGCAAACATTACGGTAAAAGCAGTCACAGCGAATTTTGACAGATTAAATTTATTGTGTATTACCGAAATTATTATCCCGATAAACAGCACACCCAGCAGAAGCATAAACCAGCTTGTGTAAAATCTCAGCCTTGTAAGCCCGTAAACGCTTATATACATAGCCATTTTGCTTACGGCGGTGACAATGAGGAGAATTGTGAATACGCAGAGAGTGACGGTCATTATTTTCAGAAATTTAGACTTCTTTCCGTCCTCGCCGTATTTTGAGAAAAGATTTATGCCGATTATCACAGCTAAATTTATAAGCGCAACAATGCACAGCTCGAAAAATCCCCTTCTTGCATATTCCGAATAGCTTGCCATATCCGAGGGCAGCCTTGAAGCGAATGAAGACAGAAAATAAGAGATCTGAGAGAAGAAAAATATCACATACATCACGCAGAGAGGCACCGCCGAGAATGCCGCCGCACCCGAGGGTACAAATCTCACCGCCGCTATCCTCTGAAGGCAGTATTCATCGCTGCTTTCGTCACAGTCACTCGCTGCGTGGCACATCGCAAAGATGTAAAAGCCCACAGGCAGACCGATGACCGCCTGAGCGGCGAATATCAGCACAGACCTTAGTCCACCGTCAGTAATGGAGGTAAGGATATCCGCAAAGCCGCTGTCGGCATTCATAAGCAGTACGCCCACCACAATGGTTGAGGGCAGAGCAATTGCAAGACCTAAAAGAGCGTTTTTTACAGCCTTTCCCGCATTGTTTTTATCCGCCGCAGATTTCATTGCTCCGGGGCAGGCACACATATCCGATAGGGGACGAAAAGCCGCCGCAAATATATCCGCAGGGAACATTTTCCTTATCCTGTCAAACCTTTCATTGCTGTCTGCCAGGCAGTCATAAACAAGTATCATAGCCGAAAAAATAAAGCAAAGCGACTGTATCAGAAAATTTGCGCTTATAAAAATATTTGCGGAAAACAGAACACACAGAACCGTGCGAAGCGCCTTTGATGGCGTTATTTTTCTGCCCTTTTTAAAAGCGAGAGAAAAAACAAGGGTGAGTATCAGAAATACCGCCGCACCCAGTCCCATTCGTACATCTATCAAAAATGGAGCCGCAAAGCACTTTATAAAAACAAATCCCAGCGCTGCCGCCACGAATGAAAAGATCTTTTCCCTCTTTGAAAAAGAGACTTCATTACTCTTGCCGAGTGGAGCTTCCATCGGCATAAAACCTGCGTCATTCATCTTCCCCGCCCTCCTCACGTCTGAATTCCAGAATATCACCGGGCTGGCAGTCCAGAACATCGCATAGCTTTTCAAGTGTCGAAAAGCGTACAGCCTTAGCCTTGCCTGTTTTCAGAATGGAAAGATTAGCCTGAGTAATGCCTATCTTTTCAGCAAGCTCGCCCGAGCCTATTTTCCTTTGTGCCATAACAACATCAAGATTAACAATAATTGCCATATATCATCACCTCGGCTCATATAGTAAAATCATTTTCTTCACGAAGTCTCACAGCTTCTTCAAAGCAGTTCTTAATTACCCGAAGAATAAGCCCGAAGAACGCCGCCGCAAAGGTAATAATAAAAGCTAATATCCTGAAACGGGCAAAGATCAGAGTGATAAAGGAAATGATAAAGCAGCAGTAGGACAATATCCTCAGAAGCTTGATGTTGTCATTAACAAAGACCTCGCCCTTGTTTATGTTAGCAACAAGCCTGTCGAGAACGAACAGTATCACAAATCCCACCGCAGCGCAGGAGTAAAAGGTGATAAGCAGGGGAACGGTCACATCGTCGTGCATAAGTGAGACCTGTTTGTAAACTTCTGCCGCATAGGGCATAATAAACAGCGCCGCAAAGCAGAGAACTATCGCCGTTTTAATGAGAATGCCCGTCAGTTTTATGGATCTGTTATTTTTTGTCATATAAAAAACCGCCTTTCAGTAAAATAAGTAAATGCATTTCCACTATCTGCATTATAGCACACCAAAATGTGTTTGTCAATACTTTTTTACCGAAAAACGATAATTTTTATTTGAAATACAAAATCAAAGCTTTGATTGACAGAAAAATACCGCAGATATCCGTTTTGATTATCTGCGGTATAGTAACTATCACATTCTCGGCTGAAAAACGCTGAGCCCCAGCTTCAGCCTTACCATATCCTTGTATTCGGGCTTGACCATATAATAAACATAGCTTTCGATAACGTTCAGAGGGTGAATAGTTCTGCCCTCTATCTTGAACTGCTCATATCCCAAAGGAACATATTTATTATACAAAGTATCGGGAGTAACGTGGGTGGAAAATTCCGTGGTTTCAAGGAAATTCTTGTTTATCGCTTCGCAGAGGAATGGCTTTTCCTGCTGAACGTTCAGCTGCATACCGCCCATACCCTGAAAAGCGTTGATGGTGGAGCGCTCGATCTGCTGCTTTCCGAGGAAGCTGTAATGCTCGCCCCTGCGCTGACAGTTTGGGAAGCAGTAGGGGCAGACAAGCACCTCAAGCCTGCTTCTGTACTTCTCGGGTATCTGCGCCAGAGCCTCCATATTGTTGTTCCAGTTGTAGTCGAGAACAACAAGGATGTAGTCCTTTTCAAGCTCGGCGATAAGCTTATCCATATCCCTTATCTGCTTGCAGGTGGAGGAGGTTATCTTGTACTTAGGATAATTTTTTCTTATGTGATCTTCGACCACCTGAGTGTTCACAATAGCCTCATTAAGCCCATTGTCCGCAAGCTCCAGAAGACGGTTGCAGAATTTATCGCTCATATGCTCCTCGGTAAGATGAGGATTTGTAAATGTAAAGCGGCAGGGAATGCCACGGGAATTAAATTCGTCAAGGACCTTTTTTATAACATCTTCGGAGGCATAGCCGTTAATGTTTCTTCCGCCGTTCCATACAGCAGGAGGGAAGCAGCCGTAAACCGAGGCGATCTCCACGCCGTCATAAAAATATTCGGGATTACTTTTTATCATATCAATAAGAGCAAGATTAAGAGGGCCGTGGGACCAGAAATCGGGGAGATGGAATTTAACGCTCATTTATAAAACTCCTTAAAAAATAAAAATCTGAATATATTTTATTTTAACATTCAAATATCTGATTGTCAAGCATATGTGCGTGATGTGCCATTTTTCCGATCATCTGTAATATTTCTCAAGCAGCTCCTTAACGGGGATACCGTCAATGCTCATACCCGATATCTGACAGGAGCTTATAGCAAGCCCCTCAAGGTTGCAGTTTTCGAGCACAGCTCCCGACAGGTCGCAGCCCTTGACGGAAATTCCGTTCATATCAACGCTTTCAAACTTGCCTCTCTGAATGTCGCCGTTTAACATTCTGAGACCCGACAGGGAAACGTCGGTAAATGAGGCGTTTGCCATATTTACGCCCTCGATCGAAGCGTCCTCAAGCATAACATTGTTAAACTGAGCGGATATCATATTGCAGCCGTTAACGGTTATTTCGGAAAAATCGCAGTCCACAGCGGAGACAGCGGTAAAATCCGAGCCTGTAACATTGGAATAGGAGAAGTCGCAGTCACGGCAGATGTCGATTTTTTCGTTTTCTAAGATCATTTCAATTCCTCCGTTTTAAGAAAAACGGCGCCATACACCCGCTCAGAGAGTATGACGCCGATAAATACCTGATTTTAAAGCAGATTACTTTTCAGCGATAACATCAACGCCGGGAAGAACCTTGCCCTCGAGGTACTCGAGAGAAGCGCCGCCGCCGGTAGAGATGTGGGACATCTTGTCAGCAAAGCCAAGCTGCATAACAGCAGCAGCAGAGTCGCCGCCGCCGATGATAGTAGTAGCATCTGTATCAGCAAGAGCCTGAGCTACAGCGATAGTGCCCTTAGCGAGAACAGGGTTCTCGAAAACGCCCATAGGACCGTTCCAAACAACAGTCTTAGCGGACTTAACAGCCTCAGCAAAGAGAGCCTGAGTCTTAGGACCGATATCAAGACCCATCTTGTCAGCAGGGATAGCGGAGGAGTCAAGATACTCAACGCTTATCTCAGCGTCAATAGGATCGGGGAAGGAAGCTGCAACAGCAGTATCAACAGGGAGAAGAAGCTTCTTGCCAAGCTTCTCAGCCTTAGCCATCATTTCCTTGCAGTAATCTATTTTCTCGTCGTCAACGAGGGAAGTACCAACCTCATAGCCCTTAGCCTTGAGGAATGTGTAAGCCATACCGCCGCCGATGATAAGAGTGTCGCACTTGTCGAGGAGGTTGTTGATAACGTTCAGCTTGTCAGCAACCTTAGCGCCGCCGAGAATAGCAACGAAGGGACGAACGGGATCCTCAACAGCATTGCCGAGGAACTTGATCTCCTTCTGCATAAGGTAACCTACAGCAGTTTCCTTAACGAATTTAGCAACGCCTGCAGTAGAAGCGTGAGCACGGTGAGCGGAACCGAAAGCGTCCATAACGAATACCTGACCGTCAACCAGGTCAGCAAGCTCCTTGGAAAGGTTCTCGCCGTTCTTGGTCTCGTCAGCGCCTCTGAAACGAGTATTCTCAAGAACAACGATCTCGCCGTCCTTCATTTCGGCAACAGCCTTCTTAGCGTTCTCGCCGACAACGGTATCGTCAGCAGCGAAAACTACCTTGGTATCTACCAGCTCTGCAAGTCTGTCAGCAGCAGCCTTGAGGGAGAACTTAGCCTCGGGGCCGTTCTTGGGCTTGCCGAGATGAGAGCAGAGAACTACCTTGCCTCCGTCGGAAATAAGCTTCTTGATAGTGGGAAGAGCAGCCTGGATACGGTTATCGTTGGTGATAACACCGTCCTTCATAGGAACGTTGAAATCAACTCTTACGAGAACCTTTTTGCCCTTAACGTTAATGTCGTCAACAGTGACCTTGTTTAATCCTGCCATTGGTATGACATCCTTTCATAAATAAATAGTGCCGGCTTCGGATATTTGAAGCCCTCAAATATATTTTATACCATTTTAAGAAAATTTGCAATAGTTTTTCGGAATTTTCTGACTTTTCTTATAAAAATCTTACATAACTCTGTGGTCGATAACACGCTTAGTCTTTTTCTCGCTTCGGGGCAGCGTTCCCACAGGGACCACCGTCACCTTTGGAGTAACGCCGATAAGGGACTTGAAAAGCTCGGCGATCTTCTTTTCCGTGTTGTCGAAATTAACACGTCCCTCAGCCTCTGCGGTAAGGAGCATAACGTCCCTGTTCTTCTCGTCATCGTGAGCAATGTTGATGCTGTATTCGCTTGAAACACCGTCCACCTTTTTGAGAATTTCCTCCACCTGACTGGGGAACATATTCACGCCGTGGACCTTGAACATATCGTCGCTTCTTCCCTTGATAACGTCGATACGGGGATAGCTTCTGCCGCAGGAGCATTTTTCGGGAATGATACGGGAGATATCGTGAGTGCGGAAACGGATAAGAGGCGCACCCTCCTTCACAAGAGTGGTGATAACTATCTCGCCCTCTGTGCCGTCGGGAACAGGATTGCCCGTTTTCGGGTCGATTATCTCAATGTAAATGTAATCGTCCCAGTAATGAATGCCCCTCTCCTCAGAGCAGTTTATGCCGATACCCGGACCGTAAATTTCAGTAAGTCCGTAAATATCATACAGCTCAATTCCAAGTCCGTCTGCAATGGACTTTCTCATCTTTTCGCTCCATCTCTCCGAGCCGAAAACGCCCTTTTTAAGGCATATCTTATCTCTTATGCCCCTCTTGTTTATCTCCTCCGAGAGCAGCAGCGCATAGGAAGATGTCGCCGTAATAACGGTGGATTTCAGGTCGATCATCATCTGAAGCTGCTTTTCGGTGTTGCCGGGGCCCATAGGAATAGCCATAGCACCAAGCTTTTCGCAGCCTGCCTGGAAACCGATTCCCGCAGTCCACAGTCCATAGCCGGGAGTTATCTGAATCCTGTCCTTGTTGGTAATGCCTGCAGTCTCGTAGCACCTTGCAAACATAATAGCCCAATCGTCCACGTCCTTAGCGGTGTAGGGGATAATAACAGGCTTGCCCGTAGTGCCCGATGATGAGTGTATGCGGACAACTTCCTCGTCGGGAACAGCCTGAATGCCCAGAGGATAAGCATTTCTCAGATCGTCCTTGCTTGAAAAGGGGAGATTTTCAAAATCCTCCTGACTCGAGATACCGTCAATGCCCATATCACGGTACATTTTGCCATAGTAGCTGTCGGTCTTTATGAGCCTTTGTATCTGAGCATTTACCTGACCAAGCTGAACTTCATTTAGTGTCATAATATGATCCTTCTTTCATATATTTTCAGCCTTTTTAAGCCCTTCTGAGAAAACCTTTTTGTTAGCCTCGATAAATTTTTCGGGAACTCGACCCTCTATCTCGGCAATAAGCGCCTCGGGAGAAATTCCAAGCCTGCCCGTACCCGCAGCCGCACCGAGAATTGCAGAGTTGTAGAATTTCGCACCAAGTTCACCGCAAAGCTCCGAAGCGTCAACCACCAGACAGCCGCATTTTTTCTTTATGTATTCAACCATTTCCGCACCGTCATACCCCGAATCGTGAATTGACTCTGTTGTGGGCTTGACTGGGATTCGGTTAACGATAACAAATCCGTCCTTTTTCAGATACATCAGATTTCTTACCGCCTCCGCAGGCTCAAAAGCAATGATAACATCAGCACTTCCGAGAGGGATAAGAGGGGAGTATGCCCTGTTGCCAATGCGAATGTGACTTGTGACCGAACCGCCTCTCTGAGCCATACCAATAGTTTCCGCCGAATGAACGGTGTTCCCGAGACTCATAGCCGCCGATGCGATCAGCTTTGAAGCAAGAACAGTACCCTGACCGCCTACGCCGCAAACAAGAATATCCATTTCCATCAGCACTCGCCTCCTATCGCATTTACGGGACAAACCTGAGCGCACAATCCGCAGCCCGTGCAAAGTCCCTTGTCAACAGCCACTCTTCCATCAGACAGGATAAGAGCGGGGCAGCCAATTTCCTTTATGCACTTTTTGCAGTTAATGCACTTGTCGGATATGGAAACCTTGCCCGCAGGCTTTGTGACAGCAATGCAGGGTGACTTGAAGATAATAGCCTTAACGCCCTTCATATCCGCACATTCCCTTACCGCCGCAACCGCTTCGGAAAGCTTCAACGGGTCAACAGTAACTATCTTCTTAACGCCCATACCCTCAAGAATTTTTGTAATGCTTACCTTTTCCACCACATTGCCCATCATAGTCCGACCCGTACCTGGGTGAGGCTGATGACCCGTCATAGCCGTAGTGGAGTTGTCAAGCACGCAAAGTATCATATCCGCTTCGTTGTATACCGCATTTACCACGCCCGTCATACCCGAAGCAAAGAAGGTGGAGTCGCCCACAAAAGCAAAGCATACCCCGTCCTTGTCGACCCTGTTAAAGCCCTGTGCCATAGTAATGCCTGCACCCATACAAAGGCAGGTGTCCACCATATCAAGGGGCATCGCATTGCCTAAAGTGTAGCAGCCAATATCGCCGCAGAAATAGCTCCTCCTGCCCTTCATAGCCTGCTTTACCGCATAGAAGGACGCCCTGTGAGGACAGCCTGCACAAAGCACGGGCGGACGAACGGGGAGCGGGGGCATATCCGAAATAGAAAGCCCCTTTTCGGGAGCGGTTCTGCCGATAAATCCGCTCAGCACCTTTGCCGCATAATCTGCGGAATTTTCTCCCGCCTCCTTAACATCGCCGCTTAGCTTGCCCTTTATGTTAACATTCAGACCATATCTTCCAACCGTCTGAAGCAGCTTTTCCTCCACAAAAGGACTAAGCTCCTCAAGGCAGATAATTTCCTCAACACCCTCAAGACATTTCAAAACAAAATCTTCGGGGAACGGATAAGGCGTAGCTATCCTGCAAAGCTTCACATCGGGAATATCTTTCAGATACTCTTTCGCATAAGCATAGCTTATACCGCTCGCAAAAACCGCCTTTGAACCATTTCCCTCGCAGGTGTTGCGGCAGTAACCCGAAAAATCTTTTCCAATCTCGGGATTTCTCTTCTCAATCATTTCGTGATTTTGGTAAGAAAGTCTCGGGAAAATGACCCACTTCTGCGAGTTCTTCACAAAGCCCTCATATGCCTTCGGAGAGGTTTTATCCTCCACCTCAACAGAAGCATAAGCGTGGCATATGCGTGTGGTGGGTCTGAAAAGAACGGGAGTGCTGTACTTTTCCGAATACTCAAAAGCCTCCCGAATCATCTCGTAAGCCTCCTCGGGTGAGGAAGGGTCAAAAACGGGGATTCGTGCAAACTCAGCAAACCGTCTTGTGTCCTGCTCGGTCTGAGAAGAAATAGGACCCGGGTCATCGGCGGAAATCACCACCATACCGCCCTTAACGCCCACGTAAGCCAGAGACATAAGAGGGTCGGAAGCCACATTCAGTCCCACCTGCTTCATAGTGACCATAGACCTTGCCCCCGAATAAGCCGCCGCAGCAGCCACCTCAAGAGCCGCCTTTTCGTTTACCGACCATTCAAGGTAAACGCCCTCGTGGGGATATTTGTAGATCGTTTCAACGATTTCGGAGGAGGGAGTGCCGGGATAACCCGAAACCACGTTCACCCCTGCCGCAAGAGCGCCCAAAGCAATAGCGCTGTTGCCCATTATGTATTCTTTTTTCATTGCGCTGTCCTTTCGTGAGATAATACCATAATTATCTTAATTATACCACACAATTTTCCTGCCGTCAATAATTTCCAAAATATATTATAGTACGAATGTTTCTAAGCGCCAATATATATTATGTAAATTTTTCAAATAAGAAGCCGTCCCCCGAAAAACGGAGAACGGCATATATGATTTAACTCTATTACATCTGAAACAGTTTGAGAGATCGGATCATTTCAAATTGAGATCCACCAGCACACCCCAAATTTATCAATAACGGTCGCACAGCATTTACTCCACGGAAGCTCGTGAATAGGTTCAATGACCACTCCGCCATCGCTTAAAACACGAAAAGCATTATAAACCGCTTCCTCGGTTCCCATTTCAAACACGTTAAATGTCATAGTTTCCCATTTGTATTTGTGAACTATATTTATATCACAAGGATTTGAAGCTTCGGCTAACGCCAGAAAGCCTTCGCCATTCACAGACAATTCGCAGTGGTCATAAGCCGAGTTATGCTCATTTATAAACTCACGTGTGATCTCTGCTCCAAAAGCTTTGCAATACATTTTTGCGGCTTCAAAACTGTTTTTTACATAAACCTGAGTATAATTTTTCATTTTTTTCTCTCAAAATCCCGATTTGGCAAGTCAAAGCTTCTCCGAATAACCATCATTGCTTTTTAAGGTCCACGCAGGCAACTATCATCTCGCCCTTGTTGTTGTAAAACTTGGAAGAAATAGTCTTACAGCTTTTGCCCGTAGCATTGCTTATGTACCAGCCGGAAATAAAGGGGTCTTCTATCTGCTCCTTGATGGCGTAGAAATAATTCTTGATGTCATGATTAACACCCATCAGCGCAGGGTGATAACCCTCGAGTATCTCAACATTCGGCGTCATAACCGTGTCAGTTATCTGAAAGCCCTTGCTGTCAATGAGAAAGGCACATTCAATCTCGCTGTGCTCGTCAACATAATCACGAAGCTCCGCATTGTAATCGTCGTGTGTCATACAGGAAAGACGGTTCACAAGCTCGTAAATAATGCGCTTGTAGCTTTCTATCATCATATTGACCACAGTAGGATTTTTCTTTGTGGAGATGTTCAGCTTCTGAGCGGCTTCCTCCACCCTGAGCCTTGCCTCGTTTGTAAACAGATAATTGAACTGCTCGGGCTTCTGGAAATAAAAGCCCTGGAAATAGTCCACTCCAAGTATCATACAGGTGATTACCTCGTCCACCGTCTCAACGCCCTCGGCAACGGTCATTGCGCCTATCTGCTTTGCGGTGTTGATAATGGAGCGGAAGACCTCCTGGTTGTACTTGTTGCTGTCGATCTGGGAAACTATCGCCCTGTCTATCTTGATGATATCGGGATTTATGAGCATAATGCGGTTTAGTGTGTCAAGTCCCGCACTCACATTGTCAAGAGCGATAAGAAATCCCTTTGAGCGGTAAAAATCCACGAACATCATCAGATTATAGGAGTCCTTGACTCTCGACTCATTCAGCTCGATAACGATATTCTGAGGCGAGATGTGATTTTCAGCAGCGCTTCTTTGGATTTCTCCCGTGCCGGAGGTAATGCCGTTTAAGACAGATGTCTCGAAATTTATAAAAAGAGAGGGAGCGGAGCTTTCTGCGGAAAAAGCTCTCATAGCCTTTTCACGGCATATCCTGTCCAGGGTAAGGACGGTGCCGTCCTTTTTTGCGTACTCAAACAGGAAATAGGGCGGAATGATCTCGTCCTTGTATTTTCCACGGGCGAGGGCTTCAAGGCCGATGTATTTTTTTGTGTTCAGGGAATATATGGGCTGAAATTCAACGATAATGTCCTTTTTTTCAATAATTTCACGGACGATCTCAGCGGTTACTTTCACAGCGTAATCTCCAATCTAAAAATAATTTACGTCAGCTTCTTCCGGGTCAGGATATCGGTAACAGTCTTGTTCTCAGGCTCTGCCTTGGCGCAGATACGGTTGTAAAGTCTGTAAAGCTTCTGGGTGCTGTTTTCGATGAAGCAGTAATATATCAGGTAACAAAAATCAAGAATGAGCAGCAGACCGTCCACGATAAGAAACGGTATAAGCTGTGACATAAAGAAAACGCACAGCCCGATAAACAGCAGCAGGCAGCACATCACCGTAACGATAAGGTGAATGAGCCTTTCGTGCTGGATAAATTCTATCTGAACGAGATGTTCTCTTTTAAGAGCCTGCCAGTCGGTGTTTTCGTCCTCGAGAGCGGCCTCCACCGACTTCATATAAGTAGTTATGTAGCTTCCCATAGCGGTCATCCTTTCCAAATTAGTTATATTATACCATACTTTAAATTAAATTTCAATAAGATTTCGTTAAAAATTCAGAATAAATCTCTTTTGCTATTGAAATGACGGTAATAATGTGTTATACTGAATGGGAATTTTAATAATGGAGGAAAAGTAAAATGAAGAAGTTTAAAGAATGGCTCCTGCTGGTCATAAAAGGAGCCTGTGTTGGCATTGCCGACGCCATTCCGGGAGTCAGCGGCGGCACGATCGCATTTATACTTAAAATATATGATGAGCTGCTTGACGCTATTGATCTTAATCTGAAAAAGCTGAGGAAAAATCTGCCCTTTATCATACCTCTGGGAATAGGCATAGTGCTGGGAATTTTCCTTGCATCAAAGGTGCTGGGATATCTTTTCGAGTATCATAATGTTCCCACCCAGTTTTTCTTCCTCGGAATAATCCTCGGCTCTCTGCCTGCTATCGTGAAGGAGTGCAGAAGCGCAGGAAAGCTTAAACCCATTCACATTGCGCCATTTCTTATTGCGGCGGTGGGAATAATCCTGTTTAACTCCTTAAAGGAGGGCAGCGCCGCATTTGGCACAGGTCCAATAGCAATAATCATAATGACTGTTTTTGCGGCGGCGGCAATGATTATGCCCGGTCTCAGCGGCGCACTTGTGCTTAAAATTCTCGGCGGCTATGACAATGCTATAAGAGCCGTAAGCGAACTGGATATCATAACTCTTGTTTATTATGCCATAGGAGCCGTTATCGGACTCCTTGCGGCGGCAAAAATAATAAGCATACTTCTGAAAAAGTGCAAGACAGGCACATACTGCGCAATTCTCGGACTGATAATCGGCTCTCTCCCTGCGGTATATCCCAAGGAATTCACACTTAACGGCGAGGGTATCATTGCCATTGTGATCTTCGTTATCGGACTTGCCCTTCCCCTTGCAATGGAGCGTATGAGTAAAAAGCTCGGCACAGATGATAATAAGCCTGAGGATAATCAACCAACAGTTGAATAAATATCAACGGACGGTCTCTGTACAATATTTTGCTTAGCCGTTATAATTAAGATAAAATAATAAAGCGGAGGTCGTCATTATGAATATTGTTATTTCGGAGACCATAAAAAGGCTCAGAACCGAAAAGGGCATATCTCAGGAAAAGCTTGCGGAACAGATGGGAGTTAGCGTCCAGGCGGTGAGCAAATGGGAAAACGGACTGTCCTGTCCCGATATATCACTGCTTCCGGAGCTGGGAGAATTTTTTGGCGTGACTGTTGACTTCCTGCTTACGGGCAGAGAAGCGGATATCCCGAAGGCTGAATGCGGACTGCCCGATGACGGTAAGCTGCGGATAGTCCAGGCAATTGGAAATAAGATACTCACGCAGAACGAATATGACGGAAAGCTTGTGATAAGTTTGCAGATGCCTGCACCATCGGAGCAGCCGACCCTTAATGTAGATATCTGGAGCAGCTGTACCATTGACGGGGACGTTAACGGAAACATTCAATGCGGCAACGGAGTAAACTGCGGAAACGTGGGCGGAGGAGTGTCCTGCGGCGACGGAGTAAACTGCGGAAATGTAGGCGGCGGAGTGTCCTGCGGCGATGGAGTGAACTGCGGAAACGTAGGCGGCGGAGTGTCGGCAGGGGACGGAGTAAACTGTGGCAATGTAGGCGGCAGCGTGACCGCAGGCGATGATATACACTGCGGCGATATCGGTGCAAACGCTTCCGCAGGTGGAGATATCGAATGCGCTGTGATACACGGAAATGTCCAAAGCTGCGAGGGAGATATCAACTGCACCGAAATACAGGGCGATGTCCGCTGCGAGGGCGATGTAACGATACAAAAGGATAAGCACGACCGCAAAAATGTATTCGACAACGGTTTCTTCGGTAAAAAATAGAATAGGACAAATTTCACCCCGAATATACATTACCAAAATGTATATCCGAGGTGATCTTTATGTTTGGCGGACTTATCTCGTGGCTTCTGGAGCATATGCTGTATTTTGCTCTGCATATGGACAGCAGCACCGTATTCCCGAAGCCCCTGTCCGCAGAAAAGGAAGCGGAAGCATTCAGGAGAATGGCGGAGGGGGACGACAGCGCCCGAGGTGAGCTTATCGAGCATAATCTCCGCCTTGTGGCACACGTGGTGAAGAAATACTATTCTCCGAACGTTGACAGCGAGGAGCTTATTTCCATAGGCACCATCGGGCTTATCAAGGCGGTATCCTCCTTTAACAATTCCAAATCCACCCGCTTTGCCACATATGCGGCTAAGTGCATAGATAACGAGGTGCTGATGTATTTCAGAAGCGCCCGGAAAAGCGCACGAGATGTCTATCTTGACGAGCCTGTGGACACCGATAAGGACGGCAACAGTATGAGCCTTATGGATATAATCGCCGAGGACGACAATCTTGTGGACAGGATAGACGTAATGATAAAATCCCGTCAGCTTTACGGCTTTATAGACAAGTGCCTTGACGAGCGTGAAAAGGAGGTCATTCGCCACCGATACGGTCTGTACGGCTTGAAGCCCCTTACACAGCGAGAGGTAGCCGACAAACTGAACATCTCACGTTCCTACGTTTCGAGGATAGAGAAAAAAGCACTTGAAAAGCTGCGGGATATGTACGAATAAAATGAGAGCCTGCATTTTTTGTGCAGGCTTTTTTTACGTAAATTCAGGTCAATTGGTTTATCGGGAGATACGAATAATCTTTTTTTGAACTAACGATTTTTCTGCATTTTTCCCTTTGACAAAAGCTTTGTACGGCTTCTGTAAGTCCGTCCTCGGAAACTGCCATTTCCATAAGCCCCGGAGCCGGAGTTTTGATCACCTGATGATGATAGCTGTTGACCTTCATTTCCGTGATATTCAGCAGCCGATGCAAAGGTGTGTTTTCCCTCAGAATTACGGAGTGTACGGGAACATCATAGGGCGGCTTTTGATGATGCTCGGTATTCGATTTATGCTGAAGCGGAATATCCTGATACAGGCTGCCGCCCAATACTGCGCCCAATACTGCGTTGATAAATTGAATGCCCCGGCATATTCAAAGGACTGACTTGTCCTGTTTGATAGCAATTTCAAGGAAAAGCTTCTCCATCTTGTCACGCTGGCTGCAAGGTGATACCATATCCCCGATAGATGTTTCATTATAGATTTTCGGGTCTACATCGTGTCCTCCCGTAAAAAGAAAGCCGCTGCACATATCGGCTAACTGACCGATCTCATCAGCATCGTCGGTAAGCGGAAGAATGATCGGCAGTCCGCCTGCCTGACGTATTCCTTCAAGATATCCGGGCAGCATCCATATGCTTTCTTTTTCGTCGTCCCACAAGGGCATAACTCCTATAACAGGCTTCACAGCAGATCCTCCTCGTATTAAAAAAGCTCACAAAGATCATTCGGTATCAATTATTTTTTTAATATAAAGCCCTGTCTGAATGCAGAACAATGCTTCTCTGCTGTCAATATCGACTCCCAGAATTTCTTCTATTTGTTTAAGGCGATACATCATAGTGTTTCTGTGGATAAATAGTTTTTTTGCGGCAGCAGTCATATTTTCCCTGCATTCAATATATTCATCGATCGTGTGAAAAAGCTCACCCGAATATTTCTCGTCATACTGCAGCAGCGGAAGTATGTATTCGTTATATATCTCTTTATCCTTCAAATACCGCCCCGGCAGGTTCGGCCATACTGCCGTTGCCTGACGCAGCTGAGACCTGTCCGTCTGATGATACGCAGGCAGGTGATACCAATGATATTGCGGCAGGAGCCGGAGCTTACGGAGATTATAACGTTATTGATGATATTCTCGGAGAAAAACGTCCGCTGCTCGGTTACATAGCGGCAGTAATATGCGGCTGTCTTCTGGCAGCTCTGGGAGCAATAATTGTTTCAGGACGCAATAAAAAACGGTAAGCCGACCGCATTAACAATTTTGCAGGTAAGGCTCCCGAATAAATAGTTATCCCCAAAGCAGGTCTTATGCAGGAGCTGCTTTGGGGATATTATTATAATGTTTATTCCGGATTTGTCTGTAGATCGGTGTGCAATTAGTGTCAGACCGGAAGGAATGATCTACAGCATTTTCTTCCGTTTAAATATAGCGATGCATATTATCACTACCGCAATACTCAGCAGAATTATATAGGGATACCCATTTTCAAGCTCGGGCATATTCTCAAAATTCATTCCGTACCAGCCGGTTATTAAGGTAAGCGGAAAGAATATTGTGGAAATCGCAGTAAGAAAAGCCATATTGCTGTTCTGCTTTGCGTCGATCTGTGCCTGATATGCGTCACGGACCTGCTGAACGTATTCAAGAAGATAGATCGTTCGGTTCATAAGCCTGTCGGCACGGTCGAATATGGTCCCGAAATATTTTCGCTGCTTTTTGTCAAACAGTTCGTTCTCGTCCTGTTCAAGTTCTTTTCCCATATCACGAAGCTCATCATAATAGCTCCGAAGGACAAGAAGTTCTTTCCGTATAGGCGTAATGCTTTCTAAAAATCCGTCTGTCCTGCCCTCGGATATCTTTTCCTCAAGCTGCATTATTTTCTGCTCGTGCTGGATAAGAAGCTCGGTATCACGCTGCATAAGCTGTGAAAAATAGCTGCATATCACACGCTGTACGGTCAGCCGCTGATTTACGGCTCCGTTTTGGATCTTGCGGAAGATATTCTGCGAAAAGCTGTAATTATCAACTATCACAATGCTTCGGCGGCTGATAAACAGCATAATTTTATATCTGCTTCCTGCAACGTCCAGCAGTTTTGGAATACAAAGAGTTCCCAGAAGAAAATCGTTCTGCGTTTCGATTTTTGAGAATGCAATACTGTCCAGAGAAAGCTCTCCGTCATAGTCTATCCCCGATAATTTCAGCGCATTTGCAGCCTCCGACGATGAGGTGAGTATGACGGCAGGACAGCTTTCCGTCTCAAGCTGCTCTGCTTCGATTTGCTCGGGATAATTTTCTAACTTATATATTATCATTCATTTACCGCTTATCATTTCCGCTGCCTGCGCCTGCTCGTAAGCCTTGTCGTAAAAATGCTCCTGGCTGTTGATCTTTTCATTATTATTTTCCACACGGATATAATTTCCGTCGCTGCTTAGCTCTCTTGCCTGAACGTTGTCCGACATTATCTTGTCAAACATATACACGATCTGGTCTCTTATGCACTCATCATAAACGGGGGCTGCAACTTCAACTCTGCGGAGAGTGTTTCTGGTCATAAAATCGGCAGATGCAATGTATATCTTTGCAGCTTCGCCCTTGCCGAAAATATATATCCTCGAATGTTCAAGGAAGCGTCCTACAACGCTTATTACCTTTATATTTTCAGTTTCTCCCTGAACTCCGGGGATAAGGCAGCATATTCCTCTTACAGCAAGCTCGATTTTAACGCCTGCCTTTGAAGCCTTGATAAGCTCGTCGATTATGGTCTTGTCGGTGAGGGAATTTATCTTCACGCCGATATATGCTTCTTCGCCTTTTTCGGCAAGACTTATCTGCTCGTCTATCATTTCTACGACTCTGTTCTGGAGGCAATTGGGAGCAACAAGAAGTGCTTCGGAGCTTTTTACGGTCGTATCGGAAGCAAGGGCATTGAAAACATCGTTGGCATTCCGTCCGATGGTACTGTCGGCAGTCATAAGTGAAAGATCGGTATAGATACGGGCAGTCTTTTCGTTGTAATTTCCTGTGCCTATCTGAGTGTAATACTCGGGATTGCCGTTAATGTTCTTCGTGATAAGGCACAGCTTTGAATGTACCTTGAAACCATTCAGACCATATATCACCGTACAGCCTGCCGCTTCAAGACGGCGTGACCATTCGATATTGTTTTCCTCGTCAAACCTTGCTTTAAGCTCTACGAGAACCAGCACGTTCTTGCCGTTTTCGGCGGTTTCGATAAGGGCGTTAACCACTTCGCTGTTCTTTGCAACTCTGTAAAGGGTCATTTTTATAGATACAACGTCCTTGTCAGCAGCAGCTTCGTGAAGCATATTCAGGAAAGGCTTTATGCTGTCAAATGGGTATGCAAGCAGCTTATCCTTTTCCTTGATTTGTTCGAGTATAGGTCTGCCGTCAACAAACTGCGCCGACTTCTGAGGGATCCTTTTGGGATAAAAAAGCTCGGATCTCTGACGGAGATGATCCTGCAGATCAAACACAAAAGAAAGGTCAAGAGGAGATATATTACGGAAAACATACTTCCGCTCAATATCCATATATCTGCAAAGCTTCTCCACGATCTCCTCGTCAAGCTCCCTTGAAAGCTCAAGGCGCACGGGAGAGAGCCTCTTTCTTTGCTTTATGATGTCCTCCATAAATTCACGATAAAACTCATCATCACATTCGATCGGGGCGTCAGAAGAAGTTATGTTTTCAAAATTGCGGCAGATCACGCCGTTGTGCATCTGAATATTTCCGCTCTCATCTAAGCCGTGCTTTTCGTCCTTATCAGTTCTTCTGTAAAAAACCGAATTTGTATAAACCATATTCGCTATCTCTCCTAAAAAAATTATAACCGGATATTTTGCCAAGATCACATATTCAGCCTCTTAACAGCGTCAAATGCCAGTTCGGAACGCTCGCATTCGTCGGCGGAAAGGGTTATCTGCCAGCAGAACGGACTGCCTTTCATATACTTTGCCGCATAGCTGAGACCGTTGGTCCTTTCATCGAGAAACGGCTTGTCGATCTGTTTTGGATCACCCAAAAGAACTATCTTCGTTCCCTTGCCTGCTCTTGTGATTATTCCCTTGACCTGATTGGGGGTCATATTCTGCGCTTCATCAATTATGAGGTAGGTTTTTGTAATTGAGCGTCCTCTTATAAAATTCATAGCCTCCGTCTGAATGATCCCACGCTCGAAAAGCTCTGTGATCTTATCATTCAATATCATTTCTCCGTCCTCGCCGTCCGTATCAAGGATCTGCTCCAGATTGTCTATTATCGGGCGCATCAGGGGAGCGATCTTTTCCTGCTCGCTTCCGGGAAGAAATCCTATATCATCGTCAAACTGTGAATTCGGGCGGCATACGATTATCCTGCGGTATTCATTGTCCGATCCGTTATAGGTCTTTTCAAGTCCTGCAGCAAGGGAATAAAAGGTTTTTGCCGTACCCGCCATACCTTTGATGATAACCAGAGGAGCTTTATCCGCACTTGTCATAAGCGCTTCCTGCATAAAATACTGACCTGCATTTCTCGGAGTGACACCGTAAGGAGAAGCCTTTTTATATTTTAAAGGTACGACCTTATCTCCCGATATCCTGCCAAGAAGTGTTTTCTTTGCGGACTGATCGGATCTGAGAATAACAAATTCATTTTCAGTAAAAAGGATATCTCTGCGTTCTCCATCAGGATCCGTCCGATACAGCCGTTCGGAGAAAATTCCGTTTTTCTTGAAATCTTTTATAAGCTCGTCGGGTATGTAAGCCTCGCACCGTCCCGTATAGCCTGCGTCTGTTTCGGATATCTGCTCGGTGGTAAAATCCTCGGCTTTTATCCCAAGTATCTGCGCCTTCAATCTGAGTACAAGATCTTTTGTAACAAGGATCGGACGGTTTGCTTCACCGGTTTTTTCCGTGAGTCCTTTGCATACCTTTAAAATACGGTTGTCTGCCTTGTCCTCGGGCAGATCTTCGGGAAGAGGGACGTTTGAAAAATTTTTTTCAATTCGCAGAGTACCTCCGCCGGGCAACTGCACTCCCTCCAGCAGATCTCCCGACTGCCTGTGATTTTCAAGGAGCCTTACGGCAGCTCTGGCATTTGCTCCCTTTTCTCCTTCGGCTTTTTTCAGTCCGTCAAGCTCCTCAACTACGACGAGGGGTATGATAAGGTCGTTGTCCTCAAAACATTCTATTGCATAAGGCGACTGGATAAGCACGTTGGTATCTATCACATAAGTTTTCTTCATCGGGATTGCTCCTTACAATTATATTTACATCTATTGTAAGATCTCTGTGTAAAATACGCTATCGCTCATATGTAAAATTCTTGAAAAGTCCGGTCTTTTGCCTTTGTAAAGCTTTCTGCAGATTTTACATAAGCGTGATAGTGCATTTTACAAAGGCATATTACAATTATCTATATATAAATAATTGAAAGAAGAAAAATTTATGAAAGTCTATAATCATCTGTATCATAACAAGCAGAAATTCGATATTTTTCTTAACGGAACAGGGATCGACAGAAGCAAGCAGGCGCTTATTCGTATCCACAGTTCGGTCCATACTGCGGAGGAGATGAGCAACCTGGCAGGGGAGATAAGCAAGCTTTTGCCTAATGCAAGGATTATCGGCTGTTCCACCCCGGGGGTTATTCTTGACGGAAAGATCATTTCAGACGCCTGTCTTGTATCAATTACGCTTTTTGACAAATGTGAAGTTGAGTCTTTGTTTATAGACAAATCAAAAAACGACAAGCAGCTATGTGCAGATATCTCAGAAAAGCTTATTAAAGGCAGGAGCGGGTTTCTGCTTGTCTTTCTGCCTGCGGGATTTACCAGAGGAATAATGCTTGCCGACTTGATAACAAAGAAAGCTCCCGGAGTAAAAATTCTGGGCGGAGCGGCAGGCTATAAAGCGAAAAAAAGCCGTTCCTATGTGCTTGAGGGCAGCAATACTTCCGAAAAGGCAGTCTCCGCAGCATTTATATCATCGGACAGCCTGTTTGTATATGAGAATTTCGTATGCGGCGCCGACAGCTCGGGAAAAAGCTGTACGGTCACAAAGTCACGGAAATGCTGTCTTGAAAAGATCGACGGAGTAAGCGGCGCAAAGTGGTACTCCGAATTTCTCGATAAAACTGAGCTTGAAAACGACCCCGAGCTTTCTGTTTTATTTCCGATAATATGGGAAGATGGTATTCAGATACCGTATTTTGTGAAATACGAACATAAAAAAGAAGAACGCCTGGAGCTTTCCTGTGAGCTGCCAAGCGGTTCTGCAATATATTCGGGCTATTTTAATCCGCAGAAAACTCTGGGTGAAATGCGGACGGTCTATCAGGAACTGAAACAAGCTCCCTCGGAGCTGCTTTATGCATATGATTGTCAGTCAAGAATGATAGTAATGCACAGCTGTGCAAAATGGGAGGCTGAACAGTTCACAGCAACAAATATAAGCGGTGCTTTGCTGTCGGGAGAGCTTGTATGGAGAGACGGAAGAAATTATTTTGCAAATTTTACTTTTGCCGCTGCATCTCTTTCTGAAAATGAAAACGCTCATATCCCGCTCAGAAGCAGGGACTTTTCCGATTCTTCTGCGATCCGTCAGAATAATGTCAAAGCTGTCAATTACCTGCTTGCTTCGGGAAACAGGCAGCTTAACGAGCAGCTTGAAAATCAGCAGAATAAGATCAAAAATTCTCTTCTCCGAAATGAAGCGCTGGGACTTGATAATCAGTTTTGTTATCTCTGTGAAAGAGAGAATATACACCTGAATAAGATCGCTCTTTACGTACTTAACAATGAAAAAATGGTTAAGCTGTTCGTTGGACGCAGAGAAATTTTTGAAGAGCTGAAAAAGGTCTACGGCAATGTTACCGAAAAGCTCAATGAAATGGGAATTGTTCATATTTACAGCTATGAGACCTCGTCTCTGCTTATTGCTGCCGAGGATAATATCGGCACCGATAGATTTGAAAAAATCGCAGAGGATACACTTAAATATCTTAATTCTATTTCATTAAACGATGTACAGCTGTCCTATCAATGCGCTGTAGTGGAGGATAAAAATGAGCCGCTTCACAAAGCGGAAACAGCTTTGCAGTACGGCTCGGAGCATAATATTCCTTTTGTAAAATACGGTCGGATAGCCGACAGCATAATGGATAAAACAGAGAAAATACATATTCTTCAGGTGATACGTGACGCACTTTCAGAGGAGCGTGTGGTACCGTATTTTCAGGGGATCTACGATAATGCCGAAAAATGTTTCGGACTGTACGAATCGCTGATGAGGATAGCCGATAAAAGCGGTAAGATATATTTCCCCGATCAGTTTTTGCCTGTGGCGAAAAAATATAATCTTTACGAGCTGCTGTCGGTGGTTATGGTAAAAAAAGTGATGAAAATGTTTATTGACAGTGATATAAAAGTGACCATAAACCTTAATGTCCGTGATATTTACGACCGTGAAATGATTAAGGTGATATTCAGATATCTGAACAAAGCCGCTCACCCCGAAAATTTCATTTTCGAGCTGGTGGAATCGGAAGAAGTCACCGATTATCAGTATATCAAGGAATTTGCAGACAGAATACACGAAAAAAATGCAAAGATTGCCATTGACGATTTCGGCAGCGGATTTTCAAATCTTATGCACATCATTCGCATTGACGCTGATTTTCTGAAGATCGACGGCGAGATAATCCGCTCAATTTGTGACGATGAAAAGTGTATGCAGTTTGTGGGGATCATCACAAGCTGGTGCAGCAATCAGAAAAAACAGGTCATTGCCGAATTTGTGGAAAATGAAAAGATACAGAGCATTATCGAAGAAATGGGCATAAGATATTCTCAGGGATATTATTTTTCAAAGCCCGGACCGTGGGAAACAGCTGCTGTGCAATAAAACAACAATATCGGCAGAGAGATGTTTTTTTATTTGTAATATGAAAACAGCTGACATTTTATCATACCGTTGTAAAGCTTTCTCCGCTTGTCTGCACGCTTTCCGAAGAATTTTTCAAAATCCTCGTGGGGTGCGATGACCGAGCAGGGGTGAGCTTTGTCCGCAAGGAATACCCTGCCCATAGTTTCGTAAAGCTTTTCGGCTTCCTTTATCTCAAGAAGTCTTTCGCCGTAAGGGGGATTGCAAACGGTAAGGGTGTTGTCTCTGTTTACGTAATTTTTTATGTCCGCCCTCTCCACCTTTATCCTGTTTCGCACACCGGCCTTGGCGCAGTTGTCGGCGGTGAGAGCCACACATTCGGGGTCAATGTCATAGCCGTAGGCGTAAAAATCGCTGTCTCTGATAATGCCGTCCATAGCACGAGTACGTTCCTCACGCCATATTTCGGGAGAAATGCAGTCCCATTTCTCGGCGGCAAAGGTGCGTTTAAGTCCCGGCGCAATGTTCAGAGCCTTGTAAGCCGCCTCGATAAGCAGAGTGCCGCTGCCGCAGAAGGGGTCGCAGAAAACTGTGTCCCGCCTTACTTGAGCAAGGTCTATTATGCCTGCCGCAAGAGTTTCCTTAATGGGAGCGGCATTGGAATTTCGGCGGTAGCCTCTTTTGTGAAGTCCTGCACCCGAGGTGTCAAGGTATATGGAAGCTTTGTCCTTTAAAATGTTGAACTGTATCTGATGAACAGCTCCTGTTTCCTCAAAATAGCTTACGTGATAAATGCTTTCAAGCCGCTTCACCGCCGCTTTTTTGATAATTGACTGGCAGGCGGGAAGACTCGATAGCTGAGAGCTTATGCTATGACCCTTAACGGGGAATGCGTCGCTTTTGCCTATGAAACGCTCAAGGGGCAGGGCTTTCACTCCCTCGAAAAGCTTGTCGAAGGTGTCCGCCTCAAACTCGCCTAAAAGTATCTGAACTCTTTCGGCGGTGGCAAGGCAGAGATTTGCCCTTGCTATCATATTTTCATCGCCTTCAAAGGTCACACGTCCGTCGGTAACGGAAATATTCTCTCCGCCAATTTTTCTGACCTCAAAATTCAGAACGCTTTCAAGTCCGAAATGGCAGGGGCAGCTAAGTTTTATTTTTTCCATAAATTCAATCCTTAAATCAGCATTTTTGTTTTGGTAATGCTTCTCCCCGCCGGGGCAGGGAGAAGTTCGTTTTTTATCAGTTGTTTCCGTCGTCAAGCAGCTCGTTTGTAAGTCCGTCAATGTCGATAGCATTGGGGGAGATGGTAGTTATAGCCGCCTCGGTTATTTCGGGAAGCTTGGGAGTCTCGGAATGACCGCCGCACTTTGTGCATATGGGAGGAACATTTGTGGACTTGTAATATCCCACATTTCCTGTAGGACAGCTTCCGCTGGCGATAAGACCCGTGTTGGAGCAGTAGTAAAGCTCCTTGACAGTATCGCACTCGGGGAATTCCGTCCTTGTGCCTGCCTCGGCAATGTCACCGAAAATATTCTTCCACAGCTGTGCCGAGCCGTAATATGTTCCCGACTTTACAGTCCTGTTGTCATCATAGCCGTACCATACGCCGCTTACGTAATCGGGAGTGCAGCCTACGAAAAGGGTGTCTCTCCAGTCCTGAGTGGTACCTGTTTTGCCCACAACGGGAACATTGTTAAGCTTTGCCGCACGTCCCGTACCGTTGGGACCCTCAATGACCGTCTGCAGAAGCTTGTTCATAACGTATGCGGACTCTTCGCTGATGGACTGAATGGGTGTGTATTGATGCTGCAGGATTATCTCGCCCGAGGGGTCGATAACGTGGGTGTAGGATGTGGGAGCGAAATATTTTCCGCCGTTTCCGAAGGGCTGATATGCAGCCACAAGCTCTCTCAGGTAAATACCCTCGGTAAGAGCGCCCACCGACATAGGCGAGAGGTTAGCGTCATAAGCCGTAAGTGTGGATATCTGGTATTTGTTCATTACAAATTCAAATACATTTGCAGCACCCGCACCCTCTACAAGACGTGCGGAAACGGTGTTCAGAGACCTCTGGAGAGCCTGGAAGGTAAAGTATGAACGTCCGCTCCAAACGTTGTCCGCGCTTGTGGAGCTGTAGTTTGTAGGCCATTTTCTTGTCTGACCGGGATTGTTCTCATCGGGTATCTCAATAGGTAAGTCCTGAATGATGGAAGACCAGGTGATAAGGTTATTCTCAATAGAGTAGGAGTAACCTGCCAGAGGTTTGAAGCAGGAACCTGCCTGTCTCTTAGCCATAGTGGCGCGGTTGAAGATGTTGGAGCCTGCCTTCTCACCGATACCGCCTGCAACCGCAAGAATGTTGCCCGTATAGTCCATAACGATGAACGCCGACTGAGGAGGGTCGCTGAGAACGCTGTCAGAAAATGTGGTGTAGTCGCGGTATTTCTCCTCTATCTTCTCCTGCATTTCAATATCAATGGGAGTGTGAATGGTGTAGCCGCCGTTGTAGAGCATATCGCTGGCGGAGTCAAAATCAACGCCGTAAAGCTCCATAAGGTCAAGGGTAACATCTCTGATTACCATATCCACATACCAGTTCTGAATCTCGTTTGTGGTCTTATCCTGGCTGGGGTCTCTGAAATGAAGCTCCTCGTTAATTGCCTCTTCGTACTGCTGCTCGGAGATAGCCGCATTCTTGTACATAGCTTTAAGAACAAGCTCCTGACGCTCCTTGTTAGCCTCGGGATCGGCAAAGGGATTGAGTCTCTCGGGGCTTTTGGGTATAGCCGCAAGGCATGCGCCCTCGGCAAGTGTCAGTTCGGAAACGTCCTTTCCGAAATATTTCAGAGAAGCTGCCTGAATACCCGAAGCACTTCCGCCCATACCAACGCAGTTAAGGTAGGCTTCAAGTATCTCGTCCTTGGAGCGGTAGCGTTCAAGGTCGCTTGCACGGAATATCTCACGCATCTTTCTGTCCCAGTGCTGCTCTTTGTCACCCGAAACATTCTTGATAAGCTGCTGGGTAATTGTTGAACCGCCCTGTTTGCTGCTGTAGATAACACCGCCCAGAATTTCGTTTAGGAATGCACCGAAGGTACGCTTCCAGTCAACGCCTGCGTGCTCATAGAAACGCTCGTCCTCGATGTAAACGAAGGCGTCACGGACGTGTCTGGGAATGCGCTCAATGGATATGGGGATACGGTTTGCGGCACGGCTTATCTTAGTCAGCTCAACATCATTGCCCTCCTTGTCCTGACCGTAAATGAAGGTAGTGTAGGCAAGATCGAGGCTGTCCAGATCGATGTCGATAGGTGTGCTTTCACGAAACTGCATAACATACAGCGTAAGAGCCGCCGCAATGATGGAAACGCTTATCACCGCAATAAGGATAAGGGACAGCAGCACCGTACCGATAACGGTAAGCGTTTTGCGTATGGGACCCGCTTTTTTCTTTTTTCTTTTTTTCTTTTTTGTTTCAGCCGAGGAAGTCTTTTCATCCGCCATATGGGCGGGCTTTCCTGCGGCTGCTTTCTTTTTGTTCTCGCTGCTCAAGGGTAATTGCCTCCTTTAAGGTCGCAGTATATACGGCAGATAGATCTGCACTTTGGATAGGTTTATGTAAGCGTATATAAATATATTATATCATATCTTCCCGGGCATTTAAAGGCTTTTTGGGCATATTTCATTATTTATTAATAAATTTTAAGCATTTAAGGTAAAGCTATGGTTGACGTAAAGGAAAAAGTAGTATATAATTGAAATTAGAATTTATGAGACGGGTGATGAAATGGGAAATTTCTATGAAAACGAAACGGAATGTGAAAAGTGCATATCCCTTTTCCATACTTCTTCGGGGAAAAAGAAGCAGCTGTATCTGGAGGAGCTTTGCAGATTTAAAACAAAGGCAGCGGATAAATTCTGGCAGGACAGGATAACCGACGAGCGCTTTCTGCCCTACATAATGATGTGCCGCAGCGATGAGTTTTCCGACTACTGCGCAGGAAGGCTTGATGATTTTCTTGACAGGGCGATGGAGGGAATGGAGTACAGGGACGCTGTAAACGAGCTTTATTTTCTGCTCCACGCCTGCCTTTTCAAGGAGTCGGACAAAATGACGGACATTTACGCCAAGGCGGCAAGAAATTATAAGAAGATACTGAAAATGGGGCTAAGCTGGAGCGGCGACATCATTTCTCAGACCGGTCAGCCGCCTTTTCTGTACGCACGATATCTTGCCGAGAGGGAGCAGAACTGCGAAAATACCTTTTTCACCGCCCTTAACGACATAATTATTCTCACAATGGCAAATGCCATAGAGACCGACGGTGAGTACGAGACCTTTACAGGCAAGGTAAAGGAGCTGTATGAGCTTTATCCCGATGTGTTTGCCGAGGCAGGATTTTTCGCATATTTTATAAAGGACACCTCTGCCGCCTACGATAAATTCTCCTATCTCCTTGAGGACCCTGCAACGTACCCCAGGATATTCTGGGTCCTTGACGGTCTTTCCTGGGAGAATAACGGATATGTACAAGGCTCGCCCACATATTTTGCGGGACCCGACAACGAGAGACGGCATTTTTCTCTTGTAATAAACGACATTGATATCAGATGGTATAAATTCTTTGCCGAAAAGGCTTTGGAGGACGTGAAAGGTTTTACAACGGAGGATCCCTTCTTTTACAGCGTTTATCTCAGAAGCTTTTCCGTCCGAATGATAGAGCTTATCGCTCCCGAAAATGAGGAGACAATGGAATACAGCCGCAGATATTTCAGAGAAAGCGCCGTGCTTGGGGGCAATCCTGCGGATTTTGCAGGACTTCTGCAATGCGGCTGTATCAAAGATGTGGACGACCTTACGGAGCTGTGCCTTGACATAGCAAAACAGATATGCAGTGGCAGACAGCGCTACTGCTATCATATCCTGTTTCACTTTTTCAGGGAGTTTTCCAGGGAGGACAGGCTTGCAGCAGCAAGTAAGACCGCAGAGTATCTTTCGGAGAATGAACATTCAGAGCGTCTTGCGGCTCAGAGGAATGTGTTCTTCGAGCAGTATGACGCATTTGTCCACGATGAACAGAGCTTCTTTGACGGGGAATGATCACGTCTTGCTTTTTGAATGGTGCATTTTATAGATAAGGGCGGAAATAATAGTAATGTCTATCTCCACCCCTGCGCAGATGAGAAATTCGGGGGACAGCGGCTCGGTTATCGCCGAGCCCATTATGGTGGTGAGGATAAATCCGGGAGCGGTTCCGAGAAAGGTACCCAGAAGATATTTTTTGTAATCAAACCTGAGACTTCCCATAGCAAGGCTCACAATATCATAGGGCAGACAGCTTATTATCCGCAGGAAAAACGCTCCCGAAAAATGTCTGTCCTTACTGAATTCCTTTATCATCTCTATCTTTTTGTATTTCAGGGCAAGCTTGTCCACCGCCTCGCTTTCGGCGTATCTTCCGATAAGGTAGGGGATAGTAGCCATTATGATTATCCCCGCAAAATTAAGGGGAATGGATATATAAACGGGAAATATGGCTCCTGCCGCCGCCGCAATGAGCGCCATAGGGAAAAAGTAGGAAAGGGATTTCAGAGCGTACATCACAAGTATCACCGCCGCAGCCGCTATAGGCTCAGAGGGGGTGTAGTTAAGTATCTGTTCTAAGGTCATATGCCGGAAGCAGGTAACGTAAAGTCCCGCCATTATCCCTATCATCAGCAGAGGAGAAAGCTGCATAATTCTTTTAAGTATTATTTTTATCATCATTTTCATTTGCATCATTCTTTCAAAATTGTAAATTTATGTAAAACAAAAAGTAAATATCCTGCTGATAATATTATATCACCGTCCGCCATTTTTTCAATAGCCGTAAAGTGATATAATTGTGTTAAAAAGATGAAAGTCATAAAATTCCTTGTATTTTGAGGAAATTCGTGCTATAATGTAAACAGAGCGCTGTAAAGCAGCGCAAAGGAGGCATTATTTTGTTTGACTATACAGGCTGTGAATGTAAGTCCTGCGGAAAGAAATTCACTTCTGAGGACGATATAGTGGTCTGCCCCGAGTGCGGCACGCCATATCACCGTGAATGTTATAAAAAAGAGGGAAAATGTATAAACACCGAGCTTCACGAAAGCCATAAAAGCTGGAAAGAAACTCACGAAGATGAAAAAGCGGGAGCCGTATGCAAAAAGTGCGGCAATTCTCTGAAAGACGATCAGCTTTTCTGTGATAAGTGCGGCGCACCTACCGACTTTTTCTTCTCGCAGGGCGGAAAGCCCGAGGAAGCGGCGAGAGAGGAAACTCCGAATGCTGAAAATATAGACAGCGCAATGGAAAATGTCTATCCATTTATGATAAATTACTCCGACCCTCTCTGCGGCTTCAATCCCGATGAAAAGTATGATGATACCGTTACCGTCAGGGATATGGGAGATTTTGTAGGCTCAAACACCCATTATTATCTGCCGAAATTCAGAAATATGCGGCATCTGAATTTAAAGCTCAGTATGAATTTCCCTGCAATGTTTTTTCCCGAGCTGTATTTTGCCTACCGCAAAATGCCTCTTGCCGCCGTGCTTGTGCTGATACTCAAGACTATAATCAGCTTTCCTGCTGTGGCGATATCCACTCAGACGATGTTCGGCGACGAGATGTACAGGACTATGCTCACTCAGATGTATCCGTACATTTCCGAATTTGTGGAAAAGCTGCTTTCTCTTGACCTGACTCACGGCGCATTTATGACGCTTTACAATTTCACCAATATCCTTGATTTTGTGGGCATTTTCATTTTTGCGGGATTTTCCAATTATTTCTATTATCGTCATTCCCTGAACAAGGCTTCGCAGATAAAACAGCAGGCATTATCCTCGGGAGGCAATGTTTCCTTTGCCTTAAAACAGGGCGGAGGAGTTTCGGCGGCTCTGCTTATACTGTTTATCGTACTTGAGATAGTAATGCAGTTTGTCTCCATCGCAGCGGTATTTCTTATTGTGTAACGCCCCTTGACAAGGCTTTGAGTATATGGTATAATTTTACAAGTTTTAAAAAATGGAGGAAAAACAAATGGTTATTATCGAAATGGAAAACGGCAAGCAGATAAAGATCGAGCTTTATCCCGACAAGGCTCCCATCACCGTGGAAAACTTTGAAAAGCTCGTGAAGCAGGGCTTTTATGACGGACTTATTTTCCACAGAGTTATCAGCGGCTTTATGATACAGGGCGGCTGTCCCGATGGAACAGGTATGGGCGGTCCCGGCTGGCATATCAAGGGCGAGTTTGCTTCAAACGGCGTTCAGAATGACTTAAAGCACACAAGAGGCGTTATTTCAATGGCACGTTCTATGATGAAGGACAGCGCAGGCTCCCAGTTCTTTATTATGCACAAGGACGCTCCTCATCTTGACGGCGACTATGCTGCATTCGGCAAGGTAGTTGAGGGAATGGACGTAGTAGACGAGATCGCTTCCTGCGAGACCGACTACAGCGACAGACCCGTTACCGAGCAGAAAATGAAGAGAGTTTATATTGCAGACTGATAAGTATCTGATAATACTGTGATAAAGACCGCCCGTGAAGCAGGATTTCACGGGCGTGTCTTTATAGATCGGAAATCAGTGATCTTATGCCACATCTTAAAATGGATCACATCTATGTGATAACGCAGATCCGGAAAAAATTTGGGATAAAATAATTTATGGAGGTATCAGAATGCCATTTTCACCCCAAACTCTTGATTTTTTATTTGAAAACAGACTTAACGACAGCAGAACCTGGTTCAACGAACATCGTGATGAGTATAATTCTTATGTAGCAAAGCCATTTAAGGAGTTTACTGAAGCTCTGACGCCTGCAATGAAAAACATCGACGAACTTATCTCATATGTAAAAATATCCCGTATTTACCGTGACGCACGATATGCCCGTGGCAAATCGGTTTTCAGGGAAAATATGTGGTGCACATTCAGCAGAGGTAAAGATCTTTACAAATCTTTGCCGGCTTTTTATTTTGATATTTCCGAAAAGGGATTTGAATACGGCTGCGGATTTTACGTGGCATCTGCGGAAACTATGAACGATATGCGAAGCCTTATTTTGACCGACAGTCCGTATTTTACTGCAGCTCTTGAAGCGTTTAATTCTCAGAATGTTTTTGAACTTTACGGAGATATGTACAAACGTGACAAATACCCCGATGAAAGTGATGAAAAGCGTAACTGGCTCAACAGAAAGACCATAGGACTTTCCGCTCTCAGCAAAGATTGGGATATGCTTTTTTCGGACAAACTTCCCGAAAAAATAGCCGAAGATTTTGCAGGTATCGCTCCGGTTTACGATTTCTTTATGAAAGCCGAGGAACTTTCTGCTGACAGAGGAAAATAATTTCAAAGGGACTGCTGCGGCGTGTGCTGCAACAGTCCCTTTTGATCTGTTGTTACGATTGATGATAATGCTCTGTGGAGCGGCTCAGAGCAGTTGAAAAATTACGATGCTTGTTTATGGATATCCCTTTGGAGCTGATCTTGGCATTTATCAGTTTTTTCTTTCCCTGCTCCAAAAAGGCTCTTGCTGCATTCAGGCTCATCTTCCATATCTCGCCCGAACCGTCGATCAGAGAGTAGACTCCATCAGTACAGCCCAGCACATAGAACACACTATGGGTGTTTTTCTGGTCAAAAACTGTGAGACTGCCGTCCGTCATTTTTATAACGGTATTCTCCAGCTGAGCATTGGAAACTTTTTTATTAAGTATTAGGGAGGTCATTTCGGTATTGCCGACCTCCGATGTCTTTTCGGTTTCTTCATCATAAAGAATGAATGAAACCGTCGGGGTCAATTTCTTTCCTATAAGTATCATGATCTATGTCTCCTGTTATGTTAAATGCAAAATCGGACCTATTCCTGCTCAATGCCGACCATATTATACAAAGCCTCCAACTCGGGTCGGCATTTCAGAAATTCCCTGCCAAGCAGCGGATCAAAATGTGTTCCGATGGAGCTTTCTATTGGTAACATCTAAAAACCCCTGTACAAAAAAGAAAAAAAGTGGTAAAATAGAGATATGAAAATGCTACAGATAGGATTCTTTGATGAAGAGAACCGATACAAGAAATTAACAGAATTAGGCGATCCGCTGGAGAAACTGAA
>NZ_JBNMJV010000031.1:0-33965 GCF_050874005.1 Huintestinicola sp.
AGTTTCTCCAGCGGATCGCCTAATTCTGTTAATTTCTTGTATCGGTTCTCCTCATCAAAGAACCCTATCTGTCTTATTTTCATATCTCTATTTTACCACTTTTTTTCTTTTTTGTACAGGGGTTTTTAGATGTTACCTATAGAAATATCTTGTAAAAGGAATTTCTGCGCCTGTTTTAATTACAGGTTTTTTCTTGCTAAGGTCTTCTTCAAAAAATGCTTTTGCATCTGGAATATGGGGAAGGACTTCCTTATTCATATAATCATTGATATCAACATTCCAAGGTACAATTTCTGTATCTTTTGTATCTGTATCGTAGATTACATTGCCCTTCTTATCCTTCTGAATATCTGCCGTCTTGTCCATTACAGAAAGCCCCTTGATAATCTTATCAACGGTCTTGCTATCAATGCCTGTATCAGCAAGCAGCTTGGTGATAACAGGCTTAAATGATTCGGGATTCTTATATACATCTGTTGAAGTATTTTCCTTCAGAATACTAATTATAGAATCATATGCAGGCTTGTTCTTCTGATAGTTTTCAAGCTTGTTCTTATCCTTGCCTGTAAGTTCTTCTGCATTTTCAAGCTCATATACCTTTGCTTCATCATACAAAGCAGAGAGTGAACCGCTTGAAATCATTGTATCAATGCGCTCTTCCGTTATAGCATAACTTCTCTGTAAAGGCTGCATTACTGTATATTCTCGATAGATAAATTCTGTATTGTCATATATCTGACAATACTCATTCTCTTTGAAATCGGCATACAATTTTGTAATAGCTGCTCTGTCCTCTGGCGTTATTTCATATTTTTTATCACCAAGATTTTTTCTTAACTTATGTCGAAGATGAGATGCATCTATAAGCTGAATCTTACCTTTTCGCTCTTCTCGCTTATTCTTTGACAATATCCAAATGTAGCTGGCAATACCTGTATTGTAAAACATATCCGTACTGAGCTGGATAATGGCTTCAATATAGTCATTTTCAAGAAGCCATCTTCTTATCTGGGATTCACCCGAAGAGGTTCCGCCGCTGAACAAAGGAGAACCATTCTCAACAATTGCAGCTCTTCCGCATTTGTCATCCATCTTATCTATTGCAGACTGAATAAAGAGTAATTGCATATCATTCGTGCTCGGAACACCTGCGGGAAATCTGCCCTTATCGCCCTTTTTTGCCTCAGCATTAACAGCATCTTCTGTTCCCTCAGGAGCATCTTTTCCGCCCCAAGGAGTACCGAAGGGGACATTTTCAATTACCAGGCGCATTTTTGTGTCAGGGAAACAATCGGCTTTCATAGTGTCCTGAAGTCTTATGTTTTCAGCGTTTTGACCTCTGATAAGCATTTCTGCAAGGCACATTGCATAGGACTCGGGATTTACTTCCTGAGAAAAGAGTCGTACATCTGCAGTGGGGTTAAATCTCTTGATGTAGTTGTTAGCTGTAGAAAGCATTCCACCTGTACCTGCGGCTTGGTCAAGAATAGTAACAATCTTTCCTTCTTCGAAGATATCATCACAACCTTCTGCAAGCAGAACGGAAACCATAACCTTAATAATATCTCGTCCTGTATAATGGTCGCCTGCTTCAGCATTTTCGGAGAACCTTCTGATGAGGTCTTCGAATATGTAACCCATCTTCATATTGTCAATTGTTGCAGGATTTAAATCCAATTCGCTAAACGCTTTGACAACAGAAAGAAGTCTGTTGTGCTTGTCCATCTTGTCAATCTGCTTATCAAACTCAAGGTTCTTTATGATATCTTGAACATTAGTTGAGAAGCCGCTGATGTAGCTTTTAAAATTATCAGCAAGATGGTCTGCATCATTAACAAGCTCTGCTAAGGTAAATTCACTTGTATTATAAAACTGATACCCAGAAATTTTGTACATTGCCTTTGCAGGATATGTAGGATTCTTCTTAAACTGTTCAACAACAGCGTTTTTGGTGGCTTCTAATGCACACTCAAAGCGTCTTATGATTACCATAGGGATAATCACATCCTTGTATTTATCGCTTTGATAAGGACCTCTCAGCTTGTTAGCAATAGACCAGATAAAATTTACTTCTGTTGATACATCAATAGGGTTATCATCCCATAAAGTATCGATAGTATTTACATTTGACATAAAATATCATTCTCCTTTTGTTATTTCGTTTTCAAAATTTATATTGGCTTATTGACTTTGTGTAACATCAATCCAAGCTACATCTGTTAATTTTACAAGTTTGGAATAAATACGACCATTACTAGAATAAGAAAGTGCTTCTATTTTTGATGGTGTCACAAATATTCCCCGACTAATTGGATGTGAACTGTATACAACAATGCATCCTTCTGCTATTGCTTTTAATGCATCTTGCCTTGTAAAATCTGGAGCATATTCATCATAACAGGAATAGTCACCATCATTAAGAGCCTCTTCGAATGACTTGATATCATCAATTGTGCGAATCCAAGTATGAAAATTGTCATTGCAAGGGTTATATTTGAGTATTATTTCAAGCTGCTTCTGTTTCATTTCAGCCTCCTTGATATATTATAGCATATTATACCACTAAAATCAACTATTTTATTGAAAGATGTTGATAATTCAAAAAGAGAAAAGAATTTTTTTCATTCAATATCATTAGAAATTATTTAGAATATTATCAATAGAATAGACCTATCACATTTTGAAAGTTTATTTATCTAATAATCACGTTTTGAAAGCGAAAATAGTTATAGAGCAAGACTTTTTTAGCAAAATCAACACACGAATCATACTATTTTTGGGCAGAAGTACTAATTGTTCTGCTAATATACTTTCAAAACGTGTTTGTATACAACCAAAATGTGATAATAATCTTGCAAAATGTGTTTTTACAAATAAAAAAACATCAACTCCGCTGGAGTGATGCCACATATTAGTCAATAGAAAATAATAGATTAGGATTGTTTTTTAAATTTAATTCCTTTTATCTTAATGACATTTATTTTTCATTTGCTTAGTTAATATTTTATTCACAAAAAATGTGTCTAATTTTGTATAATGAGCTTCATAACTGATTTAGTGTCAACCAACGGCTATAATAGGGACTTTTCAGACCATTGCCCCAATTTTAGACATATTATGAAGTTGTGATAACTTGCCGCTGCCTGTAGGCATATTCAGAATATGTATTCCTCCGCTGCCGCAGGAACCGAAAGCCTGTTCCTGAAGCCGCTTTCTTGCCTGTTTCACCTTAGTGTCCGCAGGAAAACCGCTTAGCTTATCACTTACAAGCTCCAAAGCCCTTGAAAAGTCCCCCGTCACCCCTCTTTCGGCATCGGGTGAACAGAACTGCTCCGTATCAAGGAAATCCGCATCTGTGAGACAGGAAAAGAGATACCTTGTAAAGAAAGCCGACCTTTCAATAACTTCTGTAATATCCCTTCCCGCCCCATCGGTTATAAGCTTCATAAGCCCCGACAAATCCGGCAGCTCACGTCTGAACCGTTCACCATCGGGCAGATAATCCGAAGCGTCCTTATTAAGAGCAGCGTGCAAGGTACCGTCATCGGGCGAGTCATTTATCGCCCCGCCGTTCTGCAGTCCCGAGTGATGTCCCGCCGCACAGTAAGCAAGAAGGTAATTCAAAGGACTGCTTTTGACCCTCATTATCTCCGCCGCACCGCAGCAGGCGTGTTCACAGCGTATATTTGCGCCCTCAAGCCGCTTTTGAAATCCGGGTCTGCATTTTCCGATATCGTGTATACGTCCAAGATAATAAGCCGCATTTTTAAGTTCCGAAACCGCAAATCCCGAAGCAAGCTCTGCAACGCCCTCAAGGTGTTCCTCTAAGGTCTGCTTTTCGCCATTGTCGCCGATGTGTGCAAAAATTTCCATATCGAGTCACTTCCTTTTGTTTAATTATAACATATTAACAGAAAAAAGCAAACTTTTATAACAAAATGGACTAAAAAAATTTTTACCTTCTTTTTAGATAAAAATACCAAAAAAATGCCACACCGACTGCGGCAAAATTATGCATAAACAAAAAGCTCCTCCCGACGGTAAATCGGGAAGAGCCGAAAATTCATCTTATTTTATCTCAATATCAAAGGAAAAGCTGTAGTTTTCCCCGGGAGCAATATGCTTTGCGTGAGGCATTTCCGTAAGCTCCTCAGTATCGCAGCAGTAAACGGGAGCGCTTGCCCAGGGTTCAAGGCAAACAAAATGTCCCCTGTCATCATAAGGCGACCACACCGCAATGCAGCCCGAATTATCATAGCTTACAGTAACCGATTTGCCGCTCTTTCTGCTCACAAGAGACACCTTAGAAGAAGCAGGCTTGTCCTTCATAAAAACATCGTTTTTGAAAAGCTCTCTCGTTACCCCAACCTTGTTTGCATTGTCAAGCACCGTAACGCCGAACTCGTCCTGAGTAATTGTCTCATTTTTCTCGTAAACAACATCATAATCCTCAAAAGTGCTGTCCTTGTCTGCCTCAAAGGGACACAGAAATCCGGGGTGACCTCCCACAAAGAAAGGCATATCACCATCACCCGTATTTTTTGCCTCCATAGTCACCGAAAGCTTATTGCCCGAAAGAGCATATGTAACGGAAAACTCAAAATCGAAAGGATATTTTGCCTTTGTTCCCTCATCGGAGCATATTGAAAGAGTCACCCTGTCGCCCTGAACACTTTTATCGCTAAACTCCGTATCTCTGGCAAATCCGTGATTTGAAAGCGAATATTCCTTTCCGTTAACGGTGTATTTCTTGCTCTTGGTGTTGCATACAAACGGGAAAAGCAGCGGAGCGTGCCGCTTCCATACGTCTTCTGCGGTCCAGATATACTCATTGCCCATAGTGTCCTTTAAGGAATGAAGCTCTCCGCCGAAACGGTCGATAACAGCTGTGAGCTTGTCAGATTTAATAGTGTACTGCATAAAAATTCCGCCCTTCTTTAGTTTTTCCTGCGAATGTAAATAACCTTCACATTCCCCTTTTCGGAGGGAATGGAGTATACCTCAAAAATGCCCATTGACTTAATAAACGGAGTCAGCTTCTGAAAACCGAAGCTGCGGACATCAAAGCTGGGATACCGCTTTAAAAGAATATTTCCCACCTCGCTGAGAGAAGCCCAGCCGTCCTCGTCGGAGACCTCCGAAATAATGGCGCATATAGCCGAGCGAATGGTCTTTACCTTTAATACCTCGTGTTCGCCCTCGCTTTTTTCCTTTTCCTGCTCAACGTTCTCGGCAGCTTCCGCAGGTTCGGAATTATCCCCCTGCGCCAGTATCTCAAGATAAACAAACCTGTTGCAGGCGGAAATAAAGGGCGTGGGAGTTTTCTTTTCGCCCATACCGATAACATACTTTCCCGACTCTCTGAGCCTTGCGGCGAGACGGGTAAAATCGCTGTCGCTTGAAACAATGCAGAACCCATCCACATTTCCCGAATAAAGGATATCCATAGCGTCGATTATCATAGCCGAATCTGTGGCATTTTTGCCCGTAGTATAGCTGTACTGCTGGATAGGCGTAATGCTGTGATTTAAAAGCACCTGCTTCCAGGAACCCAGCGCAGGGCGTGTCCAGTCACCATAGATACGCTTATAGGTAATGATACCGTCGTTGGAAAGCTCGTCTAAAATGGGCTTTATATATTTTTCCGAAACATTGTCAGCGTCAATAAGCACCGCAAATCTTTTATCCATAAATCCTGACCAACCTTTCTGATCGCATAGAAGCCTTTATGCAGCCTTATTCAGACGTATCGCCTTCCTGGTCTTAACGGGATCGTCATAAGTGCCTGCGCTGTAAATAAGCTTTCCTCCGGATATGTAAATATCGTATATCTGCTCCTTGCCCGAAAGCTTTGGCGCATAAACCTTATATATCTTCTTTTTAGCCGTGTCATAGCGATAGATCGTATCGGGGCTGTTAAAATAAACGCTTTTTCCGTAGACCGCAGTCTGTGAAAAAGGAATGGTCCAGTCTCTGCCCTCATCAGCGTGCCAAACGCCCACAATGTCATAAAGGTGCTTGCTTTCGCCGCTTTCAAAGCTGTATCTGTTCAGACCCTCGCTGTTTGTGTAATACCAGTAGCCGTTCAGATAGCTTATCCTTGTGTTGGACTCGGTCCAGAAAGCGTTGTCATAGAAACAGTCGTCCGCCTCGGCAGATCTGTGTGCAGTATCGTGCTTGATATCCGGATCCTTCATACCCTCGTCACTTTGCAGAACCATATTGTGAAATACGGTATTTTTGGTTACCTCCGCCGAATCGTCCCAGGTAATGTCCACGTGATACCATTGTCCGTCAACGCTTACCATATTCCATATGTGGTCGTCGGAAGTAACGCATATGCAGGGAATATCAAGCTTATCCATAAAATACTGAAAACCCAGAGAGTATCCCACGCATACCGAAGAACCGTCAACAAAAGCGTCATAGATATTTCTTCCGTATTCCTTGTCATTGCCATCATAATAGGTGATATGAGCCGCAAGACGGTCGTGAACGTAGAGAATTTTCTCCTCGTCACTCCAGTTTTTCTTTATCCCGCTCATAACGGACTTGGAAAATTTTGCAATTTTCTTGTCTCTTTCTTCAAGCTGACCGTAGGTGCAGTTATAAATGGGCTTAAATCCAAGGATATGATCCTCGGTTTTGTATTTGAGTGAAGCCTGTATAACATTCACATAATAAAGCTCAGGCTCGTTCATTATTACCGTGGTATAAATATCCTCAAATTCCTCATAGCTTACGTTATATTTGGAAATATTCACTTCTTCCTCAACAAAGCTTTCAAGAGTGCTTTTGCAAAGCTCCGCAAGAGCGATCTCGTTCTTGTCATATCCCTTGACCTCGTACAGCTCCTCCCCCGCATAAGCCGAAGCACCTGCAGAAATGCAGGAAACCGCAAAGGCTGCCGCAATAAAGGATACCGCTTTTTTAAATAAATTTTTCAAAAAAACACCGCCTTACAATTTTTGTCAGTTATTCATAAGCATAGGCAGGATATCTCTGAAGCTCATCAGAAAAACGTCCGCTATCTGCTTCATAGTAACATAATCCTCGGAGGAATATTCGTCGTAAACCGCCGCAGTCACCATACCCGCATTCCCTGCGCTGACGATACCCTTTAAAACGTCCTCGAAAACGATACATTCCCAAGGGGGCACGCCTATCATCTCCGCCGCTTTGAGATAAATATCGGGGTGATCCTTGTCCGCCCCCACCTCATCGGTGGTAATAAATGCGTCAAACATACCGTAAACGCAGTTTCGCCGCAGAACAGGCTCGTAAAGCCTTCTGGGCGAAGCCGTAGAAAGAGCTATCTTTCCGCCCCGTGCCTTAATGATCTTTAACGCCTCTTCTGCGCCGTCCTTGAGAAAAATATTATACCTGTATTCCTTTTCCGCCAGCTCGTTGCTCTCGGAGCGAAGCTGCTCCAGCGAATATCTCAGTCCCTTTGAGCAGAAAAACTCCAGGACCTCCTCATAGGTCATAGCAGCCGCCTGATGCAGCTCTCTGTCGGAAAGCATTATGTGATTTTTCTCCATAAGCTTCCTGTCAATGCTTTCCCAGACTCCGTTTGAATTGACAAGAGTGCCGTCGAGATCGAAAATAAAACCGTTTATCCCCGAAAATATGCTCAAATCCTTGTCCTCCCCTGTTAAGATCAAAAAAGCTCCATAGCTTCTAAAAGCGAGCCTTTCAGCGCATAAAGCATAGGTATGATATCCTCGTCGGGAGCTATCATATCGGGTATCATAACAGGCTTCATACCTGCGGCATATGCGGCTCTGATACCGTTGAGCGAATCCTCAAGAACAAAACAGTCCCCGGGGCTTACTCCCATTTTCTCGGCGCAGGCAAGGAAAATATCGGGAAACGGCTTGCTCCTGAGGCCCATATCGCCGCACACGAAAATGTCAAAATATTTTAAAACATTTATCTTTCCGAGGAACTCCTTTACCGCCCACTCTCTCGTAGAAGAGCCTACAGCGGTGATATAGCCCTTTCCCGCAACATATTCAAGTATCTCGCAGATGCCCTCTTTGGGTGGGAATCCCCTGTCGCCGATGATCTCGTCAATATACCTGTGCTTTAAGTCCATAAGCCTGTCAAAGTCAAATTCGCCGTACACCGAATTATATATTTCACGGGTGCGTACATTGCTTGTACCGATAGTCCTGAGGCTCACATCTTCAATGCCCTGAAGTCCCATTTCCCTGCCGGCTCTCACCACCGCACGGTTGATTATCCGCTCCGAGTCGATCATAAGACCGTCCATATCAAAAATAATGCCCTGTGCACCGCTCATAAAACGACTTTTCCTTTCATTCGGTATCTCTGAAATTATAGAAATGCTTAGCCCTGCCTATCCATTCGTACAGCAGCTCAGTACCGTGGATAATGAAATAGATGCCCACCGCCAGCGCCGTAAGATTAGTAAAAATTCTCTCTGCATTGACAATAACGATTATGCCGAGAACAATAAACGCCGCCGAGAAGATCATTCTCGGAACATACCATTCCTTCTCGTCCTTGTTTTTCTGACACGCAATAAAAGCACGAACGCCCTCGCAGGCAAGGATAACACCGCCGATAATAAAAGCCAGCTTGCCCAGCTTGTTAAGCAGTCCCGTATTAAGAAGCAGAATACCCAGCGCCAGCCATATAAGGATATCAAAGCCGATGCTGCTCCTGCCGAGCCTCTTTACCTGAGTGATACGCACTATAAGAGTGATGACCCCCGTTATCAGAGCGCACACTCCCAGAAATCCCGAAATAGCGCTGACAGCCATTTTCCTGTTCACAACAGCCATTATGCCCACAACGATCATTCCGATGCCCGAAATGAGCCAGAGCAGGAGAAAGATCATCTTTTTTCTGTCCGAAGCGGAAGAACTGCTCAAAATACCCAAAGTAAAGCCTCCTTAATTATCAATCGGAAATAAATATCTGTACCCAGCAGTTGGTAGAGGGGTCATAACCCACGCCTACAGATGTGTAATTAGAAGAAAGGATATTCTGCTTGTGACCCGAAGATTCCATCCAGCAGTCCATAACCTCCTCGGGAGTACGCTGACCCATAGCGATGTTCTCGCCTGCATAGCCGTAGGGAACGGTAATAACCGTAAAGCAGTTCTTACCGTCAGGACGGGTGTGTGAAAAATAGCTGCTTATCTCACCTGCACGGACCTGAGCATTATTGCAAAGCTCATCGTTTTTCTTGAGAGCAGACTTGCCTGCAGCGGCTCTTTCCTCATTGACAAGACGAATTACCTCGTCAATGTAGCCCGACGTATCTTCCGAAGCATCAGATGATGTATCAAAGCTTCCCCAAGTGTCACTTACGTCCTGAGAAGTCTTCTTGCTGCCAAGGTCAAAGGAGACCTTTCCGTCCGACTTTGAGCCGACCTTCACGTCAAATTCAAGATAGACCGACTTGTTGTCAGCGTCATAAAGCTTAAACGAAGAAGTTCCGCTTTTTTTGCCCTTTATTTTGAGAGCATAACCGCTGCCGTCGCTCAGTACGCCGCACGAGACCGAGCATACGCTTGAATCCGAATACTCTATCATGATCTCATCAATGTCCGTGTAAACATAAACGCTTACGCTGCCGCCCTTTTTCACGTTAACGACATTGTTTTCCGCAGGAACGACCGTGACCTTGCACTTGTACTTTTTGCCGTTATATTTGGCAAAAATGTAAGTGGTGCCCTCGCTTACGCCCGTCACCTTGCCCTTTGAGTATTTCGCCACATTTTTGTCGGACATAGACCATACTATCTTGCCGCTTGAAACTCCGTTAAGTTTAAGCGAAGCGGACTGTCCCACCTCAAGGGTCACGGAAGTCCTGCTAAGTCCGACCGTCTGAGCGGCATTAACGGGCAAAGCGCAAAGAGACACCATTCCAAGCATAAAAATAAGCGCCGACAGAAATACAGCCAAAGATTTTCCTAAAGAAATTTTCATTATCCCAACGACCTTTCCTATATATCCCCCGGGAATGTTCCCGTCCGAAAACAGACAGCATTCCCCATAATGTTTCAGTTACATTTATTATACCAAATTTCCTCAGATAAGTCAATCATCTTTAATGAATTTTAACAACTGTCGGAAAAACACAAATCTTGTTTGACAAATCCGTAAGCCTGTGCTATAATAAGAAGAAGTATATACACAGGGACGATCATATCCCGACCAAAGGAATGATTTTTCTAATGAAAAAGCTTATGCAATTTCTCACAGAGCACGCACTGATGCTGGTGATAGCAGCCATAGCCGTCGTGTCTCTTATACTGATAATAATCGTGTTCACCCTTGCAAGCTCGGGCAGCAGCGACAGGAAGCTCTCCATCAAGGACATATCGGGCAGCGCATTTATCCTCAAAAGCGACGGGCAGATACCGGCGGACAAGAACACGGTGCTCGAAAGCGGCGACGTGATAATAACCTCCTCCGACGGCGAAGTAAAGCTTGCCGCCGACAAGGATAAATACATAATCATCGAGCCCGATACTACTTTATACGTAAATTTCACCGACATTTCCGAAAAGGGCAGCGTCATAGTAAATATATCCGAAGGCTCTGCAATATGCCGCCTTGACTCGAAGCTGCCGAAAAATTCCGCCTTTGAGGTGCGCACTCCCAACGCAGTTATCTCAGCCAAAGGAACGGTTTTCCGAACAGATTTCTCCTACCTTGACACTTACGGCGGACGTGAAGCGGTAAAGCTTACCGAAGTCGAGTGTGCCGAAGGTTCGGTGGATATCCAGCTGTATGACGATAACGCCTCCCCCGCCGACCAGCTTATGCTGCTTGCCGAGGGAAAAAGTGCAAGGCTTATGACCTGCGCCGATACCGCAAGATTTGAGTATCTTAACAGCGATACAGACCTGTATTCTCTTTCCGAAAGCACTCTCAGAACATTTATCAGAATAGCGGCAGACCGCCCTCTGGCATATTCCCTAACCGATCTGAACAACGCTTATCAGAGCGCTCTGGGAATATCGGGATCGGGCGAACAGACGCAGCCGATACCCTCCGAAACAGCTCCGCCGCCCACCGAAACACCTGAAAGTTCTGATGTAAGCTTCTCAACAGCAGTCATAACCTCCGACATTTCCGAAACGACAACACCTGCCGAAACCTCCGTCACAAGCGAAAGCGTTTCGGTCACGGAAACGACAAGCGTCACCACCGGATCGACCCCCATATCGGTCGCTGAGACCACAACAAAAGTCTACAGCGTAACAACGGCTTCTCCCGTGACAACAACAGTACCCACCGATACCGTAACAGCCGCTCCGACTGAAACATCACAGCAGACCACAGCGTCAATACCTGCCATAAAGCCGGCAGCCCCCGTTACCGGATCATCGGTTTCCGAAACTGCACCGCCCGTCACCGAGCCGACCGTTTCCGAAACCACCACCCCCGTTTCAACTATCCCTTGGTGGGAAATCATAAATTCAGCCGCCCTTACCTCATAAAGCGTACAGAAAGGAACCAAACCAATGAAAACATATAAAACAGCCATTATCACAGGCGCTATCGCCCTTGTCGCCGTCATTGCAACAGTGATCATACTGAGTCTCGGCAATGAAGGCAGCGGACTTTACATTGCAGCAGTCTCGGGAGACGTGCTTGTAAGCTCCCCCGACGGCGCTTCGGAATCCGCAGCAGCAGACGGTATGCTTTCAAACGGCGATATCCTTACCGTAAATGACGGCGGCTCCTGCAGACTGGTCTACCGTTCAAGAGGAAACTCCAATGATGAAAACTACATTGTCCTCGAGCCTTCCACACAGGTCTTTGTAACAGGCGATTTCAACGGAAAATCCGACAGCGAGCTTTTCCTTAACCGTGGAGCAATGTTCATAAGCTCTCTCACCGACTGCTCGGCAAATGTCGTTGTCCGCACCGAAAGCTCCTCCTACACCACAAAGAAATCGGTTATGCGTATTTCCTATGATATGGGCGAAACTCAGACCGTAACAAACGCCGTTTCCTTCGGCGGCAGTTCGGAAATAAACCTCTACGACTCAATGGGAAATCCCGTGGACAGAAACGGCTACAAGCTCCAGTCCGAAGTTCCCGAGATACTTGGCGAGGGCAGAACTTCAATCGTTGTCAGCGGAGATACACCTTCCTTTGACAGCCTTAACGTCCCTGCTGTTCTTTCGGATTACAGCGCTTCCACACTCAGAGAGCTTTTCACCGCCTCCTCATTCGGCGAGCTTGCATTCTCCGCCGAGGAGATAAAGACAGCATATGACAATGCACCCGAGGATATGCCTGCCGTTCCCGAAAACACAGAAACAACACCCGAAGAAACTACCGTAACTATCCCCTCCGAGACCGAGACAACTCCCACAGAGACCTCCGTTCCCGAGAGCGTGACCGAGGAGACCACTACCACCACACCCTACACCACCACCGCTCCTCAGACCACAACAACGCCTTATACAACCACCGCAGCCCCCGTGACCACTACCACAGCTGCACCCACCACCACCGCCGCACCCGAGACCACCGCTTCCGAGGCAAAGCTTATCCCCGTTTACATAATCATCGAGGACGAGATAATCGCCCAGGAGGTCGAATACGGCGGAAACGCTTCTCAGCCTTCCGTTCCCGAGATACCCGGCAAAAAGTTCATCGGCTGGGACGGCGACTTCACAAACATAACCGAGGAGACCACCATCACAGCTATCTTTGAGGACGATCCTTCCTCCACCGCCGCTTCCGAGACTTCTGCTCCGGGTTACGACGATCCCTTTGCATCTCAGACAACAACAACCGCAGCTACCACACTCCAGAACTTCACCGTTACAGTAGTAATAAACGGTCAGGCAACCACACAGCTTGTGCCCTACGGCGGCAATGCATCGCTCCCCACAGTTTCTGTTCCCGGATATACATTCCTTGGCTGGGAGGGCAACGGCACTTTCATCACCGCCGATACCACAATTACCGCAATACTGGTTCCCGACCCGACCTACAGCACAGATACTCAGGCAACCACCACCGTTACAAGCTATGTATTCTCAGATGTGACATTGTAATACTATGTACACCTGAATAAGCCTTGCTGACCGTTCCCTTACCGGAGCGGTCATTTGGCATTTTATGTAAAAAGGACGACCGCCAATGAACAATCTGATCTACAGTCTTAATGCCACTATGCCCGTGTTCCTCGTTATCCTCATAGGCTATATTCTGAACCGTATGGGAATGTTCACCGAGGGCTTTATCGCTTCATCGAACAAATTCATCTTCAACGTCTGCCTTCCCGTAATGGTTTTCTGCGACCTTGCAAAGGAAAATATCATTGCCTCCTTCAACGGCAGTCTTGTGATATACAGCGCCGTGATAACCACTATAGCCTTTGCCGTGATATGGCTCTGCGCCAGACTTTTTATCAAGGACAAGTCGATCATCGGCGCCTTTGTGCAGGCTTCCTACCGCAGCTCTGTGGCAGTAATGGGATTTGCCTTTATGCAGAATATCTACGGCAGTTCGGGGCTTATCCCAATGATAATCATAGGCTGCGTGCCGCTTTATAATATCTACGCCGTCACCGTCCTCACCTTTGAAGCCGAGGACGCTCAGAACGACCCCGACAAAAAGAATAAGATGAAAAAAGCAGCGGTGGGAATTATCAAAAACCCCATCATCATCGGAATAATCGCAGGCTGTATTGGCTCTCTGCTTAACGTGTACAGCTTTATGCCCACTATAATCGACAAGACCCTGACAAATCTTTCCCAAGTGGCAACACCTCTCTCCCTTATCGTCATAGGCGCTTCATTCGAGGGACGCAAGGCAATAGCAAAGATAAAGCCCACCGCAGTCTGCTGTGCCGTAAAGCTGCTCATAATGCCGCTTGTGTTCCTCACAGCAGCAATACTTCTTGGCTTCAGAGATGAAGCACTCCTTGCCCTTGTGATAATGCTTGGCTCACCCACCACCCCCTCCTGCTATATAATGGCAAAAAATATGAAAAACGACGGCGTGCTGACCTCCAGCGTCATAGCCGCCACCACCCTTCTCTCCTCTGTAACGCTCACCTTCTGGATATTTATAGTAAAGTCTTTGGGATATATTTCATAAATGCCCGAATTTGACAACAAAAGGTTACAGCTTTGCCAAACTACTTGAAACAGCCTCGCAAATCTGATATAATATTTTTATTGAAAGAACACCCACGCTATCTTTAAGAAAGGATGTTACATCAATGAAAAGAAACACTATGAAACTGCTCTCTCTTGCCGCAGCAGCAGTAATGACCATAAGTGCCGCACCCTGCATCAGCGCCGCCGAATACGGCTGGCAGGAAATAAACGGCAATAAAAAATATTTTATGGAAAACGACGAATACGCCAAAGGTATAGTTGTGGTTGACGGCGTTGCCCAAAGATTTGACTCCGAAGGAAATTACATCGGTATTTACACCGGAATAGCCAAGCTCGGCAAAAACACGGTATTTTTCGACAACGGGCTTATGTACAGGGACGGCTGGCTCAAAGTCGGGGGCAGCACCTATTATTTCTATCCCGACGGCACCGCCGCAAAGGGAATTACGGTAATAGACGGCAAAACCTATTATTTCACCTCCACAGGCGCTCTGAAAAAGGATACCGCTTCTTTTGAGGTCACCGCCGACAGATCCGTGATACTCTCGGGACAGCGTGAGACAATATGCTTCACCGTAACAACGGACGATATGAGTTCCGAAGCAGTTCTCGGAAATATCGGAGCAGGCGCTCTCCATAAGTTCAGAGACGGAAAATGGTACAAGGTCAAGCCCGACAGCGGCTACAGCATTGACGATATCGCCTACGTACTTGGAAAAAGCAAGGACTACGGCACAAGCACCGACAAGGTAACCCTCACCTTCATCCCGGAGGATTACAAGCTTGACCTTAAAACAGGACTGTACCGTGTGGCAATACCCATATACACAAACGGAAAGACCGTCACAAAATACTGCGAATTCAATATCATTGAGCCTGCACAGGTCACCACTTCCCAAAGCGAGTATTACCTTACCGACACAAACGAGATAAGCTTTAACGTAAATGTGAACAATACCTCAAAGATATATGCCACGGAAGCCATAGAGCTTTTCTGCAAGAATGAAACAAGCGGCGAATGGGAAAGGATCACCCCGAAAAGTACCGCTGCCGTCTCCACAGCTTCATATGATGTAACGGCAGGCACCTCGGTCACCGCAAAGCTTGACCTCAGCAGATACAGCAAAAATAAGCTTAGATCGGGAACATACCGTGCAGCGATCGGTTCGGGTCTTTCCTGCGAGTTCAGGCTCATTGCCCCCTTTGAATGTTCGGCAGTACAGACCGAAACAAAAAGCACACGCAACAGACAGATAACCATAACCGTGGTGAATGATACCGACAGACCCGTTACCCTCAAGGGCTACGGCACTCTTTACCGCCTTGAAAATAACAAATACAAAAAAGTGGAGCTGAAAAAGGGCAAGAAGCTTGACACCGAGCTTACCGTTCCCGCAATGACCAAATGGGACAAAAGCTTTGTCCTCACCGATTACTATTCTCTGAGCAGCCTGAAAAAAGGCTCCTACTGCATACAGCTCAAAGACAATAATGGCTTTGTGAAATATGCATACTTTGACCTCAAGTAAATTTCGCACATTAGTTTCATAATTATTATAGCACATCTGTTTTGATTTGTCAAGTGTTTTTTCAAAAAATTTTTTATCAAAATCAAATTTTCTCAAAGTTATGTTATATAAAAAACTGCACCAAAGCGGACATTTTCCTTGTCTGCTTTGGTGCAGTTTATTTTTTTGTGGGGGCGTTCAGCCGCCCCGCCAAACTTTAGCAATGCTTGAATTTAAAATGATGTAACGTTAATCTTTCCTTATTTTAACAGGGTGACGGATAACTGTTTTAAGCCGCTCCGGAGCGCATTTTCTCGGGTCGGAAAGGTATATCTCGTGATGATAACGTCCCTCGGAAAAATCCTCTTCAAATCCGTTTTCCTCAGCAAAACGCCGAAGCTTTTCAATGCTTGCAGGCTCTTCATCATAGGGACCCGTATGCATAAGCTGAATGCAAAGCCCCTCGCTCCATCTCATAAGCTGAACCTTTGATGTGTCAAGGTGCGGCTTTTTCTTCTGTACCGCCGCCTTTGCATTCTCAAAAACCTCTTCGGTCACAAACTCGGGCTGACGTATCATAGATATCCACTTAAAATCATTTTTACGGGAATAATCAATGCCGTCTATGCCCTCCTGATACCACAGTCCCTCAAGAGGCGGCACAACATACTCGAAATAACCCTCGGGCTGACTGCCGTTCATTTTTGACATCTTAACAGTAAATGACATTGCGTAAAGAAGCTCCAGCGCACCTTTGTATTCAGCGCTCGTGTTCGGGTCGCCGCAGCCTTTCACCGCAAAAAATATCATCTCGGGGACATCGACCGCCGACGGCTTTGCAGAGGGCATATACAGCTCCTTGAACTGCTTTTTGTAATCAAGCTTTTCCATTATTATTTCAATTCCTTCCGATATGTATTATTTCTGAATTCATAGTATTCCATATAAGGCTTGCCTAAATGATAATCCCATAAATAAATGAGAGACGGAGTTATCTCAAGAACTCTTTCCGAAGGCAGAGACGAATATCTTTCCACAGCAGACAGATAATGCTTTTTCATTGCCCGCATAAAAAAATCGTACTTTACAGGCTCTTCCATTATTTTACATTTTCCCTCAATAGAAAAATTTTTCACACAAAGAGCCACATTGTTATTTTCCCTTATCTGACTGCATTTGAGATAGCTTATATCCGTCTGGCAGTAAAATTTCCCGTCAATGACCACAACGCTCATAGGACGGGCGGACACCCTTCCCCGGGCGCAGGTGGAAAGTGTCATTACACTGTGACTGCCCATATTTTTCCAAATCCGTGAAATATTTTCATCAAAGTCCTTATGCTGCTTTTTATATTCCTCACCAAGACTTTGCAGCCGCTCTATACCCTTTTCGTCCCACCTGCATATGGTCTCTTTAAGCCACTCACAGGGAAATTCTCCGCAGATACCGCAAAATGTTACTCCGTGGCTTTGGCAGCATTTGTAAATTTCACAGCCATTGTCCCACATTTTAACACATTCACCGCCGCTTTGGATACAGCCCTTACATTCGCCCGAGCGGAAATGCTCACAGCCCGTGCAGTTACCTCCGCAGGGGGTAAGCTCATAAAAATCTGTGCTCATACATACGCCTCTTTCCTGTATTTTATAATACAAGTATAGCAGGCTTAATCTGACAGCTGTGTGTCATATTTTGCGGAAATATTTTTCAGAAGCTCCGCAAATTCCTGTCGGTATTTTGCGGGAGAAATTATTTCCGCACAGTCACCGAAAGTAAGTATATATCTGAAAAAAGAGGGCACATCCGACCAGGTGAATTTAAGATAAACATTGCCCTCCTCGTCATATCGTGGCAGCTCCGCTCCGAACTCGTCAATTATCCGCCACTTGACTGATTTGTCAAATTTCACCTCAGCCTCTATCTCCCCCTTGGTGTGGCGCAGCTTGTCGCAGGAATATTCGGGGATATCCCTCTTTTCAAATTTGATATGCAGATTTACAAGCCCCGTCATTCGTGACAGCTTGAAAAGCCGCATATCCTTACGGTTCAGGCAATACCCCCACACATACCAGCTCGACCATTGATATATGAGCCGATAGGGTTCTATCTTTCGCTCCTCGGTTCGCTCGGGTGAGTAATATGTAAATGAGATAAGCTGACGGTTTTCTATTGCCTCTTTAATAAGCTCCAGCTTCGGAGAAATAAATGTCTTGTCCCACATCGACAGGTCAATTATAATGCTGCCCGAACCATCCGCCCCGTCAGTATAAAGCTTGTCCATAAGCTGACGGTATTTATTCGTTTCGCACACGCTGTCAAGGCTTTTAAGTCCTGCAATTATGGCGCGCATATCCTCTGTAGACAAAAGCGTCCTGTCTATCTTATACCCGTCCATTATGTAAACTCCGCCGTTTATGCCCCTCTCTGCGGCAACGGGAATGCCTGCTTTGGAAAGAGCCTCAATATCTCTGTAAACTGTTCGCTGGGACACCTCAAATTTTTCCGCAAGCTCTGCGGCGGTTATCTTTTCTCTCCGGAGCAGAACGGACAATATGCCTATAAGTCTGTCTATTTTCATTTTCCGAATATTCCTTTCATCTGTCTTTGCAAAAGTATAACATATTTTCCCAATAATTTCAAGCAAAAATAAAGCGGAGACCCGAAAAGATCTCCGCAGCAAAAAGTATATGGCTTTGCACATCTTTTCACATCAAAGATAAGGCTTTAAGCTTTCAATATTTTTCTGTTCCCTGCGCAGATATTCCTTTGCGGACTGTATCGCCTGAGGAGAGCTGCAGGAGGTGTGATTAAGCTTTTCTGTAAGCTCGATTATCCCTGCGTTAGTTCCCTTTATCGCCATCTTAGCCGCATTGCCGCCGCTGCTGTCACGCCTTAGCTGCATATTAACAGAAGCTGCTGTCATCATTCGTGACATAAAAGACGGCTCAGAGGGTGTGAAGCCGCATTCCTTCATCTGACGTGCGGTCAGTTCCTTCTGTGCCTTGTAGCCGTTGTACTGCCTGATAAGAAGATTTTTTACATTGCTGTCGCTTACCATAGGTATCATACTTTTCAGAGCAGTAACGCCCATTGACGCATTTTGGTAAACGCTGTTCTGAAGCTGCCTGTAGTTCATTTCAGTACCTCTTGAAAAAAATTGCCGGGGTTTCCCGACAGAATTATTATGTGAACGGTATGGGTATATTATTAAAGGAAAACGCTTGCAATGATAAAGGAAATGCTGTATAATAAAATTCAAGGGGAATACAAATTCAAAAGGAGTTATAAATTCTATGGTTTCCGACACTCGTGAAAAATTCGGCATAAGAGCCGCAAAGGGAATGGTATGGTGGCTTGCGGGAGAGCTTATATGTGTGATCTTCAATCTCTGTATGCTTGTCTTTATGATAAAATTTATGGCGTTCAAGGTGTTTACCGCAATTGCGTCCTCCCTTATCGCCAACGGACTTCTGATAAATTTTGCTTATAACTGCGCCGTCAGGGACAGGAACCTCATAAAATATCACGGCGTGCCTCACGACCCTCTGATGTCGGTAAAAATAGCCATTGCCGCTCCCCTGCCACAGTATGTGATGTGGTTTGTGCTGCTGCTGTCAAAGCTGGGGGTCATAGGAGACGTGTTCAATTATTTTATCTGGTGCAATATACAGTCTCTTGCCTGGGTGGACCTTTTCACCTCGGGACGCACAATCGAATTCTTAAGCTGGGGAGGACTTTTCGGGCTTCTTGCCCTTATGCTCGTCGCCCCCGTCTGCATTATACTCACCTACGAATGTACCATACGTGAGTTTGACGTCAAGGCGTGGCTCTTTTACGGCAAGAAATGACAGGCGGCGGCTTTATCGGGCAGCAGCTCATAAAGCGCCCTGAACTCCTTCAGCCTGTATTTGCTTATGGAAATGCATTTGCCAATGGGCGATATGGTCAGGGTGGTGGAAGTCATTTTCGATATGTAATTCATATTCACAATGTAATTCTGATGGGGGACGGCAAAAGGAAGCATACAGAATTTCTGCATAACTTCTCTCCAAACGGAACATTTCACCCTACGGCAGCTGCCGTCCGAAAAGGTAACATACACCTTTTTCATAACGCACTCAAGGTATATTATTTCCGAATAACGTAAATTTATCCGTTCGGGGCGGCGCTCATTCCCGTAGACCGTAAGCTGTATGGTCTCGGCTGATCTTTCGTCAATTCGCGGAAGAATTGCGGCAAGAGTTCCGGGGAGCTTCGATGGCAGGCTCAGCTTTGAGATAAATCCGCAGGAGTCACATTCAAAGGACATAAAAAAATCGTCCTCCCCCGCTGACATTATTATCAGCTTGCAGGCAGGATACATTTCGTGAAGCTTGTCCGTACATTCCTTTGTCCTGCACATATCAAAATGCGCGTCTATTATGAGCAGGTGCGGAACGATAAGCCGCTCGTTCAGACAGTTCATAAGCTCCTCTGCGTTTCTGAAACGGTGAAACACGTATTTTTTCGACATCAGAGCCGTCTGACTGAAAATCGTGTCCTGAATGATGTCAAGGAATACCGCCTCGTTGTCGCACCCGAAAATATTTACCATAAGCGCTTGTCCTTTCTTCAAATTTTTATGTCGCATTATGTAAATATTATAAACATTTTGCAGGTTCAAATCAACATTTTTTCATTTTCTTTAACGGTGGCTTAACGCCGATATATTACATAAAAATGAATAAATAGCAACAAAAAGCCCAATCAGACCGTTTTTCGGGACAATTGGGCTTTTTGTATTGTAAAAAACAAAAATAATATGCTACAATTATGAAAAAGACAATGAACCCACTTTCAAAAAAAGAGAAAGGAAAATTTTATGTACTACATTATCAAAATAAGCGTACACGGGGAAGAAAGATATGTTTTCAACGAAAAGCTTTTCGTATCAAATCAGGGCTTTGCAAGGAAATTCTACTCCCTCGCCTATGCAAGACGATACATAAAGACCCACCCCGCCTGCAGGGAATACGGCTGTGAGATAGTCCCCGCCTTTTCGGATTAACCGACCCTTTCGCCGTTTCTCGCAAAGTCTCCCCGAAGGGCTGTCTTATAGTAAAAAATCACGTTCACGACCACTGCCCCGATGGGGAGAAGTATTGCCGCGGGAGCAGGGAGAGCTATGGTTATCTCTGTATCAAGCACACCCGAAACCATCAGGCTCACAAGTAAAATTATCCAGGCAGGAATTATCATTGCAAGTGCAATGAATTGGTTTTTCGGCTTGTAGTAATAAACATTGGGTACACCAATGGCAATGAGCGCAAAGCATAACGAGAAAACCGAAATCATTCCCCTGCATTCTCCACTGTAATTAAATATCACAGCCGCCACAGTTTCGGCGGCTATTATTATCAGCAAGGGAAACCATACCCTGATATGGGGCATTATGAGCTGTTTTCTTGTGGTGGGAAAAAGGCACGCCATATCATAGCATCCCCCCGAACCGCCGAGCATATTGCGGGTGTTTGCCGCCCATTTCATTGTCTTTGGTATGGCAGGCGTTGAGCCTGTTACGGGAAATACAGCCCCTGTCCACATCAGCACCAAAAAAAGGGAGATCAATCCGCAAAATGACAGCAGAGCGACGATATTATCCCTGCTCCCGAATATCATATATACGGGAAATAAAGCGGCAACAACAGGAGAAACGTACATCTGAAAAAGAGTATATCTGGTCGCAAGGGACTTTAATGCCTTATGCATTTTCATCATTCCTTTCAATAAACTCGCCCGATACAGAGCGGTTCAGACAGTCTGAGAGCATTCCCTTGTATATCCCGTTCATTATCACCATTGAGACGATACCGAGGATAATGCAGAGTATTCCGCATATCACCGAGGAAACGAAAGTTGAAGCGGAAGCGGCGGTCAGCAGTTCATTAAGCTTAACACCGGACAAAATAAAAATCCACATCAGAACAATAGAAAAGATCATCATATAAATGGGAAGCAAAGCGGCGGCAGCAGGAGAAACGTACAAATTAAAAAGGATATATCCGGTCGCAAGGGACTTCACAGCCTTATGCATTTTCATCATTCCTTTCAATAAACTCGCCCGATATTGAGCGATTTTGACAATTCTCAAGCAGCTTTTTGTGAAGCCTGCTCATAATTATCATTGAGACGATACCGAGAATAATGCAGAGTATGCCGCATATCACCTAGGGAACGGGATCTGAAGCGGCAGAGGCGATCAGCAGTTTATCAAACACATCGTCAAACAGAAAAAATACCCATACAAGAATACAGGAAAAGGTATAGATGATCTGCCTTAACCGTAATGTTTTTTCGGGTGCGCCGCTTCTGAGCAGATCTGCCAATTTCAGTACGAAATATGACAGTGCCAGATATGTCATAAAGACCGATGCCGAAAAGATAAGTGCGGCAGGCTTTATTATAAGCACCATTCCGAAAAGCGCCGCCGAAAGGAATATCATACCGCTTAACACCCTGTCAATGCCGATATATGACCTCACAACCGTCTCACGTCCTGCAGGAAGCTGATACAGTGCGGTCCTGCCACGCATATCCGAAAGAGTCAGACCTTTTTTCGGCTTCTGCGTCCCCTCAAATACGGGGTGACTTTCGCTTAAAGCCATCTGCGCCATTGTGTACATCATAAGCAAAAACGTAATAAAATATGCATATGAAAAAGATGCTCCGTCAAAGAAAACTACAACAGGCGAAAAAAATGAAAACAGGACAACCATTGCGATCGACATCACATAAAGCACATTTACCGAGCTGTTTGTTAATGCCTTTGCGGCTTTTCTGTACTGTGAAACTGTCATAATTTTTCCTCTCCTATCTTCTCGCCGTTTCGGGCGGTATTTTCTGCGTCATGCAGACATTTTCTGTAGGTGGCAAGGCTGATTAAAAGTGTGATCGCAGCGTTTATCAGAAAAACGGTTCCCACGCCCATTCCCGTTTTATCAATCTCATAATCGGGTATCATTGAAAGAGATGTAACTGCAATGCTCAGCATAACAATGCAGCTTATATTTCTTGCTGCTGCGCAGCCAAGCCCCTTTTTCACAGTCATCAGAATACTGATGAAATTGTAAGAAAGCGTGATAAAAGATGTTCCGATTATCAGAGGAGAAGATTTAACGGGAATATCTGTTTTTATCAGCACAGCGCCCTGAGCGATAAGTCCCAGCACAATGCAAAGCGAAATGCACAGCCGCTTATTCTGAAATGCCCTTACCGCTGTCAGCCTGTCTGCGGGAAATAAAGCGGCGGCGTTTATCATTTTACGATTATCCGAAAGTGATGCATAGATATTATTATCGTCGCTTTTTTTACGGCTGAATGAGGGATATGCGGGATCGCACGAAAGCTGAATGTATTCAAGACAAATATACAGAGCAGTAAAGCTGACCCAGTTAAAAATAAGCAAACGGTAATTCAGATATGCAAAGGGAGCCCCGGCAATAAGGCATATTCCCATTGCCGCCATAATTATCCTTTCGATTTTGCCATGTCCGTTAAATGTTCCCATAGCCCTGTCAAACTGCTTTGCTGTCATAAGTAATACCCCTTTCAGCCGTTTCGCCTGTTTTCCCTGTTCTGCAGAATGGTGTGAACAAGGATATCCTCAAAATTGGGAGTGCGGACGGTAACGTTTTTAAACATCTCTGCATTTTTCCGAAGCACCAGCGCTTCAAAGCCGATGTCCGTTGTCTTTGCGCCGATGAGAACGGCAGGGAGCATTTCACGCTTGTCTCCCGAAACCACCGCATATTTTTCCTGCGCCTCGTCTGCTGAAATGACCTCGTGAATGTGTCCGTCTATCATAAGGGCAATGTAGTCCGCAACCTTGTCAAGGTCTCCCGTAATGTGAGTAGAAAAGAGAACGGAACGCTCCCCGTCGGAAACAAATTCACGGAGAATATCAAGCATTTCAATTCTCGCCGCAGGGTCAAGACTCGCCGTAGGCTCGTCGAGGATAAGAAGCTCCGGCTTGTGGGCAAGGGCAAGGGCAAGCATTACCTTTGTTTTCATACCCTTTGAAAGCTCGCCGCATTTTTTCTTAACGTCTATCTGCCACATATCCATATATTTTTTAAAAATGCCGTCGTCCCAGTTGTCAAAGGCATAGGAAAAAGCCTTTGCGGTCTTTGCCACCGTTGTGTTTATGTAAAGATAATCCTCGTCCGCAACGAAGCCTAACTTGTTTTTGAACTCGGGCTCGTTTTTAACGTTGTCAAGCCCCTCAAAGGCTGTTATGCTGCCGCCTGTCCTTCCGTAGATGTTCATAATGAGCCTTATAAGAGTGGTCTTGCCTGCGCCGTTTTCTCCGATAAGTCCCATTATCACGCCCTTTGGCAGGGATAAATCAATATCGTGCATAGAAAAGCTGCTGTCTGCAAATTTTTTGCCCAGTCCCTTTATCTCAAGAATATTTTCCATTAAATTACTTCCTCTCGGTTATGATATTTATTGCGCCGATAAGCTCCTCGGCTGTAAAGCCCTCGGAGAGCATTTTGTCCGCATACTGTGAAAATTCCGCAAGCCGCCTTTGCTTGTACTGCTCCATAACTGCGCTTTTGTCGGGTGCTCTCACAAAGGTGCCCTTGCCTGCGGAGGTGTAGATGATACCCTCGTGCTCAAGGTCGGAATATGCACGCTTTACCGTTATTGCGCTGACATTCTGCTGCGCCGCAAGCTGCCTTACGCTTGGCAGAAGCTCGTTATTTTTTAGTTCGCCGCTTATGACCGCCTGCCTTATCTGCTCCTTTATCTGCTCGTACATAGGCTTGTCCGCAGTCGGATTTAAAACGATGTTGATGTTATCATCTCCTCGCTGTGATATACTGTGTATATCAGTATATACACAGTATATCACAGCGTATACACATTGTCAAGAGTTTTTTGAAAAAAATTATGAGCCGCCGTACCGGGCATTTCATTTCATTCATCTCCTCCCATTTTGGCCTAAAAACAGCGCACACCTTTCGGGTGTACGCTCAATACTGTCCATTAACGCAGCAGCACTAATAAAGTCACTCGGATAGAATAATCTTCCTTTTTTCGATACGAAGCTCAAACTTCGCAGCTTTCTCCGAAAGATAAGCAATATCAGATACAAGTGCCTGTATGTCGGAAATACAGGTGCTTTTTCTTGCGACCTGTGCTTTGATATTTATCGTTTCGAGAAGCTTTTCAAGCTCTGAGATATTTGTTATTCTCTCGGAAAGATATTCCAATATTTTCATCTCCTCTCGGGTATAAAAAATCACCCTACGGGTGTAAGGTGATTATCAAGATATAAGCCTGACAAAATGGCAAGAACAATCATCTTCACCATTATCCTCTGTAAAATCTACCCACTCAAAATGAGGATTAATTTCAAAAGTCCCCATATCTTCACCGGGGTCATATACAAGCATTTTGTTGCCGTCAATAGCATAAACTTTTGAATCATATCCTCGGCAGCCATAGCTGACGTGTACAGAAAATTCAAGCATAATATTCTCCTTTCGGACATAGAAAAACCGCCTCAGAGCGGGGCGGTTAATTAGGATGTTCTTTTTCAAATTTTTCCTTGAATTTTTGAAATTCTGCATCTAATTCTTCAGGAGTTTTTCCAGCATATTTTTCTTTAATTTTCTTCATATCCACATCTTTTTCTTTATAATCAAAATGTTTGATATCCATTTATTTCACCTCCCTAAATTCAAATTGATATATTCCCTGGAGATCTTTTAATGCGTTTAATTGAGCGTCAAATTCAGAATAACCTTTTTCGGTATATGAAGCTACTCTTGAAGTATAAACATTTCCATCAATATAATATTTTGGTGCAGTATATTCAAATATTGTTCCGTTATGACCAATAGTATAACCAGCTTTATATTTATTTTGTAATGCACAGTTTAAATCGACGTCACTTGGTGGCATTCCCTTCGGGTGGTTGTGGAACGAAATTAACTCAAATGGTTCAGCCTCAGACAAACCTTGTAAAATCTCGTTATTATAATCAGGAGAGCCTGCTTCTGTACCTTTAGTTGAACGGTACCACTTTTTTAAACGAGGATTATAATATTTGAGGTCTTCGCCGTTTGTCCCAGAACGATTGTGAAGCATTGCTTTGGATTCCTGATAGAACTGTCTGCGGAGTTCAGCATCATCGGTCATTGAAATAAATTTTCGGGTGAAGCTACTACTTTCTGTTAAGTTCTGAGGAACGGCATATTTTTGTGAATGCCTTGCTCGTTCTTCTTCTCTTATCATACCACTTCCGCCGCCATTTGTCAAGCCGTTTTTTGGGGAATTTGCCTTCCTCTCCGCCCAAACCGTCTTAGCAGATTTGCTCCTGTCATACCCATAAACCTGAGTCCTGTCGTTCTGAGTAAGCAGTCCAGCCGCCTTAGAAAACTTTCCGTACTCCTCCCGCTGTCTCCGCAGAAGCACAGATTTTTCGGTAAACCAATCGTACAGCGACTCAATTTAATCACATTACAGATAAATCTCCTCCGCTCCCACATTTTTTCTGAACATCTCATCGTGCTCGGCAAAAATAAGGGTGGGGCGGCAGCTTTTTATAAGCTCCTCTATCTGAGTTCGGGAAATTACATCAATGAAATTCAGCGGCTCGTCCCATACGTATAAATGCGCCTTTGAAGCAAGACTTGCAGCAAGAAGTGCTTTCTTACGCTGTCCTGCGCTCATATCCTCGAGCCGCTTTGAAAACTGCTGCCTGCCGAAATCAAGCTTTCTGAGAATTGTGAGAAAGAGGGTAAAGTCCACCGAAGCCTTTTCCGCATATTCCGAAAGTGTGCCTGTGAGATGATCGGCATTCTGGGGCGCATAGGAAATTATTACTCCCGAGGGAAGAATAAGCTTGCCCGAAAGAGTAATGCCCTCCCTTTCTCCGCAGATGTATTTGAGGAATGAGGATTTTCCGCAGCCGTTTTTTCCGCAGAGGGCAACAATCTCGCCCTGCCTGAGAGTAAAGGACATATTTTCAAAAAGCTTTCTGTCCCCGTAGGCAAGCCCGAAGTTTTCGGCACTCAGAATAACCTCCCCGTGAAATTTCAGGGGTGAAACGCTTATGGCGTCTGCTTTTTCTATCTCCTTTAAAAGCTTTGATTTCTCTTCTGCCGCTTTAAGGCTCCTGTCCTCGAAGGCTTTTGCTCTTGCCATTGCCTTTTTGGATTTAGCTCCCTCGTATGCACGCCTTGTAAGGGACTTTTCGGTTTTTGTGGGGTCAAAGCCTATCTTTTTCCGCTCGGAGCGGTCTGCCCATTCGGCACTGCGCCTTGCCGCATCGGTGAGCCTGCCTATCTCCTTTCGCAGTCTCCTGTTTTCCTCAAGCTCTCTGCTGTCGGCAAGCTCCTTTTCACGCTGCCACACGCTGTAATTACCTTTGGTAACGGAAATGCCGGTTCGGTTAATGCTCATAATATGGTCGGTGCAGCGGTCAAGGAGCGCTCTGTCGTGGGACACAAGGATAAATCCGCTTTTAGATGATAAATAATCTCCCACCGCTTCTCTCGTATCTGCGTCAAGGTTATCCGTAGGCTCATCAATGAGCAGGAAACGGTTTTCCGCAAGGAACATTGCCGCAAGCAGCAGCTTTGTCCGCTCGCCACCCGAAAGGGTGTTAAATGGTCTTTCGGTAATGCTGACGTCAAGCCCCAGCTGTGACAGCTCGCAGTCTATCTCCCATTCCTCCCTGTCCTTGCATATTCTTCGGATAATTTCCAGAGCAGGCAGGCTCTCGTCTTCGGGACGGTAGGGGAAACGGTAAAAATCCACCGAAGCGGTAATTTTTCCCCTATACTCAAGCTCACCCGTCAGCAGTCTAAGAAAGGTGGTCTTTCCCCTGCCGTTTCGCCCCGTGAGTCCAAGCCTCCAGGATGTATCCAGCTGTAAATTCACATTCTCAAAAATATTCTCCTCAGCCCCGTCATAACCGAAGCTGAGACTGTTTATAGAAATAACTGACATAAACATCTCCCCTTTCATCGCCGTACAAACGCAAAAAGGCAGCTTCGGGAATTGCCCAAAGCTTCCTTGACCGTTCATATACCGAAATTTCGGGAATTATTTCAGAAAAATACAAAATGCGCCGAGAAGCCCACCTTGCCATATGTCTAAAAATACGGACACAGACAGTTAAAGAAGCTATAATTCCCGAATAAATTTGCACGGCAAACACACCGCATAAAATATGCGGCTCAAAAATGTATGCATTACAAAAATTATCGGAAATCACTTACGCATCTTAACACTCCTTGTCCGTTTTGATGATGTCATTATAGCACGGCTGTCCGGGTTTGTCAAGCACTTTTTTCAAATATCTTCACAGGTATGAAAATTTAAATAAATACTATTGATTTTATAGGAAAGATGTTGTAAAATAAAAGGGAATAAATTTTCTTTGTATATTTTACCGAAAGGGGCAAAAATAAAATGGGAGCACTCACCACAGCAGCAATATTCACCGACCATATGGTCATTCAGATGGGAAAGCCTATCGTAATATGGGGTCACGATTACAGCGGCAAAAAGATCACTGCGTCATTCTGCGGCTACACCGCCGACACACTTTGTATTGACAACCGCTGGCAGATAACCTTCCCCCCCGTAAACACCTACGGCGGTCCTTATGAACTTACCCTCACAGACGGCAGCGAAAGCCTTACCATAAGCGACATTATGATTGGCGAGGTATGGATAGCGGGCGGTCAGTCCAATATGGAGCTTGAGCTTCAGAACGAGTGCCACGGTGAAGCTGAGCTTGCAGTCTGCGAAAGCTCAAACGTCCGCTTTTATTACACAAAGAAAAATCCCTACATAGACGAATTTTTCTACATTGACGAGAAAAACGGCGGCTGGGCGCTCCCCTCTGCGGAAAACTCACGCTGCTGGTCGGCGGTGGGCTACTATTTCGGAAAAAAGCTTGCGGCTGATTTAGGCGTTACCGTGGGTATCATCGGCTGCAACTGGGGCGGCACATCAGCTTCTAACTGGATAGATAAGAAAAATCTTGTGAGAGACGAGGACACCAAGACCTACGTTGACGAATATGACAAAGCAATGGAAGGCAAGACCTTTGAGGATTATCTCAAGGAGCTTCGTGAATACCGTGAATGGGAAGCCGAGTGGCAGCCCAAGATAAACGAGTTTTATAAAAATAACCCCGAGGGCAGCTGGGACGAGGCGCAGGAATATGCAGGCAGCCCTTCCAGATGGCCCGAGCCTTTGGGTCCCAAGTCCCCCTTCAGAGCAGGCGGTCTTTACGAAACAATGCTCAAGCGTATCGCTCCCTACAGCGCAAAGGGATTTATTTACTATCAGGGCGAGTCCGACGACCACAAGCCTCAGATGTACGAAAAGCTTCTTAAAATGCTTATATCTCAATGGCGAACCGACTGGAACGACCCCGAAATGCCCTTCATAATGGTTCAGCTGCCGATGTTCATAAACCGTGGCGAGGAGGACAGAAAGAACTGGTGCCTTATCAGAGAGGCTCAGATGAATACACATCTCACCACCGCAAATACGGGAATTGCCGTTACCCTTGACTGCGGCGAGTACGGAAATATCCACCCCGTAAACAAGATACCCGTAGGCGAACGTCTCGAGAAGCAGGCGCTGTGCCACGTTTACGGAAAGCTCTCCTCTGCCGAGGCTTACGGTCCCGTCTATTACCGCTCCTATCCCGAGGAGGACTGCTTCATTCTCGAATTCAAGTATGCTGCTGACGGCTTTGACCTCAGAAATGAAGATACTCCAAGCGGCTTTGAGGTCGCAGGAGACGACAAGGAATACCATAACGCTGCGGCGCAGATACTGAGCGGCGGAAAGATACGCCTTACAAGCCCCGAAGTCAAGGAGCCAAAATACGCCCGCTTCAAGTGGACAAATTATGCGGAAGTGACCCTCTTCGGCAAGAACGGCATACCTGTTGCGCCTTTCAGAACAAATCCCGAAGCTTGACAAAAGAAAGGAACTCTATGAAAATTTCACAGCTTTTTGACAGCGGCAAATGCGTATTTTCCTGCGAGGTCTTTCCCCCGAAGAAAAATATGCCTGCCGACACCATATACACCACACTTGACAGCCTGAAAAATCTCGACCCTGCCTTTATCAGCGTGACCTACGGCGCAGGCGGCACCGAGGGTGACAATATCACAGGCGAGATAGCTTCATACATCAAAAAAGATCTGGGTATCGAGTCCTGCGCTCATCTTACCTGCGTAAGCAATACACGTGCGGACATTGATATCCTCCTTGACGACTTCAAAAAAAGGGGTATCGAAAATATCCTTGCCCTGCGTGGTGACATAAACCCCGAGCGTCCGCCAAAGCACGATTTCAACTACGCCTGCGAGCTTATTTCCTACATCAAGGAAAGAGGAGATTTCCACATCTCCGCCGCCTGCTATCCCGAGTGCCACATTGAGGCTCCCGATATGATAACCGATATCCGCCATTTGAAGGAAAAGGTGGACGCAGGTGCGGAGCATCTTATGTCACAGCTTTTCTTTGACAACAACATCTTTTTTGAATTTCTCGAAAAAGCACGTATCGCAGGAGTGAACGTTCCCATTGAAGCGGGTATAATGCCCGTTGTGAACAAAAATCAGATAGAGCGTATGGTTTCAATGTGCGGCGCAAGTCTTCCTGCAAAGTTTTCAAGAATGATGGCTAAATACGAAAATTCTCCCGAGGCTCTCAGAGACGCAGGAATTGCATATGCCGTTGACCAGATCACCGACCTCATATCGGGCGGAGTCAACGGGATCCATCTGTACACAATGAACAACCCTTATGTTGCCGAGAAAATTTACTCTGCCGTTAAAGGACTGCTGAAATGATAAAGCTTACTTCCATTGACCGCAGCGAAGCACTCAGATATCTTGCCTGCCGTGATGAAAAAAGTATCGGAGAAACTGCTTCCGTCTATCTTGACGAATGTGAAAGCAGGCTTCTTGAGGTCATTACCCCAAAATATCTCTATAAATATTTTCCCCTTGGATCTGAAAGCGGCAGACCTGTTATCAAAGGCTGCACATTGCCCCTTGAGGGTAAGGAAATTGCCGGACACCTTGAGGGCTGTACGGGAATTATACTGCTGTGCGGCACTGTGGGTAGCGGTGCGGACAGGCTCATTCGTGTGCTGCAGATAGAAGATATGGCAAAAGCTGTCATAGCCGACGCATTTGCGGGAGCAGCCGTTGAACAGGTGATGAACGAAGCCGAAAGCATTATCAAGGCGGAATTCCCGGGGAAATATTTCACCTGGCGGTATTCCCCGGGCTATGGTGATTTCCCCATTGAGATACAAAAGCAGCTCCTTGATGTGCTTGACGCTCCGAGGAAGATAGGACTTTGCACCTCCGACAGCAGAATGCTCGCTCCCGTAAAATCCGTTACCGCAGTTATGGGCGTGTCAGACGCTCCCCTGCCGCCACGAAAAAGGGGCTGCGTTACCTGCAATATGAGGGAACGCTGCCAATTCAGAAAGAGAGGACTCCACTGTGGATCTTAAAAAATTACTATCAGAACGTGAATTTGTATTCTTAGACGGCGCAATGGGAACAATGCTCCAGAAAAGCGGACTTAAAACCGGCGAGACCCCCGAGCTTCTGAACATTACCCACCCCGAAATAATCGAAAATATCCATTCGATGTACATCGAAGCAGGTTCGGATATCGTTTATGCCAACACCTTCGGAGCAAACCGCTACAAGCTTGAGGGCAGCGGTCACACCGTAAAGGAGCTTATAGGAGCGGGAATTTCCTGCGCCAAAAATGCCTGCAAAAAGAGCGGACGGGAAGCCTATGCCGCTCTTGATATCGGTCCTATCGGACAGCTTCTTGAACCTACGGGCAGCCTGTCCTTTGAGGAGGCATATGACATTTTCAAGGAAGAAGTGCTTGCCGCCGAGGACGCAGATCTTATCGTAATTGAAACAATGACCGACCTTTACGAGGTCAAAGCCGCTCTCCTTGCGGCAAAGGAAAATTCCGACAAGCCTGTTATATGCACAATGACCTTTGAGCAGAACGGCAGAACATTCACAGGCTGCTCCTGCTCCGCAATGGCTCTTACCTTAGAGGGACTTGGGGCAGATGCCATAGGCGTTAACTGCTCTCTGGGTCCCACGGAGCTTATGCCTGTGGTGGAGGAAATTTGCAGATGGACAACTCTCCCTGTGGCTGTTAAGCCCAATGCAGGACTGCCAGACCCGAATACAAATCTTTACAACGTGACTCCGGAGGAATTTGCCGAAGCGGCTGCAAATTTCTCCGATATGGGCGTTAAAATTCTGGGCGGCTGCTGCGGAACGACCCCCGAATATATTAAGGCTCTTACCGAAAAACTGAGCCGCAAGCATTTTGCAGAGCGGACTGTAAATATCCCTGCGGCAGTATGCTCCTACGCCAACACCTGCGTCATAGACCAGCCCCGAATAATCGGCGAGCGCATCAATCCCACAGGCAAAAAGCGTTTCAAGGAGGCGCTCAAGAGCGGCGATATCAACTACATTCTCGGACAGGCTATCGAGCAGTCGGGAGCAGGCGCAGACATTCTCGATGTGAATGTGGGACTTCCCGATATTGACGAAAAGGCTATGATGGTGCGAACCGTTAAAGCACTCCAAGGCGTTACAGACCTGCCCCTGCAGATAGACTCCACCATTCCCGAGGTCATTGAAGCGGCTCTCAGAGTTTATAACGGAAAGGCAATAGTTAACTCCGTAAACGGCGAGGAAAAATCCCTTGAAGCTATTCTCCCCATTGTGAAAAAATACGGCGCAGCGGTTGTTGGTCTTGCCCTTGACGAAAACGGCATACCCAAGACCGCCGACAAACGCTTTGCCATTGCCGAAAAGATAATGCACAGGGCAATGGAGATGGGCATTCCCAAGCAGGATATTTTTATAGACTGCCTTACCCTCACCGCCTCCGCCGAGCAGGAGGGCGTTATGGAGACGGTCAATGCTCTGTATCGAGTAAAGCAGGAACTTGGACTTAAAACCGTTCTCGGCGTTTCGAACATTTCCTTTGGACTGCCTAACCGTGAACTAATCAACAGCAATTTCCTGCAGATATGCCTTTCTCACGGACTTGACCTGCCCATTATTAACCCCAACATTCCCGCAATGACGGGTGCGGTAAGGGCGTACAAGCTGCTTACAAATATTGACAAAAATGCCGCAGAATTTATTGCCGCATATAACAACACCGCTCCCACACCTGCTCCCAAGGCTTCGGGAGAGCTGAACGTAAGCCCCGAGGGACTTCTTTTCGCTGTGCAGAACGGCCTCAAGCAGGACGGTGCAGCCATTACCGAAAAGCTTCTTGAGACAACCGACCCGATGGTCATAGTTGACGATATGCTTATCCCCGCTCTTGACAGGACGGGCGCAGATTTTGAAAGCGGAAAAATATTCCTGCCCCAGCTTATCCTTTCCGCAGGAGTGGCACAGGCGGCTTTCGAGGTCATCAAGTCAAAGATAAGCAAGGAGGGCAGCTCTGTTTCCAAGGGCAAGGTGGTGCTTGCCACCGTCAAGGGCGATATCCACGATATCGGCAAGAATATCGTGAAGGTGCTGCTTGAAAACTACGGCTACGAGGTCATTGACCTGGGCAGAGACGTGGAATATCAGGCTGTTGCGGACGCTGCAATGCCGGATGACGTTAAGCTTGTGGGTCTTTCCGCACTTATGACCACCACCCTCAAATCAATGGAGGAGACCATTGCCCTGCTCAGAAAGGTAAAGCCCGAAATAAAGATAGTTGTGGGCGGTGCTGTTCTCACTCCCGAATACGCCGAAAAGATAGGCGCAGATTTCTATGCCAAGGACGCAAAGGCTACGGTTGACGCTGCAAGGCAGGTTTACGGCGGGTGACGACCCGCGGCGAGACGTTCTATATTTTGTTTGGGCGGCAAGCTGTCGGCTCGGTAGCGATACAAATAAATTGACCGATAAATCGTAATATATCGAGCTGTTTATTTTGTAATGATTCCTGCGGAATAGGACTTATGATAAAATCAGTTAAATTGTGGGGGATGCAAAGGGACAACATAAGGGGAGGGGGAAAAAGAAAACCCAACAAAAATGCGGGATTTCCCCCTCCCCTTTAGGTTTTCCCTCAGAAACCTTTGGTTTCACACTCCCTTTCCCTTACCTCTCCCCCTTTCCGCATTTTTACAGTTGTGCTTTGATTTCTCCGTCAAAGTTCTTTGTTTGGTTTTGTTCGGGTATTTTCACCTCGTCATTGCTTTTTTTGCGGTTCCCCATTGCCTGTTATGGGGCAT
>NZ_JBNMJV010000032.1:0-32023 GCF_050874005.1 Huintestinicola sp.
AGCACTCCCGTAAGTGATCGGGATTCCTGCAATAGTACAGAAGAAAATATGTCCAAGGCTGTAACGAACCTGCACCTCGCTGCGGGCGTTGATGATTCCGATTCTGTTCGGGTCATCGGTAACAGCGGTGATATATGCTCCGAAACGGATTTTTGCGCCCAAAATCCTTGTTCCGTCGGGTACGGGGGAACAAGCTCACCCGCAGCCCCGAGGGAAACTAAAGATAATAAAAACCAAAGTGATTTTTTTATAAATCCTTCTTTCCTTCATTCTGCGCCCGAGGAAAATTTTTCGGAGGACGGAATTGAAGGACAGGCAGCAGTAAAGGAATTATCATTTCTTGAAATCCTTGCGGCTATGGGGCTTGATGTTGAGGACTGGTATTTTTTCTACTCCAGGGATCCCACATCGGAGAAAGACTTGCTTTGCGTGGACGAGGTGAATCGCAGAACGAAAACCTTGCATATACCCGAGGATTTTCGGAGGGACAAAAACGCTGTTATGACCGCCTTGCGTTTCCTTGCGGCATACGGGAACTATGCCTATGATGACGATGTGAAGCCGACAAGCATAAAACCATTTCTGGACATCACGCTGAATATGATTTGCGATATGATCATGGCTGACAGCTTTACTCACAACGGTCGGACTGTCGGTTATTCGGAAGTCCTTGAAACGATGAATGAGCTGATACGGGAGGATTATCTGTACGATTTCATTCTCAATTTTCAGGCTGAATGGAACAAGATCCTTCGGGAGGACAGCGCAAAGGGAAATCAGATCCGCAACAGCTCTGCTTATATGAAAAGCTGCTTGTGGGATTGGCTGAAGCGGTGGAAGATCGAGGAGTATATCTTCATAAAGAAAATGGTAAACCTTGCGGTGCTGAAATTCATGGGACAAGCGGGAAGAGATACACTGTCGGAAATTCACGATATGCAGATTTTTCAGCAGACAGAAAAGTGATTGCAACAGAGCCGTACATAGCTGAAATGCTGGACAGAGAAATGAATGAAAGCGGAGTTCGATTCGCCGGATATGTTTACGAGAAAAATGCAAACATCGTAACCGACAGCGCAGGCTTTGAAGGCATAAGTCGCAAGATTGCAGAAATTCAGAACAGGAGAATTGATAGGTCAGCCATTGACAGCGAGGTGAAAAGCAAGCTCAAAAACTATAAGGGAGTTGCACCCGGCACGTCCGAAAGTTTTTTCTCTTACGATAAAGGTGAACCGAGGAAGGCATTTGTATTTGAAAGCTCCATTGACCTTATGAGCTTCATTGCGCTTCACCCGGATGTGACCGACTGCAAGTTTGCGGCAATGGCGGGACTGAAGCCAAATGTTGTGGAGAAGCTGCTTGCAAGCGGGCTTGATATCACGCTTTGTGTGGACAACGATCAGGCGGGAAAGAATTTCTGTAAGCAGTTCAGCGGACGGTGCAAATGCTTCGTTGAATGTATGATGAACAATGTCAAGGATTTCAACGAGCTGCTTGTTACAAAAAGGACTGTACCCTTTGCGGAAAGAGTCGGTGCAATGAAAAACTGGGCGGACAAGGCGATACAGAGAGCAGCCGAACTGCAAACCACTCAGCTTGGATTTGCAAGATGAGCAGTGAAAGAGAAGAGAGGTGAGATTTTGGAGAACAAAAGCATAGAGGAGATAGCAGATTTACAGAAGAACTTCCTGAGTACCAAAGAGGTTGCAGCCGTACTTGGAATTTCTCCGCTGACATTTAGAAGAAGGGTGGAGGAATATGCAGAACTGTTTCCCATTGAGAGGGTAGGAAAGAAATACAGAATACCCAAAGAGCCGTTCATCGCATATGTGAGGACGGGAAAAGCACATAAATTCAAAAAAGGCAGAGGAACTCGGGCTTCGTGTCGGAGCCTATGTGAAGAAAATGGCGATTCAGGGAGAGATTAAAAGATACGATCTCTCCGAGCTTCGTGATATTACAAGGTCCTTCCGAATGATCGGAACCGAGCTGAACCAGATCGCAAAGGTTGCAAACTCCACAGGCGAAGTGACAGGCAAGGCTGTTGAGGAAATCAAGCGGCAGTATGATATTCTTGAAGGCGTTTTTGAGAATTATCTGAAGCCCTTGAAGCCCAATGTCATCTTGTGAGGTACGGATTTGCCGATCATCAAGTATGTTGCTGTGCATGGCTCTCCGCTGAAGCTGCTAAAGTATGTGACCAATGAAAACAAAACAGAGGACACGCTTATTACAGGGCTGAACTGCTCAACGGATTCAAATATTGCCTATACTGTAACACGCGGTTTGTTCATACAAAATCTGAATGAATACAGTATGTAATGATAAAACGGACAGGCTCAATCTTGAACCTGTCCGTTTTTCTTATCGCTTATGTTTTTGGGGGTTGAGCTTTGCCTTATCGGTAGTCTTATCATCGGATATCGCCTTTTCCGCAGTATCCATACTCTTTTCTTGAACCTTTGCCTTAAAGAATGTTGGTACTCTTTTTAGTTTTACACCGCTTAATACAAACGGATGCTTGTCTATGACTATCACATCGCCGGTGCCGAGCTTTCGTCCGTGAAAGTCATTCGGCAAGTCTGCTGTAAACCTACTATACGCTTCTTGAAGTTTTTTCGTACACCAATCCTTATCATCAGATTTGAAAAAGCTGTATTCATAAGTCTTTGTGTACATATCCTCTGTAGGTGCGCCCGTTCCTGAGCTGATAGCTTCTATCAGCTGCTTGCTCTGCTCCGATTCGGAATCAGTGAGCTGATACAACTCGATCTTAGGCGGAGGTTTATCTTCCGAATAGGACTGGATAAGACGGTCGCAGTCTGCTTTAGTGCCTGTGTATAGTTCTGCGATCTTTGTGCAGACACCATCACTCAGCTTATATTCGACAGCTATGTAGGGATCAGCCGTAGGATTTTTCATGTTCGGATTCTTCTCCAGACCGTAGAGTGTTCTTGCAAGCAGTTCCGGGTAGAGCTTGTCTATCGTAGCCGCAAGCCGTGGCATATTGATGTCTTTACCGATACAGGTGATCTCCGAGTATCTGCCATTAGATATGTTTCTTTTTCTGCGAAAAACAGCCAATATAGGCTGACTGTTACTTGTGTTATTCTTAATATCGTCATTCAACAAAGAACAAGGTCTTAAGTAGCGACTTCCTGTATCTCTGAAAGCAATACACCATTTTGAAGTGCCAGTCAAACTATCAGCTTCAAGTTTAGGGCGAAGGTTATTGTAATCACCAATTCTCTTAGCGGTATGTGCAAGCATTACCGCTTGTTCTATAACAATAGATTTTATCTCTGACGTACCATTTTTATTGACTTCAAAATCATTTATGGAGAGATTACCTACAACTGCCTTGTCAAAAAACAACTTTTTAGAATCTTTTGCTTTTATTTTTGAAACTACACCTGTTAAATGCTCAAAATTAAATATCTCAAAAAGCATTTCCTTAATTTGCGGTTTTGAAGCATCACCAAAGACTACAAGTATATTTCTATCAAGCAACTCCTGCTTGTATGTAATTGCTGCTTTCTTTATAGAACCTGCTATCTGTTGTTTAGAGATTGCCATATTTGCCCCCATAAATTTAAAAGGGAGAAGCGTAGCACTTGCATCCGTTTCTCCCTTTAGTGTCTGATTTTTTCGTTGTCCGCCAACAACCGCCGCCCATTCGTCGGCACGAATATCAGGTTTTTTCGTTGCCTGCCAACACCGCCGCTCATTCGTCGGCACACGTTCGGATTGAAGTCGTGTCAGACCACGTTGACAACTTCTGTTGTCATTATTATTATACACTATCCGAGGTCATTTTGTCAATAGAATTTTTGAAAAATACAGAGAATTATATATAACTTCTTTGTGCATTTTTCACGAAATACATTTAAAAGGGAGAAACTTCGCACTTGCAACCGTTTCTCCCTTTAGTGTCTGATTTTTCTGTTGTCCGCCAACGAATGCCGCCCATAAACGACTTGTCTCAGGTTTTTCTGTTGCCTGCCAACTAATGTTGCTCTTAAAACAACTTTCGTTCGGATTGAATCCGTGTCAGACCACGTTGACAGCTTCTGCTGTCATGATCTATTATATGCTATTTTTCGTTGTTTGTCAATGTTTTTTCAGAAAAAAGTCAGGTAACATCATACAGCTCCATATCCTCATCTTCAAGTTCTTTCAGCTCTTCGGTGATGTTGATATGTTCCTTTCTCAGCTTCTCATTCAGCGAAGCGATGACCTCATACTGTTCTTTTTCCTTGTCCGTCAAGTCTGAAGAATTAAGTCCCCAAGCCATACTATCAGATGGCATAAGACGTATCAATCCAGAATTTACAATAAAGCTCATAGCATGATCTTCAAATGTTGAAAAACCGTTTTTATGGTATCCGGGCATTGCTATGTCGAGTGCTGCAATACCCTCTACCTCCTCGGGATATTTCTGTGCCCAATAAACTTAGCTAATTGTGACGGAAAAATGTTCATTACTGCTCCGAGGATTATGTATGAGATAAACGAGATCAAGAGTCCTGCCCGTACTCCTTCTCTTATTCTGTCGAATTTCTTTGCACCGAAATTTTGTCCTGTAAATGCAGAAACAGTAAATCCTGCAGTGATCGAAGGGAGCATAAACAGATTGAGATATTTTGTGCATACCGAATATGCCGAGGTATAGTCAACCCCAAGCTTGTTGATATATGCCTGTACTATCATACAGCCTACTGCTGTTAGAGAATTCATAAATGCCATTGGCAGACCATTTTTCAGCAACAAAGAACTTATCTCTCTGTCGGGGACACGTTCTTCTTTATCATATTTCATTATAGTAAGTGTTTTGATTTTTAAAATGCATATTATCATCGAAACCAGCTGTGCTGTTATTGTTGCGAATGCCGCACCTGCAACGCCTGTTTTCAGCAGGAAGATCATCAGGATATCAAGCACAATATTCACAGTAGATGAAATGATTATTGCTTTGAAAGGTGTTTTGCTGTCACCAAGGGCACGAAGTATCCCTGAACATAAATTATACGCCACAGTAACAGCAAGTCCTCCGAAAATGATCCTTCCATAGCTTAATGTATCTTTCATAATAATGCTGTCGGTCTGCATGATCTGCAGTATCTGTTTAAGAAATACAATACTGAAAGCAGTTAAAATAACTGCAATTATCACACATAGCCTGACGGACTGCCATACCGTTTTCCGAACTCTGCTATGATCGGCTGAGCCATAGCTTTGAGCAATAATAACAGAAAAACCGTTTGTAAGCCCCATTGAAAAGCCGATAATAAACAGACTGACAGCTGCAATTATTCCCACAGCGGCAAGTGCATTATCACCTATTCCCTTGCCCACAATAGCCGTATCTGCAACAGAATATAGCTGCTGAAGCAGATTTGTCCAAAGCATTGGGAAGAAAAATCCAAGAATTTTTTGTGATACTTTTCCCTCTGTCATATCATTTATTGTATCCATATTGACCTCCGAGCTGTTTTTTCTGTATTATACAGAATATTATACGGATTTTATATCCAATATGTTGCTTTTGTTGCCAATTTATGATATAATGAAAACGGCAGGTGATAATATGAAAGCACGTCGTGAACTTAATGAACGCTTGTATTCGCAGAAAGCAAACGGAAGGGATAGTGAGGTCAGGCATATACCCACAAATGATTATTCCGATATTTGCAGAGGTGATGTACCTGAAGTTCAAGAAAAACTCTCAGGTCAGCTTTTGTCTTTGCTGAATAACAAAAGAGTTCTTTCCGATGATCTGCTTGCAAATTTGAAATATTTATTTGCACTTGAATCGGAAGAAATTGCCAAATCAGTAATATCTTCGGGAATGGGTCACGATGAAGCATATGCACTTGCAGATATTTATTCACGAAAAGCAGACATTTGCAGAGATAAAAAAAGGCTAAGCGATCTTTATTCGGATATGTGCATAGATTTTGCTGTCAGAATGGCAGAAATAAAAAAAGAATCGGCACACTCTCTTCATATCAGAAAATGCATAGCATACATTTACCAGAATCAGAATGCAGATCTGTCTGTTAAGGGTCTTGCAGAATATTTACGGCTTAATCCGTCATATTTATCAAAGCTGTTTTCAAATGAAGTCGGCACTACCTTGAAAAGATTTGTAACCGAAGCCAGAATATCAACCGCCTGCGATTTGCTTAAAAACACAGATTTGCCATATATTGAGATTGCATATTCTCTTGGCTTTGCAACACAGAGTATGTTTATAAGAATATTCAAGGCTTATATGGGGGTAACTCCGAAAAAGTATAGAGAGAATGTTTATATATGTAAATAGACTGCATTGTTTTCAGCTAAAGGGGGTGCAGGGGGAACGCCTGCCCCTCGGAGAGCGCCGGTACTTATGATATAGCCGCTTGCGGCGGTGATGACAGCTCCTTGTAGAGCTGTCGGCAATGTCATAAGTACTATGGCGTTAGTTGTGGCGCAGCCACGACTAATTCGGCAGCAGAGCTGCCGTTTTCGCTTTGCGACAGCAAAGCGTATAGCTCCCGACAGGGAGCAAAAAAAGCAGCCCCCGATACCGCATATAAAAATGTGGTGTCGGGGGCTGCTGTCGTTATCTGCGCCACTTTCGCTCCGGCTCGGATTTGCCGCAATTGTCGGAGGTGGCAGGGAAATTGAACATCCACTCGTCATATTCCTCTTTAGTAATAGTACCGTTTCGCAGCTCGATCCTGCGAAGCTGCCACTCCAGAAGGAACTCCTCAAGCAGATGATTATGAAACTGTATAGCAGGGTGCGTCTGCTCCTTGAAGGTGTCATCGGGAACGGATACTATAGAAAAGTTGTTGGTGTGCCGCTTATCGGCTTCCATTTCAAGGTTGAAAAGCAGATGCAGGAATGATGTTGTATCTTCAAGGGTGGGTTCACGCAAGGAATCTATGCTGACGTCCAGAATGTCCGCTATTTTTGTAAGCATATCCAGCTTGGGCGTTCTCGTGCCGCTTTCATATTGTGCCACACGGACATCGGCTGTATTTTCATCGAAGCCTATCCTGAGTCCTAACTCTTTTTGTGTAAGCCCCCGCATTTTACGGGCATACTTTATTCTTTCGCCTACGGTCATAGCAGTCCCTCCAAAACTATTTATAAATAGATTATAACACGAAAAACAATAGTAGTCAATAAGCTAAACAAAAAAGTTTGAGAAATTTTCAAAAACCTATTGACAAAAGTACCGGATAGGTGTATAATAACATAAACTAAACAATAATGTTATAGTTATAAACAACAAAAGTTATACACAGGAGGTGGAATGATGAAAATCAAAAGAGCATCATTATGTCAGGGCAAGGGGAGCTTGTCCCACAATTTGCGTCTGTTTACGGCGAATAATGTCGATAAGACCCGAACTAAGGAGAATATCGTGTTCGTGAACATCTCCCAGCAGGAGATGTACGAAAGGCTTTTCAGCGGTGCTGTCAGCGAGTATAACGCAAGGCAGAAGCGAAATGACCGCAAGATCACTGTAAGCTACTATGAGCATCAGTTCGGCAGGGGATATTCCCCGAATGTGGTCACATCTGCGGATAAGCGCAAGAGCTTTTACGAGGACGTTGTGCAGATCGGTGATATGAATGACACAGGCGTTGGTACTGTCGATGCTGAAACTGCAAAGGCTGTGCTGACCGAGTATATGAACGGCTTTGAACAGCGAAATCCGAATTTCAAGGTGTTCTTTGCGGTGCTTCATATGGACGAAGCCACGCCCCACTTGCACATTGATTATGTTCCCATCGGTCACTATTCAAGAGGTATTCCCGTTCAGAACGGTATCGCACAGGCATTGTCCGAAATGGGCTTCGGTGTCGGGAAAAATGCTATTGCACGTTGGCGGCAGTCGGAATATGAAGTCCTGAAAAGTATCTGTATGAGATATGAGATCGAGCTTGCCCCGCCGAAAAAATCGGTGGGGAGCAAGTCCGTTGAGCTGTATAAGGAAGAAAAACGGCTTGAAGAAAAGATTGAAAAGCTTCTTGAAATGGAGCTTGCTGCTGACAGTACCGAGGTTCCTTACAAGAAGCGGTTAATCGGCGGCGGATATATTCTGACCGAACAGGAATATGCGGAGTTTACCGCTGAAAAGAAAGCTGTTTCTGTGCAGAGAGTTGATGCTGAACGCAAGGTTATGGAAGCGGAAAAAATCGTAAGGCAAACCGAATCCAGAAGACTTGTTCTGTCCGATCGTGAAGATGCTTTTGAAAAAACAAAAGCGTCCGAGGAGAAAAAGATACAGGAAAAGGTGAAGCAGACAAACCTTGACTTGTTGGACGCAATAGTGGCAAAGGAAAAAGCAGAGGAGCTTGCTGCTGAACAGCAGGATATAAATGAAGTCCTGCAGAAAACTAATTATTCTATATGCTTTGTTCTTCTGTTCGGCGTGGTTGTAATTTGACAGACAGAATACAAACAGTCAAAAAAGCGAAAAAAGGCGAGAAAAATAGTTAAGAAGCAAAAAAAGCACGTAAAATAGGCGTTTTAGAAGCGTTAAAAAATGCAAAGAAAGCAAACGCCCGAGTGTCTTATGTCAAAGACATTCGGGCATTTTTACGTTTAAAAGGGCGGCTTTGCCAGCTGATGAAATGAAGCTTTTAAATTTTTTAAATCCGTTAAAATTGGCTTTAATACGTGATTTTATACTTTTTATTTGGGAGCAGAATATGGTCTATTGAACTTCGGGCATGGGGTGCGAACTGCGAACCCCAAAAAGAGGAGGGTGCGAACCAGTTCGCCCCCCCTCTTTTTTAATATTGGCATTGTAAACCCGTTATGTAAATTTATGGAATTATCAAAGCTATATAATTGCCTCAGTTCATTTCTGGTTTATCATTGTAATGCATACATTATCAGTTATGTCGATATCAGAAAATGTTTCGGTTGTTTGTATCACATCAATTGAAATAGCTAAAATTGAATCGTCCCAAATAGAGATTTTAGAATTGAAAGTAGTGTATTCATCTGAACTTGTTTCTGTCGGCAAACCTATGATATTGGATAAATCGGTAACTTGTTTGTTATAAACTTGAGTTGCAGGAGCATCGGCTATTTGGTCTTTAGGATAGTTAATCGGTATGTTATATTCGATTTGAGTAAGTATATTATCTAAAAAAATATACGATACTGTAGCTTCGTCATTATTGATCTGTATGGTTTCATTTGAAACTATACATTTAGCCGAATGTTCGGTAGTAACTTCTGTTCTGGAATAATCAGTATTAAATGTTAAATCTGACTCCATAGCTAATACATCTTCTTCTGTCATTCCAAAATAAATATTACGATTGTAAATGTCCGGAATAGAAATAGTATTGGTATCAGTATCTTTACTTTTAGAACAGGCAGAAAAAGCTGTAACAATCAGTATGAATGTCATAAAAATATTCAAATATCTTTTCATAGTAATACCCTCCATTGTTCCTTACACCCTTCCGATAACAAGCCCGCTGCATCTGATATCATCGGGATCGTAATCGGCAAACATAATATCATCGTACTGATCGTTGAGAGAAATAAGCCTGTCCCCGCCGAATTTTTTTATATAGCCGCAGCCTTCGATGACAAAGATACCGATTTGTCCCCGCTCAACTGCGTTCTGTTGCTTGACCAACACAATATCGCCATCGTAATACACAGGCTCCATACTGTTTCCGTAGATCGTAAGGCAAAAATCTGCCCTGCGAGCTTCGGGGGTATCGGGTATTTCAATCTTGTCCCAGTCATCGGAGTCTGAGAGCCGTTCTCCCGTTCCTGCCGATACTTTGTACATACTATGCTTGATAACAAGCATAGTGGTAGCGGGTTCGGGAACAACTTCGGAATATATATCTGCAATAGCTTCTGCCCGGCTGACAAGTCGAATTTTTTCCTTTTCAGGCATTTGTTTATAATATTTGAGAAGCTCTCTCTCATCTTCCGATAAATCGGAGGATATTTGCTGGTCATTTCCTAACAGTAGCATATCTGTTGGTACATTTAAACGCACTGCTAAATTTACAACGATATCACTATTAGGGGAAGCACCTTTCTTCCAGTTAGAAATAGAGCCTTTAGCTCCGCCACATTCTGCTACAAGCGGGGTTATTTTTACGCCTTTAGCATCACAAACCGCCTTTAAATTATAATAAAACATACAATATCAGAACCTTACAAATGTGCAATTTTAACAAAGTTTGTTTAAATGGGTTTAATCTGTTGACATACCCATTTAAATGGGTTATAATATAAACTGTAGGTTATACCTATGGGCATAAAAATCCATAATCATTATATCACAGACGGCTATGAGCTGTCAAGAAAGGAAGTGTTAAAGATGATTGTAAAGGTAAGAAAAAAGCCCGTCCGTAAGGCGGAGCGGGCAATAATGGCACAAAAAACGTTTTCTATTCCCTGTGTTCCTTATGCTGTAATTGCATATTTTAATCAAATAGGATTAAATATCAAATATCATAATCGTTAATAAGGTTTTCGTTACGATATTTGTGAAGCAAGTATGCCAATTCGTGCGGTGCAATATTTATTCTATATGTCTCTTGGCTTATGGAAAATACGTAAAGAGTGGCTACAGCACAAGGCGGATAATCTAAATAATTGGGAATTTTATTTATCTGTGCGGAAAATTCTAAGTCATTTTTGATTGAATTTATGTTTAGATCCGACATATGCAATGCTGCAAAAAGGATGTATTCCATATCTGATATAATGTATACCCGATTATTTTGTATCGGAGAACGAGAATAAACTACTAATCTTTTAATATTTGCTTCAAGATTTCTTTTGTAATCTGCTTCGATTTTATTTCCGAATGTCATAAGTCTTTCTGCTATCATTGTTAAATAATCGTAAATCATATCAGAATGGTATTTCTTTGCTGAAAACAAAGGAGATAACAGTTGTTCACATTGTATTATGTTATCCATTATAGTCACCCCCTTCCACAAAGTATATTATACATCCACTAATAAGAAAAATCAAGTATAGAAAGGAAGTTGAAAAATGAACGAACAGGAAAAAACGATTCAGCAGGTGCGGACAGCCCTTAACGTTCTTGAGGTAAAGGGGTTATCATAGGGATCGGTGGCGCCCTGCAAGGCTTGAGGTTATCGTGGACGGAAAATACTTCGGTATCTTCGACACAAACAAAAACACTTTTGTTGACTGAAAGGAGAATCGTATGGCATACGATATGGAAAATGACGAGCTTGCCGCTGAATGTGATGAGCTGACAGATGAGCTCGACACGATCATAAACGATATCGGAGAGATCATTATGGGCATAGCCGATGTCAGTCCCTGTGATGGCTGCATTGAGACTGCCAAGAGCCTGTGGCGTATAATGGAAGAACACGCCCGGGAGGAGGATGCTGCAGATATCCTCGAGCAGTTTGCATACAAGACAGGCGTAAGTTTGAATGATGATTGACAGCCGCTCCCTTCGGGGAGCGTATGGAGCAAAGAAGCGCAGGAGCTTCGGGACTTCACCAATAAGCCAATGCCAAAAATCTATGAAAGGGATGATATAAATGACCATAGGAAGTAATATCAGAAGTCTTCGTGAACGCAAGGGTCTGACCCAATGCGAGCTGGCGGAACGGGCAGGCGTGACACAGGTATATATCAGCTACTGCGAAAACGGCAGAAAAGAGCCGTCAATGCAGTTTTGCAAGAAGCTTGCGGCGGTCTTCGGCTGTCCTATCGACCTTATGCTCATTCATCAGCCCTTCAACGATTATTACGGAACATACCGTGCAATGGAGGAAGCGTACAAAGGTGGGAAAATACGTGCGATAGGCGTATCAAATTTCTATCCCGACAGACTTATCGACCTGTGTAAATTCACAGACGTAATACCTGCGGTAGATCAGGTAGAGACACACGTTTTCCGGCAGCAGAAAAAAGCTCACGAAATTATGAAAAAGTACAGTGTTGCCCACGAATCGTGGGGACCTTTTGCAGAGGGACGGAAGAACTTTTTCTCAGACCCCGTTCTGAACGGGATAGGCGCTAAGCACGGCAAGACCGCCGCTCAGACAGCGCTGAGATTTTTGATGCAAAGCGGCGTTATTGTTATACCCAAGTCTGTGCGAAGGGAGCGAATGGAGGAAAATCTAAATGTTTTCGATTTCTCACTCACAGATGAAGAAATGTCAGAGCTTGCCAAACTGGACGAGAATGAAAGCGCATTTTTCTCCCACTATGATCCCGACACGGTAGAATTCCTGACGGGTCTTGCAAGATGAATAAACGATATAAGGACCTGTCCGCATACTATATGGACAGGTCCTTATACACAAAGCGGAAGATAAAAATTCCGCAAATAGAGAAAAATGTCAGATTTTTTGAAAATTATCGTGACAGGTATTACATCTCAGAAATTTTTCCGTCTGTGGAGATCGTCACAACATTCAGAGCAATGACCTTTCCGCTTGCCTGAAGCGCCCTTTTAACTGCATTTTCAATTCCGCCGCAGCAGGGGACTTCCATACGGACAACGGTCACGCTTTTTATTCTGTTATTTGCAAGAATTGCCGTGATCTTTTCGGCATAATCCCCTTCGTCAAGCTTGGGACAGCCGATAAGAGCAATGCGTCCACGTATAAATTCGTTATGGAAATTACCATAGGCATAAGCCGTGCAGTCTGCGGCAATAAGCAGCTCTGCGTTATCGAAATACGGCGCATTTACAGGCACTAATTTTATCTGCACAGGCCATTGTGAAAGCTGACTTGATATGTGAGCAGACGGTACTGTCATAGTTTCTCGTTCAATAGCCTTTGACTGTGTTCCGGGACATCCGCAGGGGAGAACTGCTCCCGATTTTTTCTTTTTTGCCGCAAGAACAGCCGCCTCATTATAGGCAGGGGCTTCACGTTCCTCAAATGAAATTGCGTTGGCGGGGCAGGCGGGCAGGCAGTCTCCAAGCCCGTCGCAGTAGTCCTCACGGGTGAGTTTCGCCTTGCCGTCTTTCATCTCGATCGCACCCTCGTGGCAGGCTTCGGCGCAAAGTCCGCAGCCGATGCATTTTTCTTCGTCTATCTTAATGATCTTTCGTATCATATTGGTAACCTCCTTGTTATATCCGAAAGCTCTTGACTTTCTGATATGATTATAATATAATATTGTAAACAAGTCGGTTGTTTTTACAACGGAAAAGAGGCTTTTGTGGAGAAATATATTCCAATATTAAAAAGAACGCAGCTTTTTTCGGGAGCAGACGAAGATGAAATTAAAGCAATGCTTTCCTGTCTGCAGGCAAAACTGTGCACCTATGACAAAGGTGAATATGTTTTAAGGCAGGGCGAACAGATCGGAAATATAATGATACTTGTTGAAGGCAGGCTGCATATCCGTCGTGACGATTACTGGGGCAACCGCAGTATAATAAGTATGGTGGGCGTGGGAGAAATGTTCGGCGAGGCTTATGCCGCACCCGAAAGCGGTCCGCTGTTAAACGACGTATTTGCCGTGGAGGACAGCGCCGTAATATTTTTTGATGTAAAAAGAATAATAACAGTTTGCCCCACGGCGTGCAGATTTCACTCAATAGCCGTACAGAATTTATTTTTTGCAATATCCGAAAAGAACAGAAAGCTTGTCCGTAAGCTGGGGTATATGTCCAAGCGCACTACCAGAGAAAAGCTTATCGCATATCTTTCCGAGGAAGCAAAGCGTCAGGGCAGCAGTACGTTTTCCATACCCTTTAACCGTCAGCAGCTTGCAGATTTTCTTTCGGTGGACAGGAGCGCAATGTCCAACGAACTGTGCAAAATGCGTGATGATGGGCTGCTGGAGTTTGAAAAAAACAGATTTGTACTGCATTAAGAAAATGTTTTGTATATCGCAGAACGGCAAACCGTTCCATACGGAAGCGATATTTCCGTATGGGGCGGCTGATTTTTTAAGAGTGAATATTTTTTTCAAAAAAGCTATTGACTTTTACCCAAATTCGGATTATAATATAAAACATCTGAATTCGGATAAAATTGCGTACTATGTCATCGGAGGACTGACCATCGCAATGGTCAAGTCGAGGCAAAGATGTCGGGTGAGCCCGGTTATTGTAAAAGATAACCGGGCTCTTTTTATTTTTGGAAAGGAAGTATGGAAATGTCAAGAAATAAGCTGATCTTTAAGAATGTTGCGCCTGCAATTCTTGCAAATGCCTGCGTGTTCCTGTTTTCTGTGGTAGACGGTATCTTCGTGGGGAACGGCGCAGGGATACAGGCTCTCGGAGCGGTAAATCTCGCCCTGCCCTTTGTGCTTGTGACCAATGCTCTCAATGCAATGGCAAGCATTGGTGGAGTTACAATTACCGCCATACGCTTCGGACGAGGAGATAAGGTCGGAGCGCAGAATGCTTTTATGCACTCTTTCACAATAAGCCTTATGATTGGTCTTCTTGTAATGCTGGCAGGCTGCGTTTTCACAGCACCTATGTGCAGTCTGCTGGGAGCGTCGGAAAGCTATGCCGGAATGGTACAGGATTATGTGTTCTGGTGGGCGCTTTTTTCCGTGGCAAATTCACTTTCTCTGAATTTGCAGTCATTCTGCCGAAACGATGGTGCTCCCGGACTTGTGGCAGTCACGAATGTCATCACAACAACGGTGAATATCTTTCTCGACTGGCTTTTTGTATTTCCAATGCAGAAAGGCGTTATGGGTGCGGCTGTTGCAACTGGCATATCCCAAATCGTGGGACTGCTTATCATTTCCACCCATTTTATATTCAAAAAGGGAAGCCTTGCTATCGGCAGATACAAGCCGCAGGCGAAGCTGTACAGTAAAATAATTTTCAGAGGACTTCCCGAAGCCATAGCACAGTTTTCCACACCCGTCACCACTCTGTGTATGAACTACACTCTTATGGCAGCGTTCGGAGATATAGGCATAAACGCATTTTCAATTATCTCCTATCTTTCGTCCTTTACAATGGCGGTATTTTTCGGAGCGTCCGAGGGAATGCAGCCCCTGTTCGGTCAGGCATACGGCGCAAAGAAAGATGACGACCTGCGGCATTATTACCGTGCAGGACAGCTTATAAGCGTTATCGGAAGCGCACTCTGCGTTGCGGTTTATGTTATCTTTCCTCACACACTCTGCAAACTGTTCGGAGCCGAGGGCGAGACTCTCGAATACACGGCGGCGCATATGTGGGAATACTGCTGGGGATTTATCGTAGGAAGCGTCAACACTCTGATATCCGCATATTTTTACTCTACAAAGCGCTCGGGGCAGGCAATTGCTCTCAACGTAATACGCAGTCTTGTTATGAATACCGTTATCATCACATTTCTCCCGAAGATATTTGGAAACGGCATAGTATGGCACACCTTTGGGATTTATGAGGCACTTGTGCTTGTTATAGCGATCGCTCTCAAAAAATCTTCGGAGAAAAACGGAGTAGTTTATAAATAAACGGAGGATAAAAAATCATATGAAACAAAATGAAAGCTTTACCGAGGGACGGATATTTTCACCCCTGATACGTTTCGCTCTGCCCGTGCTTTTTGCGCTGTTTTTGCAGACGATGTACGGCGCAGTTGACCTGCTAATAGTGGGACAGTTCGGCGGAGAGCTTGCAGATGTGTATGTATCTGCGGTATCAACGGGAAGTCAGCTTATGCAGGCGATAACCGTAGTTATCACAGGACTTGCAATGGGACTTACCGTTTTCGTGGGAACAGAAATAGGTGCAGGTCAGCGTGAAAAGGCAGGCAAAATAATAGGAAGCGGCATATTCCTGTTCGGCGTAATAGCCGTAGGAATAGCCGCAATAATGGTCTGCACCGCTCCGCTGCTTGCAAAAGTAATGCACGCCCCCGAGGAAGCCTTTGATGAGACCGTTTCCTATATAACCATATGCTCGGCAGGAGCAGTATTTATCGTAGCATATAATCTGGTGGGCAGTATTTTTCGTGGAATAGGCGATTCAAAAATGCCGCTCATAACAGTTGCAATTGCCTGTGTGCTGAATATCGCAGGCGATATGCTGTTTGTGGCAGTCTTTCATATGGGTGCGTCGGGAGCGGCTGCGGCAACGGTATTTGCTCAGGCGGTAAGCGTGCTTATCTCGCTTCTGATGATCCGCAGGCGTAAACTTCCCTTTGACCTGTCGGCAAAGGATATAAAGCCGCAAAAAAAATTTCATCGGGGAAATGCTTCGGCTGGGTATTCCCATTGCCTTACAGGACCTGCTTGTAAATATCACTTTTCTTGTAATAATCGCCATAGTAAATTCTCTGGGACTGACCGCTTCGGCAGGAGTGGGAGTTGCCGAAAAGCTCTGCGGATTTTTAATGCTTGTCCCATCGGCATTTATGCAGTCAATGTCCGCCTTTGTGGCGCAGAATATAGGCGCAGAGAAGCCACAGCGTGCAAAAAAGGCATTGCTTTGCGGAATAGTATCTTCACTTGCTGTGAGCGTGATAATGGCATACTTTACATTTTTCCACGGCGACTTGCTTGCAGGTATATTCGCAAAGGACAGGGATATCATACTTGCAGCAGCTGATTATCTTAAAGCCTATGCCATAGACTGCCTGCTCACTTCATTTCTGTTCTGCTTTATCGGCTATTTCAACGGCTGCGGCAAAACCACCTTTGTTATGCTCCAGGGAATAATCGGAGCCTTTGGCGTGAGACTTCCCGTGTCCTGGCTGATGAGCAGGCAAGCCCGGGTATCGCTCTTTCACATAGGACTTGCCACACCTGCCTCGTCCGTTGTTCAGATAATTCTGTGCGGCATTTATTTCATAGTACTGCTTCAGAGCGGGCGCAGGCCTGCACAAAAGGTCAGGTCGTCTTGAACTCCACCGAATTTATCACCGCATAAATATCCTCAAGGGAGTTCATATCCATCATTAAAGTATAGCTGTAATTAAGGTCAGAAACAGGGTAAGCATCAAATACTGCTTCATATTTTGTAAAATCGTCCGGGTCATCGGAGTTATCCGTTATGTAAAGTATACCGTTGATATCCTCCGACTCATAAACATATATATTGTCATAATTTGAGAATGCGGATACTTTGAACGTTCCGAGAATAGTAAATGCAGTTGCTTTGCCTATGTCCCAGAAGCTGTAATCTTCCTTATCAAGCAGTGCGATACATTTGTATGCAGCAAACTTTGAGTTGGGAATACCGTTTCCGAAACTCTCAAAAGCGTCAACCATTTTCTTGAAGGTCTTTTCATCGGGGATATTTTCATCATCTTCATACATAGAGTGATCGGTCAGATCCAGAACAGTATCATCGGGCTTAGCAAACATCAGAACATATTCTTTTGTATCGTCCTGCGAGTAGATATACGGAATATGATCTTTTTCTTCGGTAGGCTGCTTTTCAAGAACGTATCCCGACGGGATATCAAAGGCAATATATTCATTTTCCGTTCTTACAAAGCTGTCGTTTCTCACATCGTATTCGTCAAAATATTCCCCCTTGCAGTTTTCAAAGTCGGGAAAAATAAATTCCTCCACCATTTTGCTCAAAGCCACACGGGGCAGTATCACCCATATTACAATGCCGAGTATCAGCACCGCTGCCACAATGCAGGAAATAATTATTTTGGTTTTCTTTTTCATTCTATGTACCCCTTTCCCCAAATTCTGTAAGTAAAATTCTGCCAAAATAACCGTTAAAATTATATTACCATATTTTCACCCAAATGTCAATTAAACCGGAATAATAGTTTCATTAAAACAGAATTAAAAAAATCCCCGCCTGCAAAAGACGGGGATTTCTGCGTATATGAATTACTTTGCGTATTCGATAGCTCTGCTCTCTCTGATAAGATGAACCTTGATCTGACCGGGATAATCCATCTCGTTTTCGATCTTGGCAGCGATCTCTCTTGCAACGAGAGCCATTTTTTCATCGTTGATCTGCTCGGGAACCACCATAATTCTGACTTCACGTCCTGCCTGAATAGCGTAGGATTTCTCAACGCCCTCATAGGAGGTGCAAATTTCCTCAAGCTTCTGGAGACGCTTGATGTAGTTCTCGTAGTTCTCGTTTCTTGCTCCGGGTCTTGCGGCGGAAATAGCGTCAGCAGCCTGAACGAGAGCAGCAACAACGGTCTTTGTCTCAACATCGCCGTGGTGAGCCTCGATAGCGTGAATGACCTCGGGGCTTTCCTTGTACTTGCGGCAGACGTCAACGCCTATCTGAACGTGAGAGCCTTCGATCTCGTAGCTGAGAGCCTTGCCGATATCGTGAAGCAGACCTGCACGTCTTGCAAGATTTGCGTCAACACCAAGCTCGGAAGCCATAATGCCCGCCAGGTGAGCCACCTCGATGGAGTGGTCGAGAACGTTCTGTCTGTAGGAAGTTCTGTATCTGAGACGTCCGATAAGACGTACAAGCTCGTGGTTTATGCCGTGAACATTGGTCTCGAGTATTGCTCTCTCGCCCTCCTGCTTGATACGGTGTTCAACCTCGCGCTTTGCCTTGTCCACCATTTCCTCAATTCTTGCAGGGTGGATACGTCCGTCAGCAATAAGCTTCTCAAGAGCGATTCGTGCCACTTCACGTCTTGCAGGGTCGAAGCAGGAAAGAGTGATGGCCTCGGGTGTGTCGTCAATGATAAGCTCAACGCCTGTGAGAGTTTCGAGGGTGCGGATATTTCTTCCCTCACGTCCGATAATTCTTCCCTTCATCTCATCGCTGGGAAGGGGAACAACGGAAACCGCTGTCTCAGCCACCTGATCGGCGGCGCACTTAGCGATAGCAAGGGAAATAAGATTTCTCGCCTTGTCCTCGCATTCGTCTTTGAGCTGCTGCTCATACTGCTGGATCTTCAGAGCCTTCTCGTGAACAAGCTCATTTTCAAGCATCGAGAGCAGGTGCTCCTTAGCCTGATCCATAGTGAACTGGGAAATTTTCTCCAGCGTTTCCATCTGGGAGTGCTTGATCCTGTCGGCTTCTTCAAGCTTTTCGTCAGCGGCTTTCAGCTTTTTCTGGAGCTGTTCGTCCTTTTTCTCGAGAGTGTCGTTTTTCTTGTCAAGGTTTTCTTCCTTCTGCTGAATGCGTCTTTCCTGACGGGAAAGCTCGTTTCTGCGTTCCTTGATCTCTTTTTCAAGTTCGGTGCGGCTCTTGTGAATTTCGTCTTTAGCTTCCACAAGAGCGATTTTCTTTTTGCTGTCGGCTTCTTCTTTGGCAGCTTCGATGATACGCTCAGCCTCTTTTTCGGCGGAGCCTATAGCGGATTCTGCCTGAGACTTGCGGTAATTTATGCCCGCTTTAAAGCAGATAAAGCCCGAAACAGCTGCAGCCACAACAAATATGACCACATAAATGGCATACTGCAACAAAAAAACCTCCTTTTCCTGATACTAAAAAATATGGTAATCGCTTCGGAGGTCGGTGAAGCTCATAAATATTAAATAAACCGCTTGTTTGGGGAAAGTAACCTGCTTAAAATAATTTTACCGAAAACGTATATCTTTACATAAGCCAATAATAATATCCCGAAAACTGAGCGAGCCGAATAAAAACGGAACGGACGGCTCATAATATATATAAACTTCAACGATCCGCAGGGATATGCGGAAAACGGCTTGAAGCGATAATGTAAAAGCAGTTTCTATAAATGGCAGAGGGCATTATGAAAATTCAGCCGACTGCCGAAAATATTTTTACTGCAGACACAATATTATTGTAATATAAATTTTTCCTCTTGTCAAGGAATTTTATATAATTTAACACTATTACCTAATAAAATTGCAGTTTTGCTGTACAAAAATACCGTTGACATACGGCTCGGTTAGTGATATCATATATACGTATAGAATTTCAAATCGTTGAAGAGAGATCCGTTTTGTGAAAAGGCTGTTTTCAGAGAGCGCCCGGCATAGGCTGAGACCGGGTGCGGCAGTTCATAGTATCGGTACCGCTCTCTGAGTCCGCTTAATAGGCGGCGGCTGCCCCCGTTACAGGGCGAATGAGGCGTTTTACACTAAGGTAAAACGTGAAAACGGGTGGAAACACGGTAATTTATCGTCCCGAGGCAATGGCTTTTTAACAAAAGCCTACGCTTCGGGGCGTTTTATTTTTATGGAAAGAAGATCATAAGAGATGAACCAGTTATCAGACCTTTACACAAGACTTTCGGGACTTGCGGTGTTCCGAGGGGTCTTAAAGCTAAAAACTATGGGCAGGCTTATGGATATGCTCAGAGAGCAGACCCCCGCTTCGGTGGGCGAATTTGTAAACTCCCTCTACAGGCACGGCTCCAACCTTTCAAGCTACATCATCAAGGCAGTCACCGAGGACGAGAACACATATCTTTTGCGAAAAGCCCGCCGTGAGCCCATCCCCCCCGTAATGGAGACCGCCGTCCGCAAGGAGCTGGGACTTTTCAGCGAGATATCAATGCTCACCACCGAAAATGTCCGCACCGCAATGGGATATATGGGCTATCTTCCCGAGTGGGAGAATACAAACCTTGATTTCGGGGCAATTTACGCCGACAGGATAGACAAGCTTTTCACCAAGGGCTATGGCATATTCGCAAAATATACCGCCTTTATGCTGAAAGACCACGTAATAACCCCCGTCCTGACCCCCGACCCCCAGCGTCTCTCACAGCTCCCTGCCTATGAGACACAGCGGAAAATGGTAATTGACAATACTCTTGCCCTTATAAAAGGACGTCCTGCCGCAAACTGCCTGCTTTACGGCGACGCAGGCACGGGAAAATCCTCTACCGTAAAGGCTGTGGTGAATGAATTTGCCGACAGAGGACTGAGGCTTATCGAGCTTAAAAAAGCCCAGCTCCACGAGCTTCCCGATGTTATGGAGAGCATAGCTGACAATCCCCTTAAATTCATCATCTTCATAGACGACCTTTCATTTTCTTCCGATGACGCAGACTTCGGCGCACTTAAAGCCGTTCTTGAAGGCTCTATATCCTCCAAGGCTTCAAATGCGGTCATTTACGCCACCAGCAACCGCCGCCACCTTGTGAAGGAAAGCTTTTCCGACCGTGACGGCGACGATATCCACGCAAGAGATACCCGAGAGGAGCTTGCCTCCCTGTCCGAGCGCTTCGGCTTGAAGGTAACGTTCCTCAAGCCCGACAAGGATACATATCTGAAGATAGTCGAGTATCTTGCAGGTCAGTACGGCATTACAATGGACAGAGACGAGCTTTTCACCAAGGCAGAAGCCTATGCCCTCCGCAGAAGCGGACGAAGTGGACGTGCCGCAAGACATTTCGTGGAAATGCTCAAGGCAGGCGAGCCGGAAAATCAGCAGTAAGGAGTGTAAAAAAATGAAAATACGTAAGCTTGCAGCCCTTTCCGCAGCCCTTGTTCTTCTGACAGCCTGCGGTTCCTCCGCAAGCACATCGGATACACAGGAAAGCGCCCCCTCGGACACATCGGCAGTCTCCGAAAGCGTTACAGCTGCCGAGAGCTCGGAGCTTTCCGAAAGCGAAGCAGCACCGGAAACAGAGGAAACCGACACCGAAACCACTGCCATACTCACCAATAGTATGGAATATAACATCTCCTCCCTCAAGGGCCCCACCACAATGGGAATGGTAAAGCTGATGTCCGACAGCGAAAAGGGAGAGACCATCAACAAATATAACGTGTCTATATATGCCACCGCCGACGAGATAGTGGCAGGGGTGGTAAGCGGCAATACAGACATTGCCAATGTTCCCGCAAACCTTGCCGCTGTGCTTTACAACAAGACAGAGGGCAATATAAAGACCGCCGCTGTAAACACCCTTGGCGTTCTTTATGTAGTCACCTCGGGTGAGGAGATAACCTCTGTGGCAGACCTCAAGGGCAAAACGGTCTATTCCACAGGCAAGGGCACCACTCCCGAGTATGTTTTAAACTACATTCTCAGGGCAAACGGTCTTGAGCCGCAGACAGATGTTACCATTGAATACAAGTCCGAAGCAAGCGAATGCGCTGCTGTAATGGCGGAGAGCGAAAATGCAATAGCAGTTCTCCCCCAGCCCTATGTGACCGCCGCACAGCTCCAGAATGAGAAAATTAAAATCGCCCTGAGCCTCACCGACGAGTGGGACAAGGTCAGCGAAACTCCCCTCATCACAGGCGTGACCATTGCACAGAAAAGCGTTATTGAGGAAAATGAAGTTGCTTTTGCTGATTTTATCGGTGAATATCAGGCTTCTGTTGATTTTGTAAATGAAAACACCGATGAAGCCGCCGAACTCATAGGAAACTATGATATTGTGAAAGCCCCCGTTGCAAAAAAGGCACTGCCTTACTGCAATATAACCCTTTTAAGGGGTGAGGATATGAGAAGTGCCGTAACAGGCTATTGGAATATCCTCTTTGATGCCGACCCAAAGTCTGTGGGCGGTAAGCTCCCGGATGATAATGCTTTCTATACGGAAATGATATATGAATAAGTCTGACAAAAAAGACTTTTTTCAAAAAGCTTTGAGCATATTATTCTGGCTGATACTCTGGCAGTTCGCCGCAATGCTCCTTGACAAGCAGATAATCCTTGTGACACCCGTTGCCGCAGTTAAAAGGCTTTTCGAGCTTTGCTTTGAAGCGGATTTTATAAAGACCGTCCTTAACTCCTTTCTGAGAATTGGCGGCGGCTTCTTTGCAGGGGTCATAGCGGGAACGGTTTTGGCGGTGCTGTCGCAAGCTTCTTCCTTTGCAAAAGCAGTTATTTCCCCAGCAATGTCGGCGGTAAAGGCAGTTCCTGTGGCAAGCTTTATAATCTTTGCCCTGTTTTTTCTGAAAAGCTCCGCCCTGTCCCTTCTCATCTCATCACTTATGGTAACGCCGGTCATATATGAAGCCGTAAGCAAGGGAATAGAAAATGCCGACGGTCAGCTTGCCGAAGCGGCAGAGCTTTTTGAACTCAGCGCCGCAAAAAAGGCAAGATACCTCTATTTTCCCTCGGTAATGCCCTTTCTCACCGCAGCATTCAGAACGGGAGCAGGGCTTGCATTCAAAAGCGGAACGGCGGCAGAGGTCATAGGACAGCCGGATTTTACGCTTGGTGATATGCTCTACCGCTCAAAGATATATCTTGAGACCGCCGACCTGTTTGCCTGGACGATCGTGATAGTTTTGCTTGGAAAGCTGTTTGAGCTGCTTGTGACGAGCTTGCTTGACTGCGTGTATAAGCGTTCTCAGCATTTGAAAATAAACCAAAACCTTAAAGGGGGTGTTTGCTCCGATGAATAATACAAAACGCTTTTCTGAGGAGCGGCATACCGTTACGGCGGTAAATGCCGCAGAGTTTACAATATGAAATAATTTTAATAAAGGAGAATAAAGAAATGATAAAGCTTACACTCAAAGACGGCTCCGTAAGAGAAGCCGAGAGCGGAATATCCGCCGCAGAAATTATCAAGGGAATCGGAATGGGTCTTTACAAGGCAGCCTGCTGCGTAAAGCTTGACGGAGAGGTCTGCGACCTGAGAACTCCCGTGGAAAAGGACTGCACCTTTGAAGTCTGCACCTTTGACTCCGAAGAGGGCAAAAAGACCTTCTGGCACACCGCTTCCCACATTCTGGCACAGGCTGTAAAGCGCATTTATCCCGAAACCAAGCTGTCCATAGGTCCCTCTATCGACAACGGCTTCTACTACGATTTTGACACCGACCACCCCTTCACCTCCGATGACCTTGCAAAGTTTGAAGCGGAGATGAAGAAGATAGTCAAGGAGGGCATAGAGATATCCCGTTTCGAGCTGCCCCCCGCCGAAGCAGAGGCGAGACTCACCGAAATGGGCGAGCCTTACAAGGTAGAGCTTTGCAAGGAGCACAGCGACAAGGGCGAGAACATCAGCTTCTACAAGCAGGGCGATTTCACCGACCTCTGCGCAGGCCCTCACCTTATGTCCACCGCACCCGTAAAGGCATTCAAGCTCACAAACTGCACAGGCGCATACTGGAGAGGCGACTCCAAGGGCAAGCAGCTCTGCAGAATTTACGGCACAGCTTTCCCCAAGGCTTCCGAGCTTGAGGAATATCTCAAAAAGGTGGAAGAGGCAAAGAGCCGTGACCACAACAAGCTGGGAAGAGAGCTTGAGTATTTCACAACTGTTGATTATATCGGTCAGGGTCTGCCCATACTTCTTCCCAAGGGCGCAAAGGTGATCCAGCTTATGCAGAGATGGGTGGAGGACGTGGAAGCAAAGCACGGCTGTATGCTCACCAAGACCCCCTATATGGCAAAGAGAGAGCTTTACAAAATTTCGGGACATTGGGATCACTACCTTGATGGTATGTTCGTGCTTGGTGACCCCAACGACGAGGAAAAGGAGTGCTTTGCCCTCCGTCCTATGACCTGTCCTTTCCAGTATCAGGTATTCCTCAACCGTCAGCGCTCCTACAGAGACCTGCCTATGAGACTTACCGAGACATCTACTCTGTTCAGAAACGAGGACAGCGGCGAGATGCACGGCCTTATCAGAGTAAGACAGTTCACCATTTCCGAGGGACATTACATTCTCCGTCCCGAGCAGCTTGAGGACGAGTTCAGAGGCTGTCTTGAGCTTGCCAAGTATTTCCTTGGCACCGTAGGACTCCTCGAGGACTGCACATTCCGCTTCTCCCAGTGGGATCCCGCTAACCCCAAGAACAAGTACGAGGGTACTCCCGAGCAGTGGGAAGAGGCTCAGGCTGCAATGAAGACGATCCTTGACGATCTGGGCGTTGAATACACTATCGGTATCGACGAAGCCGCATTCTACGGACCCAAGCTTGATATCCAGTACCACAATGTTTACGGCAAGGAGGACACTCTCGTAACCATTCAGATAGATATGCTCCTTGCACAGCGCTTCGGAATGGAGTATGTGGATGTTGACGGCACAAAGAAGAACCCCTACATTATCCACCGCACAAGCCTCGGCTGCTATGAGAGAACTCTTGCATACCTTATCGAGAAATACGGCGGAGCACTTCCTCTGTGGCTGTCTCCCGAGCAGGTGCGTATCCTGCCCGTAACAGACAGAGCAAAGGAATACGGCGAGGGCATTGCCGAGAAGCTTGACAGTATGGGCATAAGAGTTACCGTTGACAACAGAAACGAGAAGATAGGCTACAAAATTCGTCAGGCTCAGCTTGAGAAGATACCATATTTCTTCATTGTCGGCGACAAGGAAGTGGAAGACAACACCGTTTCCCTGCGTTCGAGAAAGGACGGAGACTTAGGCGCATCGCCGCTTAACGACGTTATTTCCAAGATAATCGAGGAGAATGCTTCCAAGGCAAGATAAAAACAACATAATTCCGGACTGCCGCATATCCTGCGGCAGTCTCTTTAGAGAGGATAAAAGCTATGAAGCTGAAACCCTATTCAAGACGGGTGTATTATTACGAAACAGATAAAATGGGCATAGTCCACCACTCAAATTATATCCGCTGGTTCGAGGAAGCAAGAGTTGACCTTATCGAGCAGGCAGGACTGCCCTTTCAGTACGTTGAAGCGGAGGGGCTGATGACTCCCGTTCTCTCGGCTGAGTGCGAGTATAAGCTGCCCTTTAAATTCGGGGACGTATTTCTGGTCAAGGCGTATATCCCCGATTTCGGCGGAGCGAGATTTTCCGTTACCTATGAGGTCACCGACCCCGAGGGAACAGTCCACGCCACGGGTAAGACCACCCATTGCTTTGTGGATATGGATATGCGCCCCGCAAGGATAAAAAAGACCCACCCCCACGTTTACGAGGTCTACGACGAGATATGCAGAAGCTCGGAGGGACTGTATGATGAATAAAAGGCTTGCGGCAGTATGCTTTGCGGCAATGCTGCTCACCGCCTGCGGTACAGGCAAAGCCGCTCCCGAGGTAAGCAAAACCGAGGAGACTACCGTTTCCGAAACGGAAACATCGGCAGAAACTCAGCCCGAAAGCGTTTCCGAGACAACTTCCGAAACTGTCGGCGAAACCGAAGCCGAAACAACGGAAGAAAGCATAACCGAAGCTCCCGACACTTCCGCCGATTACAGAGAGTTCTACAAGGAAAAGCTTGAGGAATTTAAAAACGAGGAGTATTCCACAAATCCCGCCTTTGACCTGTTTGATATGGACAATGACGGTATACCCGAGCTGTTTATGTCTCACGATGATTACCACGCAGCAGGAGTATTTGCATATTCTTTCAAGGACGGCATACTTGTTGACCTTTCGGGTGACGGTTCTGCATACGGCTCTTACGGCATAGTGGCGGTAAGCAGCGACGGATATCTGTCAAGTTCCTATTCGGGAATGGGCATTGCATTTGACAGCTTTTACCGTCTTAACGGCAGCAGCCTGGAAAAAATAATGTACACCGAAATGGGAGAAATACCCAACCAAGACGATCCCGATATCATTGACACATATTATATGGTCAATGACGAAAAGGTCTCACAAGAGGAATACAGCGCTGTCATAAATGAATATGACGACCATAACTGGTTGATCGTCGGCAGAGGCAATCCCATTGACGACGAGACCATAGAAGCCGTTTTTTACGCCGAAAATTAAGGAGATCTTATGCAGACAGTAGAAATATTCACCGACGGCGCCTGCTCGGGAAATCCCGGTCCCGGGGGCTGGGGAGCAATACTTCGAATGGGCGAGCATTACAAGGAGCTTTCCGGAGGCGAGCCCGATACCACCAACAACCGAATGGAGCTTACCGCTGTAATAGAAGCCCTTTCCGCCTTGAAACGCCCCTGTCACGTTATCCTCACCACCGACAGCAAATACGTATGTGACAGCATATCAAAGGGCTGGGCGGCAGGCTGGAAGAAACGGGGCTGGATAAAGGCGGACAAGAAGCTGGCTCTCAATTCCGACCTTTGGGAAAAGTGCCTGTCCCTTCTCGATATCCACGATGTGGAGCTGAGATGGGTCAAGGGTCACGCAGGTCACCCCGAAAATGAGCGCTGCGATGAGCTTGCGGTCATAGAGCGGGATAAAAACGCACGATAAAAAATAACAGCGGCAAATGCCGCAAAGCAAAGATAAAAACACAACGTGATTTATTCACAGTTCCGGTCGGTAGTCCGGACGTGCTTATTTAATACTAATCTTTAACCAACCTATAGACAAATTCGACAGCTATAACGCCGCCTTTGTCTACAGAACGATTAAAGATTAGTATAAGCATAAGTAACCTTCCTCCTTGGTCGTCCGTTCTTTGCTTCATTTTTTAAGGAGGAATTACAATGGACAAGACAACAGGAAAACTGGAGGTTTTTTTCGAGGACCCGTTCTGGGTGGGAGTTTTTGAGCTTTACTCCGAGGGAAAGCTGACAGTTTCAAAGGTAACATTCGGCGCAGAACCGAAAGACGGAGAGGTATATGATTTTATTCTGCACAATTACTATCGCCTGAAATTCAGTCCCCCCATAAAAGCCGAAGGCATAAAAGAAAGCCCGGGCAATCCCAAGCGTCTGCAAAGGGAGATACGTAAGGAATGTCAGAAAAAATTTATCGGCACAAAGTCACAGCAGGCATTAAAGCTTCAGCACGAGCAGTTCAAAGCGGAGCGGCAGGCTGTCAGCAGGGAACAGAAGGAAGCCGAAAAGCAGCGCCGTTTTGACCTTAAACAGCAGAAGCGAAAGGAAAAGCACAAAGGCAGATAAAAAAGTGTCTCTTACCGCCGAAACGGTGAGAGACACTATTTTTTATATATGGAACACCTTACTTAACAGCTGCAAGCAATGCATCAATTCTGTCAGTCTTTTCCCAGGCAACGCCCAGATCTTCACGTCCCATATGACCGTAAGCCGCAAGCTGACGGTACTGAGGCTTTCTCAGCTCAAGAGTCTTGATTATAGCCGCAGGACGAAGGTCGAATACCTTTCTTACAGCATCGCTCAGCTTTTCGTCGGATACCTTTCCTGTGCCGAAGGAATCAACCATAATGGAAACAGGCTCCGCAACGCCTATGGCATATGCAAGCTCAACCTCGCACTTGTCCGCAAGACCTGCCGCAACGATGTTCTTAGCCACATATCTTGCCGCATAAGCCGCACTTCTGTCTACCTTTGTGGGGTCCTTGCCCGAGAATGCTCCGCCGCCGTGACGGGAATATCCGCCGTAGGTGTCAACGATTATCTTTCTTCCCGTAAGACCGCTGTCGCCCTGAGGACCGCCGATAACAAATCTGCCTGTGGGATTTACAAAATATTTGGTGTCAACAAGAAGCTCTGCAGGGATAACGGACTTTATGACCTTTTCGATAATGTCCGCTCTTATCTTTTCAAGGGAGACCTCGGGAGCGTGCTGGGAGGATACGACAACGGTGTCAACTCTCACAGGCTTGTTGTCCTCGTATTCAACAGTGACCTGAGTTTTTCCGTCGGGACGGAGATATGGCAAAATGCCTGTCTTTCTCACCTCGGTAAGCTTCTTAGCGAGCTTGTGGGCAAGGGAGATGGGCATAGGCATAAGCTCGGGAGTCTCGTTGCAGGCAAAGCCGAACATCATACCCTGATCGCCTGCGCCCGTGTCGAAATCGTCCTTCTTGGAGCCGTCACGATACTCGAGAGCCTCGTCAACGCCCATAGCGATATCGGGAGACTGCTCGTCGATAGAAGTCACCACCGAGCAGGTGTGACCGTCAAAGCCGTACTTTGCTCTGTCATAGCCGATGTCGATGACTACCTGTCTCACGATCTTGGGGATATCCACATAGCAGCTGGTAGAGATCTCACCCATACACATTACAAGACCCGTAGTGGTGCAGGTCTCGCAGGCAACTCTGCCTGCAGGGTCATTTTTAAGTATCTCGTCGAGAACAGCGTCGGAGATCTGGTCGCAGATCTTGTCGGGATGTCCCTCGGTAACGGATTCCGATGTAAAAAGATATTTTGACATTTTAAACCTCCATTAAACTTAACTAAAAAAGACACCCGAAAAACGAGTGCCTTACAAAAAGTCAGATTTTGTAATTTCCTCATCTCTCGGAAAACTTCCGCAGGAATTAGCACCTTACTTACGCCGCATAAAACAGCATAATCAGGTTGCCGGGCTTCACAGGTCCAGTACCTCAGCCACTCTTGATAAGGTTTTATCATTTTGAATTATAGCATATATGTGAGGCTATGTCAATAGAGATGAGAAAATTTCCGCAGATTTCCGAAAAAAATCAATTACAAGTCAATATTATTGACAAAAAAATCATTTGTGTGTTATAATTATATAATAAAGCTGACTGTATGCAAAGAAAAAATAATGCAGAACTGCACACCATTATTATGTCGGAATATGATATAATTTAGAAAATAATGCTGATCTGCACAACAATAAAGAATTATAATTACAAACATAAGACGAGGTGAACCGGTATGTCGGTCAGGCGCAGTCTGTGCGGAAACTGTTTTTCTCCTATGAAGGGGGATAAATGCAAAAAATGCGGCTATACTGAGACCCGTACCTTTTCCGAGCACGACGCACTTCCTGTGGGAACTAAGCTGAACGGCCGCTATATCATAGGAAAAATACTTGGCAGAGGCGGTTTCGGCATTACATATCTTGCCTACGACGAGAACGAAAGCAAGGCTGTGGCGGTCAAGGAATACTATCCCGATGCGGCGGTGCGTGCAGAGGACAACATCAGCGTTGAGCCTATGACATCTTATCAGAGCGATGAGTTTTCTGAAGGTCTGGAGCGCTTTTTCAGGGAAGCAGATATCATACGGAGCTTCAGGGAGAGCACCGATATACTTGGACTTTACGATGTTTTCCGAATGAACGGCACGGCGTATTATGCTATGGAGTTCTTTAACGGGATATCCCTCAAAAGCTATATAAGCGGCGGAAAAAAGCTTACGGAAGGGCAGGCTGTGAACATTGCAGAGCAGCTTCTTCCCGCATTGTCGGTCATACATAAGGGCGGCATACTTCACCGTGACGTTTCCCCCGACAATATTATGCTCTGCACAAACGGCAGAGCAGCTCTTATTGACTTCGGCTCCGCCCGTATCCTTGCAAACAGCGAGCGTCAGAATATGTCGGTAATTCTGAAAGACGGCTTTGCCCCTATCGAACAGTATCAGCGTGAGAGCAATCAGGGCAGCTGGACGGATATCTATTCCTTGGGAATGTCGCTTTATTACAGCATTACGGGAAAATCTCCCGATAATCCCATCATACGCATTGAAGACGACAGCGCTTTCTTAAAGGAAACGGACAAGCTTTCGGAGGATATGAAAAAAATTCTCCGAAAGGCGTGCGCCGTCAGAAAAGAGGACAGATACTCACAAGCCGATGAAATGCTTGAAGATATAAAAAGCTGTCCCATAACCCCCGAGGAGATAGAGCTGACTATTGAAACTGCTCCTCAGACCAATGTGAAAAAAGTCAGGAAAAAGAAATGGCTTATTGCCGTTATAGCGGCGGCAGCAGCAGCGGTCTCATCGGCAGCGGCGTTATTATGGTCTGATGCTCCTTCGGAGGTCAAAATAGGCGGCGAAATGTTTTCTCTTGATTCTACCGAGCTTTATCTGCAGAACAGGGAGCTTACAAATTCTCAGATATCAAATCTCAGGCATATGAAAAAATTAAAGTTCCTTGATCTGAGCAACAATTTCATAACCGATATGTCCTGCCTTGACGGGCTGTCGGAGCTTGAATACATCTGTTTCGACAACAACAATATTTCTGACATAAGCTTTATGCGCTCTATGACGCATTTAAAGCATATAAGCGGGAACAACAACAGTATTTCGGATATTTCGGTGCTAAGCGGTCTGACCGAGCTTGAGAACGTGTTTCTGGGGGATAATTACATTACCGACATATCGCCGCTGAAAAACAGCAGGGGGCTTGTTTATGTTGGCTTTGACGAAGCTAAGATAGGAGATATCGGGGTGCTTTCGGGAATGACAAGGCTTAAAATGGCAGGCTTTTCGGGCTGCGGGCTTGAGAGCATAGAGCCGCTTCGGGACTGCAAAAGCCTGGAGCTTGTTTATTTCGGCAGAAACCGGCTGACGGATGTATCTCCGCTGGCAGGCTGCAATATAAAGGAGCTATATCTTGACAACAATCTCCTTTCGGGACATACCGACAGCTTTGCGGGAATAACCTTAAACGGCTTTGCCTGCGTTGAGGGAAACGGCTTTACCGAAGAGGAGATAGAGAATATAAAAAGTCAGATGAACGGTGATTACACTATCTATTATTAGGAGCTGACATAAATGCAAACAGCTGATATCGAAAGAATGATAAAAAGGACGAAAAATCTGAATATGGGTGTTATCGAGGCAAATCCGCCGCCCACATTCAGCGAATATGTTCTCAGCCTGCTGGAGGAAAAGGGGGTCAAGCGAAGCCGCCTTATCCTTGCACTCAATATGGACAGAAATTACGGCTATCAGATACTTAACGGCACCCGTATCCCCACCCGTCAGCAGATAATACATATGGCGCTTTTCCTGGGGTTGGACGTGGCGCAGACCCAGAAGCTGCTGACCCTGGGAAAAAGGGAGGCACTTTATGTCCGCCGCCCCGAGGATGCCAAAATAGTCCATTGCCTTGAGCATAAAATGTCCTATGAAAAGGCGTGCGAATTTATATGGGAAAATGAATGATCTTTATAAGGCTCTGTCCCGACGGACAGGGCTTTTTTATTATGACGGATAATGCAGCTTTGCACACCATTTTTCGGAAAAATATGTTACAATGATTATAATATCTATGGGCATTTTTCGGAAAGGAATGATTTTTGTATGATGACCGTTTCAGATAAAAAGCTGTGCCCGTGCTGCTTTGCGGAGATAACCTCGGAGCCCTGCTGTGAATGCGGCTTTTCTTCCGCAGGATACGTTGCCGACCCTGCCGTTCTGCCCTGCGGAAGTATGCTCCAGAAAAGATATATAGTGGGCAGGGTTATCGGAAAGGGCGGCTTCGGCATAACCTACCTTGCCTATGACACAAAGCTTGAGCGCAAGGTGGCGATAAAGGAATTTTATCCCTACGGACTTGCCACAAGAAATATTGGTGATACTGTTGTGATCGTTTCAAACGAG
>NZ_JBNMJV010000033.1:0-31996 GCF_050874005.1 Huintestinicola sp.
AGTTTCTCCAGCGGATCGCCTAATTCTGTTAATTTCTTGTATCGGTTCTCCTCATCAAAGAACCCTATCTGTCTTATTTTCATATCTCTATTTTACCACTTTTTTTCTTTTTTGTACAGGGGTTTTTAGATGTTACCATATCATATCCTATTCCCTATGAGGACAGACCATAGTCAGTGTGAGCATAAGTCTGTGAAGTGTCGGCATATTCAACAACATTTACACAGTTTCACAATGCTTTTATATGAAAACACGTGATAAACGTTTACGAGTTGTTCGATACGAGCTTACCGAATGGTACGCACTTCATACTTTATTAAAAAAGCAACCTTGTAGAAACGGCTTAAATACATAGTTTCTACAAGGTTGCTTGTTACGTGTATTATCAATGCTACTGACATCATCTCATCGGTAATATACTGAAAAAAATATTATGTTTACGAGTTATATCGATAGGCAGCTTCATCTCCACCAATCAGTTATCGTCAAAAAGACGGTGCAGGAGTCTGTCGGAGTTCTCCGACAGGCTCTTTTCCTTTTCCACAACTAATAGTATATACGGCATATATGTCGATATTGTGATAATCTTGTGACCATATAGTAAATTTTAGCACTCTAAGGCTAAGAGTGCTAAAATTTAATCTTTTTCTAATCTTTCTAATAAATCAAAATCTTACCTCGTCCGCAGTATCAACCGTTTCAAAAGTATATCCCTGACCCCTGATGTAGTCGATAACGTCCTGAAGATATTCTGGGGTCAGCTCAAGCGAATCGTGCATCAGAACCACCTCGTGATCTGCATTTATGCTGTCACGGATATTCTCAAGGCAGCTGTCATATGTAGCGGAAGTGGAAGCGTCAGCAGTAGCGGCATTCCAGTCATAGAATGCAAATCCCCTTTGCTCCATCTCGGCAATGATATCATCGGCGGTGTCACGGTTAAAATTATTATAGCTTCCTCCGGGAAAACGAAAGCACCAGGGCTTCTGCCCCGTAACAGCATAGACCTTTCGGTAAACTCTTGCAAAATCCTCAAGCCAGCTTTCAGTAGAGGAATAAATACCGTCATAATCGTGAGACCAGCTGTGAAGCCCTACCGTGTGACCCTCGTCAGCCACCTGCTTTAAAATATTCTCCTTGCCCTCGATACACCAGCCGGTAATGAAAAATGTAGCCTTTATGTCATTTTCCCTGAGTATCTCAAGTATCTGCGGCGTGTACTTTGAAGGACCGTCATCAAAAGTAAGATACGCCACCTTGCCCTCGGTAACGGAGTATTCCGCTCTTTCGGCAGAAAGCCCGTCATAGCTGTTTCCTTCCTCGGTCATATCATTGTAAAATCTGTCCGTCTCAATGTATCTGAGCAGTTCATTCCACCCCTCGGGAGATATTCCTCCGTCAGCGTCCGTATATTTTTCAAATAATATGCCGTTTTCACCGCATACAAAGGAAACGTCCTTGTAAATAAAATACTCGTCAGGACTTGAGCGGATCCACATATGAAGTGACTCGCTGTATTCGTATATATCGCCCTCGGGTGCATTATCACCCGAAAAAGGCAGCACACTCAGAGGTATCACCATACTTTCGGGAGAAAGCTCACGAAGCTCTTCACCGAGTATAAAAAGCTCACTTCCGTATTTTTCTGCCGAAAGGCTGTTAAGAAGTTCGCCTTCTGTAAACAGAAGATAAATGTATGGCTTGCCTGAAGCCTTTATAAGCTCCCTTACCGTTTTCCCCCCCACTTCGGCAGACAGGATATCATCTGGTCTTGCACCCGGAACGGATATTACATTTTCCTCGGTAAGCAGACCGCAGCTTACCGCCTTGCCGCACTCCCCGTCTCCAATAATAAGAACATCGGCAAGATAACTGCCCTCATTTTCCTCGGTAAGAGGAGAAAAAGTCACGGGAACAGTAGTCTCCTCCTCAGTAACGGTCTCGGAAGCATCGGTAAATTCCTGATAAACAGCAATATAGCTTTCTCTTTCTTCTTCTCCGCTGTCCTGACCGCAGGCAGCAAGGAGGAAAGCGCAGGCGGCAGCAACCATTATTTTTTTACTCAAAAGTCACACCTCCATAATACAGATTTTTTCAAGCCCTTACTCCTCAATGAGGATCTCTCCGTAAAAAGCCGTAGTGTTAGTACAAGTATATTGATAGACTGACGTGTCATAAGTCTGAGCCGCCACAATTTTTTTCAGCTCATTATCAAAAACGGCAAAATTCAGTCCATTGAGATCGGGTGTAAATTTATCATCATCAATATACACCTGCCCTATCTGTTTTTCCGCACGTGAGCCGCCGCTTACCGCCGTAATATAAACAGAATTATCGCAAATTGCCAGTTTTTCTTCGATAACGTTATCAGAGATCGTTTCAAAAATAACCTTGCCTCCGCTGACAACGCCAATATAACTCTGACCGTCCAGCTTGTTGAGATCGGTTTTAAATCCAAGCTTTCTAAGAAGAAATTTTGACGAAATATCAAGGTTATCTCCTGCGTCGCCGTTTACGCAGATAACCGCAGTATAATCTCCTTTACTTATCAGACTCAGATACTGCTGAAGAGTTTTATTCGGAAATATCTTGCGGTAATCCGTGCGAAGCTGCTCTTTTGAGTACTCCGAAGCCGCATTGAATATGGACTCATACGGAAAAACGCCGTGAACGCCCTCGTGAATACACATATCGTTATAAGTGACCGTAACAATAAGAATAACTCCTGTCAGAACAGCCCAAAGTGACTTTCCGTTTTTGAGCACATAGCCGAGAAATTTCCTAACAGCACCCTCGTCAGCCTGATCTTTAAAATGTAAACCTTTCTGACCGTCAGACTTAAATCTTATCTCTTTAAAATGACCGATCATCTCGGGAACGCTAAGAAGAATAAAAATATAAATCGGAAGAGTAAATCGCTCAAGAATAAAATGCTTTGTAATAAAGATCCAAATCAGAAAATTATAGAACAATAAATTCGTCATCACACCCGACTCTGAGCATTTATCTTTCCAGCCTGAAAAATATGCCGCAATTCCCAGTACCATAAAAAAGAATGGGACCAAAAGGTATGTCCAGGACAATCCAACTCCGAGAAATACCGTATTAAGATACTCGGAATAACCGCTTATTACTTTTGTGAGAAGAAATTCAAGTATCTTGTCGGAAAAAGCAAATACCACAGCCGCCGCCGCACCGACAGCAGTATATAACTTTGCAGAGGGCTTGATAAGAGACATAAGATAAACGGGAATAAAGATAAGCACGGACATATGAAAAAGTGAACCTGCCAGCACAAGAAGAATGACCGCCCAATGCTTTTTTTCCCTGATAAAATAATAGCTCAGCAGAACAATGGAAGCCGCAAGGCTCTGTCTCGTAAAATTAAGTGAATTGTAAAAAAATGTCACCGTAAGATACAGCCAGCAGGACAGCCATGGCATTTTGCTGTACTTAATTATAACCAAAGCCACAGGCAGAAGAATAAACAAAGCCATCAGAATATTCAGAATAAGATAATCTCCGCCCAGAAGCTTTGCTATCTCCATAATAACGGTGTATCCTATCTCAAACTTCCTGTCTGCAAATCTTTCAGCCAGGCTCTGACTGCTTGAAACAAATTCGTAAAAGAAGTACCTGTAATTGAAGAAGTCATTTCCTATCCCATATCGGAAAGCCGACATCAGGAACATATATCCGAAAACAATACATACGTAAATGATATTTTTTTTCGTGGACGGCTTTCTTATGCATAAAGGATATGCCAGCCCGAGAATAAGCGCCATAAGTATATAGTAGACCGCCATTTAAACTGTCCTTTCGTATTATCTGATACAATATGATTTAATTATACCATATCTGCGTTCTTACGTCAATGTCAATACAGCATTTTTTCTTGTCAAAAATGAACAATTTAGTCATAGCAAAATGTACATCTGAAAACGTTGACATAGCCTGTATTTTATGTTATAATAACTAAAAAGTTATTTGTACCGAAAATTATTATCACCCAAAACATCACGATTATTTTTGAAAGGACGATAGCTATGAACAAACTCAGACGAATGATCGCAGGCGTTTCTGCACTTGCACTTGCCGCTTCCTTTACAGGCTGTGCAGGCGGTTCGGAAAATGCGGAGACCTCCGAGACCACTATGGAGACAACCACCGCCCTCACCGTTGAGATCAATACCGAAACTCTCTCCGAAGAGGAACAGGGCACAATGGATAATGTTGCCGACCTTCTCCCTGACGTAGAGCTTGAGAATAAAAATATCAAGTGGTTCTCATTCTATGACCCCTTTAACGCCTCCACCTCGGGAAATACAAAATCCCTTTCCCTTGAGCTTTTCGAGTCCAAATACGGCGGGACCATCGAATATATCCCCACCACCTGGGCACAGAGATTTACAGACCTTTCCACAAATATCCTGGGCGGCACGGGTATCGACTTTATAGCAGGCGGCGACCTTGACTCCTTCCCCAAGGGCGTTCCCAACGGTCAGTTTGAAGCCTACGATCAGTACGTTGACTTTGACTCCGAGCTTTGGAGCTCTGTAAAGGAGCTTAACGACCGGTTCGAGTTAAAGGGAAAGCACTACCTTATGGCAACTCAGGCAACTGCAGGCGAAGTTGTGATCTACAACCGCCAGACAATTGAAGCGCAAGGCTTTGACGATCCCGCAGAGCTTCTTGAAAAAGGCGAATGGAACTGGACAGCATTCAAAGAAATGCTTCTTTCCTACGTTGACAATGACAGCGAGCAGTACGGACTCGACGGCTGGTTCAATGAAAAGCCGCTTATGCTTTCCGGCGGAATAGCCCCCGTAGAGCTTAAAGACGGCAAGCTTGTGGACAATCTTTACGACCCTCGCCTTGAGAAAACAATGAATTTTATGTATGAGCTTAATCAGAACGGTCTTGTTCTTGACAAGAACCTGTTCAACTGGTCTGTTCACCCCGAGTTCATCGGTGAAGGCAAGGAGCTTTTCTACATAAGCGGAATATACGCTCTTGAGGGCGCACCCGATATCTGGACAGTATCCTACGGAGATCCCGAGGACGTTATGTTCGTGCCCATTCCCAAAGCAGATGACACCGATAAATACTACCTCCCCGCAGGACTTGACGCATATATGCTCTGTAAGGGCGCACAAAATCCCGAGGGCGTCGCAAGATTTATGGAATGTATCATCGCTTCGACATACGACGAAAACGCCGTAGCAATTGCCGACCAGAAACTCAAAGACGTTTACGGCTGGACAGACGAAATGGTTGAGATGAGACATAAGGTAAATGACCTTACCGCCGAAAATCCTATGTATTCCATTCACACAGGCTGCCCCACCGACCTTTACAATATTCTGGACAGCGGCGAATACGGAATACGTGCACCTTTCTACGGACTTGACTGGCCCTCTGTAAGAGACTCCCTTGCAGATGCAGCAGGTGTACTCATCGACGAGTTCAATCAGTCATTGGATAATATGGAATAAAGCAAGATTTTAAAACTAAGGGAGCTGCCGCAATCGCCGCAGCTCCTTTTCTTTATGCAAATTATAGCACATCTGTGCCAATTTGTCAATAGTAAAACAGAACAAATTATCGTCACAGTCTTTGTTTAATTAGCACATATATTTTTTTACATATGAGCGATCCTGTCCACATAAGCCTGCATCTCTTTTTTCGACCTTACCGAATGAGTTCCCTCAATGAGCTGCCTGCGCTGCTCATCTGTCATAGCGGAAAATCTGGTCATTGCATCACTATTCTGTGCCAGAGCCATTCCAAATCCCAGAGGGATATCCTTGCCATTAACGAAATTCATATATCACCATTCCTTTTATTACAATTTTTTCACCGTTCTTTATTTATTTTTCATTGACCGAAAAACCCCGATGTGGTATACTGTTTTCGGACAACAAAAACAATTTTATTTTCACCCTCTACATTAAATTTATGCAGAAAGGAAAATTTTACTATGAGCAAAAAAATACTTGACTGGAATGAATATATCGAAAAGTCTGCGGAGACAGTCTCCGAGGGAATAGTAATGCTCAGAAACGAAAATAACGCTCTCCCCCTATCCCCCGATGAGGAGGTAGCCGTTTTCGGACGTATACAGCTTCACTACTACAAAAGCGGCACAGGCTCGGGCGGACTTGTAAACGTGAGCAAGGTCATTGGCGTTACCGACGGACTTATTGAACGTGGCATAAAGATCAACGAGGAACTGCTTGAGGTCTACAAGAAATGGGACGAACAAAATCCCTTTGATATCGGAGCAGGCTGGGGTCAGGAACCCTGGTCACAGACAGAAATGCCCGTTGAGGACAGCCTTGCGGCGCATATTGCCGAAAAATGCTCTTCCGCTATTGCAATAATCGGCAGAACCGCAGGCGAGGAACAGGACAACCGCAATGTAAAAGGCGCCTATCTCCTCAGCGACGGCGAGGAGCAGATGCTTGCTGCTGTAAGAAAGCATTTCAAGAAGCTTATCGTCCTGCTGAACGTAGGCGGCATTATTGATATGAGTTTTGTAAGCAGATACTCCCCCGACGCCGTATTGTACATATGGCAGGGCGGAATGGTAGGCGGTCTGGGAACAGCCGACGTGCTTACGGGAAAGGTCTCCCCCTCTGGAAAGCTGCCCGACACCATCGCATACTCCGTTTCCGATTACCCCTCGGACAAGTATTTCGGCGATACCGAAAGGAATTTCTATTCCGAGGATATTTACGTTGGCTACAGATATTTCGAGACATTTGCCCCCGAAAGGGTAATGTACCCCTTTGGTTTCGGACTTTCATACACAGAATTTGAAATAAAGCTCCTTTCCTCTCAGATATTGGCTGATAAAGCACATCTGACCGTTTCCGTTAAAAACATCGGCACCGTAAGCGGCAAGGAAGCAGTTCAGCTTTATGCCTCTGCACCACAGGGCAGTCTTGGAAAGCCTGCAAAGATTCTCTGCGGATATGAAAAGACAAAGCTCCTTGCCCCCTCCGAGGAACAGGAAGTAACCTTTGATATAAACTTCTCCGACCTCGCCTCCTATGACGATTCGGGAGCAGCCGGACACCGCTTCTGTTATGTGCTTGAAAAGGGCGAATATAAATTTTTCTGCGGTACAGACGTAAGAAGCTGTGAAGAATATCTCTCTGTTGTAATTCCCGAAACAAAAACAGTAAAGCAGGCAAAACAGGCAATGGCACCCGTCCTGCCCTTTAAACGAATGAAGCCCGTTGCGGAAAACGGAAAGCTTGCAGTCGGATTTGAGGACGTTCCCCTTTCGGAAATAAACGAGACCGCACGCCGCATTGATGCCCTTCCCACCGAACTTCCCTATACGGGAGACAAGGGCATAAAGCTTGCGGACGTAAGAAACGGAAAGAACACTCTTTCGGAATTCATCGCCCAGCTTTCGGACTATGACCTCTCCTGCATAATCAGAGGAGAAGGAATGGGCAGTCCCCGTGTGACCCCGGGCACCGCATCCGCATTCGGCGGAGTTGCCGACAGCCTGACAGGATTTGGTATTCCCTGCGGCTGCTGCTCAGATGGTCCCTCTGGTATGAGACTGGACTGCGGCACAAAGGCGTTCAGCCTGCCAAACGGCACCCTTATCGCCTCCACATTCAACAAATCCCTTGTCACCGAGCTTTTTAAGCTTATGGGAAGGGAAATGTCCGCAAATAAGGTGGACTGCCTTTTAGGACCCGGAATGAACATTCATCGCCACCCCCTCAACGGCAGGAACTTTGAATATTTCTCCGAGGATCCCTATCTTTCGGGAACCATCGCCGCTGCCGAACTTATGGGACTTCACTCTGAGGGCGTAACGGGAACTATAAAGCACTTCTGCGGAAACAATCAGGAAACCAACAGACATAATATCGACTCTGCCGTTTCAGAAAGAGCCTTGAGAGAAATATATCTCAAAGGCTTCGAGATTGCCGTTCGTGAAGGCGGCGCAGATTCCATTATGACAAGCTATAACTCCGTAAACGGTCTCTGGTCAGCAGGAAACTACGACCTCTGCACCACGATACTTCGTGATGAATGGGGCTTTAAGGGCTTTGTTATGACCGACTGGTGGGCAAATATAAACGAGCGTGGAAAGCCTGTTGACAAATCCGATTTTGCGGCAATGGCAAGAGCGCAGAACGACGTTTATATGGTCTGCGCAGACGGCGGAAAAAATAACGACAATACCCTTGCTTCTCTTGAAAACGGCACTCTGACCCGAGCAGAGCTTCAGCGAAACGCTGCCAACATCTGCACATTCCTTCTTGGCACACACGCAATGGACAGACTTTGCGGCATAACAGAAGAAGTTGAGATCATAAACCGCCACGATGAAAACCTCTCCGACAGCTCCGAGGAAGTTACTTTCTATAATCTTGACGGAACACTCGTAATCGACGGCAGCGATATCCGCACCGACCGTGGCAGCGACTTCATATTTGCCCTTGACGTATCCGATCTTGGACTGTACCGCATAATCCTGACAGGCAGCTCCGAGCAAAGCGAGCTGGCGCAGATACCCGTTACCGTATTCAGTATGGGAACCCCCTGCGGCTCATTTACCTGGAACGGTACAGGCGGCCTCCCCGTTTCCTTTGAGTGCAGCACAAACTGCTTCTCACGCTTTACCACCATAAGAGTATATTTTGCTCAGAGCGGTCTCAAGCTTCACAGCATTAAGATCGAAAAGGCATAAAATTTCTCCGTCCCGAAAAAAATCGGGGCGGAGTTTTTCGCATATACAAAAAGGCTGTCCGAAAAGGGGGAGCCCCCTTGAGCAATTCGCAGGTTACTCTGCAAACGCTCAAAGTGGGCGGCTCGGTACCGTTAAAACTTCTTTATCGGTACTTCCCTAAAACTCTGACAGCCTTTATCATTTTATCTTGAAAGCCACGCATAAGCGATATCAAGCGCCTCGTAAAGACTGCTTTTCTCACTCTGCTTGATGATAGCCTCAACAGGATTAAGCTTTTCATCGGTAGCCATCTTGTAGATCTTTACCTTGCTGGCAACGTCAAGATCGCCGACCTTAGTTTTCTCCATAATCTGCATCATAATAACATAGGGGTCGTACATATTGCCGTAATAGATCTGATCGCCTTTTCTCACCAGAGGATAACCCTTATAGGTAAAGAAATCTGTCTTTTTTGTTTCTGCTGCGTCACTCATAGATGTTCCTCCTTATAAATTAGTCTAAGCCTGCAAATCTTCTTTAAAACATTATAACACAAAAATACAGAAAAATCAAGTAGTTTTTTAACATTTTTATAATTTTTTCCAAAAAGATATTGCCGACCGAATATTTTTATTTTAACAGATCCGAAATGCGTATTCTGTCGTATCTTACCAGGTGGAAACTATTTTTTCACCGTTCAGCAGATGCTCTACATTGTCTAAAAGACGGTTCACATAAGCCGTTCTGCATTTGAAGCTGGTTCTGCCGTTAAGTCTGATAATGGATTTTCTGTCGGCAGAATTTATAAATTCTATCTTATCCACACCATACTCGTGGCTGATAGTAACGGTAATATCCGCAGGATCCGAGCAGTTTTCAAGATACAGCTCCTCGGCAGGTGCACGAAGGATATACTGATAAAAATCCTTGAAATTGTCCGTAGTAACGTCTTTATCGTCGCACTCGACCTTGAAATCGTCCTTTCCGCCGCTGAGAGTAAAGAGCGTGCCGGTGTCGGCGGTCTCTATCTCAATGGTGTTGATGGAGTAGATATAAGTGCTTGTTATCATACTCATCGTAATGTCAAGAGGCATTACAGTCGCCCAGGGAAGAATGCTGTAGTCAAACATATAAATAATATCAATGCCGTCAGCATAGCAGTATCTTCCGAGAGTCTTTCCGTTTTCATCAACGTACTCGTTGCCCATAAGCAGATAAAAATCTCCGCCTGTGATATCAAAGCTTACCTCGCCGTAAGGGTCTGCAAGGCCGTACTGAGCCATTATCTCATCTGTAGGCGCAGCCACAGCTATCTCGGTAGCTGTAAGATTGAAAACGCTGTTTATAACATTGTACGACGTGTCGGGATTAAGGTCAAGGCTTACGGGGCTTGTCATAACATGACTTGAGGAGTTGCCGTATATCGCATCCGGGTCGTCCTGGCGCACATCATATTCAAGTACTATATCGTAATCAATGTCCTTTCGTGAAATGGTAATGCTTGTTATCTTGGAATAATCCGTAGTATCGTTTTCGTCCTCTGCCTGCTTCTGAGTGTAAACAGTTTTTGCGAGGAAATAAAATCTGTCATTTAAGAATATATCAACATCGGAAGATTTTACCGCATAAACGGTATTCTCTCCCTTGAAAGCTGCGTAGCAAAGGCCGTCCGAAGGAGACTCGTTTCCGATAAGCAGCTCCTTCACATCGGAACCGCCGCCGAAGGTCACAGTTACCTCCGCACGGGGAGCGTCAAGGCCGTAAACGGACATATCCTCTGCCTTTTCCGCCGCCACCTGCTGAGATGTGAGGGTAGCCGCACTTGAACAGATATCGTCAACCGCAGCAGCGCTGTGAGGAAGCCCGATAAAATCTGCAACGAACCAGGAACTGTCGTTGTACTTTACAACATCGTACTCCCCCGAGCTGTTTGAAACGTGGATATTATCTATCTGAGCAGGGTCCTTGTCATAAAGCAGCTTTGAGAGAGTTTCGGAAGCTGAGGTAGTTTCCTCTGCTGTCTCCTCTGGCTCTTCCGAACCGCTCATAACACTCAGCAGAATAACTGCAGCGGCAAGAACGGCAAGCACAACAGCGCCAATTATCAAAAGCTTAACATTGGATCTCATTTACTTGCGTCTCCTTCTGATAAATACCACCGCACCGATGATAAGAACAACAACGGGAACGATAACGATAAACAGGATAAAGTATCTGTTTGCAGTACCCTGATCAATATCAAAGCTGTCAGAGCCAAGGTCCTTTGCAACGATAGAAATACCGCTGTTCTTTCCTGCCATTGTGTTTACAACTGAAACAAAGTAATCGCCGTTGTTGAAATAAGTGGTGGAAGTGAAGCTTTCGTCAAGAGTCTCCGAAGAACCGATAACAAGCACGTTGCTGAATATCATATTGTCGTTCTCGTCAAAGGTATGCTTTCTTCCGAGAGCCATAGTGGTCTGAACGCCGTACTGAATACCGGAGGTATCGCCGTTCTTGATCGCCTGCTGGATCTCGTCGGTCATAATGAAAGCGGTATCTTTTGTCTGAAGAAGAGCAACGGTGCTTCTTGTATCCTTTGTATCAAAAAGGAGCGTAAGGGGTCTGGACTGGAAATCTATCACAGGCAGAGCCGCAGAAGCAAGATTTGTTGAATAATCATTCTCGGCAATATAATCTCTGATAACATAGAGATTTTGGCTCTGAAGATTATTAACATCGCTGTCGGCAACAATGCCGTTTTCAACACGAATTCCCCATTCCTCAAGGAATGTGTTGATATTAGAAGTAGTTTTCTGACTGTAATCCGCAAAATAGATAAGGCTCTTGCCCAGCTTGCCGTCATTGTCAAGGAAAGCGTAGAGCATATCTATGATCGAGGAGTCATAATCGTTAAGAGGTGCGTTTATCACAACAATATCCGTATCCTCGGGAATAGTTCCCGAAAGAGGATCCATCTCGCTGACCTCATAGCCGTTTGCGGAAAGAAGGTTGAATACATTGTCATAGGAAGTACCCGAAGTCTCGCTGTTAAATACAACAGCCTTGATGGGATCGGGGTCGGTGACATACATAATAGCGGAAGTGATCTCCTGCTCCGCCTTTGAAGAAACGGGAACAGTCACATAGGAAAAGCTGCTGTAATCAAACTGTGACTCGGTGTTGTACAGATCCTGTATGCCGAAAACCTTGATACGGCCGTTAGCCTCGTTTTCGACCACAATGCTGTACTGGCTTATCTCGCCCTTGTATGACTCCTTGTAACGCTCAGCATAGATAGGGTCGGAAACCATATCCACAAACTGAAGGTTTATATAATCGCTGTAAATGGAATATTTTTTCAGCACCTCATACGCCTGCTTGTAGTAGATATATGTGGCAGTCTGAAAGGTAAGCTCATCTGAGAGACAAACTATATTTACAGGCTGATCTAAAGTTGCAAGGTAGTCGATAGTCTGCTGAGATATCTCGAAATTGCCGTTAGTGGTAAGGTCGATGGACATATTGACCTTGTCCGAAGCAATGTTCACAATAACATTCACAAGCACCACGATAGCCACCACGATAAGGGTAATTGCAGCGGCAATAGAACCGTATTTGAGCTTTCTTTTGTTGAAGCCGCCCTTTTTCTTAGGGGCATTTTCGGAAGCAGCCGCAGTTTCGGAAACAGCAGTTTCGGCTGTCTCATTTGCAGGAGCTACGTCTGCATTTATTTCAGCTTCTTTTTTATTCTTAGCCATTTTATTCATTCCTTTCAGTTAAAATCCTCAGCTCCAGCGGCGGCGCTCAAGCACCCTTACCGTAAGGAAATTGAAAATAAATATAACGCTGATAAAGAATACAACGCTGGTGATATTAAGGATACCCTGAGTAAATTCGGTGTATCTGTTATAGAAGCCCACAGCCACCATTACCTTCTTGAGAGGAGCAATGGTAACGCTTGAAGCGAAAACATCTATCATATACAGCAGGAAGTTGATGAGCAGGCTGATAATAGCTGCAACGATCTGTATCTCCGTAAGTGACGACACAAAAAGGCCGATGGAAATAAAGGATGTACCTACAAGAAGAAGTCCCACGAAATTTCCGATAACAGTCGCCCAGGGAAGAGTGCCTGCAAGGCTGTAAAGCACTAAAACATAAGGAATGTAAATTGCCATTCCGATAAGAAAAACAGTAGCTGCGGCAAAGAATTTGCCAAGAACAATTTCCGCAAGATTAACGGGAGCCGTAAGAAGCCCCTGATCGGTCTTCTGCTTCTTCTCATCAGACATAAGCCTCATTGTAAGCAGGGGTATAAAAAGCATTATTATCATAAATATGCCGAGAAATGCGTAGGACATATCGGTGGTCGCACCCATAATGTTGTTTCCCACAAAATAAAATGCGCTTATCACATAAAAAATAGCAAGATAGATATATGCGATGGGCGATGTGAAAAATGCCTTCATTTCTCTTTTATAAATTGCACCCATTATTCTTCTCCTCCGTCGCTTTCACTTTCGGTCTCTGCGCCGTCATCTGATTTTTTCATCTGACTTACAGCGTCTGCTGCCAGAACAGCGCCCGAGACCTGTTCCATAAGCTCTCTCTGAGTTTTTTCGTCCACAGGCTTTGCGCCAACCTTGACGTCGCTGCCCATAGTTATCTTGAGGAAGATATCCTCGAGGGTCATTTCATTTGATTTAAGACCAAGCATATACCAGTTGCGCTCCGCAAGACGCTTGAAAAGATCACGTCTGATATCAGATTTCTCCTCCACCTCTATCTCGTAATCATAAATACCCGGCTCTCTTTCCATTTCGGCGGTAACGTCCTCAACGCCCTTGATACCCTTGATAAGCTTGATGACCTCCTCACGGGGACCGTCAATTCTTGCTGTGTATCTCAGATCGTCGGAAACAGTCTTTGTAAGATTTTCGGTAGTGTCGTCCGCAACAATTTCGCCCTTGTTAATGATAACGATACGGTCGCAGACAGCCTGTATCTCCGAAAGGATATGGGAGGAAAGAATGACTGTGTGCTTCTTGCCCAGCCTTTTGATAAGATTTCTGATATCAAGTATCTGCTTGGGGTCAAGACCGACTGTAGGCTCGTCAAGAATAAGTATCTTAGGGTTACCGATAAGCGCCTGAGCCATACCCACACGCTGTCTGTAGCCCTTTGAAAGGTGCTTTATGAGCCTGTTATAAACGTCTGTGATCTTAACCAGCTTGCACACATCGTCAATGTGAGCCTCTCTCGGTATCTTGCACTTTTTCAGATCGTAAACGAAATTCAGATATTCCTTAACGGACATATCGGGATAAAGAGGAGGTATCTCGGGAAGATAGCCTATCTCCTTCTTAGCGGCGGTGGGGTTGTCCAGAATATCTATGCCGTTTATAAGCACCTCTCCGTCGGTGGAAGAGATATAACCGGTAAGGATATTCATAGTGGTGGATTTTCCTGCACCGTTAGGTCCGAGAAAGCCAAGTATCTCGCCATCGTTTACGGTAAAGGAAATGTTGTCCACAGCCTTTTTTGCTCCGTACTGCTTGGTAAGGTTTTTGACCTCTATCATTTTTCAGATCATTCCTTTCTGAGAGCTTTGCCTTTTCATTCAAAAGCCAAGGCAGCATAAACAGCCGCCCCAAAATGAAAAATCATCAGTATTACATAAATTTTACCGTGTTAATGTGAAAGTCACGTGATAATACAGCGTAAGCGGTGAAAAATGATGATTTTCCTATCGCTTTACGCTGTATCGTCGAAATTATTTCTCAAGCTTCGCAATTGCAGCTTTAACTCTTTCGATAGTTACATCTTTGCCGAGAACAGCCGCAAGCTCGATTCCGCCGCCGGGAGTAAGAGGCTTGCCCGAAAGCGCAACTCTAAGAGGCCAGAGCATAAAGCCGTTCTTAACGCCCTGCTTCTCGATCTCGGCAAATGCAGCAGCGTGGATATTCTCCTCGTTCCACTCTGTAACGCCCTCAAGAACGGGAAGGAGCATTTTCAGAGCCGCAAGACCTGTCTCGGGATTTGTTTTCATCTTCTTGTTGAAGTAAAGCTCCTCGGTGTACTCGGGCATCTCGTCAATGAAATCCACCTTTTCGGGAATATCGGTGAGCAGCTCTGTACGGGGCTGAAGAGTATTTATAAGCACGTCAATGTCGATATCCTCACGCTTGCAGGTCTGACGGATATAAGGAAGTGCAAGAGCCTTGAATTCATCGTGGGAAAGTCTTCTCAGGTGCTCAGCATTTATCGCCTTCATCTTAACGATATCAAATACCGCAGGAGACTTGGAAAGTCCGCTTATATCAAACTCCTCCACAAGCTCGGAAAGGGAGAATATCTCGTTCTCGCCCTTGGGCGCCCAGCCCAGGAGCGCAATGTAGTTGATGATAGCGGGAACATAGAAGCCCTTCTCAACAAAATCACCGAAATAAGCGTCTCCGTCACGCTTGGAGAGCTTGTGCTGAGCGTCTCTCATAATATGCTCAACGTGAATGTACTGAGGAACTTCCCAGCCAAATGCCTCGTAAAGCAGGTTATATTTGGGCGCAGAGGAAAGATACTCGTTTCCTCTTACAACGTGGGTAATGCCCATAAGGTGGTCGTCGATAACGTTGGCAAAGTTATATGTGGGCATACCGTCAGCCTTGATAAGTATCTGATCGTCAAGGATAGTGTTTTCAACGGTGATATCGCCGTAAAGCACATCGTGGAAGGTGGTGCTGCCCTCGAGAGGCATTTTCTGTCTGATAACATAAGGAGTGCCTGCGTCAAGCAGTCTCTGTACCTCCTCAGCAGGCAGGTCACGGCAATGACGGTCGTACATCATATTTGAAACCTTTGCTTCCTGCTGAGCCTTGTGGAGAGCGTCGATCCTCTCCTTGGTGCAGAAGCAGTAATATGCGTGACCCGACTCAACAAGCTTTAAAGCATATTCCTTGTACAGAGCCATTCTCTCCGACTGAATATAAGGACCAACGGGACCGCCGATATCGGGGCCTTCGTCCCAGTTAAGACCGCATACTCTCAGGGTGTCGTAAATCTTCTCAACAGCGCCCTCAACGTATCTTTCCTGATCGGTGTCCTCGATTCGGAGAATAAAGTCTCCACCGTATTTTTTTGCAATGATATAAGTATAAATAGCAGTACGCAGATTACCGATATGCATAAAACCTGTGGGGCTTGGCGCAAAACGAGTGCGTATTCTCTTTGAAACGTCCATTGTAAGCAAGTTCCTTTCAGTTAATTTTTATATCAAGGGCAAAGGGGCTTCGGGAGCCGACATTACCCGTTTTACATCGCTGTTTATCTGAGCTTTAAGCTCGTCCGTATTGTTAAAACGCTTTTCGGGGCGGATAAAATCGCAAAGTCTCACAACTATCTCCCTGCCGTAAATATCCCCCGAAAATCCGGGAAAATGAGTTTCCGCCAGAGGGATATTCGAGCTGTCGACTGTAGGCTTTACGCCGATATTGGTAATACCTCTGTACACTTTACCGTCAAGCTCCGCATATGAAGCGTAGACCCCGAATCGGGGCATAACATTTTCCTCGGACATTCGCTGGTTTGCGGTGGGAAAATTCATCTGCCTGCCGAAACGATTTCCGTGTATCACTCTGCCCGTAATGGCGTAATTATGACCGAGAAGGAGATTTGCGGACCTGATATCACCCTCGGAAATATATTTTCTGATATCAGCCGAGCATATCCTTATTCCATTTTCGGTAACATCGTCAACCACGCAGAGCCTCATTCCAAAATGTGCGCATATTTCTTTCAGTCCATCTGCCGAGCAGGCAGCGTTTTTCCCGAAGCGGAAATCCCTGCCGCATACCACGATACGAGCACCCAGTACTCCGCACAGTATCTTTTCCGCAAACTCCTCGGGACTCATATCTCTCACATCGGCAAAATCTGGAATGAACACATATTCGGCGCCCTCTCTTTCCAGCAGAACAAGCTTTGTCTCATCGCTGTAAATGGGGCGGTAGCCGCTGCCCTTAGTGTTTATCGTACCTGTTTTAAAGGTGCAGACCGCAGGGGCAAGACCGTTTTTTTTCGCTTCCTCCGCCGCCTTGTCAATGACCGCCCTGTGACCTCGGTGTACTCCGTCAAATATACCCAGAGCGGCAGCAGTTCCCCTGCCGTTCATCTTAAAGCCGGGCGACAATTCTATCAAAACATATCACCTCAGAAAAAGTTCTTTTCGACCCTCAAAAGCCGTTCCGAAGGAATTATAACGGCAGTCCCGATAAAGCCCGAAACGCCGTATACCGCATATCTTTCGCTGTTCTCGACTTCTTTGTTCACCCTGTCAATGTCAAGACGAACGCCGTTTCGGTACATTTTCTCCTGCGCCTCGCTGAGACGGACTTTAGGCAGATATCCGAAAACCTCCGCAACGGGCAGCAGAAAAGAGGAGAAATCCCCTCCCCTGTCAGCTTCCTGTTGAAGCTGCTCAAGTGTAACACAGTCGGACAGGAAAAATCCGCAGGCAGCAGTCCTGACCAGCGAAGTCATTATACCGCCGCAGCCCAAAGCCTCACCAATATCGTTAATAAGCGTGCGTATATAAGTACCCTTGGAGCAGGCTATCTCAAGCCGTCCCGAGCGTTTTTCCTCGTCATATTCAAGGATATCAAGCCTGTAAACGGTTATTGGCCTTGGCTTTCGCTCAACGATAACTCCCTGCCTTGCAAGCTCATAGAGCCGCTTTCCGTTTACGGAAACAGCGGAATACATAGGCGGTATCTGCATAATATCGCCCTTAAACCGCTCCGCCGCCTTTTCAAGAGCATTTCTGCTCACGGGAATGTCACTTCCGGAAATCACCTTTCCCGCAGAGTCCTGTGTATCGGTAACAATGCCGAGCTGAAAGCCGGCTTCGTACACCTTGTCGTGGTCGGGGAGCATTTCGCTTGCCTTTGCGGCGCTTCCCGCAAAAACAGGCAGAACGCCCGTAGCCATAGGGTCAAGCGTTCCTCCGTGTCCCAGCCTGCGCATTTTAAGGATACCTCTCATTTTTGCGATAACGTCAAAGGAGGTAAAACCCGCAGGCTTGTTCACGCAGATAATTCCGTTAAGCTCATTTACGACAGCCATAGATCAAACCCCATTGCAGGCGCAATTACCGACAAAAGCTTCAGCTTCACCTGAGAAAGGTCTCCCTCAACGGTGCAGCCTGCGGCTCTCATATGTCCGCCGCCGCCAAGCTTTGCACAAATGTCCGAAACATTCACGCTTTCAGCACTTCTCATCGACACCTTGAATTTATTAGGCTCCTTTTCTTTAATGGTAACGCCAACCTCAACGCCCTCTATCTGCATTGGGATAGAAGCAAGCCCCTCAAACTCCTCCTGGGCAAGCCCCGTTTCTTTGACAGTCTCGGCGGTAACGGCTATCATAGCGCATTTATCGTCAAGATAGGTCTCAAGGTTGTTGATGACATACTGCTCAACCATAAATCTCGCCTTGCTCTTGATATCAAAAAGCTGGCGGTTAATTTTAGCAAAGGGAATACCATAGCCCATAAGCTCGGCAGCTATCATATGCGCCTTGGGAGTGGTATTTTCGAACTTAAAGCAGCCCGAATCGGTTGCAATACCTGTGTAAAGGCAGGCAGCTACCTGCTTGTCGATGGGCATATTACCCTCTTTAAGCACCTGATATATAAGTTCGCAGGCAGCGGTGGCATTCCCGTCAAGAAGAAGCCTTGCGGCATATTTCGTATTGGAAATGTGATGGTCTATAGCAATATCCACATAATCACCGTAGACCTGCAGCTCTCTGCCGAACAGAGTCGTATCCGCCAGATCCACCGTTACGATGGTCTGGGGAGTAAACTTCATTGGAACGTAATCGCCGTAAAGAAAGCTGTATCTTTTCGGAAAGGGGTCGGAGCAGAGAACATTCGCCTTTTTCCCCATTGCCCGCAGAGCGAAGCAAAGTCCGAAACCGCTTCCCATAGCGTCTCCGTCGGGACTTAAATGAGTAAGGATATAAAAATTGTCGTTTGTTTTCAGAAAACCTGCAGCGTCTGCAATGCTTATGTTCTGAGCTTTTCCATTCATACTCCTCGCCTCTCCTTTGTATTTTATTCTTCCTCGTCTCCGTCAGCTTCCTTGTCTCCGGGGATGTCCATATCTTCAAGCATTTTCGCAATTTCAGCGGAATGCTCGATGGAATCATCGGCAATGAATTTCAGCTCGGGACACTTTTTCAGATGAAGCTTGTTGGAAATTTCCTTCCTTATCATCCAGGAAGCGCTCTCAAGCCCCTTTACGGCATTCTTGGAAGCCTCCATACCGTCAAGATGGGAAATATACACCTTGCAGTGGGAATTATCCCCCGAAAGCTCGGTGCGGACTACTGAAACCAGTCCGAATTTCACTCTCGGGTCCTTGATGCGCTCGCATATGAGACCCGAAATTTCTCTTTTAATATCCTCGGATAATCTTGCGTTTTTAAAATTAGGCATATCTAAGCCGCCTTTCTGTTATCAGTCGGGACGATATTCCTCAATGATGAATGCCTCGAAGATATCGCCTTCCTTGATATCGTTAAATTTTTCAAGTGTGATACCGCATTCGTAGCCCTCAGCGACCTCCTTGACATCGTCCTTGAAGCGCTTGAGGCTGGACATCTTATCCTCGGCGATTACGATACCGTCACGAACAACTCTTATCTGACTCTGCCTTGTTACCTTGCCGCTGAGAACATAAGAACCCGCAACAAGACCAACGCTGGATATCTTGTAAACCTGTCTTACCTCGATACGACCCATAGCTATCTCTCTGAACTTGGGAGCAAGCATACCCTTCATAGCGGTGCTTATCTCCTCGATAGCGTCGTAAATGATGCGGTACAGACGGATATCAACGCCGTCACGCTCTGCATTGTCCGCAGCAACGGGATCGGGACGTACATTAAAGCCTACAATTATGGCATTTGAAGCGCTTGCAAGCATAACGTCGCCCTCGGAAACAGCGCCAACAGCCCCGTGGATAACTCTGATACGCACCTCGTCGTTGGAGAGCTTTTCAAGAGACTGCTTTACAGCCTCAACAGAACCCTGAACGTCAGCCTTGACGATAATGGGAAGTTCCTTGATCTCGCCCTGCTCGATCTGGCTGAAAAGGTTGTCAAGAGTTACCTTCTGATACTGCTTGAACTGCTCCTGCTTAGCCTCGTGCTTACGCTGCTCAACAAGCTCTCTTGCAAGACGTTCGTCCTCAACGGCGTTGAAGATATCACCTGCGGAGGGGACCTCTGCAAGACCTGTTATCTCAACGGGATAGGAAGGACCTGCCTCGTGTACAACAGCGCCCTTGTCGTTAGTCATAACTCTTACACGGCCAACAGCGGTGCCTGCGATTATGATATCGCCTGTGTGAAGAGTACCGTTCTGAACGAGAACTGTTGCGATAGGACCTCTTCCCTTGTCAAGACGTGCTTCGATAACAGTACCCTTTGCGAGACGGTTGGGATTAGCTTTAAGCTCTGCCACCTCGGCAACGAGAAGTATATTTTCAAGCAGATCGTCAATGCCCATACCGGTCTTTGCGGAAACGGGAACGCAGATAACATCGCCGCCCCATTCCTCGACAACAAGATTGTGCTCTGTAAGCTGCTGCATAACGTTCTGAGGATTTGCACCCTCCTTATCCATCTTGTTGATGGCAACGATTATGCTTACGCCTGCAGCCTTGGCGTGATTTATAGCCTCAACAGTCTGGGGCATGATTCCGTCGTCGGCAGCAACTACGAGGATAGCGATATCCGTTACGGAAGCACCTCTTGCACGCATTGATGTGAAGGCTTCGTGACCGGGGGTATCGAGGAAGGTGATCTCCTTGCCCTTGCAGTTAACACGGTATGCACCGATGTGTTGGGTAATTCCGCCTGCCTCGGAAGCGGTAACGTTTGAGTTTCTTATCCTGTCGAGAAGAGAGGTCTTACCGTGGTCAACGTGACCCATAACAACTACAACAGGCGCTCTTTCAACGCCCTCGCCGTCGTCGTCGCTGTCGTCGATAAGTCTTTCCTCAATTGTAACGATAACTTCCTTTTCGACCTTTGCACCCAGTTCCTCGGCAACGAGAGAAGCGGTGTCAAAGTCGATTACCTGATTTATTGTGCACATCTCACCGAGACCCATAAGCTTCTTGATGACCTCGGTAGCTGTAACTTTAAGACGTGAAGCAAGCTCGGAAACAACGATCTCATCGGGGATAAGAACCTTGAGCTGCTGCTTTCTTGCACGTTCAAGCTCAAGTCTGCGAAGCTTCTCAGCCTCGGTCTCCTTTTTGCTTGAATACTGCTGCTTGTTTCTCTGAGCAGATTTCTGGGTAAGCTTCTGCTTCTTGGAGAAGTTATCCTTGCCGTGTCTGCCGTTTCCGCCGCCGTTCAGAGGAGCAATATTCTCGTACTTTTCGTTGTACTTGTCGATATCAACATAGCTGCCTCTTGTATCAACAGTACGTGTCTTCTGCTCAACCTTTACGCTCTCTGCAGAGAAATTGCCGTCAAGCTTGGTCTTTGTGGACTTATTGCTGTCGGCAGGCTTGTTTTCCTGCTTCTTCTCGGAAGTCTTTGCAGCCTGATTTTTCTTCTGCTCGTTGGTTTTCTGAATCTGGCTCTCAAACTTTTCAACAGCGGATTTCTGAGTATCCTTGCGGATAGGAGCAGTCTGCTGAGGCTTGTTTTCAGCCTTGGGAGCAGCCTTGGGCGCTTCCTGCTTCTGAGGCTCGGGCTTTTTATTCTCCTTTGAAGTTTCCTGCTTTGCGCTCTTTTCGGCAGCTTCGGTCTTCTGAACAGGCTTAGGTTCAGCCTTCTTTGCAGCAGGCTTTTTCTCTGCTGTCTGCTTCTGAGCGGCAGGCTTCTCGGGAGCAGCCTTTTCCTCTGCAGGCTTCTGCGCAGGCTTGTCGTTTCTTGTTGCATAATAAGGATCAAAGCTGTCGACCTGATTATTCTGAGAATAATACTCGAGAATAATGTTCAGCTCATCCTGATTAACGCTTGCTGACGGCTTCTTAGCAGTGCCGAACTTTTCGCTTACAAACTCTGCAAGCTCCTGACCCGAAATTTTCAGATCCTTGGCTATATCGCTGATTTTATTTTTCGTCTGTGACTGTTTTGTACTCATAGGCTATAAGACCCTCCTAATATTACGTTACTGCCGTAAAAGCTCGCAAAGCTTCTTCGCAAAACCCTCGTCGCATATACCTATAACTCCCGCTTTTCTGCCCGTACCGAACTCTATCTCGGCAATGGTAACAGGAACGGTATGAACTTCTGTTGAGTTTTTATCGGCGAAAAATCTGACTTCCTTTTCCGTCTTTGCGGAAATATCCGAGGCAAGAAGAATGAGCCTTGCTTTGCCCGTCTGAATGGACTCCTTTACCGAGTCAAAGCCCATAGTCATTCTTCCCGCTTTTCTGCAAATCGTAAGCAGATCAAATATCTTTTGTTTATTGCCGTTCATTCAGCTCTCTCTCCATAGTGTCGTAGACCTCGTCTGATATGCGGCATTCAAAGCTTTTCTCGAAGCGTTTAGCCTTTCTTGCAAGTCTGAGGCACTCCGCATTCGGGCAAACATACGCTCCTCTTCCGGACTTCTTTCCCGTAAGATCGAGAGATATCTCTCCGTCGGGTGACTTAACCGCACGTATAAGCTCTTTCTTAGGCTTCATCTCGCCGCAGCCGAGACACATTCTCATAGGTATCTTCTTAACGCCTGCCACAATATCACCTCGTTTTATCTGATATATATATCAATGCGGATCACTCCACAGGATTTTCGGGCTTGATGTCTATCTTGAAGCCTGTGAGACGGGCTGCAAGCTTGGCATTCTGACCCTTGTTTCCGATTGCGAGAGAAAGCTGATTGTTGGGCACGATAACTGTGCACATCTTCTCCTCGCCCTCGGCGATGTCAACTCTTATAACGTCCGCAGGAGCAAGAGCCTTTGCGATAAATACCGCAGGGTCCTCGTCATAAACGATAATGTCTATCTTCTCGCCGCCCAGCTCCTCAACTATCTTGCTTATTCTTGAACGTCTGGGACCGATGCAGGCGCCTACGCAGTCAACATTGGGGTCCTTTGAGCAAACGGCGATCTTGGTGCGGGAACCTGCTTCTCTTGCTATGGACTTTACTTCAACTACTCCCTCATATATCTCGGGTATCTCAAGCTCAAAAAGTCTCTTTACCAGATCCTTGTGAGTACGGGATATCTTGACGGAGGGCTTCCTGTCGGGGTTTATGATCCCAACTACGTAAATTTTGACAATATCGCCTTCGGTAAGTACTTCGCCGGGTATCTGCTCATTCTTGTAAAGGCATATCTCATTTTTGTCAACAAGCATAATAGCATTTCCCGTAGCAGGCTCTACCTTCTGAACTGTAGCGGAGATTATCTCGTGTACCTTATCCTTATACTGAGCGATTATCTTTTCCTTTTCAAATTCCTTCACATCGTGTCTTATGGACTGCTTTGCATACTGAGCCGCAACTCTGCCGAACTTTGCGGTGTCCAGCTTGTAGGGAACAGCGTCGCCGCATACGCAGTTAGGAACGATAGTGCGTGCCTCCTCAATGTTTATCTCGTTAAGGTCGATAGGCTCGTCGTCAACAACATTTCTCATAACGCATACATCAAACTTGTTTTCTGCAGGGTCAATGTCAACGAGAAAATCGTCGCAGTCGGGATATTCCTTTCTTACAGCCTTTAAAATACCCTGTTCGATCTTCTCCACAAGAGCGTCAAGCGGAATGTTGTTTTCATTGGCGAGACATTCAAGTGCGTCAAAAAATTCCTTATTCATTTTTCTTATATTCCTCCTGAAAATATTATATTTTGATCTTATTCATCGCTCAGAAATTCTTCGGGCAGCTCCTCGTCGTCATAGAGCTTCACAAATGCGGTATCGGACAATACTATCTCCTCGGTGCCCCGCTCTGTCTCTACCGTAATGCTGCCGCTTTCCTTATTATACGCTGTCAGCACGGCTATAAATTCCTTAACGCCGTCTTTTTCACGGATATATCTTATGCGCAGCGGACATTCAAGGAAACGCTCAAAATGCTCCTGCCTTTTAAGCTCCCTGCCAAGCCCCGGAGAACCGACCTCAAGCATATACTGCTCGTCTATCGGGTCACGCTCGTCAAGAGCCGCAGAAAGGGGTCTCGTCATAGCCTCGCAGTCGTCCATATCAATGTAGCCGTCAGGCTTTTCGATAAGGACCCTGAGATATCTGAGAGCGCCCTCCTTGTCGTAGGTGATGTCCCAGATGGTAAGCCCGAGACTGTCGGCAATGGGTTTTGCTATTTCAAACACAGCCGCAACCGTGTTTCCGCCCTTGCCTCCCTTTTTAACTGCCATAAACATACCTCCATCAAACAAGAAAGACCGGATTGCTCCGATCTTTGCCTCAAACTATTGGTGTACTGTAATTATTATAACACATTTTTCTCCGAAATGCAAGGGCTTTTGAAAAAAATTTGTCGGTAATCGGTAAAAAAATACCGCCCAGCACCCCGAATTTATGTACATTTAGCTTAAATTAAAGCACAGGAGCCGGAAAACCGCTCCCTGTGCCGTAAAAATATCAAAGTTCAGCGATAACTTCTACCTCAGCAAGAACGCCCTTGGGAAGCTTTGACACCTCCACGCAGGAACGAGCAGGCTTGCTTGTGAAATACTCGCCGTAAACCGCATTGAAAGCTGCAAAATCGTCCATATTGTCAAGGAAGCAGGTAGTCTTTACCACATTGTCAAAAGTGCAGCCTGCCTCGGCAAGAACAGCCTTCAGATTTTCGCAGATCTGTCTTGTCTGAGCTTCAATGCCCTGAGCCTCAACATTGCCCGTTGCGGGATCAATTGCTATCTGACCCGATGTGAAAAGAAGATTTCCGCTTTTTACTGCCTGAGAGTAAGGACCGATAGCATCGGGAGCGTTTTTTGTGTAGATTTTTTCTGACATAATAAATTCCTCCAAATTATTTATATTCATTGAGATAATTTTGCAGTCTTTCTGCAAATTTTCCAATGTGGATACCGTCAACAAACGAGTGGTGTGCCTGAACGGAAACGGGAATAAAAATCCTGCCGTTTTTCTCATAATATTTTCCCCAGTCAAAAAGCGGAGTGGCATTATCTTTTCTGCCGCTGTTGGTATGGGAAATATGGGTATATGTTATCCAGGGCATAGGAGAACATTGGAACACATCGTTTCCAAGGGGACCCGTAAAATATTCCTTCTGCTCCTCAGCCGTCTTTTTGGCAAGTCGGACATATTCGTCAAGAGTGTCTTTAATAGGAACATTTACCACCTTGAAAAGCTCCGTTTCCTTATTCAGATAGGTAAATGCCGTATCAATGCTATCAAAAAGCACGACCTTGCCGTCAGCAAAGCGGTATCTGAATTCTTCGATTTCATTGGCGCATTTGCAGACCGCATAGACCATAGAAAGGGTAAAGGAATATCCCTTTGCCTTAATATTTTTCAGGAACTCTGTAATATCTGCCTCAAAGGTAACGCAGAAGGACGGCTCAATGCTGTTTCTGAAAACCATACAATGCATTGTACGCTTCCAAGTTTTTTCATCAATTTCCGTATATCTGTTCGGCATAGCTTACACCAGCTTAAATCCCGCACCGGTAAGCGCATTCCGTATCTGAGCAATATGCTCGTGATTTCTTGTTTCAAGGATAATTCTCAGGTAACAGCCGTTGATGTCCGCACCCTCGTTTGCACGCTCGTGGTGAACGGATATAACATTGCCGCCAAGAGAAGCGATTATATCCGAAACACCCTTCAGCTGACCCGGCTTGTCGATAAGCTCGATGTTCAGCAGACAAGTCCTTCCCGATTTAAGCAGACCTCTCTCAATAACACGGCTGAGAATTGTAACGTCAATGTTACCTCCCGAAACAAGGCAGATGACCTTCTTGCCCTCTATCCCGGGTATCTTGTCAAACATAACAGCCGCAACGGGAACCGCTCCCGCACCCTCGGCAATAAGCTTATGCTGCTCCATAAGGGCGAGTATTGCGCTGGATATCTCGTCGTCGGTAACTGTAACTACACCGTCAACGTATTCTTTGCAAAGCTCGAATGTATTAACACCCGGCTCCATTACCTTTATGCCGTCAGCAATGGTGGAAACGGAGGAAAGACGCTCTATTTTTCCGTGTGCGAGAGACTGCTCCATACTTGGTGCACCTGCCGCCTGAACGCCGTATACCTTTATCTCGGGTTTCAGCTTTTTGAGAGTGAACGCAACACCCGAAATAAGTCCGCCGCCGCCTACGGGAACTACAACAGCGTCCGCCTCGGGGAGCTGCTCAAGGAGCTCCAGACCGATAGTTCCCTGTCCTGCGATAACATATTCATCATCAAAGGGGTGGATAAATGTATAACCCTTTTCGTCTCTCAGACTGATAGCCTTTGCGTATGCGTCATCGTAAACACCGTCCACAAGGCATATGTCCGCACCGTAGGAACGGGTAGCCTCGATTTTTGAGATAGGCGCAGCGTCGGGGAGACATATAAGGGATTTTATGCCGTTCTTGGCAGCAGCCAAAGCCACGCCCTGAGCGTGATTTCCTGCGCTGCAGGCAATAACTCCCCTTGCTTTTTCCTCGTCTGAAAGCTGGGAAATTTTGTAATATGCTCCTCTCACCTTGAAGGAGCCTGTTACCTGTAAATTCTCGGTTTTGAGATAGACCTGGCATTTGTCCGAAAGCTTTGGAGCAGGGATAATATCGGTTTTTCTGATAACCTCTTTAAGCTTGTAAGACGCACTGTAAACCATATCAAGTGTAAGCATAACCATTCTCCTTTTCATATTGGCGCAAACCGATTTTCGGAAAATAAAAAACCTCACCCCTTGTTATCAAGAGGTGAGGACAAATGTACCCACGTTACCACTCTTATTGCACCGATAAACAGTACCGCTCAGTCTGCCATCAAACAATAGCAGTTCTCTGTAACGGGAGAAGCCCGCTGCCGCCTAATAAGCCAAAGCCTTTCAGCCGCAAAGCTCAGGGGTGATGGGAGATTGCCTTTAAAGCCGCCTGCTCACACCAAATGCAGGCTCTCTGATGACTTTTCACGGGCGCTCCGTCCCCGTCAGCGCATTTGTAACATATCCGATACTTTTATTATAGCCTAATTTTCCGATTTGTCAAGTACTTTTTCAAACAATTTACCGGGAATCTCTGAAAACCTCCTTCACGGCAGCTTTTCTATGACTTATATCATCTGCTTCGTTGTCAGACCTTGTAAGACATCAAGTATTACTGCGGTCTGACGCCTTGCATCTGATATAAGTCATCATGAAAATCTGCTCGTGTCCCGGTTTTCAGAGAATCCCCAATCAGTCAAGCACCTTTTTAATAGCAGCCATAAGCTCCTCGTAGGTCTCGAATGCGGGCAGCTCGGGGTTGTCGTTCTTGATCTTATCTGTACTCTTGAAAAGGAAGCCTGCCTTGCTTGCCTTTATCATACCGAGATCGTTGTAGCTGTCTCCGCTGGCGATGGTGTCATATCCGATGGACTGGAGAGCCTTTACTGTGGTGAGCTTAGACTGCTCGCAGCGCATTTTAAAGCCTGTTACCTCGCCGTTTTCGGAAACCTCAAGTGAGTTGCAGAAAATGGTGGGCCAGCCCAGCTTCTTCATAAGAGGAGAAGCAAACTGTGTGAATGTATCGCTGATGATAATTACCTGTGTCAGAGAACGAAGCTCGTCTAAAAACTCCTTTGCTCCGGGCATAGGGTCTATCTTTGCAATGGTGTCCTGAATTTCCTTTAATCCAAGACCGTGCTCCTTGAGGATACCGATGCGCCATTTCATAAGCTTATCGTAATCGGGCTCGTCACGGGTGGTCTTTTTCAGCTCGGGGATACCGCTGGCCTCTGCAAATGCTATCCATATCTCGGGAACGAGAACACCCTCAAGATCGAGACAAACTATATTCATATCATATTTCCTCACTTTTCGTAATTTTCCTCCCGTATGATACGGGAAATTCTTATCTGATTATATCACATTAAGAGTTCAAAGTCAATATTTCGGAAAAAATTATGGTAATCCCCTTCTTATCAGTTGTCACCCAAAGGGAAAATCTTATCCTTTATCATATCACGCATTTTAGTCACCGCAGGCATAAGCTCGGTAAGGCTGCCGCAGTCGTCAACGCCGTTGGAAGTCCACGCCATAACGCCGTTCCAGCCGTTGTTATATGCGTTTTCGTAATCTTCCTCGGAAGTTCTGCCGCTCTCGCTCTTGACCGCCGCCTCGCCTATGACGCAGGGCTTTGTTCCGTCAAGTCCGAATGAAACGGGAGACTGCTCAAAGGGATAACCCATATAGGAATTCTGCCAGAAATAATAGTGGGTGGAATAAAAGTCAAGGTATGCGTTCTCTCCGCCAAGAGATTTGAGGAACTCGTCGGAAACATAGTTGCCCTCATACTTGTCCGAGTTGTACTTCACCATTCCCAGACCCACCGTTACCAGCTCGTCGGAATTTTCGTGAATGGCGGCGGAGCATTTTGCAAAGAATGTGGAGAGCTGTTCCCAGCCAACCTTGCCGCATTCGGCGTTTTCGTGTACCCAATCTGGCTCGTTCATAAGATCAATGCTCCAGAGACTGGGGCTGTTTCCATATCTCTCCACAAAAGGGATAACGTAGGAGTCGATATATGACTGTGTGGCTGTATCATCGGATATCATAGTTCTGAATTTATCGCAGCCCGTGTTTCCGTCCTTGAAATGGTCAAAGGAAAGAAGGGTAGCCATTATGTAGATATCGTGCTTCTCCGCAAGCTCGAAAAGTTTGTAAAGGTCGGTCCAATGCTGCTCGTCAACTGCCTGAACAGTTCCGTCGGTTCTGAGACGAACAATGCTCATTCCGTTACAGTTCACCCATATTCTTGTAGCGTTTACTCCTGCCTCGTGAAGCTCGGCAAAATGATTGTCCCAGAAGCTTTCATCAAAATTTCCGCCAAAGTCGTTCCAGTTCTGCCAGGGAGTGTTCACTCCGTTTATCCAAAGCTCCTTGCCGTCCACCTTGAAAGATGTTCCGTCAACGGTGACACGCTTCTTTTCGTAATCAGCCGAAGAAGCAGCCAAAGACGTTGTGTCCTGTGCGGCGGATCCGCTCTGAGTATCTTCCGATGTATTGTTTTCTCCCCCGCAGGCTGTCATAGACAGAAGCAGAGAAGCTGAGAGAACTATATTCATTACCCTGTTTTTCATATAATTTAATTTTCCTTTCCTGATGTGTATTCTGCGGTAAAATGCTTTAATTTTTCATAGCTTTCCTCGCTTATGATATGCTCGATCTTGCAGGCGTCGTGCTCTGCGTTTTCGTGGCTCACATTAAGCACGTCCTCTAAGAAACGGGTGATACTCACGTGTCTTTCATATATTGACTCCGCTTTTTTTCTTCCTTCTTCGGTCAGAAGTATCTGACCGCCTGCCTCAACGGTTATATAACCGTTTTTCTTAAGGATATTCACCGCTCTGCTGATGCTGGGCTTTGAATAATTCAGCTCGCAGGCAATATCCACCGAACGGACAAAGCCTGTTTTTTCGTGGAGCAGAAGAATGGTTTCAAGATAGTCCTCGCCTGATTCATATATGGGCATAACATCGCTCCTTTTTGTTTATTACCACATATTATAACATATCCCGTAATATTCTTCAAGGGATTTTTGAAAAAATTGGTTCTTATATAAGTCCCGCCGCCTGAAATCCGAATATCCCTGCTATAACGCAGAGGCTTCCTGCAAGAGACAGCTTCGAAGGCTTCTCCTTCTGTGAAAAAAATCCCGAAACGAACATAACTATAAGTATCATAGGCTGAATGAACGAATAATTCGTAAGACTCTCGGCGGCAATGCGGTTTTCGCACAGAAGTCCTAAAGCATTAGGCAGCTTGCAGGCAAGCACAATGAGCATTCCCTTCATCCCCTCGGGGCTTTCCTTCGGTATCTTCAAAGGCTTTGCGGCAGGAAGCATTATGAGTGCGAGTATCACCAGAGCGCATAAAAGGGTCATTGTGGAGGATATATAGCTTTCTGCAGCTTTCATAATAAAACCATAGCTGAATTTTGCGGCAAGATACAGCACAAGAGGCAGGGCGATCTTTTTATAATCCACCTGTTTGCGTCCCTCACGGGCGATAAGAAAAAGCCCTGCGGCTGTTATGATTATACAGAGTATCTTCAGTCCCTTTATGTCCTGTCCATACAGGAAAACGTCTGTAAAATAGGACATAAACAGGGTAAGCCCCAGCCAGGCTTTAAGCTCGAATACCGACATCTCGGCAAGTATCCTGGCGCTCATTCCGAATTCCAGATATTTGCTCAGAACGATAAGTCCGATAAACAGAAAGCTCATAGGACTGATTGTGAAATGCATATCCGAAAACGGCAGAGTAAAAAGCAGGAAAAATACAGTTCCCGACGCCATTAAAAAGGTCAGCTGAGGACCTGTGTATTTACATTTGCTGACGGCGTATTTATCGTTAAGTGAGGTAATGGAATAGAGGGCAACTACGGTTATCATCAGAAGCATAGGACGGTGTTCCTTTCCTTGATTAAAGCTGTTTAATGCATAGCATAAATAATTATAAAGCTACAGTAAAAAAATGTCAAGACAGATATTGAAATGAAAAATTCAAATACTTTCTCTTAGATATTCCATATTTAAGGTGTATAATCAGAAGAAAATGCAATACGGACAGAAAGAGGTTTATTTTATGACAGGAAATATGACAGAGGGAAAACCCCTTGCCCTTATTTTCAGATTTGCTCTTCCACTTCTTATCGGCAATATTCTACAGCAGACCTACAACGTTATCGACGCCGCCATTGTGGGACGTATACTCGGCTCGGACTCGCTGGCTGCTGTGGGAGCTTCAAGCAGCGTTCAGTTTCTTGTGCTGGGCTTTTGTATGGGAATATGCTGCGGCTTCGGTATCCCTCTTGCCCAGGCTTTCGGCGCAGGTGATATGAAACGGCTGAAAAAATTTATCTTTCACGGATATCTGCTGACGGGAGCGGCGGCGGTAATAATCACAAGCATATGCGCCATATTTTGCAGCGGTATTTTAGATATCCTGTCTACCCCGGAAAACATTTTCGCCAACGCATATATCTATCTTCTGATAATTTTTTTGGGTATTCCCTTTTCACTTCTCTATAACTTCCTTTCGGCGGTGCTGAGAGCGGTGGGCGACAGCAGAACTCCTTTTATCTTTCTTGCTATATCTACCGTGCTTAATATCATTCTCGACCTTGTTTTTATAGTCTGCTTCAAATGGGGCTGCGGGGGTGCGGCGGCGGCAACTGTAACGGCTCAGGCGCTGAGCGGAATATGCTGCTATGTTTTCATCAGAAAAAACAAGCCCGAGCTTTCCCTTGAAAAAGCAGACAGAAAATTCAGCTCGAAGGCGCTTACAACTATGATCACTATGGGTATCCCAATGGGACTGCAGTATTCTATCACCGCCATAGGCAGTATGGTAATGCAGTCGGCTAACAACGGTCTGGGCAGCGTTTACGTGTCGGGATTTACCGCAGGAATGAGGATAAAGCAGTTTATTATGTGTCCCTTTGACGCAATAGCAACTGCGGTATCGGTTTTTGCGGGGCAAAATCTGGGCGCAGGAAAGACCGACAGGGTAAAAGCAGGACTTGCCCGTGGAATTGCTGTGGGCGTGGGATACGGAATAGCCGCAGGACTTGTGCTTATCTTCTTCGGAAGAACGCTTTCGGGCATTTTTATAGACCAAAGCGAAACGGCGGTGCTTGACGCTGCGGCAAAATATCTCCGCTGCCTCGGACATTTTTACTGGGCGCTCGGTATCCTTAACGTCTGCCGAATGACCACTCAGGGGCTGGGATATTCCGGCAGAGCGGTCATATCGGGTTTTATGGAAATGATCGCAAGAATAATAGTAAGCGTGTTTTTCGTGGATACATACGGCTTTACGGCAATTTGCTTTGCAGATCAGTCTGCCTGGCTCGCTGCCTGCATTTATATTGTGCCTATGTGCTTTTACTGCGTCAAAAAGGCTGAACAGAAATGTCTGCAGGAAAAATAATGTCAAAATTCCGTTAAAAAAGCGGACGCTTTTCCAATAATGTAGGTTTGTCAATGATGCGTTACAAAGATTTTAGAAAACTTCGCCATTGGTTAAGAAAGCCTTAACATAATCGGCAGGAGATTTCCAATTTAGCGGACGCATAGGGAAATTATTGTATTTTCTGCTGTGAACAGCAA
>NZ_JBNMJV010000034.1:0-30145 GCF_050874005.1 Huintestinicola sp.
TGACGGCATTCAGTTTGCTCTCTTCCTTACCATCTTCGCAGTAATATATCTGAACTTCGTATATACATTTAAGTTTAATAAGCCCGAGGGCTGGAAAATACCTCTTGACCTCTCCGCAGCTTTCCTCTTTGTTCCAAGCGCATTGTATTCAGGCTGTCAGATGATAAACTCTTTCGGCAATTGGTCATACGAGTGCTATGCCTGCGCCGCAGTTTATATAGCTATGTCTCTGGCGGTTACAGCAATGGCATATCTGGGACACAGAGAGTATACAAGATCACGCTGGGCAGTATTCGCTCATATTACAGGGCTTGTATTCACAGTCCTCCTCCTTGCCGAGCTTGCGCCGGGCGGAAAATGCTTTATCCTCTTCCTTGCACTTCTTGCGGTACTTTTCACAGCTGCAGGAGATCTCACCTTTCTCAAGGCTCCCGAAAAATGGCTGCCCGTCACAAAGGTGTCGGAGATACTGCTGAACACCATTGCCGCTATAGCTTCCGCAGGTATGCTTATGGTATACAACACCGACTGGGATATTTACTGCATTATCACGGCGGCTGTGTATATCCTCTACACCGCTGTATGGGGAATACGCTTTAATAACAGCCTGCTTAAAGCGGCAGAATGTGTCATAAGCAGCTTTGCCCTGTTCAATGCTTACTGCCTTATTGACAACAAATTTACAAACGCCCCCCTTTTCATACTCGTTGCAATGCTCTTTGCCTTGGCGCTGATACATCATTTTGCAAAGCCCATCAGAACCGTATTTTCGGATATCTTCCTGCCTGCCGCAGTAATAATTGCGGTTCTGTGCCGGACATCGGATGATAACGGCGTTTTCGGACTTCTTGGCTTCGCTCTTCTCCTCATTCTTCTGCTTATCAAATCAGCAGAAAAGGACAATTCTTTGGCAAAGATATTCGGCATACTTCTTCCCCTCCCTGTGACCGGAATGGTATTTTCCGCAGTCGGGCTGATCGATAATACTTTACCCTGCTGTTTCGAGTATGCGATAAATTCCGCTGTCCTTGCGTTCATTGCCGCAGGTATTTTGATAACGAAAAAACGCTCGGGCGCAGTATTTTACTCCTTTGCCATAACAGTCTCCGTAATGGCGCTTATGGGAACGGGAAGTGCATCTATGGGAATACAGCTTCTTATCCTTGCTGTAACGATTACGCTTACTGTGCTTTTCGGAAAATCGGCAAATAATCTGCCCTCACTTCTCACAATGACAGGCTCGGCGCTTGCGGTGGGAAATCTTGCTAATATGGCAGAGTCTTTGGACAGTAATGCCATACATATCCTGGCGGCAGTTATGTTTGCGGCGGCTTGTCTTATCGCTTCAAGAATGTTCTTCCCGAAAAAGCTTTTTGAAAAGGAAGAAGGAAGCTTCCGCCTTGACACCTGCTGTTTAGGCTTGATACTCAGTATCCCGATGCTTGACGGATTAAGCGGCAATGCAAGTGTATTCGCTGTGCTGACCCTCCTTGCCCTGTTTATCGCAAACCTTGCAAGGAAAGATCATCACGATGACTTAAACAAGGCATTTCTCACCGTAGGCTATGGTCTCTTCACCATTGCCCTTATAAACAGACCTTTTCTTAACGTAAGCGACCCTCTTTTCTCCTTCAAAATAACTCTCGGACTTATCTGCATATTCGGCTTTGTGTTCTCAAAGATCTGGAAAAAGTATCCGAAGCTTTCGGAAAACTTCTCCACCGCAGTCTACGGCATTTCTTTTATGTGCCTTATAATAGAGGCTCTTTCCCGTCAGAACCTGTTTAACACCCTTATCGTTCTTGGCGTATCCCTGGTAATTCTCCTCTATTCCTTTATCAGAAAGAAAAAGCGCTGGTTCGCTGTTTCATCTGTAGCGCTCACGGGACTTACCCTCTATATTTTCAGGGATTTCTTCCGAATGATCGACTGGTGGGTGTATCTGCTGGTGGTGGGACTTCTGCTTATCGCCGTTGCCTCCGCAAATGAATACTTCATCAAAAAGGGCAGAGAGCTTAAAGAAAAGGCTGGAAGATTTTTCGAGGACTGGAAATGGTAACTTGATTTTCGGGCGGATATGATATATAATTAAACTGACACGAATAAATTTATCTGAAAGGAATCTGCGTAAAATGAGCGAAGGTATGCTCTGCACCCTTACAGCAATGCTCCTTGCGGCGCTTGCCCTCATATGCACATCTATGATATGGCTTATGGTAAAGGGCAGCCGCAGCAGGGTGACATTCAGCTTTGTGGGCTGTCAATGCTCCCTGCTGCTGTGGATAATATCACAGCTTATAATAATTTTCTCCGAAAGCGAAAGGCAGCTGCTTATCGGCTACGACATCGGCAATCTGGGAATAAGCTTCATTGGCAGCTGCTGGCTGCTGTTTGCGGTGAGCTATATGGACAGGGAGCTTTCAAAGCCGCTTCTGTACGGCACTTTGGGATTTTCCTCTCTCATCTTCCTCGCCGCTGCCACAAATCCCATTCACAGGCTTTATTATACCGAATTTGGGGTGGGCGGCATAATTCACGGGCCGCTGTTCTTTATAAGCCAGATATACATATATCTGTCAATGCTCTGCGGCATCGCACTTATTTGCAGGCAATGCTTCGAGAACAAGCAGCGTTCAAGAGGTCAGGCGGTACTTCTTACCCTTGCCACAAGCATACCCCTGTGCATAAATCTGCTGACCCTTGTAAATGTGATAACCCTTGATTTTGCCCTAACTCCCCTGTCTCTGGCGCTGTCGGGTCTCCTCGTCCTGATTGCCACCTATCGCTACGGCTTTCTGAATGTAAACGACGTTGCCTTTGAGGACGCATTCAATACCATTGAGGAGGGCGTGATAGTTTTCAGCCGTCGGGGCAGGATAACCTATCTCAGCCGTGCGGCAAAGCGTATGCTTGATATCTCGGAAAAGACCGACCTTAACTCATTCATAAGCTATATATCGGAGCTTTCGGAAAGAACTCTTACAGAGGATTTTGACTATGCCGAAATTGAGAAGGACGGACTTCATCTGGGAATAAAGCATTATCATTGCCGTGACGACAAGGGCATTGCCGTTGCTCAGCTTGTGATAGTTTCGGACATATCAAGATACTATCAGCTTATCGAAAAAACCGACGAGCTTGCGGGAGCAAGGCAGAAGCTTGCCATTGAACGTGAACGAAACAGGATAGCCCAGGAGGTACACGACACCGCAGGACACACATTTACAATGATAAGCTCCCTCGCAAAGCTTTCAAAGGTGCGGCTGTCAGAAATGCCTGAAACTCCGCAGCTTATGGAGCTGAATGGCTTTATGGACGAGACCGAATTCCTTGCAAGGGGCGGTCTTACACAGCTTCGCTGCTCCATAAACAATCTTCGTGACGACAGCTTTATGACCACCGTGACAGCCGCTGTAAAGACTGTGACCGACGCTGTAAGGGATATTAAGACAGAGCTTTGCATACAGGGAAACGAGGACAGCAGATATGCCTTCTGCGTGCAGAACATCTACAGCAGCTTTCGGGAACTTATCACAAACAGCGTGAGATACTCGGGGGCAGACAGGATAGACGTTATCGTAAAATTTCTTGACACGTCTCTGGAGCTTTATGTATTCGACAACGGCAAAGGCTGCAAAGAAATAACCGCACATAACGGACTGAGAGGCATTTCGGAAAGGACAGAAGAACTGGGCGGAACTGCTCTGTTCAAATCGGGCGAGGGTATAGGCTTTTCTGCGGTAATAAAAATACCCGTTCCACAGGATCAGGAAGGAGAACAGCTATGATAAAGGTACTTATAGCCGATGATGTTGAGATACTCAGACGTGGACTTGAAGCCGTTTTGTCCCTTGACAGCGAGATAAATGTTGTGGGACAGGCAGGAAACGGAAAGGAAGCACTTGAAATGTGCATAAAGCGCTCTCCCGATGTTGTGCTTATGGATATGCGTATGCCGGGATATGACGGCGAATACGGCACCAGACAGATAAAGGCACATTTTCCCGACATAAAGGTGCTTGTCCTCACCACCTTTGACGACAGCGAGACGGTGCAGAAAGCCATTGCCTGCGGAGCGGACGGATATATTCTAAAGGAAATGGAGAACGAGAAGATAATAAACGCCGTAAAGACTGTTTACGGCGGCATAAATGTATTCGGTGCCAGCGTTTTTTCCTCCATAAAGCAGACTATGCCCGTTGTGCAGCCTTCATCGGCAGGCTTTGAGCTTTCCGAAAGGGACAGAGAGCTTATGGCGCTCATCTGCGACGGCTGCGACAACAAAGAAATTGCGGCAAAGCTTTTCCTTGCGGAGGGTACGGTAAGAAACAATATCTCGAAGCTGCTTGAAAAGCTGGGGCTTAAAGACCGTACTCAGCTTGCGGTATTTGCGGTTAAAAATAATCTTGTTTAATACTGATTTCTGATAAGCCTCCATTATATCAATGGGGGCAATTTGCTGCCCGGACTCCACGGAAGTTCAAATCTGACGCCGAATTTTCGGTACAAGATACGCCCTGCTGTCTGATTTTCCTCCAAGATCCTCTTTATTGTCCACACAGATCCCATCAAATTGTCCACTCAAATTCCATCAAAACTATTGACTTTTTCCCAATACAATGTTAAAATGTTAATAAGGCATAATATTTCGGCAAAATTCCGGAAATTATCATAAAAATCGTCCAAAAAGGACAGGGGGAATAGTGTTGAAAAGTATCAAAACGAAAATACTTGCCGCTATGATGGGGATAGGCCTGTTTTCTTCAATTATTATAGGCAAAGCAGGTGCAGAACTGAATTATTTTTCGGCAGAGAGCATCCTCGACAAATCTATGGCGGAAACGGCAAAGCTTGCAGCTTCCCGTGTTCAGACAGAAATAGAAAGCTATAAGGCAATTGCGTCCGAGATCGGCTGTATAAGCAGTCTGACAGATCCCGGCACGGCTGAGTCCGAATGCGCTGAAGTCGCTGCGGAACGAACTGCCAAATACGGACTGGAGCTCTGCGGCATACTTGATATGACCGGCAAAGATATGGTAAACGGAACAGACTGCTCAGGCGAAGAATTTTTCAAGGTATCATCGGGCGGAAATGAATACTGCTCTGATTTTATGACTGAAAGCATATTCGGGGTGGAAAATGCTGTTGTGATCTCCGCACCTCTCTGGGAAAACGGCATAAACGGCAGCAAGGTATCGGGCGTGGTATATATGATACCCCATAACACATTCCTTAACGATATCGTCAGCAACATAAACGTGGGAGAAGGCGGAACGGCATATCTTCTCTCGTCAGACGGACTGACCATTGCATTCAACGACCCTGAAGTCGTCGGCAAGGAAAATGCACAGGAAGCAGCAAAAACAGACCCATCTTACCAAAAGCTTGCAGAGGTAGAGGCAAAAATGTGTGCAGGCGAAACAGGCTCCGACCAGTATGAATACAACGGAAACCTTGAGCTTGTAGCTTATGCGCCTGTTGCAGGAACTCCCGGCTGGAGCATAGGAGTTAATGTGGTCCGTGACGAATTTATGGACGGGACCTATACCTCCATTGTAATAAGCGTGGTTATTACGGTCGTTACCTGTATAATTGCCGCTGTTATAGCTCTGATATTTGCAAATAAGCTTGCAAATCCTATCGTTCTCTGCTCCGAACGCATCGTCAAGCTTTCAAAGGGCGACCTTACCAGCGAAGTTCCTGCTGTGACCTCCCGTGACGAAACCAAGAAGCTTGCTGACGCTACATCTACAGTTGTTTCCCAGCTTAACAGCATTTTCAAGGACATTGAAAGAATTCTTGAGGAAATTTCCAAAGGCAATCTTGCGGTCAATTCCCGTGAAAATCAGCAGTTCTATGTTGGGGACTACAAACAGCTTATCGAGTATATAGAGCTTATCAAGAACAGGCTTTCAAACACAATGCATCAGATCAACACCGCCGGAGAGCAGGTCTCTGCAGGCTCAGACCAGGTCTCATCAGGTGCACAGTGTCTCTCTCAGGGAGCTACAGAGCAGGCGTCCTCTATTGAGGAACTTGCTGCTACAATTGAAGTTATCGCCAATCAGATAAAGGACAATGCTTCTCAGGCAGAAAATGCAAGCAATAAGACAAATGCCGCAGGAGGAGTTATGCAGGAAGCTATTTCTTGTATGAACGATCTCGTTTCCGCAATGAACGATATCCGTCGATCTTCCGATGAAACAAAGAAGATAATAAAGACCATAGAGGATATTGCATTCCAGACAAATATTCTTTCTCTTAACGCCGCAGTTGAGGCAGCAAGAGCAGGTGAGGCAGGAAAGGGCTTTGCCGTTGTGGCAGATGAGGTAAGAAATCTTGCAGGCAAATCCGCCGAGGCTGCACAGAACACTACTGCACTTATTGAGAGCACCGTTGCAACTATTCAGAAGGGCACTTCTCTTGTTGACGAGGTCGCTGATAAGATGACTTCCGTAGCCGCTGCAGCAAGTGCTGTTGCGGATATTAACGAACAGATCTCAGAGGCGTCACGCAATACAGCCGATTCGATCACCCAGATAACGATAGGCGTTGAACAGATATCCCAGGTAGTCCAGTCAAACTCTGCTACAGCCGAGGAGTCCGCAGCAGCGTCCGAGGAGCTTTCAGGTCAGGCAAATATGCTTAAAGACCTTATTTCTCAGTTTAAATTTAACACAAAGAACAGTTGATCTTGCGGTTATACTTCAAAAACGGATATGCAGTTTTCATATTATACAAAGCAGCGGGGGTGCATTTGCAGCCCCGCTGCTTTGCTGCTTGAAAGCTCAAATTCTCTTTCACTATGAAAAAAGCATACTATACACGGATAAAATCGGCAGCTTTTCCCTCGGTCTCAAAAATGATGATCGTATTCTTTCCCTTTTTGAGCAGAGGCGCAGGAAGATAAAGCTGCCGCTGAGGTCCAATATCCCAGAAACGTCCCAGATTAAAACCGTTTATAAACACACAGCCCTTTCCGAAGCCGTCAAAGTCAACAAATGTATCACAAAGCTCATCAGCTTCAAATTCAAATCTGTAAAATGCGGGAACGCCCTCGGAATAACCCTCGTCAAAGCCTATTTTTCCTATCTGCTCCTCATCGAGAGGAAGCGGAAATATATCAAAACCGAACTGTCTGTGATCATTTACCTTAACGCCTCCCGAAATACCTTTCCGCTGATCTTCCAGACCCGTGCCGAAATTTTCACGGCCTGTATTTTCGCAGAGCAGACTGATAATCCCGCCCGTGCGCTTTTCGTTTGGCTCAAATTTTTCGTACATATTTTCCGCAAAAGCAGTATAAACATATTCTCCGTTGTGATAGCACTGAACTCTGTCGGCGGCGTTTTCAAGGCAAAGCTCATTGACCGTCTCGCCGTCCTTGATTTTGGTTCGGTATAAGATATATCCGTAGTTCTGTCCGATGTCCTCCATAGTAAGAGGATAAACCGAACGGACCGGCTCGGCAATTTTTTCAAGCACGGAAAACAATCCTGTCCTTCCTGTGCAGGATATCATTCCGTAGGAGCTCCGCCTGATATCCGTGGTAAGCGGTATAGTTCTTATATCGGCGTATTTTCCGATAACATCTCTGAACGCCTTGTATTTTTCGGTGAGCTGTCCATCCTCGGTGAGAGGGGCGTCATAATCGTAGGAAGTCACGTCTCCTGTTTTGCTTCCGCTGTTTCGTCCGTTCATAAAGCCGAAGTTTGTGCCGCCCTCGAACATATAGAAATTTACGCTGCCACGTTTTAAAATTTCCTCCAGCTCTTCTGCCGCCTTTTCCGGAGACGTTGTGTGATGCTCCTCGCCCCAGGCGTCAAACCAGCCGTTCCAGAATTCCATACACATAAGCGGCTTGTCCTCTCCGATGAATTTTTTCATCTGACCAAACTGCCACTCTGCCGCTGAGCCGAAATTTCCCGTAGGCAGCGCACCGACTGCCATTCCCGATTTAAATATCTCCTCGCTCCAGGGTCCGTCGGAGGTGACAAAGGGAACCGTTATGCCAAGTTCTCTCATTGTATCACGAAGAAATTCAAGATACGCCGTATCATTTCCGTAATAGCCGTACTCGTTCTCAAGCTGCATTAAAATTATATTGCCGCCCCTGTCGATCTGATAAGGAGCAAGCTTCGGGATAAGAACGCTGTAATAATCCTTTACAGCATTTAGATAAGGCTCATAGCTGCACCTGAGGCGCATATTTTTATCCTTTAACAGCCACGCAGGCAGACCGCCGAATTCCCATTCCGAGCAGATATACGGCGAAGGACGTATTATCATATACAGCCCGAGATCATTTGCCAGCCTGATAAACCGCTCAATATCCCTCATACCGTCAAAGCGGAATTCTCCCCTGTTTGTCTCGTGAAAATTCCAGGGAATATAGGTCTCAACGGTGTTGCAGCCCATATTTACAAGCTTTTCAAGCCTGTCCTGCCAGTATTCGGGAACAGTCCTGAAATAGTGAAACGAACCCGAAATTATTTTAAACGGCTCACCGTTCAGATAGAATTTGTCTTTGATCTCAAACATATCAACACCTCAGTATTCAATAACATCAACCGCAAATCTTCCGCTTGTCACAATTACTTTAACGCTGTGGCTGCCCTGCGGAACATCTGCCGAAAAAAAGCACTGACGAGCCTTCACACCCTCTGTCTCAGCCGATCGAAGCAGTTCTCCGTCAAGATAAACGTCAAATCCGCAGGCAGGCGTCTTTCCGATAAGTGCGAAATGGTCTCCGTTAAAGCTGAATCCCATACTTTTTTCGGCGGTATCTTCCTCGGTAATGTCCGCTTTGGAACGGGTGCGGTTAAAGTGAATGTAATCATCGGGAACGTTCCTGTCCCATTCACCATTATAGACCACAGACGGGTCGTGGTCGTCAACTCTTGTAATTGTCGGCTTGAAACCGTCCACGGGAGATATTTTCAGATCGTCGAAAATATTGTTGTAAAGTCCGCTGCCGATCGAAACACGCCCCGAATGTGCATATCCCGACTCATCGTCATATGAAGCAATTTCCGAACCGTCCAGCTCTGCGGAAATATGATTTCCCGAAGCTGTGATCTTAACGGTATGCCATACCGACGGGTCAAAGCCTTGAGTATTTCCTTTCTGCACAGCTTCTGCGTTCTTTTTCAGCTCGTAATATCCGCTTGGATAAACTCTCAGGCTGTATCCGTTTTCCGCAGACCAGGAGTCAAGCTCGGCTGTTAGATAGCGAACTCCAAAAGAAACATAATTGTCAGAAGAATTATCTGCAAGCTTGAAGCTGATCTCTGCGGAATAATTTGCCCAGCGGTCGTCGCCCAGAGATGTTATAGGATTTGGAGTTTGTCTGTAACGCCAGTCGGTGGGCTTGCAGTCTGAGTTGATGATCTGCATAAGCACCTTGTTTCCGTCGGTCTCTGCGACCTCAAATGCTCCGCCCTGATCGGTGGTGTAAAGAGGATCATTGCCTCTTGCAGCGAGAAATTCATCGGAATACTCAAAATCATCGGAATAATTTATGTCAAGAGGCACGTCCTCATATCTGCATTTGTAAACAGAAGTATCTGCGGTCTTGTCAAGAGTGGTGACTGTAACTATGGAATATGGCTTTACTTCAACGGAATATTCATATTTTCCGTCTGATTTGACGGGACGGAATGTGCCGATATTCTTAAAATAATTATCATCATAATCCTGACCCTCGTCGTGACCTCTTGTTTCCCAAATTGTAATGGGTGTATCAGCCATCTCCATATTTTCAAGAGTAAATATATAATTGCGCTGTTCATCGCTGTCGTTGCAGATTATGATGGAGTAATCCCCCGTCTCCGTATCGGTAACTGTCATATAGTTGTCAGTCGTCTCGGAAATAGCGTGGTTTTCCTTGCCGTCGCCGTAGCAGGCGCTGTCAATAAATCTCCAGCCGTTTTTTATAAAATGGGTAAAATGCGCCGAAGTCCATATTCCGCTGTCCGCTTCATAACAGCCGCTCCAGGGAGTCTGTGCATTGATAAGCGATTTCGGGAAAAATTTTGCTCCGGAATAATACGCCGCAACAGCAGGCTGATACTCATACATTGTCATTCTGCCGTTGTAATATCCGTTGATAATGCGGTTGCACACGTCCAGAGCGCCGTTAGTACCATTTATGCCGCTGCCGCTGCTTTGAACGGCGAGCTTTGCGATATTAGTGGAGGAGATACCCTCGGTGTACCATATTTCTTTGCCGTAGGTTTTATTGAGTATCTTTGCATTGCCGCTTGCGTGGGTGTTGTAATGCTCACCGAGAATGTCTACAGCGTTTCGCAGCTCCTCGTTTTTCATCATCTCATCTGCGATTTTCCAGGAGCCGACCTCGTCGGAAGCTACTATCTTTATTTTGCTGTAGTCATAACGCTCATCGGTTTCATTTTTCAGCCTGTCGGAGAAATAAATTATCCAGTCCGTGTCGATCTGTTCAGGTTCGTTGCCGTCGGCGCTTATGTGGGTGAATTTAATTCCGTATGTATCATATGCTCCGTCAATAGCCGCCTTGTACCACTTATATCGTGCTTTAAAGCCTGCCTCACAGGACTCCGAAAATGCGTCTGTGACCCATTTAGGCTCGCCCCAGCGCAGCAGGTCAACAGTAATGTCCGGATTTATGGAAAGAGCGTCAGCGGCAAACATAAATCCTGCGCCCCTTGTAACGTCCGCCTTTTCATCTGCATAGCGCATTATTGACGGCTCCGTTCCCGACGAAGAATTAACGTCCGTGCCGAACTCTATCTTAACGTGTGAAAGCCCTGCGCCAAGACCCGGCTTGAAAAGCAGATCCATTATCTCCCAATAGGCGTCGGGGTTCTGGGTCTTATAGTCCATCAGCAAGCGTGAAGAATTATTACCCGTGACAACGCCAAGCCCACGCCATACCGTGCCCTCGTCCGTATTTACCGTGTTTCCGTCAATAGTGACAGCCTTATATGACGAGTTTACATCTGCAAGAGGTATCTCTTTCGGTGCTTCCGTTTCGGTCATCTGCATCTCGTTTTCCTCCGTTTTGATATCGTTCGTATCTCCATTGCATCCTGTAAATACACAGGACAGCATAGCCGTGCAAATTACAGCTGATATAAATTTTCTGATATTCATATGCTCTTCTCCTTAAAAGGTCTTTATCATTATTTTAACCGATTTCAGGAGATAGTTCATTATATTATCTGCTTATTATTATATAAAATCTGCTGTTTTTCTGTTGCAGTTTACAGCGATATGCGGTATAATGATAGAGGGTGATAAAATGGCAGTGATCGAACACGCAGGATATTACGAAAATCCATTGCATAAAGTAAGCCACACGCATACGTCCTGTGAAATTATGCACATCGTCAGCGGACAGATATGTCTTGCTGCGGGAGATGAAACGGCAGCACTTTCAGACGGAGATTCAGTCCTTATAAAAAGCAGGCAGCGCCACGACGTGACCGTAAACAGGGATAAAGAATATAAGCGGTATATTACGGTAATAAATCCCTGGGAGATAAAAAAACTGCTTACCCGTCCCGAGCTTTTTTCAATGCTTACGGATACAAGCAAGAGCGGAATTATTGTGATAAAAAACAAGCCTGATATCCGTCCCGGCTTTGAAAAAATGACTGATATATTTTCAGGCGGCGGAAATATCTATTCGGAGCTTAGTGCGGCACTTGCGATAGTATCCGAATTTTTGGATATCGTCAGACCGGGAGGCGAAAAAGCTCCCGAACGTGCGGGCAGGGTGCTTTCGGAAAAGGTGCGTGAATACATCGAGCAGAATTATGCGGACAATATAAAAATTGCGGATATAGCCGCCGAGAATTTTATCAGCGAGGGATATCTTGCCCACGTGTTCAAGGCAGAAACAGGAATGTCTCCCCGTGAATATCTTACGTATATACGCTGTACGAGAGCCTGTGAGCTTATCCGTTACACGGCAATGAAATTTTCCGATATTGCCGACGTTACGGGATTTTGCTGTGCAAACGATATGAGCAGAAAGATACGTGAATATTATGGCCTTTCACCCACCGAAATACGTTTTGCTTCTCCCTGACATACGCCGTCGCCGCACGGCATATTTGCTTATATCACCGCTTTACATAATATCAAACAGCGGAGCTGCATCTGTGCGGCTCCGCTGTTTGCGATCATATATTATGCCCTCGACAGACTGAAACGCCTGAATATTCGGACGCTTTTTGTTTTACTGCAAAAGCCCGTGAGTAAATTCGCTCCAGGAATACTGCATCATATATTCGCCTCTGTAAGCGTTGATACCCGCAGCCACGCCGCTTTGCCAATCATAATAATCGCACTCCACCTTATCCTTGTCAATGCCCATAGCTCCCCTGCGCTGTATTATCACGTCCCCGAAGCCTGCATTTTTCAGTACCGATATAAGATCTCTGCGAATGCTCTTTAAATAGGTCTGTTTGCCGCTTTGCTCCTCCTCCGTTTCCCACAGTACCGAGATTATCTCGTTGTTTGTGCACATTGCGCCGTTTCTGTCCACAAGATATGCGAGCAGCTCTTTGGTCTTGCTGTACTTGAATTCAAGAGGCTTATCCCCCGAAAAAACATCAAAATTGCCAAAGCATTGTATCCGCAGCTTTCCGTCTGCAGCAGCAGGATCACAGTAGCGGAGATTATCAAGCTCATCACGGACTTTTTCGGCAGTTATAGGCTTCATTATGTAACCGCTTACCCTCATTTCTATTGCTTCCAGAGCATATTCATCATAGCCTGTGGAAAAAATTATGTTTATTTCAGGGCCCTCCAGCTTCAGCGCCTTGGCAAGAGCGATACCGTTTATGCCTCCCATATTGATATCAAGAAAAGCAGCCTCGCATTTGTTTTCGGAAGCATATTCAAGAGCAGCTGTACTTTTGTCAAAAACTGCCACTTCCGCCGACGGCTCAGCTTCCCGTATAGCTCTTTCCAGCACATCAAGCGCTATTTCCTCATCTTCCACAGCAATTATTCTCATAATGCTCTTTCCTCCGTTATAAAATTCTGTTTTTTCTGTCCGCCCGAGTTCTCCTTAGGGAGACGTATCACGGCATCAGTGCCCTTGCCGATCTCGCTTGATATCTGAAGCGTCGCCCCGCACATTTTCCAAAGCCTGTTTCTCACGTTTTCAATTCCCAGATGGGTTTTGCCGTCGTTTGGCGGTGTGTTGACATCAAAACTAATGCCGTTGTCCGAGACCTCTATTTCATAGCAGTCAGAAAGTTCCCTTGAAGAGATTTTCACCGTACCTCCGTTTTCGGTTTTGCATATGCCGTGCTTTACAGCGTTTTCAACCAGCGGCTGAACGGTCAATGACGGTATCATAAAGTCTTACGTCTGTATGTCCCACACAATATCGAGCTTGTTCTTAAATCTCATTTGTTCAAGAGACAGATATGCTTTCAGATGCCTTAGCTCCGCTTCAAAGAGCACGGGACATTTCCTTGTCAGCGAATCCATATTTCCCCTGAGATAATCCGCAAAATCGTTCACAGCCTTTTTAGCGGCGGAAGGCTCTTTTTCGCAAAGCCCGTATATGGTATTAAGAGAATTGTGCAGAAAATGGGGCTGTATCTGGCTGAGCATTATTGAGATACGGTTTTCGGCAAGCTCCGATCTCAGGTGTTCGGCTTCTCTTGCAGCATTGTAATTTGCAGGGATAACCATAATTATTCTGACAAGGTGAATAAGGAACAATATCAGAAAAACGGCCTTCGAACATATTCCAGCATAAGATGAGCCTGCAATGAAGCATATCATATCCGCAAACGCTGCGATAATAAGTGCAAAATTAGAAACTATAGTCAGGCGGTCTGTGCATTTTCCGCTTATACATTCGCAAATGCAGCAGCCAAGGAGCACAGCATAAATAACAGCGTGCGCCGCAAGCCAATATATCATCGTGTCATATATCACTCTGATTCCGAGCAGCGACAATACCGCAAACAATGCATTGACTGCTCCCGAAGCGAAAACTGCCGCCCGAGCCGTATTCTTCGCTTTGGAATTTATATTTTCTGCAATGCACGCCGCCGCAGAAGTACCTGCAAGCATAATGCATATCTGCAGGGCGTATGTATTGAATGCGTCAAGCCAGCTCAGAAGCGGAAAATCGATCGTATCAATAATAAAATATCCCCCGAAAAAAAAGGCAAGAGCACCCAGATTTCCGACAGCTGCACCGCCGTCAATATGCATAAGCCCGAAAAAGAAAGCCGCAGCCAGAAGCATTATTGCCGCAACCATCACAGATATGCCGATCATCCTGCTTAGCTGTCCCGTTTTAAGCATATAGCTGCTGAAAACGTTCTCCGATCCGCCGTAAATTGAGCTGAGCAGCTCGCTGTAAGCATTTTCATTTCCGAATTTGTGAGGATTTGTAAGGTGTATCTCCATAATGTCACTGTCGGATATTTCCGGGGTTATCCAATGCACCCAAACTCTGCCGCAGGTAGAGCAGTTCAGTCCTATTTCATTTCTGCTGTCATACAAATACTGCTCACCGTTTACAAAAATTTCCATAGTAATATGATCCAGATAATAATTCAGATGTATTCCCTCCGGAAGGCCGTTTCCGAAGCCGCCTCTCAGAATAACGCTGCTGTTCCTGCCGGAAATATACGTACTGTCGGAAAGTTCATTCCACGTTTCTCCCCCGTCAAGGCTGTATTCGCCTTGAAATTCTTGCGGGATAAAAATAGCCTGAGTTGCCTGATTGCTCCCGAAACAGGCAGCCAGAAGCGCTGCTGCCATTAAAATTATCGCCATTATTCGACAAAAAAGATCACAGGAAAATTTCTTCAAAATATCATCTCCGAAAATGAGTGTTTAATTTATATTATCATAAACTCATTTATTTTTCAAGATAATATTTCAGAATTTTCCTGCGACCTTATTCCCCTGTACACTCTTAAAAAGCAAAAAGACGATTACTATTTATTATTATCCATAATCTCCACAAGCTTATTTTTCAGATCGTTCTCGATCTTACCCAGAGCCTTTTCCGCTTCCGCACGCTGCTGTCTGCCCTCTTTCTGTATCTGGATCGTCTCCTCGATGGTGCTGATAAGATTCTGATTTACCTTTTGCAGAGTTTCAATATCAACAATTCCCCTGTTGGACTCCCTGGCAGTCTCCACCGTGTTTGTTTTAAGAAGCTCCGAATTTTTCAGAAGCATTTTGTTGGTGGTATCCGTTATCTCACGCTGCATTTTTAAAACTCGCTGCTGGTTGTTAAGTCCCATTGCAATAACGAACTGGCTCTTCCATATGGGAATGGTATTGAGCACCGCCGTCTGTATCTTATCCACCAGAACACGGTCGTTATTCTGTATCAGCTTTATCTGCGGCGCTGTCTGAACGGCTATGGTGCGGCTCAGCTCAAGGTCGTATATCTTCTTTTCAAACCTGTCCACCTCGTCCTCAAAATCACGTACAAGCTGTGCGTCCATCGGGTCTCCGCTTGCCTGCGCCTCCGCTCTGAGTTTGGGGATAGTTTCTGTCCTTATCTCTTCCACACGCTCCTTGCCTGCCTCAATATACAGTCCAAGCTCACGGAAACAGTCAAGATTTTGCTTGTACATTATATCAAAAACGCTTATGTCTTTGAGCATATCCATTCTTGCTTTTTCAAGAGCAGCTTCGATCTTGTCTATCTGCACCTCTGCCTTGTTATACCTCTCCGCAAGCTTTTTAAGGCTCTTTACCGCATTTTTTACGCCGGGCAGCTTTGATAATATCCCATTGTCATTTGTAAGCGATGACGGGTCGAGACTGTTTACCTCCACCACAAGGCTTGACAGAAGATCGCCCACCTGTCCCCCGTCCTTTGAACGGACATTGTCAAGTATGGAATCGGTAAATTCCGTAAGCCTGCGCTGTGCGCCGATACCGAACTGCATCGTTGTACCCGAATCCGTAAGATCAATGCTGTCCTTGATCTCGGCAATTTTTGCTTTTTCTTCGGGAGTAAACTCAAGCTGAGTATTTTCCTGCTGCAGCGAAAGAGAAGTATCCTCCGCAGCCTTGATATTTTTTGACTTTGATAAAGTTGCTAAGCTTATTTCAGACATAGCTTATTCCTCCAGTTCTTCCATTATTATCTTCATTACCTTGTAATCGGGCATATTTATAACTGCGTTAAGCTCGGGTGCAATGCCTGCCACCCTGCCGTCTCCGCCCTCCGATGAAATATCGCAGCCGCTTGTGCGGAAGCCGTGCTTTTCCCAGGCAAGCTGCTGTACTTTTTCATCGCAGAGTGCCGCTGCACCCTGTTTTCCCGTTTCGTCAAGGGCTATGTAAATATGGGTAGACCACAGGGTCGGGGTCGGGTATATTATTACGATATCCTCTGCAATTTTTTTATACTGCTCGGGATTTTCCGCCGCATATTCAAGAAGCTGATTTTCGTAGCCTGCAATAATAGGCTTTGCACCTATCCCCGTGCGAATAAACTGATTGAACAGGTCGGAAGATGAGGTCTCCATATATCCCAGATCAGCAAAAATTGATTTAAGCTGCGGCATTATCTCTTTCACGCTTTCCTCGTCAGCAGTTTTGCCGCCGCACAGGACATTCGCAAGAAGCGCCGCAAACATATTGCCCGAATTTGAGCGAACGGGGTCGGTAGTATCCACCGACACATTCCCGTACAGCTCGGGCAGACCTGCCTCCGCCCAGGAAACGCCGCTTGTTATCTTATCCGTAAGCTTTTTCATATCCGCATAGTAAACGCCCTCGGACAGAGTGACCGTTCCGTCTGTCATCAGCGCTTCGGCAACGGCTTTGTGGGAGTAAAGCACTATGGGCGTGTTGAAGATTATCTCATCTGAAACAGGCTCGCCGTGCTGCTCCTTGTAATACTCCAGAGCAGTTCTGCTGGAAGGAAAAAGATAATCCCTTCCCGACTGGTCGGCTGTGACCATATCAAGAGACCCTGCACGGGAATAGTCAAAGGCAATGTGATACTTTTTTGCAAGGATATCCGTTATCTGCTCATCCTCCATAATGCCTATCTTTTCGCCGCCCAGGTAGCCGTTTATTACGGTGACGTCAACAGCTTTGCCGTAGAAATAATATCCCGCCGCACAAGCTATGACAACGATAAGAATAACTGCACCAATGATTTTTGCTTTCATTTGTCCATCTCCATTTTCACCGTTTGCTCCAGAAGCTCTATCTCCGCCTGCATATCGGTAAGCTCGCCACGCATAAGCTTTTCAAACTGACCGCTGAATGCTTTGTTTAAAGTGCCGAGTGCGCTTCGGGTGTCCTTTTTAAGCTGAATTATCTCCGCAGTTTCGATATTTGCGTCCTGCAGACCGATATACTTTGAAAGCAGCTTTGAAGCCGAGTCCTGATAATAGTCGATAAACTGCCTTGCCTGACGAATCTTCAGCGGGTTCTGCTCCAGATATTCTATTATCGCCGCCGAGGTCTCCGCAAGCTTTTCAGCTTCGTCTTTCACCTGCATATCGCCGATCTTCAGGATAGATCTTTTAATGCTGTCATAGTCCTCTTTTGCTTCAAGGAGCTTCTGTTCAAGCTCTGCGCCGTTTTCGATAAAATCAATGTCCATATTTCCGATCCTGCGCTTCGGCTTAGTAACAAGATACAGTCCTGCATACGTTCCGATCGCCACAGGCACGTCAATAAAGACCGACCATTCAAGCAGGAAAAGCAGTATTATGAAAACGGCTCCTGCCGCCGCTGCGGAAATTATGGCTGCAATATTCTGACGAAGATCATTTTTCACCTTAATTATATCCTTTCACGCTTCGGAATGCTCCCGTAAGATCGGTCCTTCCGTCGAAAACTTTGGCATTTGTAAGCTCTGCAAGCTCGTTCAGCTGCCTGTCCTCCGCTTCGCCGAACATTATGGAGAATACGGGAATGTCATATCCGCAGGAATTGTACTTTGCTATAAAATCCTCACGGCTGTCCGATTTTGAAACGCCGTCCGACATAATTATCACCGCAGGGCAGTAATTATTAAGATCATAATTGTCTGCGGCTTCTTCAATGCCCGCTGCTGCAGCCGCATACATATCCGTGCCGCCGCCCGGTTCTTCGGCTGAAATATCGCTGTAAAGCGCTTCAAGCCCCCCGTCGTCGGCGCCCTCCGCAGTATATACCGAGCGCACATCTCCGTCAAATATCACTACGATGTTTACCTCGTCCTCCGCAGCCTGCAGAAAATTTTTCTCTGCATTTTCACGGATAAGTATCTGACCCATTGCCTCAACAAGCTGACTGTTTCCCTCTCCCTTCATACTTCCCGAATAATCAAGGCAGTATATGTTGAGAGACGGCTTGCGGAACGCTGTCTGATAGAGATTAAGTGCTTTCATCAGTGTTTCCTCCGAGGGCATTGTTATGGGCGAGAGAATTTTTTCGGTATCAATTTCCCACTCTGCATTGAAAATATCGCCGTACTGCGAGTAATCCTCGGTAAAGCTTGTACGTCTGCCCGTCTGACGTATCTTTTCCTGTGCTTCATCTGACAGGAGATATTCCTGCACCTCAAGGAAAGCCTTTTCCTTATCTTTGTCGCCGTGGTCGGCATATGCGAGAGGCGAGTCCGCAACGGTCAGACCGTCATAGGGGTAAACTGCGTAAAGCGGCTCTCTGCCCTGTGAAACCAGCTCCTTGTCGGCGGCGATGATAAGGGATTCGTAATTCACCATTGCGTCGTAATTTCCTGCAAGGAACATTTCCTTGAGCCAGTCGGAGCTGCCCGAGCTTCGATCAATTCCCGAAAAAAGCGATGATATATCTTCTTTAAGCCCGGGAGACTCAAGATCATCGGCAGTCAGCGCAGAGGTCTTGCCCGTGAGTGCATAGAGAAAGCCGATATATGCGCTTGCTCCCGAATTGGACTGGGTGGCGCTGGTCATACAGAAGCTGAGTTTTCCCGAATTTACTGCGCTCAGGATATCCTTGACGGAGACATTTCCGTTTGTAAAGCCAAGGCTTTCCGCAAGAGATTTTTTTATTCCGAATACCACAGGCGATGTGGATATGGACTTATCGTGCTTGATGATATGCTGTTCATCGCCAAGTGACAGCCATATGCTTGAAGCGGGCCACACAGCGTCATAATCCTCGGCGCCGTTTTTAAGCTCGTTCATAATATCCACCGAGCCTTTGTAGGTCATTTCAATGCCCACGCCTGTTTTTTTGGAACATTCCGCAAGGATATCCGAAAGCTCCTTGTTTTCGGAGCCGGATAATATCCTGATAGTTTCCTTTTCAAAAACGCCGCCGCCGAAGCTGTTTTCCGAAGCTGTATTTCCGGATGATACGCAGGAAGAAAGTATTCCTGCGGACAATACTGCGGATAGGATAACGCACATTGTTTTTTTCATACAAAAACCGTCCCGTAAAAATTATATTTAACATATTATAAATCCGCAATGTAAAATCGGCAACCGCACATTTGCAAAATCCGTGTAAAATGTCCGGCAGACACTTAACCTTTTATTTACGCTTTCCGTTTTTCTCGGCCAGAAGTATTCCGCAGGCGGCGGCAGTAAGAGGCGCAACGCTTACAAGCCCGAAGCTGCCCACAACCGTATGAACTATCTCGGCGGCAACATATTTGTAATTAAGGATATTTCCCAGAGGAGTGCCCTGAGCCATAAACACCATAAGCAGCGCACAGCAGCTTCCCGAATATGCAAGCAGCAGCGTTGTCGTGATAGTACCCATAGCCGCCCTGCCCACATTCAGACCCGACTTTATTGCCTCCATACGGCTTATGTCCGGCTTTTTCTGTATGACTTCATACACCGCAGATGTTATATCCACCGCCAGGTCCATTACCGCTCCCGAGGAGCCGATAAATATGCTCGCCATAAATATCCTTGTAAGGTTCAGGTCGTTGTAGCCGTTATACAAAAGGCTTTCGGAAAATGACATAACTGCGCCGTGTATTTTGAACATATCCGTAAATATGATTCCCGTGACAGCAGTAGTGATAATGCCTGCTCCCACTCCCAGCGATGCCGCAGCAGTCCGTCTGTCAAATCCGTACACCAGCGAAATTATCATCACCGAAAGCAGCATAACTATAATGCCGCCCGTTATTATTGGGTCGAAGCCTTTGAGATACAGAGGCACAAGGAGCTTCCATATCGACAGCACCGTGACGATAAATGACAGCACCGCCCTTACTCCCGTCTGACCCGCAAATCCCACGAGAAAAACGATAAATACTGCCGCCAGGATAAGCTCGCTGTTAAGGCGGTAATGGTCTACCATTGTCACCGACAGTATCTCGCTGTCACGATAGCTTACAAGTACATATGCCTTGTCACCCTCGGCAAATATCTTATCCTGCTCGAGGGAGCCGTTAAGCAGATTAACAGCCTCGGTCTCCTGTCCTTTGAACAGACCTCCGAGAAGCTTTACTCTGCATAACTGCTCGCCCTGCCTTACAAGTCCCGTGTCGATTATAGCGCTGTTATCGCAGGAAATGACCCTTGCGGCACAGCGGTCGCTGCCCGTATATGTGGCGGCGCCCTCGAAGCCTGTGGGGATAAGCAGCAATATGATTATCAGAAGTGCCGCTGCCATAACAGGCGCATTATATCTTATTTTTTCTGTCATTTGTATATATCCTTTCGGCCATTATTTTTAAAAGCGCCCCCATACATCAGAGTATGAGGACGCTGTGGAGAAGAATTTAAAGAGAGGATTATTTCATTGCTTTACTGAACATTTGTCAGAAGCGCAAGCTTGTCATAAATATCGGTATTGTCGTAATATCCGCCGAACAGCTCCTGACCTGCGCCCTTTGCAAATACTGCAACGGGAAGTCCTGTGTGAGCATATGAACTGAAATTGATGCCCGACTTGTTGTTGAGAATATGTGTAATAGTTACTGTGAGAGGCTCATAGGTGCCGTAAAGGACATATTCCTCATCGGTAAGCTCCTCCTCGCCGCCGCTCATTGACTTGTCATATGCTGCTCTGAGCTTTTCCATTTCCCAGTCGGTAAGAATGAGATTGGGATTTGTCTTGTCGGTTGCATTTTCGGGAGCAACAAGTCCGAAAAGTCTCTGAACGTCCTTCAGCACCTTTTCAAAAGAGGTGTTGTTTTCCTTGTACTTTGTTACATAATCGCTGTCGAATTTTGCGTAGGAGATCTTCTGGTTTTTAAGGTTTGCAAGATATGTATCATAGTTTGTTCCTGCGTAGCCGATAGTGAGACCGCCTGTTTCGTGGTCGCCTGTTACGAGGATAAGGGTCTCGTCGGGGTGCTCATTGTAGAACTCCACTGCCTCCGCAACTGCAAAGCTGAGAGCGGCTGTATCGGAAATTGTTGAGCCTGCGTCGTTTGCGTGGCACGCCCAGTCTATCTTTCCGCCCTCGGCCATCATAAAGAAGCCTGTATCGTTGTCAAGAACTTCAATTCCCTTGTCAACATAATCGGCAAGAGTCCACTCATCTGCCTTGCGGTCCTTGTGGTAGGACATTGAATCGCTGTCAGCAAGAGTTTCTGCAATTACGATGGATTTGCCGTCGTCGGCGGTAAGCTTTTCGGCTTCTGCCTGAGTGGTGATCACATTGTAGCCTGCTTCCTCGGCAACCTTGTAAATATCCTTCTTGTCTCCGTCTGCGCCTGTGGGCTTGAGAAGCGCTCCGCCTGCGAAATAATCAAAATCGCTCTCAACCATTTCAAGACCTATCTCATAGTAATTCTTTCTGCTTGCCTGATGCGCATAATATGCCGCAGGAGTAGCGTGATTGAGGTTTACGGTGGTCACAATGCCGACCTTGTAGCCGTACTGCTCCTTGAGCTTTTCTGAAATAGTCTCATACTCTGTGGTAAAGGTCTCGTCCATATTGATAGTGCCGCTGTATGTCTTGTGACCTGTGGAAAGAGATGTGGCGGTAGATGCGGAGTCGGGGCAGAACGATGTGGAATCGTATGTTGTGGCAGAGCCTGCAACGGGGAAATTCATAAAGTTCAGAACCTTGGTGCTGTCAAGGATATCATTATCGTTCGTATCATTCAGAGCTGAATAATAATCGGCTGTTGCCTGTATCTGAGGATAGCTCATACCGTCGCCGATAAACATAAAGATGTACTTAGGCTTCTTGCCGTTATACTGCGAAGATGAAGCTGCTGTCTTTGCAGAGGTGTTTTCCTTATTGCCGGCTGCGTAAACTGTTCCTACCGTTGCCGTTGCCGCAATCGCAATTGCAGCGACCGCCGCTGCCGCTTTTTTTAAGTTCATCATAAAAACTTTCCTTTCATTTCCGTACCGCAGATATGGTTTGTACGGTTTTCATAATTCATAATTTTCATCTGCAACATTTATTTTATATTCCAATTGTAAAATCTGAAACCGCCGTCTTACAAAATTCTTGTAAAATTTATCAGCCTGAATTTTACAAAAAGATCCGGAATGACATATTATATTTTTTCATAAAACTATTGACTTTTGAACAGTAGTGTGATATTATATTTACATCAAAACTATTATTCATTAAACAGTAGTATGAAAAGGACGTGGTCGGAATGACTAAAAAGCAGTATCTTTCTTCTCTCCGAAACAGCCTGCGCTTTAAGCTTTCCTCCGAGGAGGTTATGGATATTATGGACGATATGGAGGAATGCTTTGAGGCAGGTATTGCCGAGGGTAAGTCAGAGGCGGACATCTGTGAGGGCCTCGGCTCACCCAAAGCGGCGGCGGCTGAGCTTTCCGCAGGACGGAAAATGCTCTGCCCTGCCGCTGTAAGACCTGCGGTATGCATAATGATAGTGCTTATACTGCATTATGCTGCTTTAAATACGCTGTGGGAGCCTTTCATTGCGCTGATCTTTCTGCCTCCGCTTTTACTTCTGATATGCGAGGCGCCCAAAAGCGCTGTAAGAGCCATATGCCGTTATCCTGCGGAACCTTTGCCCTTTATTTTCGCAATGCTTCTTCCCGTGGGCGGGTTTTTCCTGCAATATTTTGTGAAGTTCGGATTTGCCGATGGGAAACTTTCTTCTGCAATTTCTGCGGCGGTCTGCTTCACAAGCATTATGTTCGTTTCAATGGCTATTCTCATTTTTTACTGCATAAAAAGCAGAAATATTGTAGGAGCAGTTCTTGCAGCAGCTGTGAACGTTTTTTTGGCTGTGACCCTCATACGCCTGCCGTCCGCCTCATCAAAATATTCCTTGTCGATACTTGATATGGCGTCTCTCGGGATGATAACAAAAGCGCTGTTTTACATACTGCCTATATCGGCTTTCTGCATTATCCTGCTGTCGGTAACGGATAAAAATGCCTTGAACACAGCCTCGCTGTACCCCGCACTTTTCACCCTTGCATTTAATGACAAGCTGTGGGTAACTGCAAGCCGAATAGACCCCTTACAGCCGAAATTTGACTTTTTCAAGACTATATCGTACTATATCTATCTTATCGTCGGAATTATATGCGGAGTGATCGCACTTGCGTCAATTCTTATGATACGCAGGAAAAGGGCGGCGGCAAATGGATAAGGGACAGATGAAAAAGGGTGTGCTGGAGATGTCAATACTCTACACCCTCACCACAGACGAGCTTTACGGCTACGATATTATGAGGCGGATAACTGAGCTTTTTCCCGAAATAAACGAAAGCACTGTTTACGCTGTTCTCAGGCGGCTCCACGCAGACGGCTGCACCGAATGTTATGTGGGCGAACATTCGGGAGGACCAAAGCGTAAATATTATCGGGTGACTCCAAAGGGTATGGAGGAGCTTCGGAAAATGCTTTCCGAATGGCGTGACATTACGGGGGCAATGGAAAAACTGGGCATAAAATAAAATACGGGCGAGGATATTTTCCACGCCCGTATCATCGTTCTAACTATAAAATATTTTCACTCCTGCCGCAGTGACCGCATTTGCTCCGCCGAATCTTGCCACCAGCCAGACGGCAGACAGCGCAAGTGCAGACACAGCTGCGATAAGAAGAAGTTTTAAAATTATCCCAACCGCTCCTGCAAGAGACGGTCGGTAAAAAATACAGCTTCCCACAGCAATAAGCCCGAATATCCATTCACATACCAGAAGAACAGTCTGAACGGCAAAAAAGATCTCGTTCAGAGGTGCCTCCTCTCCTATGGGGATACCTGACAGATAACCGCTGTGTATCTGCATAACTATGTAAGAAATGATCGCCGCCGCAGCCATAAGACCGCAGTTCTTCCTGAGGCTGAGAAAAGTTCCCATAACCGCACCCCGTTCATAAAAATCGGTTTTGCAAAACTTTATACAGCCGTTAGTTTTTAGTAATTTTTCCGTGAGACCAAGATCAGCTGTTGGGATAACTGCCGATGCCCTTTCCTGTCACGTCCTGCTCGATCTCGTCCAATGTGTATATTCTTGCTTCCTGAGGGCTGATAGGATTATTATTGCTCCACACAGCATATATCACGTCGTTGCCGTCATCAGAGATAACAAAGGCATAGTGTCCCTCAAAATCATCACCCATAAACATTCCTACGGAAAGATCGTCCGAACCTCCCACGGCGTGAGCTGTACCCGAATCGTCACCGATGTATATCTCATTCGGATGTATCATCACTTCATCATAACATTCGGCAACAGTCATCTTGGCAGCGTTGTAAACATTTCTGGCATTGCCCGTGATGACAGCAGCCTTTGCCTGACGGGTATACCCGATGAGCGACGGGACTATTATTGCCGCAAGCGCTCCGATAATTGCAATGACCACAATGATCTCAATAAGCGTGAAGCCCTTTAATCCGCCTTTTTTCATAGCTATCCTCCCCTTTTTACATAATTATACAATATTATCCTTAGAAATATATTAAAATTTCATTACATTGAGATAATATATCTGTTAATATTTATATGCAATTGCCACAAATACTGTGAAATAAGATTAGAAAATTTTACATTTTCGACATAGTTTCTGATTTTATGCACAATGATATAAAACAGCTCCAAATCCTGCCAAAAATTTTACAGCCGTACCCCCTTTAACTTTTGAGAATAATGTGATATAATAAAAAATAGTGAATTCAGCATATCCTGTATGGCAAAGAAAGGATCATCAGAACCTATGTCCGATAATACGATAGAAGGAGCAAAGCCCTTTCGGGGAAAGCTCACCGTACTGCTCCTTACGGCAGCTGTTATTTTTTCGGGCTGCGGACAGTCGCAGGAGCCTGTTTCCCCGAAACTCCCCTCGATAACGGATTACTCCCGTGAGGTGAGCAGCATAAGAAGCTCCGAGACTTCCGAAGATACTGCTGCTTTGAGCGCCGACAGTGAAACCGTTTCCGCAGGCGACGCCGCAAGCAGACAGACCGAAGCAGATACCTCCGCCGAGACCCTGCCTTCCGAAACGGCAGCTGCAGAGCCTTCCGAAACGGAAACTACCGAAAATACTTCTGCTCAGCCCTCCGAAACCAAGATCACGACCTCTGCATCTTCTGCGGAGACCTCCGTTCCCGACCTGACCGAGCTTGCCGAGACCCATTCGGAAGCATCAGCCCCTTCATCGGAAACGGTTGAGACGATCAAGCTGGAGACCGAATGCTCGGTCCCTGCGGCGTCAGCCCCTGTTCCCGATACGACCTATGACTCGGAGTTCTTTTCCTCCGACCTTTTCATCGGAGACTCCATTTCCACGGGCTACTCCCTTTACGGCTTTTTAGACGATAAAAACGTATATGCAAAGGTGGGTCTGAACCCCTCCACAGTTCTCACAAAATCTGTTTCCACCTGCTACGGCGAGATAGGCATTTCCACTATGCTTTCATACACGATGCCAAAACGTGTTTACATAATGCTGGGCTCTAACGGTATCCAGTGGCTCTCTGTGGGAAATATGCTGCAGTCCACCGACACACTTGTGGATCTTATCAAGGAGACCTGCCCCGACTGCGAGGTCGTTATAATAAGCGTTCCTCCCGTTACCGCCGGCTATGACAGCACCGTTGACGATGTGGACGTTATGGCGAAGATAAACGAATATAACACAAGCCTTAGATCCTACTGCACCGCCAACAATATGCTTTTTGTGGACGCTGCTTCAATTCTCAAGGACGAAACCGGATATTTCAACAGCACATACGCCGAGTCTGACGGTATGCACTTCAAATCCTCCGCTTACAAGACTTTGCTTTCAAAGATACAGTCCGATGTGACCGAGTTTGAAGAAGCTAATGCTGAAAAGGCTGAGACTGAAGTGTCCGATGAAGCTGAGTCCGAAACGGAAACAGAAGCCGAAAGTGTAACGGAAGCTCCCGCCGAAAGCGAGACCACGCCTGCTGCCGAAACATTTCTCACACTCCCCGAAACCACGGAGAAAAACAAATGAATAAAATAAACTATCAGAACGAGCTTGACAAAATTCTGAGCGATATCGAGAGAGCGGGAACTGTCCCCTCTCTCCTGCTGCACAGCTGCTGCGCTCCCTGCTCAAGCTATGTTCTTGAATACCTTTCCCGTTATTTTAAAATAACGGTTTTTTATTATAACCCGAACATCTACCCCGAAGAGGAATTTTACAAGCGCCGTGCGGAGCAGGAACGCTTTATAAGCGAACTGCCCGTTAATAATCCCATTGGCTTTATCGGCACCGAGCATATGAGCGATGAATTTTACAAGGCTGTCAAGGGGCTTGAGCATATCCGTGAGGGCGGCGAACGGTGCTTTGCCTGCTATCGTCTGCGGCTGGAAGCCTCTGCCGCCGCTGCAAGGGATATGGGTGCGGATTATTTCACCACTACCCTTTCCATCAGCCCGATGAAAAATGCTCAGAAGCTTAACGAGATAGGCGGAGAGCTGGCGGATAAATACGGCGTGAAATACCTGTTTTCCGATTTCAAGAAAAGAAACGGCTACAAGCGCTCCACCGAGCTTTCAAGAGAATACGGCATTTACAGACAGAATTACTGCGGCTGCGTTTTTTCTCTGAATGAGAGATTTTCCGATAATAACGGTCAAAAATAAAAGACGGACTGTCATCGTAACAGACAGTCCGTCTTTTGCTTTGAAAAATATGTTTTATTATATAGTGAAATATTTGTTCAGTTTTGCTATTGACATTTAGAAACAGTTGTGCTATAATTTATCATACAGCCGCTCTTATATTACCTTTTTACGCTTTGCTTTGGCATCATAAAGTTTGCCGTCAGCCTTATCCATACCCTCTTTTAAGTCATAGCTGTTGGAAACACAACATTCAGCAAGTCCCACAGACATATTGATGAGGTAGGGCTTGCCTGAATTTGCGTTCAGCCGCTCTATGCTCTCCTCCTTGCGGCGGAGAATATCATCACAGCCGATTGATTCCGAGCTTGAAAGAAGCACCGCAAACTCGTCGCCGCCCATTCTGCCGATGACCGCTTTTTCACCGAATATCTCCCTGAGACAATCTGCCAGAGAACGTATGGAGAAGTCGCCCTCCATATGTCCAAATCTGTCGTTTACCATTTTGAGATTATCCATATCGGCGTAGCAGACTATGTATGACCTGCCGATACCGTTGGCACGGACAAGCTCGGACGCCGCAGAATAAAATCCTCTGCGGTTATAGACATTGGTCAGCTCGTCAATGCGTGACATATCTTCAAGGGCAAGATTTTTGCTGTGAAGTTCAATTAACGTCTGCTCTCTGCTCTCAAGAAGATGTACCATTTTTACCACGGAGCTGAGCTGGTATGTGATAAGCTCCAGCTCGTCGAAAAAGTCCACGGAACGTGGCTCGCAGAGTACCATTCCGTACTGGTATTCCTTGCAGAATAGATCCGCCGCTATGAGAGTATGCCGCTTTGAACCGTTAAAGAGCTTATCAGCAAAAATATCCTTGGCGGACATTCGCCGATTATCCTCGGGAATGGAAAAAACATCACGGCCGTATGCATAGCCTGCAAAATAAAAGGATAACTTATTCGCAGGAAAGCGCTCTCCCATATGGTACTCCACAGGCTCGCTGAAAATGTACGAGTAGGACGAGTCAGCACCGATAAGATGCAGAGTTTTGAGCATTTTTGAATAGCTCTCACTCAGATTGTCCCCTATCATCAGAGCGTCACGCAGAACAATATTGTCATAATGAACGGCAAGCTTATGCTTCTCCTCAAGAATATGATAATCCGAAGCGATATCAAGATTTATCCGCTTATAGAAGAAATTGTACAGCCTGCGGATATATGGCTCGTTTTCTGAAAAACATTTTCTCATAAGATAGCGGTAGCCGCTGTCTATAAGCTCGTGGAGGACATTTACGTGGTCAACTATGATGAATTCCTTATTGAAAAACACGTCCACCATATCCGCCACTTCGTTATAATCCTCGGTGTCCGCACGTTTGCTGCCGAAACGGCGGAACATTTCCTCAAAAAAGCTTTTTACAAAATCATACACCGTTTTTCTTTCAAGGCTCAGCGCTCCGCTTTCATAAAGATAGTCACAGACCTTGCCTGCTGTTTCCGAGGGAGTGCCGCTGAAAACCGCATCGGGTGAATTGTAAAGTCCTGCCTGTCCGTAGCTTGACTGTCTGGGGATAAATTCCGTGGGAAGGAAACTGTTATTGTCGGGAACGCCCCGAAGAAAATTCACCGCCTTTTCCACCGCACGCTCACCCAGCTTGTATGCGTCCGCCTTTACCGAAGCCAGAGGCGGCTCAAGCTTGGACGCAAAGGGAAGATCGTCAAATCCGACTACTGCGACCTCCCTGCCGATATGTATGCCTCTGTCGTTCAGCACTTTATATACTGTCTCCGCCATTTTGTCGTTTACGCACAGAACGGCGTCAATTCCCGGATTTCCATCTACAAGCAGGCTTGCTTCTTTATAGATATTTTCGGAAATATCACTTGCCATACAAAGGGCCGGGTCAAAAGGAAGTCCGTTCTTTTTCAGTGCGCTGCGGTATGCCTCAAAACGCTCCGCACATTCGCAGTTGTTCAGGTCACCGTAGAGCATTCCTATGCGCCTTTTGCCCTGCTCCTTTACAAGGTGATCTACAGCCTGCGTTATTCCTGTGCGGTTGTCGAACATAAGATAATCATAGCCATAGATATTCGCCGCCACGCTGAGCACAGGTATGCCGCCAAAGCTGTCAAGATGGCGCTTTTTGCCCTCATTGTCAAGGGGATAGGCTATTGACCCTACTGCCGATATCATATAATCAAGCTTCGCCGCTGCTGCGATATCGAACAGGGCATTGTACTGGTATTCATAGCGGCACTCGTCATAATATGCGCTGTAATCCACGCCGATATATTTCCCGGGGAATATATAAAGATTTACGTCAAACTTCTCTGCTGCGCTCATCGCTCCCCGTGAAAGCTGATAGCTGAAAGGATCTTTTATTGCGGCTACTGCAATGCCGATGTTAAATCTTTTCATAGTTTTCACCCTGACACGTTTACAAATATTATTTATCAGTTTACATTATATCACAAATTTCACTAATATACAATTCGCTTTTTTTGTCAAATTTTCTCGGGTTTTTTGTATATATTTATTACCCCACCTTATAATAACAGAGCTCTTGGCGGAAATATAAAGTCTTTTAAGTTTCTCAAGCTTTTCTATGCCCGTAAGGTCGATATTGCCCGAGCCGCATATATGCAGGGTAGTAAGGCAGGGCAGACGGGAGAGCTTTTCAAAGCTTTCGGGGCATATTTCCTCATTATCAAGCGAAGCATATGAGGACAGCCTGTTATATGAATTTTCTCCGATAGTGAAAAGGGTTTCGGGAACGGTGACGATGGTTTCATCACCTGTGTACGTTTTATGCTTGCTTTGTTTTCCACAATGCTGTATTTCCAGTCCGCTTCGGGAGTTTTTTCTATTGCGGCGGCTTCGGTAAGGCTTGTTTCTGTGGGATTCTCATTATCGGGCAGCTTTTCTCCCGAGCAGGCGCAGAGGGTCAGGGATATTGCTATGGCTATGGCGGATAATTTTCTGTCTTTCATTATTTTTCGTCCTTTCGTCTGATGTTTTTGGACTTTAAGTTTCCCCAAAAAGCAAGTATCAAATCCAAAGGAACAACGTAGGTAAGGGAAAAACGAGCAGAATTTTTTTGAAAAATGGAAAAAAATAGTACAATAAAAGCTCCAATATGGTATAATGTTAATAACCACAAA
>NZ_JBNMJV010000035.1:0-28020 GCF_050874005.1 Huintestinicola sp.
CATTGAGTTTTACAATACCAGACGTTACCAGTTAAAATTGAAATGTATGACACCTATGGAATATCACTCGGCAGCGGCGGCGTAAAAAATCCACCCTGCTGCGCAGCAGGGTGGATTTGAACAAACTCTAAATATTCTTTTTTTTTTTTCAGCTGTCTACTTGACAGGGGGCACTCCAGTATGTCACAGGCTCGGCGTTTTATTGGCAGAATATCCCCGAGACTATTCCGAGACTGTGCCTGCTGGCAAACCGTGGCTTTGCGGTGGCTTCCGTACAGTACAGAGGCTCGGAGGCTGCACCCTTTCCTGCTCAGACCCTTGACGTAAAGGCGGCGGTCAGATTTCTGAAGCTGAATGGGGATAAGTACGGATATGATGAAAATAACGTGTGGCTTATGGGAGACTCGTCCGGCGGTCACAGCGCTTTGATGGCAGGACTTACCGCAGGCACAGACGGATTTGAAGAGGATATTTACAATGAAGCGGACTCTTCCGTCAGGGGCATTATTGATCTTTACGGTCCGGTCAATATTTCAAAAATGAACGATGAGCCGTCATCTCAGAACCATATGACAGCGGACAGCCCCGCAGGCTTTCTTATCGGAAGAAAAAACGTTGCCGAAAATCCGCAGCTTGCCGCTCCTACTGTGGTGACAAATTACATCTGCGCCGACAGAAAAATACCGCCTGTTCTTATTTTCCACGGCACAAATGACGAGCTTGTGCCATTCGGTCAGAGCTGTATGCTTTATGACAAGCTGAAAGAGCAGAAAAAGGCGGCGAGATTTTACGCAATTGAAGGAGCGCATCACGGCGGCAGAGAATTCTGGTCGGAGAGAGTCCTGGGTATTATTGAGAATTTTATAAAAAACGGAGTGCTGTAAAAAGCGTTCAGCAGAAAATATCCGTCGGGGAAACGGTCTCCCGACGGATATTTTTCTGCATATTTTTACAGCTTTTGATGTATCATTTTAATTTTTTCGAATTATTCGAAAAATGGTTTGATATTTTCGTAAAAATCATACATAATGCACATTGACATTTTGTGCAGTCTGAAATATAATTTATATAATATATACAGCAAGGAGTGAAGCTTTTGTCAAAGAAATTTCCTGACCCTCCCAAAGAGGAAAATGAGACTTTTATGTATAAGCTTGCGACCTTTATAGTTGACAAGCGAAATCTTATATTTCTTCTGTGGATATTCCTTCTGATATTCTGCGTTTTTGTCAGCGGCTGGGTCAAGGTTGAAAACGATATCACGTCCTATCTTCCCGAGACTACGGAAACAAGGCGTGGCCTTACCATTATGGACGAGGAATTTACCACATACGGTTCCGCTTCGGTAATGATATCTAACATTACATATGATGAAGCCGAAAAGATCGCCGAAGATATTGAAGCCATTGACGGCGTTTCCGAGGCGGCTTTTGACAATACCGAGGACCATTACAAAAATTCTGCAGCTATGTTCTCTGTGACCTTTGACGGCGAAGAGGACGAGCAGATAAGCATTGACGCTATGAATGAAATAAAGGAAATGCTTTCGGGTCTGGACGTTTCCATTTCCAGCACGGTGGGCAGCGACTCTTCGGCTCAGCTTGCGGCAGAAATGCAGACGGTAACAGCCATTGCTGCGATAATCATTCTGCTGGTGCTGCTGTTTACCTCAAAGGCGTATGCCGAGATACCCGTGCTTATCTGCACATTCGGAGCGGCTGCTCTTGCAAATATGGGCACTAACTTCCTGCTTGGAACGATTTCTTTTATCTCAAATTCCGTAACTATCGTTCTCCAGCTTGCTCTTGCCATTGACTATGCCATTATTCTTATTCACCGCTACAGCGAGGAGCACGAGCATCTTGACTGCCGTGAAGCCTGCATTACCGCTCTGAGCAAGGCTATCCCCGAAATATCCTCCAGCAGCCTTACCACCATTTCGGGTCTTATCGCTCTTGCATTTATGCAGTTCAAGATAGGCTCAGACCTTGCAATGGTGCTTATCAAGGCGATACTTCTCAGCCTCTTGTCGGTATTTACCCTTATGCCGGGGCTTATTATGGTATTTTCAAAGCTTATCGACAAGACTGTTCATAAGAATTTCGTGCCGAAAATTTCCGCTGTGGGCAAGTTTGCCTTTGCAACAAAATATGTTATCCCTCCCGTATTTGTGGGTCTTGTCTGCGTTGCCTTCGTATTTTCAAGCAAATGCCCCTACTGCTACGGAACCACCGACCTTGAGACCACACGCCACAGTGAACAGCAGCTTGCGGAGCAGAAGATAAAGGATAATTTCGGCTCCTCAAACCTTGCCGCTCTTATCGTTCCCTCGGGTGATTACGAGTCGGAGGGAAAGCTTATAAGAAAGCTTGAAAGCTACAGCGAGGTGGACTCCTGCTTAGGACTTGCAAATATTGAAGCTATGGACGGCTATGTTCTGACAGACGCTCTTACCCCGAGACAGTTTTCCGAGCTTGTGGAACTGGATTACGAGGTGGCAAAGGTGCTTTATGCCGCTTATGCCGTGAATGATGAAAATTACGGCGAGGTGGTAAACGGTCTTGAGTCCTACTCGGTCCCCTTAATTGATATGTTCCTGTTTACCTACGACGAGGTTGACAAGGGATATGTTACATTGGACGACGAGCTTATGGACACCCTCGAGGAGCTGCACACCACTCTCGACAAGGCTATGCTCCAGCTCAGAAGCGACAACTACAGCCGTATCCTCGTTTATCTGAACCTCCCCGAGGAAGGCGAGGAGACCTTTGATTTCCTTGCCACCATTCACGAAGAAGCGGCGAAATATTATTCAGACGACGTTTACCTTGTGGGCAACTCCACCAGCGACTACGATCTTTCATCTTCCTTCGTAACGGATAATCTTATAATCAGTATCCTGTCCGCTCTGTTTGTTATCATAATCCTGCTCTTTACATTTAAGTCGGCAGGTCTGCCTGTGCTGCTTATTGCAGTTATCCAGGGAAGTATCTGGATGAATTTCTCATTTCCTTATCTGCAGAACACAAGCCTGTTCTTCCTCAGCTACCTTATAGTTAACTCCATTCAGATGGGCGCAAACATTGACTATGCTATCGTTATCTCAAGCAGATATATGGAGCTCAAGCAGGAAATGTCCATCAAGGACGCAATCACCGAGACCTTAAATCAGGCTTTCCCCACCATTATCACATCTGGCGCTATCCTTGCCGCCGCAGGAATACTTATCGGTCAGCTTTCCTCCGACGGAACCATTTCCTCTATCGGCGTATGTCTCGGACGTGGAACCATTATGTCTATCGTCCTTGTAATGGGCGTTCTTCCGCAGATACTTATCCTGGGCGACACCATTATCGAAAAGACCTCCTTTACTATCAAGAAGCGTGAACGCACTCAGATATCCGGCGGCAAGATCGCTGTTACGGGTATTGTTCACGGATATGTTAACGGCAGGATCGACGCTGTTGTTAACGGAATTATCGTGGGAGAAGTTGACGCAAAGATCGAAAGCAGGAATTTTGAGGAGCTGCCCGAAAACATAAATGATACGGGTATCGGCGATAACGAAAAAGAGGAGGTGCGTAAGTGATGATGATAAAACGCTGCGCTGCCGCCGCACTTGCGGTCATACTTTCCGTAAGCTCTCTTTACAGCTCTGCATATGTATTTGCGGAGGATCTGTCCGCTGCCGGAAATGTTTCTGATGCGTCAAAGCTCGGCAATACGGTATATATAAATTCAGCCGAGGACTTCGCAAAATTCGCAGAAAAGTGCAGACTGGACAGCTATTCAAGAGGAATGACGGTCATTCTTGATTCGGATATCAGTTTTGCATCTTCCGAAGCGGAGTTTATACCCATTCCCTCATTCAGCGGTACATTCGAGGGCAACGGCCACAAAATAAGCGGCTTTTCCATAGAGGATAACGGCTCTGTTCAGGGACTTTTCCGTTATATCGAGAAAAGCGGCAGAGTTATGAATTTAAATGTTTCCTGCAAGATAGCTCCCTCGGGTACATCGTCAAAGTGCGGCGCTGTGGCAGGAGTTAACAGGGGCACGATCTACGGCTGTTCCTTTGACGGAGTTGTTACGGGCAAGGAATACTGCGGAGGTATCGTTGGAGTAAACGAAGAAACGGGTCTTATCTCCTGCTGCAAAGCAAACGGACGTATACAGTCGGAGCATTTCACAGGCGGTATCGCAGGGGAAAACAGAGGCTGCATTATGCTCTGCGAAAATTCGGCTTCCGTAAATACCAATGTTTCCGACAACGCTTTAGATCTTGAGAATATTAACATTGACGATATCTATTCCACCGAAAAGTCTACAGACTCAACAGACGCAGGCGGTATTGCGGGCTATTCTTCGGGCAATGTGCAGAAGTGCATCAACAGGGGAGATGTGGGCTATGCTCATATCGGCTATAATATCGGCGGTATCTGCGGCAGGCAGAACGGCTACATAAGCGGCTGTGAAAATTACGGCACCATAAACGGAAGAAAGGACACGGGCGGAATTGCAGGTCAGGCTGAACCTCATTTTTCTCTGCTGTTCTCAGAGTCCTCCGTTCAGAAGCTGAAAGACAGGCTTGACGAGCTGAATGTCATCGTTGACAAAACTATTGACGACTTAAACGGTTCCTCGGACACCCTTTCGGGCAATGTGGACGGTATGATCGACAGCCTTAAAGCGGTGAAAAGTGACACAGCAGATCTTCTTGACGAGACCGACAGCATTATCAACGAAAACATTGACTCCGTTAATGAGCTTAGTTCCCGTGTGTCCGACCTTATAGATATGTCCGAGCCTGCGGCAGACAGCTTTTCAAAGGCTTCCGATTCCTTTACCGAAGCTGTTGACAAGCTCTGGGAGGCAAACGACCTGCTGGCGGAGGCTATGGAGGGCAGCGACGAGGCAATGGATATACTGTTCCCTGCCTTAGACGATCTGTCGGCTGCTGTGGAGTCCCTTAAAAATGCAAACGAGTCAATGCAGGACGGGCTTACATCTGCACAGAATTCCCTTGGCGACCCTAACGGTCTGTCGGGTGCTCTGAATGGTCTGAAAAACGATCTTTACATTTTCGGTCAGTCTGTGCAGTCCATAAGAGATATTATTTACAGCACTATTACCGCTCTTGACGATATTTCCGCTTCTCCCGATACGGAAAATGCGCTGAACAAAATAAAGGACAGTCTTTCCGCTTTGCAGGAAAGCACGGACGGGTTATCCGATGAGATCGCAGAGGCAGAAAATTCTGTCAGACATCTGCAGGATCTTCTTGATATGGGCATTGAAGACCCCGGCGAATACAGGGACAGCATAAGCGATATTCTCAATGTATTCACAGGCGGCTCGTTTGAAGGAATATTTGACGCATTGTCCGATCTGACAGAGGGAATGAATATGCTCATTGACGCTTCTGCTGTGGGAAGCCTTAAGGACGAGCTGTCGGAATGTGCTTCTATGATACGTTCGCAGGCTTCGTCATACACCTCATCGGGAACGGGTCCTGCGGGCGACATAAGCTTTGACAGCCTTACCGAGATAATCGGTTACCTGAAAGACACATCTTCCTCGGTGGGAGAGGTGGAAGAGATGACAGGCTCTCTCATTGACAGGATAAAAGAAGCCTGGCCTTTCCTGGACGACAGCGCTGCGTCTGTAATTGCGGCGGCTTATGCTGCTGAGGAAGCGGTTCAGTATTCAAATGACGCTTCTGTTTATCTGTCTGACGGTCTCGGCTATCTCCACGACATTGCCGATTATTTCGCCGGAAAAGAGAAGATAACCTTTACGGGCACAGACGAGAATTTCGAGAATATCAAAAACAGTCTGTCGGATAATTTAAGCACTCTGTTTGACGACCTTGATGTTCTGAACGTATCTGCGGGAGACTCGGTGAATATTCTGTCCGAGGACTTAAAGGCGCTCAACAGCAAGGCTTCGGAGGTTTACGACGTTATTATAGATATGACGGAGGAAATGACCGATGATCCCAAGAGCCTTAAAGATTACACCGAGGATATCTCCGCTTCGGACACAGAGGGCAGGGCGGACGGAAAGATCGCTTCCTGCACAAATTTTGGAGAGATATTCGCAGATGTGAGCGCAGGCGGCATCGTGGGAGAAATGGGCATTGAAAATTCCTATGACCCCGAGGGTGATATCGACCAGATAGGCGACAGGTCACTTGATTTTATGTACCAGTCCAGAACGGTTGTCAGAAGCTGCGTAAACAGCGGCAAGGTGACTTCCAAGAAGGACGGCGCAGGCGGAATCGCAGGCAGTATGGACACGGGCTGTATCATTAACTGCAAAGGCTTCGGAGATGTAAAGTCTACGGACGGAAGCTATGTGGGCGGCGTTGCGGGCAAGTCCTCGGCGGCAATATTCGGCAGCTTTGCTATGTGCCGCCTTGAGGGTGATGACTACATCGGCGGCATTGCAGGCTCGGGTCACGATATAAGCAGCTGTGTAAGCTATGTTTCCATTGACTCCTCCGACGAATATTCGGGAGCTGTGGCAGGAGACTGCGACGGCGAGCCTGAGGGCAATGTTTTCGTTGAAGACGGCACGGGGGGCATTGACGGGATAAGCTATGACGGCAAGGCGTTCCCTGTTTCATATGATGAAATGACGGCTATGGAGAACATTCCCGAGGAGTTTAAAGAGCTCACTCTTACATTTGTGGCGGAGGACAAGGTGGTAGATGTTGTTTCGTTCAGGTACGGCGAGTCCCTTGATGAAAGCGAGCTTCCAGAGGCACCACGCAAGAACGGCTATTTTGCTAAGTGGGAGGAGCACGATTACAGCAATATGACTTACGGCGCTGTTATCAAGGCTGAATATATCCCGAACGTTACTGCAATATCGTCGGAGGTCACCCGGGAAAGCGGACGCCCCATATTTATGGCGGAGGGCACATTTACCGATACGGACAAGCTTCAGGTCACAGACCTTGGCAATGAAAGCTGGGAGGTACATATTCCCGAGGATAATAACAGCGATCGGCTTATCCGTTTCCTGCCTGTTACGGAGCCTGATAAGACCGTTATTAAAATTGACGGGGCAGCGGTCCCCTGCGAGACGGACGGAAGCTATGTTGTATTTACGGCTTCGGGCGGCAGTTTTGTGATGACCGCTTCGGAAAAGCCGGTTAATGTGGCTGCTGTTGCTGCGGTATCGGGTAGTGCGGCTGTTCTTGCTGCAGGCATTATTGCGGTGATACACAAGAAGAAAAAATCTAAGTAAAAATAAACGCTCCTGTCGGCAGGCTTTGGTTTGCCGACAGAAGCGTTTTTTATGTTCTGTTTTTATATCCCGTTGGGGTCATTCCCGTGACGGATTTGAAAAGCTTGGTGAAATAATCCGGGTCGCAGATGCCAAGCTTTTCGGATATCTCGTAATTTTTGTACTTGCCCGAGTCTATGAGAGTTTTGGCATATTCCATTTTTATCATTGTGTGAACGGTGTTGAAGCTCTTTCCCGAGCGGCGCTTGAAGCATTTTCCGAAATAGTCACGGCTCATATTCATATTCTCCGCCGCTTCGGTCATTGACACCGCACGGCAGAGATTTTCCGAGAGAAACAGGCTGACGTTATGCAGAAAAATATCCCTGCCGATATCTGCCCCTATCTGCTCCATTACACGAGCCACAATGCCGCTTACCTCTGCTTCATCGCTGCCGCCGAGACTTCGGCGGACACGTCCGAGCATTTCTCCCACAGCTTCCTCCGAGGCAGGCTTTTTCAGAAAATCCTTTGCGCCCAGTATCATCGCTTCTCTTGCATATTCAAATTCTGTGCGGGAGCTGATGAACACGGCGGCAAGGTCAAGTCCGCTGCTCCGAAGGGTGCGGAGCAGCTCCAAGCCGCCCATTACGGGCATTTTTATGTCGGATATCAGCAGGTCGAAGGGCTCTTTTTCAATGAGTCTCAGCACTTCTCTGCCGTTTACCGCTTCGGCGGATATTTCAAAGCCGTATTCTTCCCAGACATTCATTTTTCTGTAGGACAGGCGGCAGAAGGGATCGCTCTCCGCCAGCAGTATTCGGTACATTTACGGGACGCTCCTTTCGGGAGAGTTTTTTGTCGTCTCAAAAATGTTTATATCAGTCTGCTGACAGAGTTTTGGTCATAGTTTCAAAAAGTCTGTGAATAGGGTCTGCGCCGTTCCCTGCGGCTCGGACGGATATACCTGCCGCCGCAAGACTCAGAGCCGCTTCTCCCGAGGAATAGCCCGAAAGAGCGTCCTCAAGGGGCTGCTTGTCTATGCCGTAAAAATAGGCGGAGGCAGTATGAGAATAGCCCTCAAAAAAACCTATGCCACGAAGGGGTGCTTCTTCGGGGACAAGTCGTCTGTTGTCAAGATAGGAAAGCCTGCCGTCAATATGTACGGCTGTTCTTGAGCGATAGCTTTTAAAGGCAAACTCCTCGTTCATTGCCGCTCGTCCCGAGGCGAGGATATCCGTCATTGCAAGGCGGCTGCCCTTACTGAGATACACGTCTGTCCTGCTGTCAAATATGCTTCCGCCGAAGGGTATGACGGGGCAGGGGTCATAGATAAGTGTGCCGCCCTTTTCAACGGTTATTTTCACGTTCTGCGAGGCACCTTGTTTATCCGCTTTGAATACCTTTGTGTAGGACTGCCCTGTGAATTTGAGAAAGGCTTTTTCCCTGACGGTTATTTCAATATCGTAGACATCGCCCTCAAGTATTCCTGCGCTTGCTGCCATCATCATTACTTCGGTGTGGTCTGTGCGGTAAAAGGGGAGCGCTATTTTCAGAGGAGCGGTAAATTCGCTGTCTGTTATTACCGTTCTGCCGTTTTTGTATTCGGCGGTGAGTTTAAGGACGCTCATCTTATTTCAGGTCTTCCATAAGGACGTATTTTTTTATCCAGCCGATGATATCGTCAACGCCCTCAAGGGTCATAAGATTTGTGAACATAAAGGGGCGGGTGCCTCTCATTCGCTCCGAGTCCCTTGCCATTACCTCAAGGCTTGCTCCTACCATAGGGGCAAGGTCTGTCTTGTTGATGACAAGCAGGTCGGAACGGGTAACTCCGGGACCGCCCTTTCGGGGAATTTTCTCTCCCTGCGCCACGTCTATGACATATATGGAAGCGTCCGCCAGGTCGGGGGAAAATGTGGCTGACAGATTATCGCCGCCGCTTTCAATGAAAATTATCTGAACATCGGGGAACTTTTTCGCCATTTCGTCCACCGCTTCAAGGTTCATTGAGCAGTCCTCACGTATGGCGGTATGGGGACAGCCTCCTGTTTCAACGCCTACGATCCTTTCGGGGTCAAGAGCAGAATTTTTTATGAGAAATTCTGCGTCCTCTTTGGTGTAGATGTCGTTGGTGACAACGCATATGCTGTATTCTTCAGACATTTTTCTTGTGAGCCGTTCGATGAGGGCGGTCTTTCCCGAGCCTACGGGACCTCCCACGCCGATCTTTACGTATGACATTTTATCAACTCCGAAATATTATGATATGTAAATTCTTGTAAAAAGCTTTTCGTGCTGCATTGAGCGAAGTTCAAAGCCGCTGCCGCTTATGCCCAGATCGTCTATGGGTACAGAAAGGGCTTTTTCTGCCGCTTCGGGTATACGCTCCATTGCCTCATATAAGGCGGTCTGACCGTCAAGCTGTCTCAGCGGCACAAGCTTTACGGCGTGGTTTGCCATTGCCGAGAGAAGGCTGTAGGCATAGAGTGAAAGCCCCTCCCGTATATCCGCTCCGATATCGGCAATGAAAAGTCCCACAGCTATGGGGTGAAAGCCTGTGCATTCACCTGTTTCTATCCTTTGGGAATAGTCCGTCAGGCGAGGGGTGGGGCAGAGTGCCGATTGTGCCTTTATAAACCGTCTGCAAAGCTTTGAGCTGCCGTCACGAAGCTCATAGGGGGACTTTGAGGCGGCGCAGATATCGTCAAGGAGAGGTATATCCTCTCCCGAGGCTGCTTTTGCTCCGAAGCCTAAGTCCCCGGTGGGGAGAGTATAGATATAGGCGTTCAGAAGCTGTGACAGAGCAGATCTGTCGGTGACGATCTCCTTTGCCGTATAGGTCTCCGTTCCGTTTGAGAGGGTGAAGGAGCCTATGGGGAAAAGGGGGTCGAGAGCCTGTGCGAGACGGATAAGCTTTATGTCTGTGTTCATAGGCATTAGTGAGAATGCTCGTGGGTGTGGGTATGTTCGTGAGTATGCTCACTGTCAGAGTGAGCGTGTCCACGGCATTCGGTGTAGCCTGTGAATTTGCCGTGTATCTTTTCTGCTTTGAAGCCAAGCTTTTTCAGATATTCAAAGGTGGGTTCGTCATAGGGGCATTTTACCTCGTCCTCCCCGATGGCAAGGGAAAGGTGACGGTTGCCAAGCTCGAAGCAGAGCCTGCCCATTTCACGGATATCCGATATCTTTACGCTGATAAGGTCGCAGGGGGCGATGGTAACGGCGATAATGCGGTTATCGTCCTCGTAGATTATATCGTTCTCATTTAAGGGGGTGGGTATTTTTATGCCGATCTCCTCGCCCTTGTCGGTGGTCTTTCTCAGCAGCTTTTTGTCACGCTCGAACCAGTCGATTGATACGTAGTCTACCTGCTTATCTGTTTGGGTAAGCTTGCCTGTTATTTTTTCGGTTATCATATATAAAACTCCGTTAGAAAATTTGTTTTGTTTTACTGTTGACAAATCAGAATATTTGTGCTATAATCAGAACAGGAAATATCTCTGAGTGAGGGGAAGGCTTTCCGCAGCCTTGCAGGTGATGGGTTCGCCGTCCACCGTTACGCTGTAGGTCTCGGGGTCTACCCTGATATCTCCTGTGCGGTCATTAAAGCGCATATCCTTTTTGCCGATATTCCTGCAGTTCTTTACGGGGAGAACGATCTTCTGAAGTCCAAGCCGCTCTGCAATGCCGCTGTCCGCTGCCGCCTTTGACACGAAGCTTATGCAGGTGCGCTTTTTCGCAAGTCCTTCCGCTCCGAACATCTTTGTGTAGATAACGGGCTGAGGTGTGGGGATAGAGGCATTGGCATCGCCCATTCGTGAGGCGCAGATAAATCCGCCCTTGATTATCATTTCGGGCTTTGCGCCGAACATTGCAGGCTTCCAGAGCACAAGGTCTGCGATCTTTCCCACTTCAACTGAGCCTACGTATTCGGATATGCCGTGAGTTATGGCAGGGTTTATGGTGTATTTGGAAACGTAGCGCTTTACTCGGAAGTTATCGTTTCGGTCGCTGTCCTCGGGGAGTGCGCCACGCTGATCCTTCATTTTTGAAGCGGTCTGCCACGTTCTTGTGATGACCTCGCCTACTCGTCCCATTGCCTGGCTGTCGCTGGACATCATACTGAATATGCCCATATCGTGAAGCACATCTTCGGCGGCTATGGTCTCGGGGCGAATCCTTGAATCCGCAAATGCCACGTCCTCGGGCACCTTGCTGTCAAGGTGGTGGCAGACCATAAGCATATCCAGGTGCTCGTCAAGGGTATTCTTCGTAAAGGGCATTGTGGGGTTGGTGGAGGAGGGGAGAATATTGGGGAATGCTGCTGCTTTGATTATATCGGGGGCGTGACCGCCGCCTGCTCCTTCGGTATGGTAGGTGTGGATAGTTCTGCCGCCTATTGCAGCTATGGTATCCTCCACAAAGCCGCCTTCGTTAAGGGTATCGGTATGGATAGACACCTGCACGTCGTATTTATCCGCTGCCATCAGCGCTTTGTTTATTACCGAAGGGGTGGAGCCCCAGTCCTCGTGTATTTTCAGTCCGCAGGCACCTGCTTCTATCTGCTCGGTGAGGGTGTCGAGACTGCCGCTGTTGCCCTTGCCGAGAAAGCCTAAGTTCATCGGATATTCTTCGGCGGCTTCAAGCATTTTTTCAATGTTGAATTTTCCCGGGGTGCAGGTGGTGGCATTGGTGCCGTCTGCGGGACCTGTGCCGCCGCCTATCATTGTGGTTATGCCCGAATAGAGGGCTGTTTCTATCTGGGTGGGGCTGATGAAATGGATATGGGTGTCAATGCCTCCTGCGGTGAGGATAAGTCCTTCACCCACTATGGCTTCGGTGCCTGCGCCGAACACCAGAGAGGGGGTAACGCCGTCCATAATATCGGGATTTCCTGCCTTGCCGATACCGCATATCTTTCCGTCCTTTATGCCGATATCAGCCTTGTAAATTCCCGTACAGTCAACTACTACTGCGCCTGTGATGACGGTGTCGGGGCAGTCGGTGTCCCTTACGGAGCAGGATTGTCCCATTCCGTCTCTGAGGGATTTTCCGCCGCCGAATTTAGCTTCTTCGCCGTAGACTGCGTAGTCCTTTTCTACCTCGATTATGAGGGAGGTATCGCCCAGACGTATCCTGTCCCCTGTGGTGGGACCGTACATATCCGCATACTGCTTTCTGGACATTTTAAACATTGCCGTAACCTCCTTTGAAGCCCGACTCTGCGGCTTTTTTCAGAGCCGCAGCTTTTATTTCGCTGTCGTCCATATTTCCCGAAACAAGGTCGTTAAGTCCGAAGCCTTTGCGGCTTCCGCCTATGGGGATAAGGCTTATTTCCTTGCTTTCCCCCGGCTCAAAGCGGACTGCCGTTCCTGCGGGAATGTCAAGGCGCATACCAAAGGCGGCGGCTCTGTTAAATTCAAGAGCTTTGTTTACCTCGAAGAAATGGAAATGAGAGCCTACCTGTATTGGACGGTCGGCGGTGTTTGTTACGGTGAGGGGGAGAGCCTCTTTGCCCTTGTTTATTTCGATATCGCCCTCTTCGGTGATTATCTCTCCGGGAATAAGCTTATTTTCGGGGACGATGGGTTCGTGGACGGTCACAAGCTTGGTGCCGTCGGGGAAGGTGGCTTCAAACTGTATCTCGCGGAGCATTTCGGGAACACCGTCCATTACATCTTGGGCGGTGAGAAGCTTTCTGCCCTTGCTCATAAGCTCTGTGACTGTCTTTCCGTCACGAGCCTTTTCCAAAAGCTCGGAGGTTATGTAGGCTATGGCTTCGGGGTAATTAAGCCTTACGCCTCTTGCTTTTCTCTCTTTGGCAAGTCCGCCTGCAAGATGTATCATCAGGCGTTCCTGCTCTCTTGGGGTAAGCCGCATTTTTTATTACCTCACATTCCTGTTGATTACTTTTTTATCAGCGCTGCTTTTAATACGCCCTTGGGGTCTTTTACAAGTAAAATTACCGTCCATATGACAAGTCCGAAGGCTACGGCGGCAAAACCTAAGAAAAGGTCGTTTATCATATCTGCGGGAGCGGGAGTGAAAAATTCCGCTCTCAGTTCTGCGTATTCAAAAACGGCGTCAACAAGCCACATCAGGGCTGCGCCCCAGTACATAAACATAAGGGAACTTACTTTGAGGCTCCTGGCTTTTTCGCTTGAGTACCAAACGGCGGTGGATATTACGGCGGCCAATACGGTCACGAGCAGGGTCATTTAAGCTCACTCTCCTTTGCGGCTTTCTTTCTGACAGAGGCTGTTATCACGAGCATTCCTATCCATACGGCGGTTATGAGCAGGGACATGGCTGTTCCCACCGTTGCCATTTCGTGAAGCATAATGCTTGTTTTTTCGGGGTCTGCGGCGGCGGTGAGGAAGGGGAAGAAGGGGGATATTTCTCCGTGCCAGAGGTGTTCAAAAGCAAGGAGTGCGGAGCCGCCTCCTCCAAGCTTTGCAAGCCAGCTTACCTTTTCGGAAAGCTTAGCTGCGGTTTCCTCAGAATGGATATGACCCTTTTCCTCACTTACTGCGATGATCTTTGAAGCTGCGGCGGCGATAATTGCCTCTGCGCCGGGTACGATAAAACAAGCCATATTATACAGTCCTTTCAGTTTTGAATTTGCAGGATTTTAATTTGCAAATTTCATTTTTATGGTTATATTATAACTCTTAGAGGTACTGTAATGTCAATGTATATTTTTTTAACATTATGAAAAAAGATATTGTTATCACAATAAATCCGCTTAGGTACGTGGTTTTGAGATGTGGGGAGATTTTCGCTTTGGTTAGCTGTCGGGAACCTTGATATAAAGCAGAAATGAAACTAAAGCGTTTTGATATTTCAAAAACGAATAAAAATCTCCCATACGGCTAATAAAGCTCAGCCGTATGGGAGATAGAGATTTTTTATCTGTTTACCGTTGTTGTCTGAGTTGCGTTATCTTGCTCGCCGGGGGCGATGTCCTCAAGAATGTTGTCTGCGCCTCTTGCAACGCCGTTTACCACGTCCTCGGCTCCTGTTACGATGTCCTCGATGATACCGTCGCCATCTACATCGCCTGTGCGGGCGTTGTTGTCACCGATAACGGAACCATTTCCGTTCCCTGGATTGTTTGTGCCTGCTCCGTTGTTAACGCTTGTGCCGCTGTTTGCGCCTGACGAATTGGCGGTGGAGCCTGCGCTCTGACCGTTTTGTCCGTTCTCTCCGTTACCTGTCTGTGCGTTGTTTGCGCCGCAGGCGGTGAACATTATGCCAAAACCGAGAAGCAAGGGCAGTAATGCTGCTTTCTTTTTCATACGTCTGCTATCCTTTCCCGCAGAGCTTGTGCCCCCTGCGTGTTCAATATCAGAAATGATGAACGGAAAAAGCTGCAAACCCGTTTGCCGTATATCACGGGGAGTTTAGTCTAACGGTACTGTATAGGCTTCGGTCACGACTTTATAGCCTTCGGCTGCGAGAGCATCGTAAATTTCGCTGTATTCATCGCTGAAATTCGTATTGACCTTTGCCCATTCGGTAAGGTTTTGGTAGGTCTCCTCAGCTGTTTTGCTGTCATAGTAATAGCTCAGTGCCGAGACTATTTTATCCTTGCCGTAGAATTCTATAAACTTCGAGAGGTATTCCGAATAGCCGTAGAAGGAGTTTCCGTTTTCGTCTCTTTCAAAGGGAGCTTCAAAGAAATCCTGCTCTGCCATATAGCTTGCTCTGTCGGCGGTCATTCTGATGAATACTCGTTCAGCCACGTCGCTGTATTCCTCGGAGATAACGGCGCTGTTTCCGCTCACGCTTATAGTATAACAGCTTTTGTCGGATTTATACTCCTTATAGCTGTGGGTGATAAGCGTTAAAAGTTCATCGTAGTATTCATATGCCGCTGAGAAGATGTAGGGATTTATTGAGGTGTCCTTGTATCTGAAATAGCCGCCGTTAAGGTAATAATAGGTGGCGGTGGGCAGATCTTCACCTGTCATATATCCGATAAGAGGCTGGCTGCTCATTGATATTCCTATACCGTCTATGGGCGAGGTGATGAACTTTTTCACAAGCTCTTCTGTAGTCTCGGGAAGTGTGTCAAAGCCGCAGGAGGAAAGATATGCTATTGTTTCGGTGTAGCTTTCCTTTATCTTGATAAAATTCATATTGAAGATATTAAACTGCCATACTCTGCCCGAGGGAGAATAGTATTCATCGGGGGATTCGGAAAGGATATCGTTATAGAGACAATCGCCGAGTCTGTAGAGAAAATCCTCGGGAAGCTCGCTGTAGCCCTTGCGGCAGGATTCGTGATAGTCCTTGCCGCCGCTGCTGTAGCTCCACTGGGGCATCAGCTCGGCATAGAGGTCGGTGAGCTTTTGCTTGTAGCCCATACTGTCGGAGTTTTCCTCATATTCCTTCAGAGAGGCGATAACATAATCGCTTACAGACCTTCTTACAAGCTCCGCTCTTGACTGTGTTACCTCTCGGGTCGTATCAAGGGTGCTGAGGGTGTTTACGGCGGTGTTGCCCGGGTCATAGTAGCTGCGCATTACCGTTCTGCCCGATTTTAATTTGTATTTTATGCTGAATGTTTCGTCCATAAGGCATCTGTACAGATTGGTGCTTTCGTCATAGTTATTATGATAATCGATTATCTGCTTATGGGTCTCGGTGAGGGTGGTAAGTGCCGATATATCGGTCAGCTCGGTTATGGGAGTTTCGTACCTTGAGCCTTTCTCGAACATTCCCGCATAGGTTATCTGCGCACTTGAAATGCTTTCGGGGTCGGGAACATAGTCTCCTGCTCCCAATGCCTTTGTGTCGTGGATAAGAAGGAATGAGCCGATGGAAAGCACTATGGTCGCCCCATATATCACAAGTCCCGACACGATTTTTCCGAAGCCTCTGTTTCGAATAACGTGCATTACAAGGTAAACAATAAAGGTTATAACGATAACAGGAACGAAATTCTGTGTGCCGTCGACTATCATAAGATAGCAGAGGGAGAATATACCCAGGGTCATTATGATATGGTGGAAAATGCCGAATACAACGGGCTTGCCTGTGTCCTCCGCTCTGCGCTTTCTGTAGATGAGGAAGGATATCCCGATAACTGCAAGTGTGCAGAGGGTGAAGAGCAGGAACCATATTCCGAAGCTCAGAGGGTCAATGAGCGAGGGGGAATACATTGAATAACTATATGGGTCGCCAAGCTGTGCATTCAGATTTTCAAGGGTCAGAATAAGTCCGTATGCTCCTCCGAAGGGTCCGCAGTAGGGGATGGTCTTCTGAATGTATACATCTTCCAAAAATCCCGTAACATTGCTGCTTATCGAAAAAATCCCAAGGTATACCGAAACGGGAACAAGGATATTAAGCAGGATATCATACGCCGCAGACTCGAAAATATTTCCGCAGCAGCCTGCCACAAGGACTGTAACTGCATAGAACATTATCATCAGCATAAGTCCGCCTAACATTCCTCTCCAGAGGAAGGGAGCTGCCTGCTCGAAAAAGTTGCATACCCAGGAATAGGTTTTTGTCTGCAGTGAGGAGTCAGGAAGGGTATAGGTAAAGGTCTTTCCGTCGCAGAGAAGGTGTCCTGCAAGCATTAAAAGCCAGCTTATTATTTCTGCGGCGATGTAGGGTATGATATAGATGAAAAGTCCCGACAGGAAATCGGAAATGAAACGCTGTGAGGTGGTCATGGGCAGAGACAGTCTCATATCAACCGCCGATTTGTTGTAGAGATATTTGAAAACGGTTAGGGCGCATATCATTCCCGAGGCTGCCGCAAGTCCCGTTCCTATGACCGCTGCGGCTATAAAGCCTTCGTCAAAGCCCCCGTGTCTGCCTGTTGTCAGAATTTCCGCAAGTGATGTGATAAGAAGCAGGGGAGCTGCCGCAAAATGCAGCACGAATATCACTATCATCAGCTTGAAATTATCTTTGACATTAAACCTGAAATTATGCCCCATTGCCCCGCTTGCGAAGCTTTTTTCTTTTTTAGTCGAGCTGACCTGCGTCATAGCCCATTCCCTCCATTTCGTAGATAAATATTTCTTCAAGTGAAAGCGGTATAAGGTCTAAAACTATGGGGTCTTTCTCCGAAAGCTTTTCCCTTATTTCTTCCTCCGAGCCTTTCATTATCAGATAATGTATGCTCTGGCTGCGGCTGTAGTGGAGAATGCCGTATTTCTCGAAATCCTCCTTTGTGTATTCTTCCTTGAATGCCGCCTGTACCTTGTGAATGCTGCCCTTAACGCTGTCAAGGTCACGGTTAAAGAGCATTTTTCCCTGATGCAGAAGCGCTACTCTGTCGCAGACCTCGTTTATCTCCTTTAGGTTGTGGGAGGAGATGACGGTGGTGAGCTGACGGTCAAGCATTGCGTCTACGAGCATACGCTTTACGATTATCCTCATTGTGGGGTCGAGACCGTCAAAGGCTTCGTCAAGAAGAAGATAATCCGTCTGGCAGGCAAGACCTGTGATAACTACCGCCTGCCGCTTCATTCCCTTTGAAAAATGGTCAAGCTTTTTGTCCATCGGCAGATTTACAGTATTTCTCAGCTCCTCAAAAAGCTCCTCGGAGAAATTCGGGTAAAAGCCTTTGTAATAATCTTTAAGCCCCTTTAAGGTAAAGCTTCCGAACTGTACAGTCTCGTCATTTATGAAAAACACCTTTTCCTTTATGGTGGTGTTGTCAAAGACCTCTTCGCCGTCTATCTGAACGCTTCCGCCGTCCTGGGAGTAAATTCCAGAGAGAAGTCTCAGAATGGTGGATTTGCCCGCTCCGTTGGAGCCTAACAGTCCGAATGAAGTGCCTTTGGGTATCATAAGGTCTATGCCGTCAAGAGCGGTGAAGTCTCCGAATTTTTTGGTAACGCCTGTAAGCTTAATCAATTTTGTTTCCCCCTGTCTGAGTTATTTCTTTTATGATATCCGTCATTTCTTCTGCGGTAAGCCCTGCTGCTGCGGCTTCCTTTGCCGCAAGGGTGAAGGTTTCTGCGGCATTCTGCTTTATCACATCGCCGTTTTTATCGGAAATAAAGCTTCCACGTCCTGCAAGGGAGTAGATTATCCCGTCGTGCTCCAGGTCCTGAAATGCTTTTGAAACGGTGTTGGAATTTACTCCCAGCGACTTGGCAAGCTCTCTTACCGAGGGCAGCTTATCCCCGGGGCGCAGCTGCTTTTTTACCGTCAGCTCCACCACTCGCTTATAGAGCTGCTCGTATATGGGAGTTCTGCTCTGAAGGTCTATGTCGAACATTTAGCTGCTCCTTTCTGAATTTATTCAGGATATTGCTCTTTCCATCTTATACCCTACCCCGAAAACCGCCTTTATGTATCGTGGATTGTGGGGATCAGGCTCGATCTTGCCTCTGATACGGCGAATGTGGTCGACTACGGTGCGGTGAACACCGTAGGGGGTCTCGTTCCATACGCTCCGGTAAATGTCCTCTATCAAGCATACCCTGCCGCAGTTTTCCATAAGATATTCCACAATGCCGAACTGGGTGGAGGTGAGCTTAATGGACTGTCCCCCTGCGTAAAACTCCCTGCGCTTTCTGTCAATGGCGAGACTGCCGTTAACGATGGTGTCGGGAATACGTGCGGCGGCAGGTGAGGCATAAAGATATCTTCTGAGCATTGCCGCTGTTCTTGCGGTAAATTCATTCCTGCCCAGACTGTCTGCGGACAGGCATATGTCTGCGCCCTTGTCAAGAGCCACCGTGCGGTATATCTCGTCGCAGGAACGGGAAACTGTCATTATGGGGATATCCGAGCAGGCTCTTATCCGCTCGATCTCTTTAAAACAGGGCGACATAATGCCGCCGTCGCAGATTATTGCCATTGAGATATCCTCAAAGCTGTCGGGGAGCGTTTTGACGCTTCGTGCGGACATATCTTCGCTTTTCAGATATGCTTCAAGCTTTGCGCCCACGCCGCTTTCCCGGGGGGCGTATATCCGGATATTGGGACGGTTCTGTTTGTATATATCCATTTCTGTTCCTCCTAACTGTTTTATGTGTATTATCTGTATTAGCTGTATTAGTTGTTGTAATACAGTTATATCACACTTATACAGTTTTGTCAAGTCTTTCTTTATGTGGTAATGGATTACAAAGGTTACAATTTGGTTACAAATGTCTGCAATTTGGTTTTATATTGCAGTTCACATTTTGTTTACCTCAGAAATTTTCACGAATATTTCAATCCCTCTTGAAAATTTTTTCAAAAGGTGTATAATATAAGTATGTATGCCGATTTTGTGATTTGGAGGGTTATTATGGCAGAAAAGAAATTCAGCGTTACTTTAAAGGAAATAATTGACGAGTTTCATCTTGAAACTATCCATCTTCCTATGGACGCTTCAAAGCTTCTTGTTATCGAGACCGAGATAAACCGCCCCGGACTTCAGCTTTCGGGATTTTACGAATATTTCAATAAAGAGCGTATACAGATAGTGGGAAAGGCAGAGTTTGCCTACCTTGCCACTATGGAGGAAAACGTGAGAAAAGAGCACCTTGAAATGCTTTTTGCGCAGCACGTTCCCTGTATCATCATCACCCGTGAGCTGCCCTATTTCCCCGAAATGCTGGAGCTTGCACAGCAGTATGAGATACCACTTCTCCGCTGCAAGGACAGCACTTCGAGCTTTATGTCCGCACTTATTGCTTACCTTAATCTCCACCTTGCACCGAGAATTACCCGTCACGGCGTTCTTATCGAGGTCTACGGCGAGGGTATGCTTATTCTGGGCGAGAGCGGCGTTGGTAAGAGCGAGACCGCCGTTGAGCTTATCAAGCGTGGTCACAGACTTGTTGCCGATGACGCTGTTGAGATAAGAAAGGTTTCAAATATCAGTCTCGTAGGCTCGTCCCCCGAGAATATCCGTCATTTCCTTGAGCTGAGAGGCATAGGCATTGTCAATGCCCGCCGTCTGTTCGGTATGGGTGCCGTTAAGGTGACCGAGAAGATAGATATGATAGTTGAGCTTGAGCCTTGGGATTCGGAAAAGGTCTACGACAGAATGGGCGTTGACAGCGAATACACGTCTATCCTCGGCGTAAAGGTACCCTGCTCCACCATTCCCGTAAAGCCCGGACGTAACCTTGCGGTCATTCTCGAGGTCGCAGCTATGAACAACCGTCAGAAGAAGATGGGCTACAATGCCGCTCAGGAGCTGCTTGACAACTTAGGCCTTGAGATGGAACACAAGGATACGGTTAAAAAGTGGGATATTTATTGATGAATAACAAAGACGAACAGAGGAAAAAGGATCTCCTTGCGATATTTTTGTGGCTTGGTGTAACGCTTCTCAAGCTTCTGCCTGTTATAGCTGTTATTGCTCTGATATTATGGGTGTATTCGGCTGTAAATACAGCAATGGTCTGATAACAGAGTTATGCCAAGGCTCACATTATAATAAAGGAACTAAACCAATGAAAATAATTGCAGATATGCACACTCATACCGTTGCCTCCACCCACGCCTACTCCACCGTCAAGGAAATGACCGAGGCGGCGAGGGAGGCAGGTCTTGAGTTCCTTGCCATAACCGACCACACGCCGAACTCCACAGACGGACCTCATATATGGCATTTTCACAATCTTCACAAGGCAATTCCCCGTGAACTTTTCGGGGTAAAGATAATATACGGTGCAGAGTCAAGCGTTACGGATTTCGAGGGGCATATTGACCTGCCCGATGAGGAGTGTAAAGCTCTCGACTGGATAATCGGCTCGGTGCATACGGATATCCTGCCCTCGGGGTCATATGAGCAGAACACAAATGCCTATCTCGGACTTGCGAAAAATCCCCTTGTGGACGTTATCGGACATCCGGGGAACACGAAATTCCTCTTTGACTACGAAAAGGGGATAAAGGCATTCAAGGAATACGACAAGCTTGTGGAGATAAACGAAAGCACCCTGCTCTGGAAAAATTCGGAGAAAAATTATCGGGAGATAATTCCCTTATGCAAAAAATATGAGGTCAGCGTTATCGTAAACACCGACGCTCATTTTTTTGCGGCTGTAGGGCAGGTGAGCCGTTCACTTTCGCTCCTTGAGGAGTTTGATTTTCCCGAAAGGCTTATCGTGAATACGGACAGAGAGCGGCTCCTTGAAAGGATAAACAGAAAAAACGGCATAATTTTTAATTGATATATGGCATAATGGACTTTGGGTGATAACTATGACAATGAGAATAAATAAAATAGAGGAACTTGCGGAAGGACTTGGTTTTGAATGTCTTGAAAACGTTCCTCTCAGCCGATATACCACTTTCGGAATCGGCGGGAGATGTCCTCTGATGATAGAGGTAGGCAGCGAAAAGGGTGCGGCGGAGCTTGTAAAGGCTTTGTCTTTGGAAAAAATCCCCTTTTACGTTATCGGAAAAGGCTCAAATCTGCTTGTGGAGGACGGGGAGATACCTATGGTCTTTCTCCATATGGGAAAAGATATCGCCCGTATTTCCGAGGAAAATGGCGTTATAACCTGTCAGGCGGGAGCGGCATTATCTGCTGTCAGCGCATTTGCACGGGACAGGGGGCTTACGGGGCTTGAGTTTGCCTACGGCATACCCGGTAACGTGGGCGGAGCGGTATATATGAACGCAGGGGCATACGGCGGCGAGATGAAGGATATAGTTATCGGCGTTACCGCTTCGGACTTCCTTGGAAATATCCGTGAATTTTCCGCAGAAGAACTTGATTTCGGCTATCGTCACAGCGTATTTTCGGGGGGCGGATATATTACTTTGTCCGCAAAGCTGAAGCTTTCTCCGGGCAATGCCGATGAGATATCCGCAAAAATGGCGGAGCTTACCGCAAAGCGAAAGGAAAAGCAGCCCCTTGAATACCGAAGCGCAGGCAGCACCTTCAAGCGCCCCGAGGGGACTTTTGCGGCTCTCCTTATCGAGGAGTGCGGACTCAAGGGCTATTCCTGCGGTGACGCCGAGGTAAGCGTTAAGCACAGCGGCTTTGTGATAAACAAGGGAACTGCTTCATTTGAGGACGTTATGAATGTGATCGAACACGTAAAGAAAACGGTTTATGAAAAACGGGGCATAAGCTTAGAGTGCGAGCCTGAGATAATAAGACGGGGATAAATTTATCCCATTTTCTCGATTGATCCGCAGGCTATTTTCTCTCCCGAATTGCCCGAGGGCTGGGTGTGAAAGTCATCCGGGTTTGCGTGGATAATAATAGTTCTGCCGATTATCTCCTCGGGCGTAAAGCGGTCGGTGACAAAGGCAAATTTTGCGGTGCCGTTTTTATCGGCATAAAGGGGCGGCATATCTCCCGAGTGGCAGGGGTGAGGGCAGCCGCTCGGGTCATAATGAGTTTTTGCATCTGTAAAGGGGTCTTCCGCTGTACCCGTACAGCTTCCTCCCTCGTGAATGTGCATTGCGAAGATACGGCAGTCACATTTTCCCCCCTTGGGCAGACCGTAGACCGAGACTGTCACAAGGGTTTTGTTTGAATCGGGTACAAATGCGGCATAGCCGTAAATATCCGGATATTTATTGCTGCCGTGAATGGCGGCTTTTGCGTAAAATGTATTTATAAAAACACCTCCCATACAGCATTATAATATGCGGTATGGGAGGATTTTGTTTTATTATTTATTCTTTACTATTTTTTCTTTATTCTTTAAAAAGCTGACTTTATATTGAAAGAATAAAGAATAACGAAAAAACTATAAAATATAAATTTGCGGGGGACGCCCCGCAGCGACCTCGTTGGGATATTTCGTAAAAGTCCTCTCATTTGTGGCACGGTCACTTTCAAAGGCGCAAGTTCAAACCGCAGACCTAAACCGAATAGGCGTATGCCCCACCCCGAGAAATGGAAAACCGCAAAGAAGAGATGTCGTGGTAAACAAATCCGAACAAAACCAAATAAAGGACTTCGATAAAAAAATCAAAGCAAAACTGTAAAAATGCGGAAAAGGGGGAGAGGGTAGGGAAAGAGATCTGAAACCAAAGGTTTCTGAGGGAAAACCGTAGGGGAGGGGGGAAGTCCGCATTTTTGTTGGGTTTATTTCTTTCACCCTCCCCTTAGGTTGTCCCTTTGCCTACTCGCTAACAGGTTTAAGCAAAACCAAATTTCGTTAATCAAAATAATCAGACCGACATATTCCGATTTATCGGGCAGCTTATTTGTATCGTTACCGAGCCGTCTGCCTGTCGCTCAAATAAATTAAAGAACGAGAGGCTGCAGGTTCAACCTGCCTCGGGCTGAATAAACGCTTTGCGTACAAAGGGTATAAACATACCTCCCACAGCATTTCCCAAGGTCATCACCAGAAGATACAGCAAAGTGTTAGCCGACCATACCTTTGCAACGGTGAAATAAAACATATTGGCAACACAGTGCTCGTAGCCGCTGAGAATAAAAGCCATAACGGGGAGAAATACCGCAAGCATTTTTCCGACGGGGTTTTCAATCTTCTTGTAGCCGTCTGCGGCGATAAACATCAGCATTCCGCAGAATATTGCAAGAATGAAAATGCTCAGTAAATTGTCGTTAAATTTGACCTCGCATATCTGCGCCGCCTTTTCGCTTATAGCAGAGGAAATTCGTGTGCACAGAAGCATACCGCCCATTGCGGCAGTTCCCGCAAGATTTCCCAGCCATATGAGAATAAGGTCGATTATGTACGAGGGCTTGTTTTCAACTGCGTAGCCCACCTTGCCCGTGAAAAGGTTGAAGCCGAAGGAAAGTATCACGAACAGACCCGTTCCGAAAAGGAAAGCGCCCATATATTTGTTGTCACAGGAAAGAAAGACCGCTCCGCCGATGCCGATAGCAAAGCCCGTCATCACCGCACGGAGGAAAATGTCAATAACACGTTTCATAAGACCACCATTAAATAAAAGATTATTGCCGAAAAAATATGCCGACGGTCTGTCGGCATATAGAGACACTTATGTATTCAGAGAATTACTCGTCATCAAAGTTACCGGGTATATGGAGCTGCTTTACAGGGATCCTCTTAAGGGGAGAATATGAAAATTTAGGGCAGGAAGCGTCTCCGTTAACAAGACCTCTTTTTTCGCAGAGAACCTTGCCGCCGTCCTTAGCTCTTGTTCCGAAAGCGCAGTACTGGCACTGAGGCTCAATATCGTTTCCGAAGTATTTCTTCTTTGCCATATAAACATTCCTTTCTGCGTAGCAAGATACATCTTTTTTATATTATATCACATTTTTTCGGGTTTGGCTATATTTTTTTGCGATAATATCAAAATCGTCATTATCAACAAAATTATCGAAAGCATTGGTGAGAAATCACTAAATTTGATCTCCTCACTTACAGGTGCGCTTACTGCGATAACGCTGACGGTATAGAATTTCGGGATAAGGTTTTGGCATATAAGAAATGCGGCAATAGCGCAGGGAATACGTAAAAGCAATGCTCTGATAGGTGAAAAGCCCTTGCATACCGCCTTTATCTGCATATGAACGCACAGTCCCCCGAAGCAGAGCATTGCGGCGGCAAGGGGCAGGAGCTTTGTCGGGTCACCGAAAACACCGCTTAAATTGCTTATCTCGAAAAATGACCGCACAAAAGGATAAGCTTGTGCCGGGTGAATTACCGTCATACGTGATATCAGCACCGATATGCCCGAAAGCAGTCCCGCCTTTGAAAATATCCCCATAAGAGCCGCCATAATAAGCACCATACCGCATATCATAGTCATACTCTCTGCGGCTGAGCGGGCAGCTCCCGTGATATCCTCCGCCGAAAGCCTCGGTCTGATTTTTTCAGCGAATTTTTCGGGAACAGACCGAAAGGGTGCGGAAATGAGAGCGGTAAGCAGGTTTGTCCCCGTTACGGCGAGCATTACGGATATCCACGCTCCCTTGCAGTCGGGAGCCGCAATGGATGATATCGCCATAATATACGCAGGTCCCGGGGCAATGCAGAAGCATAAGAATTCTTCCGCCTGTGACTTTGTAAGACGTCCGCTTTCAATCAGTCCGCTTATGAGCGCCGCACCGATGGGATAACCCGCAAGCTGGCTTATTACAAAAACGGGGAAAAACTCCTCGGGCATTCGTAAGACAAATCTTGAAAAAAGTGAAAAGGGTCTACCGAGAAGTTTGTATGTATCCGTTTCAATAAGCAGCTTTGAAGCGGCGGTAAATGCGTACAGCGAGGGAATGAGGGTGGAAATGCACAGCGCCGCCGCCTTTGCACATTCCTGCGCCGCCTCACGACCTGCCCATATGAGAGCAGCGGCAAATAAAATTACGGGAACTGCCGGGCATATCTCCTTTAATTTATAAATGACATTCACATCCGATACCGTCCTTTGCAGATTTGTACCCTGCATAATGTGCAGGGGCATTTAATATATATAATTACGGGGGAGGGAAAAATATTCCCCGGAAAGGACGGGTGTGAATGGAGCTTAAACCCCGAAGCTCCCAGATCGTCATCTGCGGAAATACCTATCTTGAGGTGGAAAACTGCAGTCGTATTATGGAGTATAATGACATTTACCTGAAGGTGAAAACATTTTCGGGAATGGTTATAGAGATATGGGGAACGGGACTTCTGCTTTCGGATTACAATACCGAGGGGATAGCAGTCAGGGGAAAAATTACTTCGGTGGAGCTTCACGGAAAAGAGGAGTGAAATAAAATGCGGCTATACAGGCTCCGAAGCCGAACGGGCTTCTGCATATATTCGGAGCAGGGGAGGGACTGCGGGAAATTCATAAACGACTTACGAAACAGTCCTATTAAATTTTTCGGACTTTCGGTGAGGGGAGACAGACTTTACGGATATGTAGGCAGGGGGGATTTTTCAGCCCTGGGAAGTCTTGCAGAGAAGCATAAGCTCACTTGTGAGATGATAGACGAAAAGGGAGCGGCAAAGGAGCTAAGACCATACAAAAGGCGGATAGGTCTTGTTATAGGCTTTTTTCTGTCATTAGGTCTGGTGGCGTTTTTAAACGACAGGGTGATGATTATTGAGGTGGGCGGCAATGAAACTATCCCCACCGAGCGGATATTATCCCACCTTGAGGACGCAGGAGTGTACATCGGCAGCAGCATTTCCTCTGTCAATTTAAGACGTGTGGAAAAACAGGTCGCCGCAATGGACAAGAACATCGACTGGGTGGGTATAAAACATATCGGCAGCAGGGTGACGGTGGAGATAAACGAGATAACCCTTCCCCCCGAAATGGAGCGGAAAAACACACCCTGCAATATTGTTGCTGCCCACGACGCACAGATAACGGGGGTCAGATTATACAGCGGAATGCTCATTCCAATGGTTGGCGATGGGGTCAGAAAGGGTGATATTCTGGTCAGCGGCGTGGTGGACACCAAGTACGGGCGAAGCTTTTACGTCCACTCCATAGGGGAGATAACGGGGATATACACCGAAAAAATGACCTTTTCGGAAAGACTTCAGACAGAGGAAAAGGTCTGCGTGGGGGAGCAAAGCGCCAAGGCTTTGAAGATATTCGGACATAAGCTTGTCTACAGCCCTGCGGAGCTTCCCTCGGGGGATTACGAATACAGCGAGACAGACGAGCAGTTTACTTTTCTGGGGCTTACCCTGCCTCTTTACCGTATCACAGGGCATTACCGTATTATGGAGGCTCAGAGCGTGACCATTACCGAAGAGCAGGCAGAGCAGAATATTATGGGGAGGATAGAGAAATACGAGCAGAATTTTCTTGACGGGGAAGCGGAGATACTGGGAAGAGACATAGAAAAATCGACCGATAAAAACGGGGTAACTGTCACAGTCACATACACTCTTGAAGGGGAGATCGGGGAAGAAAAGATGATATTTGCCAAATACGAATCGCCAAAGGAGTCTGAACCGGAAAGCAAAGAAAAAACTGAAAGCTGAATTCGGGATATGTCTATATTATAGCACATAAGTTTCGAAATGTCAATATCAAATCGAACAAAAGTTGCACACATCTGAAATTTTGTATAGCTGCACAAAAAAACAGTACAGCCTTGATCAAAATAGCACATACATATCAAAAAACGGGACTGACGATCATCTGACCGTCAGTCCCGTTAATATTATGCTGCAAAAATTACTTTTTCTTGCCCAGTTCCTCAACATCATCGTGCTGTGTAAGATTTTCGGAGATAGCCCAGGTCTTTACTCTGATCTTGCTGCGGTCGCCGCCTGTTTCGATAACAACAGTCTGAGTGTCATCGTTCTTGCGGACGATAATGCCCACAATGCCGCCGATGGTGGTAACCTCGTCGCCTATCTGGAGGTTGTCACGCATTTTCTTCTGCTCTTTTTCCTTCTTGTTCTGAGGACGGATAAGCATAAAATAGAAAACGACCATTACCACAATGAGCATACCTACAGAAGATATGAGCTGACCTGTCATTGCAGCGTCATCTGCGGTTGCAGTTGCGGCAGCGGTGGCTAAAAAATAAATATTTGACATATTCTGGTAATTCCTTTCCTTTGAAAAATAGTAATACATCTTTAATTATACCGCATTTTCCCAAAAAAGCAATAGCTTTTACAGAAATTTAAGAATTGCCTCGCATTAAATTATAAAACGGGCGGCTGAAGGCTCAGCCTGCTATGTTAAGTGATACAGCTCAACATAATTCTGCCGTTACCGAGCCATATGCCTCCCGCCCAAAGTGAATTAAGAAACGGGCGGCTGCAGGCTCAGCCTGTTATGTTAAGTGATACAGCTCAACATAATTCTGCCGTTACCGAGCCATATGCCTCCCGCCCAAAGTGAATTAAGAAACGAGCGGCTGCAGGCTCAGCCTGTTATGTTAAGTGATAC
>NZ_JBNMJV010000036.1:0-26116 GCF_050874005.1 Huintestinicola sp.
AACTGCGCCCTTTTGAGGAAAAAGGGCAATAATAGAGGGGATTTTGTGGTCAAATAGAGGCTGTTTCGGCTTTTGACACGGAAAATTTTCCTCATATAATTCCGCTTGTTTAAATACCAGGGTTTTTAGAGGTTACCTTAAAGCATTTGTTGAGAGGAATTTGACCGAATAAGCTAAGTAATTTCCTGTAATACTATAAGGAAGGTTTTATTCAATGATAAATGATACGACCCGTGATGAATTTACTCTTGCTGCATTGTCGGGAATTTTTGTATCTCTTCATATATTTGATCTGCAGGAGGACAGATTGTTTCCGATAAAATCAAATCAGTACATAGAGATGTGGTCTGAGGGGTTTGAAAGCAGTCAGGAAAAACTCCGCAATGTAATGTCTAATGTAACATCTGAAGAACATCTGGAGCTTATTTTGGAATTTACAGATCTTACTACACTTGAAGAACGTATGAAGGGGCAAAAAGTAGTTTCTGCCGTATTCAACGGAAAGGTAAACGGATGGTGCAGAGCCAGGTTTATTAAAGTGAATGACAATGAAAACGAAAAACTGCGTTATGTTCTTTATGCTGTTGAATGTATAGATGAAGAAAAGAAAAAAGAAAATCATCTTCTGTACTTGTCACAGACAGATCTGATGACAGGCATTTACAATTGTGGCTATGGTGAAAAAATGATCTCCGAACTTCTGGAAACACAAAAAGAGGGCTTGTTCTGCTTGTTTGATGTTGACAAATTTAAGCAGGTGAATGATAAATACGGTCACATTGTCGGTGATAAGGTGCTTATCGGTATTGCAAAAGCTCTCCAGAAAATAAAAAGAAAGAACGATGTGGTTATGCGTCTCGGCGGAGATGAGTTTGCCGCATATTTTGCAGATATAGATTCTGAAAAATCCGCTTCAGAGATAATAAACCGATTTTTTGAGGAGATTTCAGAAATTCATATCGAACCAATGACAGAAGGAATAAGTATCAGTCTTGGTGCCATTCTTTATAAAGGCGGATTGACCTTTGACTCAATTTACAAGCTTGCTGACCGTGGTGTATATGACAGCAAAATAAATAAAGGGAACTCATATACATTTCAGAATTAAAGGTTTACATAATGTCAGAATAGATAAGATAATATTTCGGGAGCTTCCGTTAAATCGGAGGCTCTTTTTAATTTTTGAATATACAAAGTCAACTTTTTTATTTAGTTTCAGTATTCTCGGCAGTTTTTTTGATATTCGAAAAATATAGGTAAACAATTTGTGACATTTTGGAAACCGTATTGCATTTTATTTTCAGCTGGTGTATAATGTTTTATGACATATGACGGAAACTTATTGGGGGTGTCAGATTGGCAAGACCGAGAAGATGCAGAAGAATTTGTATGGAACCCGAGTATGACTGCTTTGTACCATCGGGGATCTCAAACAACGAAATTGTGCTTATGACCATAGACGAGTATGAGGCGATAAGACTTATAGATCTTGAAAAGTATACTCACGAACAATGTGCCGCACAGATGGATGTTTCACGCACAACAGTAACAGAAATGTATGAAACAGCCAGATACAAAATTGCAGATTGTCTCACAAACGGAAAAACTCTCCGAATTGTCGGCGGCAGCTACAGACTGTGCAATGGGACCGCTGCCGAGTGCTGTCATCGGAATTGTCTAAAAACAGCAGATTTTGACAAGTTCACTCAAATTAAATTCAAAGAAGCCGATCATATCAGAATTGCAGTACCCTGCGAAAACGGTATTATCTGCCCTCACTTCGGACATTCGGAGCAATTTAAGCTGTATGATGTAAAAGACGACAGGATCGTGAATGTTCAGACGGGGGACACAAAGGGACAGGGACACGGTGCATTAGTGGGATTTTTGATGCAGGCAACAGTCGACGCTCTTATCTGCGGAGGTATTGGCGGAGCTGCACAGACGGCGCTTGCAGAAGCAGGAATACGGCTGCTTGGCGGCGTTTCGGGTCCTGCCGATGAAGCTGTTATGGCATATATTGACGGAGATCTGAATTATAGCACTAAGGTTAACTGCTCTCATTGTGAATGTAGGCATTTATGCGGCAATTATAACTGCAACAGAAACAGCAGAGATCGTCAAAAATAAAAGCCGTTGTAAAAAGGAGAGGTTGGGGAATGTTGTATCTGATATGTTTCCTGGTCACATTCGCAGCGTGCGTTATCGGCACTATATGCGGTATGGGCGGAGGTATAATCATAAAGCCTGTCCTGGATGCGACCGGTGTGATGTCGGTATCGGCGGTCACTTTTCTGTCAGGCTGTACTGTTATCGCTATGTCTTGCTGGAGCGTTGGCAAGACGGCAATTAAAAAAGAATCTGCCCTTGATCTCCACAGTACGCCGTTTCTGGCAATAGGTGCAGCTTTGGGCGGAATTGCGGGCAAGCAGCTGTTCAATCTTGCTGCAGCTCAGTTTGCTTATCCGGACAAGGCAGGCGGAGTACAGGCTTGCCTTCTGTTTATTGCCACCCTTGCAACTTTGCTCTATACCATAAAAAAAGACAGATTTACCCCTAAACAGGTGCAGTCCCGTGCAGCTGCACTTTTCATCGGACTTCTGCTCGGGCTGCTGGGTGCTTTCCTGGGTATCGGCGGCGGCCCTTTCAACGTGGCGGTACTGTGCTATTTTTTCTCAATGCCTACAAAAAAAGCAACACAGAACAGTCTGCTCATTGTACTGTTCAGTCAGCTTTCAAGTACGCTCCAAACTGTTTTTACTGCGGGTGCGCCGCAGCTTGATCACATCATTCTGCTTGGTATGATGATCGTGGCTGTGGCTGCCAGCGAAGTCGGACGGCGTATCCACCGTCGTCTGGACGAACGGCAGGCGACTTTATGCCTGGAAGGAGCTATGATACTTATTATGGGTATCAGCGTATATAATATGTTCAGGTTTTTCGGATAAATTTTCAAAGGAGATATTGATATGGATATGAAAGAAAAAGCAAGCTACTATTACGGCTCACAGAACAAGGGCTGTGCCGAAGCAATTCTGCTGGCTGCCAATGATGTATACGGCCTTGGACTGACCGATGCAGAGGCAGACCTTTTTGCAGGTTTCCGCACCGGTATGGGCTGCGGAAGCACCTGCGGCTGTCTTGCAGGCGCTGTGGGCGCAATAAGCAGGAAATACAGAGGCCGTGATGACCTGAAGGAGCTGTGCGCCAAATTTGTTAAGGAATTTGAGCAGAAGCTTGCCTGCGGTTCTACCGACTGCGACGACATTTCGGCACGGTATAAGACAGATACAGACCGCTGTCTGGCAGCTGTGAAGCTGTCTGCCGAGGCGCTTGAGGAGTTTATCGGAAATATTGAGGGACGAGCTGCCGTATCTTCAGGCGAAGGCTGCACTCTGCGTCCCGAAGATATAAAGCGTGTCAAAGCAATGGGCTTCCTTAATCATAAGGGAACGAACAAATTCAATGGCCGTATCATTACCAGAAACGGACGAATTACAAATGATGAGTGTCAGGCTATTGTTGACGCTTCAAAGCTGTACGGCGACGGATATATGATGTTCACCACCCGTCTGACTCTGGAAGTCTCGGGTATCGACTACAATGATATTGACGCTTTCCGTGCATATGTGGGCAAAGCAGGGCTGGAAACAGGCGGTACGGGCAGCAAGGTCAGACCTGTGGTATCCTGCAAGGGTACGACCTGTCAGTACGGACTTTATGATACCTATGCTCTGAGCAGCGAGATACACGACCGATTCTTCAAGGGCTATTCGGAGGTCTCTCTGCCTCACAAGTTCAAGATAGCAGTAGGGGGCTGCCCCAATAACTGCGTAAAGCCCGATCTTAACGATCTTGGTATAGTTGGCTGCCGTGTTCCCGGATATAGCAGCGAACAATGCAGGGGCTGTAAAAAGTGCCAGGTTGAAATTGCCTGTCCTATCAATGCGGCTAAAATGGCTGACGGACGGCTGGTAATTGATCCGCAGATGTGCAATAACTGCGGCCGCTGTATCGGAAAGTGTCCGTTCCATTGTAACGATGAGGGAACTTATGGCTGGAAGGTGTATGTTGGCGGACGCTGGGGCAAGCAGGTGGCTCCCGGAAAAATGCTGAACAAGATATTTACCGATAAGGCAGAGGTTTTGGACACGGTGGAGAAGGCTATTCTTCTGTTCCGTGACCAGGGAATGTCGGGCGAACGTTTCGCTGACGCTATCGAGCGTATCGGCTTTGAAAATGTTGAAGCTCAGCTGCTGAGCGACGAGCTTATGAAGAGCAAGACGGAGATACTTGGTCTGAACGTTGTCGGCGGGGCAAGCTGCTAAGAATAAATAAACGATGTAACTACGGAATATTCTATAATGTTGTTTTTTTCCGGTATCGCTTTGAGCCGACAAACTTCTTAATTTGTTTGCCGGCTCATAGTAAAAAATTTGGAATATTGTATCCATACATTAACAATACCAAGTTGATTTTTGATCACTATTTTACGACCTTGATATCTCATCAGTATAAATGCAGTAATAAGTATTATCACCAAAAGAATACCTGCCGAACACACCATAGATCTCAATAGGTTCATCAAGCTCCGGATAATCATCAGGCCATTTATGATCTCCGCTCAGGACGAATTCTATTGCCTGCTGACAGCAGGCTGTGGCGTCTGCAATAAGCACAGCATAATAACTCTGATCCATCTCAGAATCATAAAATGCAGCAAACGTTCCGTCAACCCTTATTGTTTTGCCGCAGTAGCTTTCCGGATCGCTCATTATGTTATAAACTTCAGAGTAGACCATTGTGCTGCTGAGTTTTGTCAGATCAATATCGGCAGTCAGCTCATCTGCTATTAGCGGGGCAGAGTATTCGGCATAAGTGGTTTCAAAAGTCAATGCATCATCTATGGTGAAAGCAGTCTGAAAAGCAGATGTGCTGATCTCTGTTTCCGTTTCTGTCGTAACATCTGTAACAACCGCTGTTTCTGCAGTTTTGCGCTGAGCTGCCTGTTCAGCTTCCTTCTGTTCTATCATCTCACGAACTGATTCAAGATTTTCTGTTTCTGCTTTACTGTCGCTAAAAGAGTTTGCTCCGCAAGCTGTAAAACATATCATTGAAGTGATAAAAATAATAATTGTTGTTCTTTTCATAATCAGCCCTTCATTCTTGCAGGAACAATGCCCACTAAACTAAATATAACAAATACTGCAAGATCGACTGTAACGATCGTCGCACCTACGGGAGTCCCCGCAAGTATCGCTGTAATTATTCCGGCTGCGGCACATATCACGGATAAAATTGCCGAGCATATAATGACAGCCCTGAAACTTCGGAAAACTCTCATTGCAGAAAGTGCGGGAAAAATCACAAGTGCCGAAATGAGCAGCGAACCCACAAGATTCATAGCAAGAACTATTATAACAGCAATAATGACAGCAGTCAGAAAATTATAGAATGCTGTGTTCAGTCCCACAGCTTTGGAGAAATTTTCGTCAAAAGTAACGGAAAAAATCTTATTGTAAAGCAGTATGAATATAACTGTCACAGCAAGTGAAAGCCCGGCACACAAAAGCACTTCATTCTGTGTAAGCGTCAGTATTGAAGTTGAACCGAAAAGCGTGCTGCACACATCTCCCGAAAGGTTAGATGAAGCAGAAAACAGATTCATCAGCATATATCCCACAGCTAAGGAGCCCACCGAAATCATCGCAATTGCCGCATCGCCGTTTATTTTCGTATCCTGTCCTTTTTTCAGAAGCAATACAGCACAGATAACGGTCACGGGAAGAACCAGCACCATATAATCGCTTAGTCCCAGCACAGAAGCTATCGCCATAGCACCAAAGGCAACGTGTGAAAGTCCGTCGCCTATGTAGGAATATCTTCGGAGCACAAGTGTCACACCAAGAAACGATGAACACAATGCTATCAGCACACCTGCAATAAGCGCATATCGCACAAATGGAAACTCAAAGTACATTTCCAGCTTTTCAAATACACTCATTTTTCGACTATCCTTTCCTGAGAGTTTATGGAATTTTCAATCAGATGATTTATCAATTTTCCGTTTGTCCGATCATTCCGATATATTCTTTCTTTGTGCCGTAAAAAGGCTTATCACCCATTTTCAGAATGTGACCGGCATATTTCAGAGCCGCACAAATATCGTGGGATATCATAATTATGGTCATACCGCTGTCGTTCAGCTCCTGTATGATGCGATACATTTCCTCCGTTACAGCCGGATCAAGTCCCGAAACAGGCTCATCGAGAAGAAGCAGCTTCTCAGATGCACACAAGGCTCTTGCAAGAAGAACTCTCTGCTGCTGACCGCCCGAAAGCTCACGATAGCAATGTTTTGCAAGCTCAGAAATGTTCATTTTGCGCATATTATCTTCTGCAAGCTTTTTTTCGGCTTTGCTGTAAAAAGGACGCAGTCCGCATCGGGCAGCACATCCCGACAGCACGACTTCTCGAACAGAAGCAGGAAAATCTTTCTGCGCAGCTGTCTGCTGAGGCAGATAACCGATATCAGAGGCTCTTAATCCCTCACCCATAATGATCTCTCCGCTCTGCGGCGAATGAAGATCAAGGATAGTTTTCATAAGTGTGCTTTTTCCCGAACCGTTCTCACCGACAATGCAGAGATAGTCACCGCTGTTTACAGTAAAATTTATATTTTCGGCAACAGTTTTCCCTTCGTAGCCGAGCGACAGGTTACGGCATTCCAGTATGATGCTCACAATATTACCATTCCTTCCAAGTAGTCTGTATCCTGCAAAGAAACGGAAATTATCTCCGTTTCTTTGTGGCAGCGATATTATCTGCTGCCGATGATACTAATGCTTTTTCTGCTTGTCAAATCAATCAAGAGCTTCTTTCAGAACGTCAAGATTGCTTTCCATTACAGAAAGGTAAGTGGTGCCGTTACTTACATCTTCCGAGGTAGTTCCCTGCATAGAATCAAGAGTGAGTATTTTCTTGCTGCCGCTTGAAGTGTTCTGTGCAATGGTCTCGGCAATTCTGTGATCTTTGCCCTCAATAGTCATAATGCAGTCAAGCCCAAGTTCATCGGTCTTACCTGAAAGGAATGCTATAGTTTCAAAGCTTGCTTCTGTTTCTGCGGAACAGCCTGCAAATGCAGCATAATAATCAAGACCGTAATCATCGGTCATATATCTGAACGGGAATCTGTCACCGAAAAGAAGAGTTTTCTTAGTTCCTGCCGATACGGCATCGGAATACAGCTTATCCAAATCATTCAGCTTTTCGGAATATGCGGCATAATTGCTGTCATATAAGGATTTGTTTTCAATATCCTTTTCGCCAAGCTTTTCGGAGATGCATTTGCATATAGTGTCGGCGTTTCTGAGGGAAAGCCAGATATGTTCATCGTATTCAGTTCCTTCTTCTTCGTGATCGTGCTCGTCCTCTTCTTCCTTTTCCATACCTTCCTTGACTTCTTCTTCCTTAACGCTGTCACCAAGCACCTCAAGGAGATCAATTACTGTCATATCCTTGTTTATAGCTTCAGCAAGAGCATCTTCCGCCCATTCATCTGACTCGCCGCCGACGTAGATGAAAATATCGCAGGTGGAGATCTTTATTATGTCATCTGCGGTTGGCTGAAAGCTGTGAAGATCAACGCCATTGTCAAGAAGCATTGTTATCTCTGCATTGTCATTTCCGGCGGTAAGCTCCCTTACCCAGTCATATTCAGGGAAAATGGTACATACAATGCTCAGCTTATCATTTTCCTTTTCGCCTGTAATGCTGTCATTGTTCTTTGTTTCGCCGCTTCCGCAGGCAGTCATTGTGCAGATAAGTGCAGCAGCCATAATTGCTGATAAGATCTTTTTCATAAAAATAAGCCTCCAAAATTGAATAAATAACTTAAAAAAGGGTGCAAAAATACAAGGGCAGCATTTTTATCCTGAAAACAGGACAGAATTACCCTTGTCGGTATTAAGGTATAGGCATAGTAATACACCTATATCCCACATTTAAGTTTATTCAATTTGAAAGCTTGACTTTAAGTTCTATTGGATCACGGGTATAGTTCACCTGTGTCGGTCCGCATACAGATATGCCGATAATATGCACCGATGTGAAAAATGCACATACAGCAGCCGCAGCTGTACCGAGTATCTGAACTGCTTCTTCACACCGGGCTACAGCTTCACATATAGGACAATTCTCGCCGATACAATCGTGATCAGCACTTATAGCAATGAAGGAAAAAGAGAAAACTATAGCAAATACTATTGAGAGCGACAGTAAAATACCCGCTGCAGTCTTTTTTATCCTCATAGTTTTCTCACTCCTTCCGTTTTATTCTGTATCTGCACATTCTCTGCATTTTCCGTAGAAAATAGTCTCAGAGGTATCAACAATAAAATTTTCGCTTTGTAAAACAGCAGATTTGATATTGTCAGCTGTTTTACTGTTCATATGAAATATTTTCCCACAGCCGGTGCATACAAGATGAACAACGCCTCGGCAGCAGTCTGTATCAACATACTGATAAAATATCTCACGGCTTCCGTCGGCAGTCAGCCTGACGATCTTCCCCTCTGCTTCAAGCACCGCAAGATTACGATAAACAGCACTAAGGCTTATACCGTCAACACTTTCTGCGATCTGCTTTGCCGAAAAATGCCTGTCGGGATTTCTCTCAAGAAATGCTGTCAGCATTTTTCTTTTATCGGTCTGATATTTCCCCATATTCATTTCCTTTTTGAATTTGCGAATATTTTGCAAATCTGAGTATATCATAGTTGGGCTGATATGTCAAGGTCATAAGTTATTTTCGTCAGATTTTATTATAATAATATTTTGATAAGCCTTTTATTGTGCAAAAATACAGATTGGTACTGTGCTTCAGAAATGCTGATAGAAGTGGAAAAAAACGTAAAAGAGGAAAATTATGCATTCCAAGAAGCACCACAAGTCACAGATGAGCATAATAGAATTTCAGAAAACATACGATACCGAGGATAAGTGCCGAGAAGAATTGTTTAAAATGCGTTATCCGAAAGGTTTCAAGTGCAGCAAATGCGAATGCACGGAGTATTACTATCTGAAATCAAGAGGAAAGTACCGGTGCAAAAACTGCAAACATCAAAGCTCTGTAACAAGCGGAACTGTAATGGACAGGTCACATTAAAAACTGACAGTCTGGCTTTGGGCAATTTACCTTTACCTGATTACGCAAATCTCAAAATAATCGAAATCCTATTAAATACCAATGTAAAGCTTTAGAAAGCAATTTTTGCAAACCTATTTTCTTCACCCACTGGGTGAAAAAAATAATCTGGGTATCACTTTTAGTCAGCAAGTGAATTAAAAAGCTTGCTGACTAAAAGTGATACCCAGAAAAGCTAATAATAATTATCGTATAACAATAAATTAGCAGATGATTTGCAGGAGTAGTTTAAAATTTATTCATATTATGCAATACAGCATAAAATATTACCGCTGTAATCGTGAATATTATTAAAGATAATTTTATGTTAAAATTATGTGTAAAATGACTAATAATCTAACCTGTAATGCGGAAAATATCATTTTGTTTTTATCTTGACTTTTTGACGTTTGGCAGGTATTATATTATTGTACTGAAAAGTGCGTCCGTTTGGCTTTCTCTCAGAGGTCAAACGGGCGTGCGGCACGGCTTGCTATCCGTCGGGCGGATCGTGTATTCAATATATATATTCAGACGGAGAAAAGGGAGTTTACTAATGAAAGTTTTTAAGAAAATTCTTGCACTGAGCCTTGCGGCTTGTATGACAGTACCTTTCTTCGCAGGCTGCAACAGCAATTCCTCAAGTGAAAGCACAGACAGCGCAGGAGCTTCCGCAGCTGACGGTGATTTCACAGGCACTCTTGTTATCGGCGGTATCGGCCCTGTTACCGGCGGCGCAGCAGTTTACGGCAATGCTGTTAAGAACGGCATTCAGCTGGCAGTTGATGAGATCAACGCAGCAGGCGGCGTAAACGGCATCAAGCTTGAGCTCAATTTCCAGGATGACGAGCACAACGAGGAAAAAGCTGTAAATGCTTACAACACACTGAAGGATAAGGATATGAAGCTCCTTATCGGTACAGTTACTTCCAACCCCTGTATCGCAGTTGCGGCAGAATCCGCTAAGGATAATATTTTCCAGCTCACACCCTCCGGCTCTGCAGTTGACTGTGTTGCAAATGACAACGCTTTCCGTGTTTGCTTTAACGATCCTAACCAGGGAACAGCTTCCGCACAGTACATCGCACAGAACGGTGTTGCTTCCAAGGTCGCTGTAATTTACGACAGTTCCGATGTTTATTCTACAGGTATCTATGAAAAGTTTGCTGCTGAGGCTGCTGCTCAGAATCTTGAAGTAGTTGCTGCAGAAGCATTCACATCCGATTCCAAGACTGACTTCTCCGTACAGATCCAGAAGGTCCAGGAATCCGGCGCAGAGCTTCTTTTCCTTCCTATTTACTATCAGGAAGCAGCTCTTATTCTCCAGCAGGCTGACAAGGCAGGTCTGAATGTTAAGTACTTCGGCTGCGACGGTCTTGACGGACTTATCGACCAGCTTGGCGATGATGTTGGTCTTGCAGAAGGCGTAATGCTCCTTACTCCTTTCGCAGCAGACGCTACCGACGACAAGACAGTTGCTTTCACAACAGCTTATAAGGCTGCTTACAACGGTGAAGTTCCCATTCAGTTCGCTGCTGACGGTTACGATGCTGTTTACGCAATTAAGGCCGCTATGGAAAAGGCAGGCATCACAGACGCTTCTATCTCCGCTTCCGACCTCTGCGACGCTCTCAAGACCGCTATGACAGAGATCACTCTTGAAGGCGTTACCGGTAACATCACCTGGACAGCTGACGGCGAACCTACCAAGGATCCTAAGGCTATGCAGATAGTTATCACAGAAAACGAAGACGGCACAAAGTCCGGTACTTACGCTGCTCTTTAATTAAAGCATAATTAAATTTTGCATCTGAAGACCCGTATATATTCCACAGTACCCAAAATGTGCTGTGATGTGCGGGTCTTATTTGCAATTACAGCTGCTGTAAATTAAAACACCTTTGCTTGCGGATATGCTTTAATTTGCAGCAGAAAAAAGATGAAAGGGGTCAAGGCTCTTATGATGAGTTTCATTTCATACCTTGTAAACGGCATAAGTCTCGGCAGCATTTACGCTCTGATCGCTCTGGGCTATACTATGGTTTACGGCATCGCCAAAATGCTGAATTTCGCCCACGGAGATATTATTATGGTAGGAGGCTTTACAATTTTTACCGCAATGTCTACTGCGTGGTGTCCCGTATGGATGTCGGTAGTGATCGGTATCGCTGTATGCACCGTCCTCGGCGTTGTTGTGGAAAAGGTAGCCTATAAGCCATTGAGAAACGCTCCTCCTCTTGCAGTGCTTATAACCGCTATCGGTGTAAGCTACCTGCTTCAGAATGTTGCACTCCTTATTTTCGGCTCCGCTTCCCAAAGCTTTACATCTATAGTAAAAGATATTGCCCCCGTTACTGTCGGCGGCGTTACAATTTCAATGGAGACCATTATTTCCATTGTTATTTCCGTAATTATTATGATATGCCTTACGCTCTTCATCAACAAGACAAAGGCAGGAAAGGCTATGCTTGCGGTATCGGAGGACAAAGGTGCTGCACAGCTTATGGGAATAAACGTTAACTCCACGATATCACTTACATTTGCCATTGGTTCCGCTCTTGCAGGAGTAGCAAGTGCGCTTCTCTGTTCGTCTTATCCGCAGATAAGCCCCTACACAGGCTCAATGCCCGGCATCAAGGCGTTCGTTGCAGCCGTTTTCGGCGGTATCGGAAGCATTCCCGGTGCTATGATAGGCGGAATTCTTCTTGGAGTGATCGAAAACCTGTCAAAGGCATACATTTCTTCCCAGCTTTCCGACGCTATCGTGTTCCTTGTGCTTATCGTAGTGCTTATCGTTAAGCCTACCGGAATTATGGGCAAGAAGATAAATGAAAAGGTATAAGGAGGCGCAGGGTATGAAAAAAAGCACTAAAAATAACATTATAACCTGCGGCATCGTTCTTGTATTCTTTATTGTTTGCGGCTTTCTTTCCTCCGCAGGAATTCTCGGAAGCAAGTTAAGCGGTCTGCTTATCCCAATAGGAATTTATATCATACTTTCTATATCACTTAACCTTACAGTAGGTATTCTGGGCGAGCTTTCCCTGGGACACGCAGGTTTTATGTGCGTTGGCGCATATGTTGGCGGTGTATTTTCCATTCTTACACAGGATACCATAACCGTTCCCCTTATAAGAATTATCCTTGCGATCATTATAGGCGGTATCGCAGCAGCGGTATTCGGTTTCCTTATAGGTATCCCCGTACTCCGTCTGAGGGGCGACTACCTTGCTATTGTGACCCTTGGCTTTGGTGAGATAATCAAGAGCATTGCAAACAATATCTACATAGCAAAGGATATCAACGGCATTCATTTTTCATTCGCCTCTCCCGTTTCCGGAACGGACGCCGCATCGGCTGTTGACGTTTTCAAAGGCGCCCAGGGCATAAAGGCACCTCAGGACACCACGCTTCTGCTTGTAGTTGTAGTGCTTATGATATGCCTTATCGTTATAATGAACCTTGTGGATTCCAAAACGGGACGTGCTTGTATGGCTATCAGAGATAACTACATTGCAGCGCAGTCCGTAGGCATAAACGTTACAAAATACAGACTTATTGCATTTGTTGTTTCGGCTGCTATCGCCGGAGTTGCCGGAGTTCTTTACTCACACTCGCTGGCGGTTCTTGCACCCAAAAAGTTTGACTACAATTTCTCCATTCTTATCCTTGTATTTGTAGTCCTTGGCGGTCTGGGAAGTATGAGAGGCTCTATTATCGCAACAGTTATTCTGTATGCTCTTCCCGAGGTCTTCCGTGAGCTGGGTGACTACCGTATGCTGATTTACGCAATCGTCCTCATTGTAATGATGCTCTTTAACAATGCACCTTACTTTATTGCTCTCAGAGAGAGAATAGCAGCACTTCCCCTGTTTCAGAAGCTTAAACCGAAGAAAAAAGCTGTCGGAGGTGAATCCAAATGAGTGAAGCAAATACTCTGAACACAAACAAAGAAGCCTCCCCGATGCTTGAAGTGAAAAATCTTTGTATTCAGTTCGGTGGACTTAAAGCGGTTGACAGCCTTAACCTTACCATTTATAAAGGTCAGCTTTACGGACTTATCGGTCCTAACGGTGCAGGCAAGACTACCGTTTTCAATATGCTTACAGGCGTGTACAAGCCTACTTCCGGTTCAATCACTCTTGACGGACAGAATATTACAGGCAAGCCGCCTGCACAGATAAACAGGTACGGCATTGCAAGGACCTTCCAGAATATCCGTCTGTTCAAGGATATGACCGTTCTTGACAACGTAAAAGTGGGTCTGCACAATCAGAAAAAATACTCCGCTCTTGAGGGAGTTCTTCGTCTGCCCAGATATTTTAAGGAAGAAAAGGAAATGGACGAAAGGGCTTCAGAGCTGCTCAAGGTTTTCGAGCTTGACGGCGAAAAGGAACAGCTGGCTTCAAACCTTCCTTACGGAAAGCAGAGAAAGCTGGAGATCGCCCGTGCGCTCGCCACAAATCCCAAGCTGCTGCTCCTTGACGAGCCTGCAGCGGGAATGAACCCAAACGAGACAGCAGAGCTTATGGAAACCATACGTTTTGTAAGAGATAATTTCGATATGACCATTCTTCTTATCGAGCACGATATGAAGCTGGTATCCGGCATATGCGAAAAGGTCACGGTGCTTAATTTCGGTCAGGAGCTGGCGCAGGGCGTAACTGCGGAGGTCCTTAACGACCCGAAGGTAATTACCGCATATCTGGGAGAATAAGGAGGAAACGCTATGTCGATGCTTCATATTGAAAATCTGCAGGTCTATTACGGCGCAATAAACGCAGTCAAGGGCATATCCTTTGACGTTGAACAGGGTGAGATAATCGCTCTTATCGGCGCTAACGGTGCAGGAAAAACCACTATTCTCCATACTATTACAGGTCTTGTTCCCGCAAGATCGGGCAGCATTACCTTTAACGGAACGGAGCTGACCAAAACTCCTGCCCATAAAATAGTATCAATGGGAATGGCTCACGTTCCCGAGGGACGCCGTATTTTCCAGCAGCTTACAGTTTACGAAAATCTTATGCTCGGCGCATTTACAAGAAAAGACAAGGCAGAGATAGAAGGCTCTCTTGAAGGAGTTTTTAAGCGTTTCCCACGTCTTGAGGAACGCCGGACACAGATAGCCGGAACTCTTTCAGGCGGTGAACAGCAGATGCTTGCTATGGGACGTGCCCTTATGTCACACCCCTCTATCATACTTATGGATGAACCCTCAATGGGTCTTTCTCCTTTGTACGTTTCGGAGATCTTTGATATTATCCAGTCGGTGAACGAAAGCGGGACCACGGTGCTTCTGGTTGAACAGAATGCCAAGAAGGCACTTTCTGTTGCAAACCGTGCCTACGTTCTTGAAACGGGAAAAATCGTTCTTTCCGGTGATGCACATGAACTTATGAACAATGATTCAGTAAAGAAAGCATATTTGGGAGAATGACGGCAAAAATGTCAAAATTTTTTTCGGGGAGAGTTATTATGGACAGACTTGTTATTACAATTGCCAGAGAATTCGGAAGCGGCGGTCACCGGATAGGTGAATTGCTCAGTAAAAAGCTGGGAATACCCTATTATGATAAGGATCTTATTAAGCTTGCTTCGGAGGACAGCGGAATAAACGAGGGACTTTTCGGACTTGCCGATGAAAGATCCAATGGAGGTCTTTTCAAAAAGACAAGGGTCTATGACGGCGGCATTTCAAAGCCCGACAGTGCAGATTTTACTTCTGAAGAAAATCTTTTCAGCTATCAGGCTAAGATCATCAAGGAGCTTGCCGAAAAAAGATCACCTTGCATAATCATAGGACGGTGTGCAGACTTTATCCTTGCTGACAGAAAAAATACGCTGAAGCTCTTTATCTGGGCGGACAGGGAAAATTGCATAAAAAACACAATGGACGTATGCGGATTTGACCGTAAAGAAGCTGAAAAGCAGGTAAAGAAGATAAACCGTGAGCGCAGCGAATATTACAAGGCTCACACGGGTCATGAATGGTCTGACGTGAGAAATTATGATCTGTGCATAAATACAAGCGAGCACGGATTTGATAAGTGCGTTGAGATCATAGGAAATTATATTGATGTAATGTACAAATAAACTGCGATGTTCGGAAGCAAACAGGTAGGGCAGCTTTCCCGAGCGAAGCAGGTTGTATATGGCAGTAAGGGAAACGCCTCGTGATGAGTCATATGATCTAAATACTGATAGGAAGGCAAAAATCAAATGTATGAAACATAACAGGCACATTTTTACGGCGATCAGATCATATCGTGTTTTCAAATGATTATTGATATAAACAATAGAGAGATAATGGATAAGCGGAACTGCCGAACTATTTCCGGCAGCCGAAGAATATGTATCTAATATGCCGCAGACCGTCACGTATCGTCCGCAGATGTGACCTGCCGCTGCGTCCGTCAGGGTCCAGCGTGACCGGGATCTCTGCGATAGCCGCACCTGAAAGAGCGAACTTTCCGATAATTTCGGTGGCGAACTCCATACCGCTGCAGGAAAGTCCCAAGGCAAGCGCTTTTTGCCGATCGAAGCCCCGCAGCCCGCAGTGAAAGTCCCGCACCGAGGTGTGAAACCGCAGTCTGCCAAGATACGAAAGCACAGGCACTCCGATATATCTGTGCAAAAACGGCATTGCACCGGGAGCAATATTGTCCATACGGCAGCCCATTACCAAAGGGTATCCCTCCCTCAGCTTCTCCATAAATCCGTCCAGATGCAGAAAATCGTAACTCATATCACAGTCACCCATAATGATGTATTTTCCACGGGCAGCTTTTATTCCGCCGATAAGGGCATTGCCGTAGCCACGTTCGGTCACGTTTACCACACGTGCACCTGCCTCCTGTGCCAGTACTGCCGAATTATCCGTGCTGGCATTGTCGGAGACCAGTACCTCTCCGCAGATGCCGCTTTTTGTAAGGAACCGGTGCGCCTGCCGCACACATTGTGCAACGGTCTGCTGCTCGTTGAGGCAGGGCATAAGGATAGTCAGCTCAATTTCGTCCATACTTTTTTTCTCCTTTGGCGGGGGATTTTTTCTTTTTCGGACGAAATTCCATAGAGTACCACAAAACAGCCAGAAATGCCAGAACAGTCGAGGCAAGCGCACGGTATGTGAAGAACTCGTGAAGATAAGAGTGATTATTCAGCAGGAAAAATCTCACAAGCGGCAGCACGCCGAGTATCAGCATAGTAAGGTTAAAGCTGCGGTCAAACCACTCACGGCTGCGGAACAGGTAGAATACCGCACCGAACACTACTGTGGATATCATAAGCCCCGCCGCAAAAGCATTCCAGTCCACACGACCTATGCCGCCGAAAAAAGTTGAAATATTTGCCGCCGGGGCAAGGAAGAACTGCTCGACGGGGGATAGCTGTTCCGCTTCGCCTGCAATTCGTATCTCGGCGGAAGTAAGCGCTGCTATAAATTTGTTTTCGCCTGTGACAACGCTCGCAGCGCACCATTTCACGAGAAATGTCCCTGCGTAAGACAGCCCCCACGCCGAGCCGCATTTGAGTATCAGCAGTATATTGCTCCGAAGCTCTGGAAGCCTGTTGTCCTGCTTTCTCATTATGAACACGATAAGCAGCGGGATAAGTATCGTCAGCGTTTCGGCAGTCAGAAAATCGAAGAAAGCTATCATCACCCCGGATATTACAGCAAGTATGGAAAGTGCCTCGTCATTCTGTTCAAGCAGGATATACAGCGGGAGCAGCAGGAGCGTTACCAGTACGGCGGGCTGATATTCCATCGACAGACCGATATTCCACATATGAACGCATAAAAACGCTGCCGCAAGCCCACCTGCAGCAAAATACTGCCGTTTTTTCAGCAGCAGCGCAGCGTTTGCCGCCAGCAGAACGAAAGCCGCCGCTGTTCCGATAAGCTTTATTCCCCTGACATCGGTAAAGAGCATCAGCGGACGTATGACCGCAGCCATTCCGTGCCAGTAGCGGGTGTAGTCTGTGTTTGGCTCGGCAGTACCCTCAACGGCGCAGTAAAGTCCCCAGTTCTCACCGAGGTCTTCCTCGCCGTCGTTGCCGTCGTAGTATGCGGTATCCAGCGCAGAGCTGAACGGGTCGCCGCCGCCCATATTCCAGGTCACGTTGAGCAGTATTGCGTCCGCATAGTTATCCTGTACCAGCCGCATTTGCGAGTCATACGGGAAAGCCTCCTTATCCTTATAGTACAATGCGCTCGCAAGCATATTGTCATAGATAAGCTCATTGGGTATCGACGCCGCAGCGGTCAGCGCCGCCCAGAGCGCAAGCAGTACCGCCGCAAAAACAGCGGCACGGCGGAGTATTGCAGTAATAATTTTCATATTATACCTCACAAAAATTTCTTCTTTTATTCTACCACATAATCGAATTTTATGTCAATAGCAGGTTTGCCTTTTGTTTCACCTTTTTGGGTGAGTTGTTGAAATACTTCCGAAATTATCTTGACATAATTTGGCTTTTGGTGTATAATACCAATAATAATAGGATCACTATGCAATAAAGAAAGGATGATTTATTTTGCTTAAGAAACGACTAAAGGGGCTGCTTGCTATGGTGCTGGCAGGCTCTATGGCAATGACGGCAATGCCCATCACGGCTTCGGCAACAATTTCAGAATTATGGTATAGTAGAGACGGTATAGGTGTTGAAGTAACATCTGATTTAGATAAAATAATCGCCGGCACTACCACAAACGAGGATATCACTTCTCACCTTAATGAAAACAACTTGTGGGCTGTTTATTCATATGATAATAATTATAATTCAAAGCTTACTGCTGTTTCCGGTAAAGATTTATCCACCACACTGAATGAAATAAAGGAGTCAGCGGAAAACTATAAAGTACAAATACAGAACAAGCATGACTTATTAGTTACAGATAAGGATCCTTCGTCAAGTAATACTACTCTGTATGTGAATGATAAGGTACAAAAAGATACTTTCCCCATCAGTGTCAGTGATATTGCCGGTGAATGTGGATATGACGACCCTTTGAAGGAACTGAAAAGCTGGACTGCATGGTATCATACCGTATCAGGCAATACTGTATATTCGAGCAATGTCAAAAAGATCGGCGATTATTCTTTAAGTACTTATCCCAATATAACGGCTGATGTCGTGTCAACAGTATATACGGACTGCAGCTATAAATATGATGCATATAGCTATGGATCAACTATTATTCAGCTTGATTCTGAGTATAAGACTTTTGAGCTTCCCGTATATGACGGCTGGGGCAAACCGACCGCCGATACAATATCTGTAACCAACGACAGCACCGGCGATTTGGGTCTCACAGGCAAATATAAGCTGGTATACGGTGATGATGTATCCGGTGATATAACGACCAAAGACGGGCTGTGGAGCGCTATTGAAGCTGTTGCTGCCGATAAGGATGAATTTGACGAGACTAAGGCAAAGCTCGTCAGATATGTTGAATATTCCGTAAGAGAGCGGTCGTTTATAGCCGGAGATAGCAACTTCATAGGCAGCTTCAGTTCGACAGACCTGTCAGACCCCGATTTTTCAAGCGATGCATTAACATATCTTAAAAATAACTCGGAAGCCGGTAATATTATTTGGCGTGTAAGTTTGAATCGAAATTTTGAATATACCGATGACGTTATGGGCTATGTCGATGATGTGCTGAAATCTTATGATGATTATTCTGTAACGCTCACCAATATGTCCAAATTATCCGTAATTAACGAGCAGCCCGAAACCGGTAAAAAGCCTAATGAATTTAAAGAATTCAATGTAGATAAATACCCTGTAAATGCCGCAGATATTGCCAAGTGGTTTACTGCCGAGAAAAACCCGACTGCCGGCAAAAAATATGACACCGAGAACTGGCAGATCTGGGGTGCATATACATATAGCGGCTATCCGAGTTCTGCTAAGACCCAAGTCGAAAATGTTTCTGACAGGATAGACATTGATGTGTACAAAGCATCGCCCGACTATGGTCTGTTCGTTTATTTCCCGGAGACCGAGCTTACCGCTTCGATAACAGCAGCAGCTCCCGTTATCTTAGAGACCCCCGCAGCAACAGCCGAGGTTCCCGAAAATGACGGTTACACCGTGACCGCTGTAAGCTGGTCTCTTGACGGCACTCCTCTGACTTCCGGTGAAAAGTTCAAGGGAGAAACACAATATACCCTTGAAGTAACGCTCAAAGCAGATGAAGGCTTAGAATTCATAAGCACAACTCCCGCAGAAATAAACGGCGAAGCTGCGGACACAACACTGAACTCTGACGGCACTCTGACCGTATCCTACACCTTTGAAAAGACAGCCAAAGCACAGGTAACATCAATTGAAATTTCCGCTCTTCCCACAAAGACAACCTACTTAATCGGCGATAAGCTTGATGTAACAGGCGGCAAGATAAAGGTTTACTATGAAGACGGCGAGACCGAAACTGTTGATATGACAGCCGCAATGGTCAGCGGCTTTGACAGCACCAAGGAAGGAACACAGACCCTTACCGTAACCTACGGCGGAAAGACAGCAGCGTTTACTGTGACCGTTGAAAAGGGCGAGGTAAAAATTGAACCTTCCGATGGTAATGTAGGCGGCGCTGTTATTGATATGCCAATAGAAGAGCTTATGGGTGCGATCCTTGATGCGGAAGATCTTGAGCTTATTGCTCAGGGTGTGGATATTTCAATTCTGATGGCAACGGTTACTATCGACCCCGAATATGTTCCCGAAGCTGATAAGACTGCTATTGACAATGCCCTCGGAGATTTTTCTGTCGGCTGCTATCTTGATGTAAAGCTGTTCAAGAAATACAGCAATGGAAATCCCGACAAGCAGGTGACCGATCCTAATGCTCCCATTACCATCAGCTTTGTGGTTCCTCAGTATATTATAGATCAGTACCCCGAAGATGAGTATGTATATTCTGTATTTTGCAGCCATAACGGAGTAGGTTATCCTGTTCAGTGCCGGTATGATGCAGCCACCAATACTATGAGCTTCACCAGCGATAAATTCTCCACCTATGCTCTCGGTGTAAAGCCATACGCTGAATACTCAATAACATCGGCAGACAGCCACGTTACCGTAGAAAATTCCGCAAATGAAGGCGATACTGTTACAATTATCGTTGAAAACGGCTACACGGCTACCGTTACGGACGCTGACGGAAATGTTATTGCTTCCATTACGGGAACAGGGTCATTCACAATGCCTGCTTCCAATGTAACTATCACCTGTGGAAAAATAATAAATCCCGAGGCACCCAAGCCAATCGTATATTTTTCAATCTTTACAGACCGTCATGTTTCGGTAGACAGCGCAAAGCATAAGGCAGGCGATATTGTTAACTATCGTGTGGATGATTTCTATGAGGCAGTCGTTTATGTTAATGGCAAAGCATCCGGCAAGATCAGCGGTTCTGGCTCCTTTACAATGCCCGCCGCTGATGTAAGAATAGTATCGAGTATGGACGAAATATCGTATGCTATGTTCACGTCAAGCGTTGTAAATTCCTATGTTTTCTCTTATGATTCCGATATGAACCCCATCAAAACATCGGGCACAAGAAAGAGTAGCGATTATATTATCATCGACCTCGGCGAGGAGTATGCAGGCAGAACGATCACCATCTATAAGGGCAGAAAATCCACAAAAACAGAGGTCGCAGAAGGCGTACTCGATGAGAACGGTCAGTTTAAATTCGAGAATGCAGGCTTTGGCAGCAACTACACTCTTATAGTCAGCGATTAAGTACTTTATCGCTTGATAATATGCAGCACCGCAGATCCTGATTTTTCTGCGGTGCTGTTTTTTATCTGACCCGAAACGGAAGATGATACATATCTTAAATGACATAAATTGGCATAAAGTGCATATTTATGATGTTTATTATTTCCGAAGTTTATTGTGGACATCGTGAGATTTATCTTCTTCACATTTCAGCAATAAAGGAATTTTCCATACATCCCCCGCATAAAATATCATAATTCTAAGTGTTAACGGGGGAGAGCTATGAACGAGCTGACATTCGATGACAAAAAAGAAAGGGCGGTAATATTAGGGGAGTACATAATCGAAAATAAAGCTACTGTACGTGCTGCCGCAAAGGCATATGGTATTAGTAAATCTACGGTTCATATGGACGGGACAAAACAGAAAAAATTCTGACCGGCTTGTATATCATCATCAGATAATGATTTGACCACATATCATGGGGAAATGATATGTGGTCATTTGTTTGCGTTGTGGTCTGATTACAGGCAAATCGTCATATAAGGCGGAATGGAGATAATATCATTCTTTCTCTTGACTATCCCCCCCACTATACTATAATAATATAAGTAACCCCAACAAATCCGAAACGAGGTGCAATTATGGAAGAAAAGACCATAACATTTATATCGAAGAGAAATGTTCAATGAGGAAAGTCAGGCGGTTGACCGGATATTCTGCTACGGAAATGAAGCCCTTGCAAGGCTGGAGAACTGCCCTCTTGACAAGCTCATAGGCAGCAGCTTCGGCAGCATTTTCGAGAATATGGACACAAAATGGCTCAGAAGCTATGAACGTGCGGTGCATTGCGGCTGTATGCTTTTTGACATCTGCGACACAAAAATGTCCCCGGAAAACTCCGCAGGGGACAGGGCGGTACTTATGTATTTGCGAAAAATGATGAATTGAACAGGAAAAAACGGGTAAAAATCCTGTTCGTTCCACGTTTTTTTATTCGTTCTAAGTCTATTGACAAATACAAAATAATGTTGTAAAATAAATTATGTATAGGTATTTTATGGCTTATATGACATTTATTAAGCAGGCAATACAAATCAGAACTATCGGACACAGGCAGAAAAGAAATTTTGTATGTAATACTGAAAGGAAGGATAATTTTGAAGAAAGAAAAGCTAAAACGTATAGCCAGGCGGATAACCGCATTTGCGGCGGCTGCGGCTATGGCGGCGACCCTTGCGTTCCCGACAGGAACAGAATTGTTGGGAATAAACTTCGGCATGTCTGTTGTGGCGAGTGCTGAAACAATGACAGACGGTAATTTTGATTATACTGTTAACGAGAGCACCGTAACCATTACAAAGTATAATGGTTACGGAGGAGAAGTTGAGATACCGGCTACCATTGGCGGGAATACTGTTACTTCCATTGGAGCAGAAGCTTTTAAGGATTGCACAAGCCTTACAAGCGTAGCTATTCCGGGCGGCGTTTATTCCATTGGAGTAGAAGCTTTTAAGGGTTGCTCAAACCTTAGGAGCATAACTATCCCGGGAAGCGTTACTTCCATAGGAGGATATGCTTTTCATAGCTGCACAAGTCTTGAAAGCATAAATATCCCGGATAGCGTTACGAAAATAGATACATACACTTTTACCAACTGCACAAGCCTTTCCGAAATAACTATTCCGAAGAACGTTACTTCTATCGCGAACTCTGCATTTATGCTTTGTTCGGGTCTTTCAAGCATAAATGTTGCAGAAGGAAATACAAAATACATCTCGGATGACGGCGTGCTGTTCAACAAGAACAAAACCGAACTGTTATTTTATCCCGCTAACAAGGACGGTACTTCCTACGCTATTCCGGACGGCGTGACCACAATAGAAAGCAATGCTTTTTATGAAAATAATAACCTCGTAAGCATAACTATCCCGGACGGCGTGACATATATTGGTGCAGGTGCGTTTGATTCATGTAAAAAACTCACAAGTGTTTCTATACCGGCAAGCGTTAATAGTATCGGTACTGAAGCGTTTAATTCATGTGAAAGCCTTACAGCAATTTCGGTTCACGAAAACAACAGCGTATATTCGTCCGAAAACGGCGTGCTGTTTGACAAGAACAAAACCATCCTGTTTGTATATCCCGCAGAAAAGAGCGAAAAATCCTATACTGTTCCGGATACTGTCCAACAAATCTACATGTCTTCATTTGCAGGCTGCGTGAATCTGGAAAACATTACCTTAAATGAGGGCGTTGAAAAGATTTATTCTGCCGCTTTCACGGGATGCACAAGCCTTAAAACCATAAATATACCCAGTTCCGTCACCGCACTCGGCGATCAAGCTTTCATGTTATGCACAAGCCTTAAAACCATAAATATACCCAGTTCCGTCACCGCAATCGGCGACCAAGCTTTCATGGGATGCACAAGCCTTACCGAAATATCTGTTCACGCAGACAACAGCAATTATTCGTCCGAAGACGGCGTTCTGTTTGACAAAAACAAAACAACACTTATCGTATATCCCGGTGGCAAGAGTGATACGTCTTACTCTGTTCCCAGCAGCGTTACTTCTGTTTATTCTATGGCTTTCCTGATGTGCCCGAACCTTGAAAGCATAGCTTTTCCGCCGAGCGTTACATCATTCGGTTATAGCCTTATTTTCGGCTGTGAAAAGCTTGCAAGCGTATTTGTGCTCGAAAGTGCTGCCTTCACTAACCAGATAGACCCCGCAAAAATGTTCACATCAGAGGTTAGATACGCCGTTTCCGATGACAAGGCTAATATAACTGGAATAGAATTAGGTACAGGTCAGACAACGGTTGATATCCCCGAAACGATTTGCGGATATACTGTTGCTTCGGTTCTCCCGAGTCAGTGGGCAAAGGTAGGCAAACACACGCATAAGTGGGACGGAACGAATACTTGCGGGCTTTGCGGAGTTAACCGTGCAAGTGTATTTGATATTACCATTGCAGAGCCGACAGCAGGCGAGGCTTTAGCGACGCAAGCAACCGTAATCTGCAATACCGGTGAAGAAAACTGTGATATTACTTGGGAACCCTCTTCCGCAGACGGAAAAGCCAGCTACTGCACAGCCTATACCGCAAACGTGAAAATCACGTCAGGAAGCACACCGGTGGTTACAATTAACGGAGAAGCCGTTGACAGCAGCAACATAACAGCTAACGTTGACGGCACGTTTACCGTAAAACATACCTTTGACGCAACGGAAAAGAGAACACTCACGGCAAGCAATTTCAGCTTTGCCGCACCCTCTGACCTTGTTTATAACGGCAGCGCAAAGGAAGCTGCGTTTACGACAGCGGTTTCCGGCGCAGGCGACATTACCGTAAAGTATTATGATGATAACGGTACGAAGCTTGATTCTGCTCCTGTCAATGCCGGAACATATACCGTAAAGATAGACGTTGCAGCAGGGGCTGAATGCGCTGCGGCAAACGAGCTGACAGACAGCACATGGACATTCACCATAAAGAGAGCAACTCCCACCATTACCGTAACCGCAAGCCCCACATCGGATATTGCAGGAAAGACCATTACGGTAACTGCACAGGCAGAAAACCCCGACAACAGCACACTTACAGATGTTCCCACACCTACACTTACATATAAGGTGGGCGAAAGCGGAACAGCTACAGCATTCACAGGCTCATTCGTTATTCCCGAGGGCACTCCTATCGGCACAGTTATCACCGTAACAGCCGCAACCGCAGAGAATGAAAATTACTATGCGGAAACAGCTACTGCAGAGGTAATTGTCAGCGACTGTGAGCATACCGATGTTCCGACTGAATGGGAAAAGGACGAAACAGATCATTGGCATATCTGTAATTACTGCGGTGCAGTGGTTGACAAGGCAGAACACACCTACGGCAGCTGGAAAATAACAGTTCCTGCCACCGCCGATGCAAACGGCAAGAAGGAAAGAAGCTGCACAGTCTGCGGATATGTGCAGGAGGGCGTTGTGACCTATGGCGGAGACGAATCAACGGGTAATACACAAAATTCTACAGACCCCGAGAACAATGCTTGTCACGCCGAACTTGATCTTACCGATGAGGAGATAATCAGCAAAATTCCTCTCACACCCGAGGAGCTTGAAGCTATCGAAAACGGCGCAGATCTTGAAGTATATATGGTAGTCATAGACTACTCGGGAAAGGTTCCCGTAGAGGATAAGTCTCTTGCGGAAGCAGTGCTTGCGGGAGAGATGCAGATAGGAATGTACATCGATGTTTCCCTGTTTGTTAAGGTGGGAGACAATGAGCCCAGAGCAGTTACCAATACAAACGGTGATCTGAAGATATCCTTTGAAATGCCCGAAAAGCTTATCAACACTGAAAAGAATGTGACAAGAGAATATTCTATCATTCGTGTACACAGCGGTGTAGCGACCGTTCTTGACTGCGAATTTGATAATGCGACAAACAAGGGCAGCTTTGTTACTGACAAGTTCTCAAGCTATGCAATAGCATACAAGGACATTGAAGAGGAAGAGCCTGCTCCCGAACCTGAAAAGACTGTTTACTATCCCGTTATCACAAGCGGAAATGTTGTTGCAGACAAGTCTTATGCTGCTGCGGGACAGACAGTTAATGTTATCGCGGGCTTTGGCTATGACATCATCGTAACAGCCGCAAACGGACGTCAGATAGCAAAAATAACCGACAAGGGCAGCTTTACAATGCCTGCATCTAAGGTTTATGTCAAGGCTGTTCAGAATGAGACATTTGCTCTTATGGCAACCGCTTGGAATCAATCTTATGTTTACTCCTATGACGCTGATATGAATAAGATCAAGGTAAATTCCACCAAGAAGCGTGGCGTTATCGTCATTGATCTTGGAGAAGAATATGCCGACAGAACGTTTACGATCTACAGCGGCAGAAAGAGTACCAAGGTCAAAGTCACCGAGGGCGAATTTGACGAAAACGGCAAATTTGTATTTGAGGTCCCCGACGGAAAGAATTACACACTTGTTGTTGAGGACTAAACCCACTATGAATTTATAACACGCAAAAGCCGGGCTGCTTATGGAGTGCCCCCTGTCAAGTAGACAGCTGAAAAAACAAAAGAATATTTAGAGTTTGTTCAAATCCACCCTGCTGCGCAGCAGGGTGGATTTTTTACGCCGCCGCTGCCGAGTGATATTCCATAGGTGTCATACATTTCAA